>NZ_JAQQEU010000025.1:0-106281 GCF_046026895.1 Paraburkholderia sediminicola
CGGGACAAGGACGCGATGAACGGCAACGCGGTCATGTATGACATCCGCAAAATCCTCGCGGTCGGTGGTGCGCCTAGCTACGAAGACGCCGACGCGACGAGGAACGCGACATTAATATTTATAGATAGCACCAACCTAGCGGTGAACCCGCACACGATAGCTCCAATGAACTATCCGCGCGCGTTTGCCAACAGCGTTGCGTTACCGAGCGGCCAAGTCGTCGTGGTTGGCGGTCAAACCCGTGCCCAGCCTTTCTCTGACGACGGGGCGGTTCTGACGCCAGAGATCTGGAGCCCCGAGACTGAAACGTTTACGCTGCTTCAGAAACAAGGTGTGCCGCGCACTTATCACAGTATCGCGCTGCTTTTGCCGGACGGGCGCGTTTTAAGCGGCGGTGGGGGGTTGTGCGGGGGATGTTCGACCAACCACGCTGACGTCGAAATACTGACGCCGCCATATCTTTTCAATCCGGACGGCTCACTGGCGTCACGCCCTAAGATCTTGTCGGCCCCCACCAGCGCGAGTCTCGGCTCGTCGATCTCCGTGAGCACTGACAGGACGGTTAAAGCCTTCGTGCTGATGCGCCTATCGTCGGTAACCCATTCGCTCAACAACGAGCAGCGACGCATTCCGTTACCCTTTAGCCCGAGCAGGGCAGGCCAATATGTGTTGAATATTCCGGGCGATTCCGGAGTCGCCGTGCCCGGCTATTACATGTTATTCGCCCTCGACACGAACGGAGTACCGAGCGTCTCAAGCACTATTCAAATCCACTAATGGCGCGCGCCTTAAATCGGGCCGCCATCACAATACGCGTGGTGACGGCCCTGTTCTTGGTTGCTGTCAAACCCGGGGCAAATGGCGCGGCTTCATGTCGATCCATGGACTTGGGATATGAGATTTTTAGCGGGCAGCGCGCGCTTGTAGCGCACTTACGCGACGACAATCGCATGCTGCCTGACATTGCTGCCCGGTGTATCAATTGCCATGACCACGCGGACAACGCAGCGTCTTTTGCACCCCCTTTGACAAGCCGGTCCCTGCTCAGCGATACGCGCCGTCGCGGCGGCCCGCCGAGTCGCTACAACCTAAGCTCGTTCTGCCGGGTCTTGAATGTCGGCGTTGATCCGACAGGAATCGATCGTAACGCCCATACGCACATAAGAAAATAGCCTCCACAAGAGGGAGGCTATTGGAAAGGGGGCGATACCCGGACCTGACGTACTGAGTCTAGTACGCTTATGATTGCTGGCGCCGATTTGTCGCAGGCAACCCGGGCGGATCTAAATCGCAACGCCGCTACAGCTTTTATGGGGTCAACTTGAGGCGAGTGCAACTACGTTTGCGGAAACACTTCGCATTTGCGGAAAACCCTAAGCGACTGAAAACGCTCAGTAAACCTTGGTGGGCCGGGTCGGATTCGAACCGACGATGTCCTTTCGGAGGCGGATTATGAGTCCGCTGCCTGCAACCAACACGGCGTCCGGCCCAAGAAAAAGACCCGGTCGTGAAGGCCGGGCCCATTCGTTGGCCGACATACTACACGAAAAAGGGGCCTCGGCAACCGCTTCGCTTGCGCGAAACAACCGGGAAGCCCCTTCAACCGCAACATCATCCGCCACGAACGACCGGCCTCGATCAATTCCCCTCGAGGAACGACTTCAGCTTATCCGACCGGCTCGGGTGACGCAGCTTGCGCAACGCCTTGGCCTCGATCTGACGAATCCGCTCCCGCGTCACGTCGAACTGCTTGCCGACTTCTTCGAGCGTATGGTCAGTGCTCATCTCGATGCCGAAGCGCATGCGCAGCACTTTCGCTTCGCGCGGCGTCAGCGAGTCGAGCACGTCCTTCACGACATCGCGCATGCTGGCATGCAGCGCGGCGTCGGCCGGAGCGACGGTGTTCGTATCTTCGATGAAGTCGCCCAGATGCGAATCGTCGTCGTCACCGATCGGCGTTTCCATCGAGATCGGCTCCTTCGCGATCTTCATGATCTTGCGGATCTTGTCTTCCGGCATTTCCATCTTCTCGGCCAGCGTTGCCGGATCCGGCTCGAGGCCGGTTTCCTGCAGGATCTGCCGCGAGATGCGGTTCATCTTGTTGATCGTTTCGATCATGTGAACCGGAATCCGGATCGTGCGCGCCTGGTCGGCAATCGAACGCGTAATGGCCTGGCGAATCCACCACGTCGCATACGTAGAGAACTTGTAGCCACGACGATATTCGAATTTGTCCACCGCCTTCATCAGGCCGATGTTGCCTTCCTGAATCAGGTCGAGGAACTGCAGACCACGGTTCGTGTACTTCTTCGCGATCGAGATCACGAGACGCAAATTCGCCTCGGTCATTTCGCGCTTCGCCTGGCGCGCTTTCAGTTCGCCGGCCGCCATCTGGCGGTTGGTTTCCTTCAGGTCCTTCAGCGGCAGCACGACACGCGCTTGCAGATCCAGCAGACGTTGCTGCTGTTCGCGGATTGCCGGAATGTTGCGCGTGAGGATCGCGCTATACGCGTGTCCTTCAGCGACGATCTTGTCGGCCCACTCGAGATCCGTTTCGCTGCCCGGGAAGCGCGCGATGAATTCCGCACGCGGCATCCCGCACTTGTCGACCACCGTATGCAGGATCTGACGCTCGACCTGACGCACCTCGTCCACTTGCGCGCGAAGCGTATCGCACAGGCGCTCGACCGTACGCGCGGTGAAGCGAATCGTCATCAGCTCGTTCTGGATCGTTTCCTGCGCCTTGAGGTACGACTTGGACTTGTAGCCTTCCTTCTCGAACGCGCGACGCATCTTGTCGAACCATTCGCTGATCATCGCGAATTTTTCGAGCGACGCGCGCTTGAGCGCTTCCATCTGCGCGGCGTTGGCCGTGGCTTGCGCGGTACCGTCGTCGTCTTCCTCGTCTTCTTCGTCCTCTTCCTCGACTGCCTCGTCCTCGCTCTCGATCGCTTCCGCCTCTTGCGCGGAGAAGCCGTCCGCGTCTTCCGCGTTGGCGTCGATCAGACCGTCGACCAGTTCGTCGATGCGGATTTCCTCGTTCGCGACGCGCTCGGCCATCGCGAGGATGTCGGCGATCGTGGTCGGACACGCGGAGATGGCCATCACCATGTGCTTCAGGCCGTCTTCGATCCGCTTGGCGATTTCAATCTCGCCTTCGCGCGTGAGCAGCTCGACCGTGCCCATTTCACGCATGTACATGCGGACCGGGTCGGTGGTGCGACCGAATTCGGAGTCGACCGTGGAAAGCGCAACTTCTGCTTCCTCTTCCACTTCGTCGTCGGACGAAGCGGCGGGCGCGTTGTCGTTCAGCAGCAGCGTTTCAGCGTCGGGGGCTTGCTCGTAGACGGCCACGCCCATGTCGTTGAACGTGCTGATGATGCCTTCGATCGCCTCGGTCTCGGTGAAATTGTCCGGGAGGTGGTCGTTGATTTCAGCGTACGTGAGGAAGCCGCGCTCCTTGCCGAGCTTGATCAGCGCGCGCAGTTTGGAGCGGCGCTCTTCGAGTTCCTCCACCGTGCCCGGCTGCGATGACGCGAATGCATCTTTCAGCAGCGCTTTTTCCTTTGCACGACGATCGCGAGCCTTGACCTTTTCCACTTTGCCCGGTGCAGCGGCGGGAGTGTCTTCGGCCTGGGTTGCATCGTCATCGACGGGTACTTCGTTCAGCTTTTTCGTCATGGAGTTCGCCGTACCGGCTGTAGTCTCGACCCGCGGCTGGTGGACAACAGCCGGCAGAACCGTGGATACTGGAGTCTCGCGCACTACCGCATCGTCCTGCGCGGCAGCCGCTTCCCTTGCGCTTCTGACCCTTGACCGCTTCGCAGCCTGCGACACGGCTTTCGCCGCCCCGACTGAATCCGCTTTCACCGCCGAAGTGGTCGAAGATTTCTTCCCGGCAGCCGGTGCAACACTGACAGCAGACGTTTTTCGGGCGGAAGAAGCTAGCCTGGCCTCGGTGACCTTTCTGGTCGGCTCCTTCGAGCGTGTGCCGGTTGCGTGATTTCCGCCTGTAGTCTTTGCCATCGCATCGCCTTTTCGCCTTTGCTAGGAAAACCCGTGAAAAAACAAACCGCTAGAAACCTTTTATTATACCACCCAGGTTTCTGGCCTCTCCCTTACAGACCTAGCTGACGCTTCATGTCAGCCCGTTTCCGATTCAATTCCGAAAGCTCCGCAAACTCTTCCGGCGTATGCCGGGATTGCCGCGAAAGCTGCTCAAGCCGATCGCAATAAGCGTCGTACCGCATCTTCAGGATCGCAGCCTTCAATTCCTCGCCGACGATCCGTTCCTGCTCGCGCCGCTCCTCGATGATGGCCGGGTCCTCCGGGTCTTTCAGCAGCAAATCCCGGACATTTTCATCATAGTCTAGAATTTTGCGAAAGATTTCCTCGAAAGTTGGGGCGTTTGCGCCGTTTCGCAATAGGTCGGAGAGCAACTGAAACTCCGCCGAATCGCCCAGCGCCCGTGCGTGCGTCGTCACTTCTTCGAACAACTCGCCGTGGCGGGTCACGCTGAGCAACGCCTGTTCGGCGTCCTCATCGAGCACCGCCACCGTGCGCGGATACATCACAAGATTGCGCAACGTCTTTTCCTCGATCCCCGTCACGCTGCGGCGGTCCTTGCGGGCCGGCGCGAGACGCGCGGCGGCCGCGATGCGCGAATCGACCTCGCAAAGCGCGGCGACCTCTTCGAACGGCACATCGAGCCGGTCGGCAAACATATGCATGATCTGCGCGCGCAGCGCATTGGCCGGCAGCGCCTGTAGCAGCGGCTTGGCGTCGAACAGCGCGCGGGCCTTGCCTTCAGGCTGATCCAGCTCCTTGCCGGTCAGCACCTCATTGAGCATGAACTGCGACAGCGGCATCGCCCGTTCGACCTGCTCGGCGAACGCCTCGGTACCGAACTCGCGCACGTAGCTGTCCGGGTCGTGCTCGGAGGGCAAAAACAGGAAGCGGATGGTCCGGTTGTCCGCCGCGTGCGGCAGGCACGCATCCAGCGCGCGACGCGCGGCGCGCCGGCCCGCCGAATCACCGTCGAAACTGAAGATGACCGTGTCGGTCTGGCGCATCAGTTTCTGCACATGAACCGGCGTGCAGGCCGTGCCGAGCGTGGCGACCGCGTTCTGAAACCCCAATTGGGCCAGCGCGACCACGTCCATGTAGCCTTCCACCACCAGCACGTAGTGCTGTTCGCGAATCGCCAGACGCGCTTCGAACAGCCCGTACAGTTCGCTGCCTTTGTTAAATAGAGGCGTTTCGGGCGAATTCAAATATTTCGGTTCGCCGCCATCCAGCACGCGGCCGCCGAAGCCGATCACCTGCCCCTTCACGTTGCGTATCGGGAACATGATCCGCTCGCGAAAGCGGTCATAGCGACGGTTCTGCCCCTGTGCATCGGACTTTTCACTGACGATCACGAGACCCGACTCTACCAGCGCATCGTCGCGATAATTCGGAAAGGCCGCTTCGAGACTCTGCCAGCCGTCCGGGGCATAACCCAGGCCGAAACGGGCCGCGATCTCGCCGGTCAAGCCGCGCTTCTTCAGATACTGGATCGCGCTCGGCGCGCCGCGCAACTGCTTGCGGTAAAAGTCGCAGGCGGTCTGCATCACATCGGAAAGCGCCGTGGTGACGGCCTTGGAAGCCCCCGGCGCATAGCCGCCGGAACCGCCGCCATAACCCGGCGACGGCTCGTTGGGCACGGTCAAACCTACCGATTGCGCCAGCTCGTTGACCGCCTCCGGAAACGACGAGCCCACGTGCTCCATCAGAAAACCGATGGCCGTCCCATGCGCGCCGCAGCCGAAGCAGTGGTAAAACTGTTTAGTCGGACTAACCGTAAACGAGGGGCTCTTCTCGTTGTGAAACGGGCACAGCCCCATGAAGTTCGCGCCGCCCTTTTTCAACTGCACATACCGGCCGACCACGTCGACGATATCGACGCGGTTGAGCAGGTCCTGCAGGAATGACGGTGGAATCACAGTAAATGACGCTACCTAAAAAGCTCAACGCTGCGCGCGCGGTCGAGCGACGGCGCGCGCAGGCCGGACAAAACGGACATTACTTCGCGAGCGCGGCTTTGACTTGCGCCGACACGGCGGTCATGTCGGCACGGCCAGCCAGCTTCGGCTTCAGCACGCCCATCACCTTGCCCATGTCCTGCGGGCCGGCCGCGCCGGTTTGCGCAACCGCTGCCTGGACTTCGGCAACGATTTCCGCTTCGGACATCTGTTCCGGCATGTAAGCGGACAGGATTGCCAGCTCGGCCTTTTCCTTGTCGGCCAGATCCGTACGGCCGGCGGCTTCGAACTGGCTGATCGAGTCCTTGCGCTGCTTGATCATCTTGTCGATGACCGTGGTGATCGCGGTGTCGTCGAGGGTCACGCGCTCGTCGACTTCGCGTTGCTTGATGGCGGCGAGCAGCAGGCGGATCGTGCCGAGACGCTCGGTCTCGCGCGCCCGCATGGCAGCTTTCATATCGTCGTTGATCCGGTCCTTGAGACTCATCACTCACCTGAATGCGTTGAAAGTTGAAAAATCGGCCGGGTCGACAGCATCAACACGAATACCCGCTTGGGGACTGCTTCCTCAAGCGGGTTGGCGCAATGTGCGTAGTGGATGCGACCCTGCCGACTGGCCCGAAGGGCCGTGTTTTCCGTGATGGCATCTCGCGTGCCGTCACCGGTTGGATGTCGCCGCTCCGATCGACCGGAACCGCGGCAACGCCAGAATCAGTAGAACTTCTTTGGCAGCATCTGGCCACGCAGACGCTTGAAATGACGCTTGACCGCAGCGGCCTTCTTGCGCTTGCGCTCGGCCGTAGGCTTTTCGTAAAACTCGCGAGCGCGAAGTTCGGTCAGTAGGCCGGTTTTCTCCATGGTGCGCTTGAACCGGCGCATGGCAACTTCAAACGGCTCGTTGTCTTTTACGCGGAGGATCGTCATTTTTCAATAACGGAACTTTGTAAAGGTTCAGGAGTATAGCAGAGCTTTCTCACAAAGCTACTGCGCCGTCAAGCCCCCTGTGCATACTCCGCGGACGCCTGGCCGGCCGCCACACCCGAGGCCCACGCCCACTGGAAATTGTAGCCGCCGAGCCAACCGGTCACGTCGACTGCTTCGCCAATGAAATACAGCCCAGGCGCGCGCGCGCTCATCATCGTCGACGACGACAGGTCGCGCGTATCCACGCCGCCGCGCGTCACCTCGGCCTTGCGATAGCCTTCGGTGCCGTTCGGCGTGAGGGTCCAGCGCGACAGCGCCTCACCGATGCGGCGCAGCGTTTTGTCCGGCAGATCGGCCACGCGGGCTTCGGCGGGAATCCGGTGAGTTTCCAGCCAGACGTGGGCAAGCCGTTGCGGCACCCATTCGGACAGCAGATTGGCGATCTGGCGCTTCGTGCCGGTCTTCGCTGCCAGCAGCGCGTCCGTCGCGTCGCGCTCCGGCAGCAGGTTGATGTAAATCGGTTCGCCGGGTTGCCAGTAGGTCGAGATTTGCAGAACGCCCGGGCCCGACAGGCCGCGGTGAGTGAGCAGCAGATCCTCGTTGAACTCGGCGCCGGTCTTTTTGTTGCCGGTTGCCAGTTGCACTTCGAGCGACGCGCCGGAGAGCGGCGCGAACGGCGCCCAATCGGCCGGCGCGAAGGTCAGCGGCACCAGCGCGGGACGGGTGTCGATCAGCTTGTGGCCGAACTGCTTGGCAAGACGGTAGGCGAAATCCGTGGCGCCGATCTTGGGAATCGACAGGCCGCCCGTCGCGATCACGAGCGCGCGCGTGGTGATGGGACCCGACAGCGTGTCCAGCGTGAAGCGGCCGTGCGCGTCCTGACGCACCGCCTCGACCGACAGCGGCGTGCGCCATGCCACGCGGCCGGCGTCGCACTCGTGCTTCAGCACGTTGATGACCGCGTCGCTCGACTGGTCGCAGAACAGTTGCCCCTTGTGCTTCTCGTGCCACGTCACATGGTGGCGCTTGAGCAGCGCCATGAAGTCGCGCGGCGTATAGCGCGCGAGCGCCGAGCGGCAGAAATGCGGATTCGCCGACAGGTAGTTGGCCGGCCCCGCGTACAGGTTCGTGAAGTTGCAACGGCCGCCGCCGGAGATGCGGATCTTTTCCGCGAGACGCTGCGAGTGGTCGATCAGCACCACGCGACGGCCGAGTTGCCCGGCCACCGCCGCGCACATCATGCCGGCCGCGCCTGCGCCGATCACCGCGATATCGAAGGATTCCATGGGGCCGCATTGTACCCGTGCGTCTGCGGCGCGTTGCCCGCACTGCTATACTTTCAGGCTGGCCTTTTCATTTGGGGCGCCGCCGTGCCTGTCATTCGCGCGTCCGCTCAAACCCAACCATCATGCTCGTACTCGGCATCGAAAGCTCCTGCGACGAAACCGGTCTCGCTCTCTACGACACGGAGCGCGGGCTGCTGGCGCACGCGCTGCATTCGCAAATCGCGATGCATCGGGAGTACGGCGGGGTCGTGCCGGAACTGGCGTCGCGCGATCACATCCGGCGCGCGCTGCCGCTGCTCGAAGAGGTGATGGCGCGCGCCGGCGTGGCACGCGGCGACATCGATGCCATTGCCTACACACAAGGGCCGGGGCTCGCGGGCGCGCTGCTGGTCGGCGCGAGCGTCGCCAATTCGCTGGCAATGGCGTGGGACAAGCCGACCATCGGCATCCACCACCTCGAAGGGCACTTGCTGTCGCCGTTGCTGGTGGATGAGCCGCCGCCGTTTCCGTTCGTCGCGCTGCTAGTGTCCGGCGGTCACACGCAACTCATGCGCGTGACGGATGTGGGCGTCTACGAAACACTCGGCGAAACCCTTGACGACGCCGCCGGCGAAGCGTTCGACAAAACCGCCAAGCTGCTCGGCCTCGGTTATCCGGGCGGCCCGGAAGTCTCGCGCATGGCGGAATTCGGCACGCCCGGCGCGGTGGTGCTGCCGCGCCCGATGCTGCATTCCGGCGACCTCGATTTTAGCTTCAGCGGCCTGAAGACCGCGGTCCTCACGCACGCGAAAAAACTCGGCGGCGCCAACATCTGCGAGCAGGCGAAAGCCGATCTGGCGCGCGGGTTCGTCGACGCAGCGGTGGAAGTGCTGGCGGCGAAATCGCTGGCCGCGCTCAAGCGGACCAAGCTCAACCGGCTGGTCGTCGCCGGCGGTGTGGGCGCGAACCGGCAACTGCGCGACGCGCTGTCCGCCGCCGCGAAGAAGCGCAATTTCTACGTGCACTACCCGGACTTGTCGCTCTGCACGGACAACGGCGCGATGATCGCGCTGGCCGGCGCGCTGCGATTGCAGCGCTGGCCCGAGCAATCGGGTAAGGACTACGCTTTCACGGTGAAGCCACGCTGGGATCTGACCTCTCTCGCGCGCTGAACTGAAAATTCCGAAGCCGTAAAAAAGCCGCCTGTCAAAGCGGCTTTTCATTGGCGTCAATCACCGGACCGGCGACGCGCGCGCATCAACCCGCGCGCTTATCCCGCTCGATCACCGCATATGCGCTGTGATTGTGAATCGACTCGAAGTTCTCGGCTTCGAGCACATACGCGACGATCCGCTCGTCCCCATTCAGACGCTGCGCGACGTCGCGCACGAGGTCTTCGACGAACTTCGGATTCTCATACGCACGCTCGGTGACGAACTTCTCGTCGGGGCGTTTGAGCAAGCCCCACAGTTCGCACGACGCTTCTTCCTCGGCGATCCGAACCAGTTCTTCCACCGCCACGTCGCCAACCAGCTCAGCGTTGATCGTCACGTGCGAACGCTGGTTATGCGCGCCGTACTGCGAGATCTTCTTCGAGCACGGGCACAGGCTCGTGACCGGCACCAGCACCTTCAGGAACAGGCGCGTCGCGCCGTTGCGGGTGTCGCCGGTCAACGTGACTTCGTAGTCGAGCAGGCTTTGCACGCCCGAGACCGGCGCGGTCTTGTTCACGAAGTACGGGAACGACACCTCGATGCGGCCCGCTTCGGCTTCGAGCTTTTCGAGCATCGCGGCCAGCATGGTGCGGAACGTGACCGGTTCGAGCGGCGCCTTGTTCTCTTCGAGCAGCGCGACGAAACGCGACATGTGCGTGCCCTTCTGCTCAGCGGGCAGATGCACGTCGAGATTCCACGTGCCGACAGTCGGCTGCACCTCGCCGCTTTGTGTGCGCACCGTCAACGGATGACGCACGCCCTTGACGCCAACCCGCTGGATGGGGATCTGACGGGTGTCGGGCGTGCTTTGCACGTCGGGCATCACAAAGGCGGGATTCATCTGATTCATCTTTTTGTCCTTTCAAGAAAACGCCGGGGCTGTCCCAAGTTTTCCGCGCCCAAGCGAGCCCCTGCCCCGAAGGAAGTCCCTTGGGAGATCGGGGAGTTGCCCCTTGGGGGCTGTCACGCAACGACAGGTTTTGGGAGCTCTCAGCGGCGGCCGTGCAGATCGGTGCATGCAACGGCCAACGCCGGCCCCTGCCGGCGTTGGAAGATGGGCCCGAAGGCCCATCGCTTCAAGTGGGAGTGGGTGATGGCGGCCGCCACCGCATCGCGGCGGCATGACGGACGGCGAAGCCTTACGCGACGCGCTTCACCGACGATTGACCGCCGACCACGCCATTCGCCAGAAAGCGTTCGCGAATCGACTTGACGATGCCGGTGGCGTCGAGGCCACACGCGGCAAGCAGTTTGGCCGGGTCGCCATGATCGATGAACCGGTCGGGCAGGCCCAGTTGCAGCACGGGTCGCATGATTCCGGTTTCGAGCAACGCTTCGACGCATGCCGAGCCCGCGCCGCCCATCACAGAGCCTTCTTCGACCGTGACGATGGCGTCGTGTGTCTCCGCGAGCTCACGGACCAGCCCGGCGTCCAGCGGCTTCACGAAGCGCATGTTCGCGACCGTGGCGTCCAGTTGCTCGGCCGCCGCCAGCGACGGCGCGACCATCGTGCCGAACGCGAGAATCGCAATGCGCTTGCCCGCGGGCTGCGACGTTTCGCGACGCATCTCGCCCTTGCCGATCGGCAAGGCGGCCATTTGCTTGACGGTTGCGACACCCGTGCCGGCGCCGCGCGGATAACGCACCGCCGTCGGGTTCGGCTGCTGCAGCGCGGTGTACAGCATCTGCCGGCATTCGTTTTCGTCGGACGGGGCCATCACGGTCATGTTCGGGATGCAGCGCATGAACGCGAGGTCGTAAGCACCCGCGTGCGTTGCGCCGTCCGCGCCGACCAGACCCGCGCGGTCGATCGCGAACACCACCGGCAGGTTTTGCAGCGCGACGTCGTGGATCAATTGATCGTACGCGCGTTGCAGGAAGGTCGAGTAGATCGCCACCACCGGCTTCATGCCGTCCGCGGCCAGGCCGCCGGCGAACGTCACCGCGTGCTGCTCGGCAATGCCGACATCGAAGTAACGGTCCGGGAAGCGCTTTTCGAACTCGACCATGCCCGAGCCTTCGCGCATGGCCGGCGTGATGCCGACCACGCGTGCGTCGAGTTCGGCGGCATCGCACAGCCATTCGCCGAACGCCTGCGTGTAGGTCTTCTTCGACGGCGTGGTGGCCGGCTTGATGCCTTCAGCCGGATTGAACTTGCCCGGGCCGTGGTACAGGACCGGATCGGCTTCGGCCAGCTTGTACCCTTGGCCTTTCTTCGTCACGACGTGCAGGAACTGCGGACCGCGCAGTTCCTTGATGTTTTGCAGCGTCGGGATCAGCGAATCGAGATCGTGACCGTCGATCGGACCGATGTAGTTGAAGCCGAACTCTTCGAACAGCGTGGCCGGCACGATCATGCCCTTCGCGTGTTCTTCGAGCTTGCGAGCCAGATCGAGCATCGGCGGCGCGACGCGCAGCACACGTTCGACGCCCGCGCGGGCGGCCGCGTAGAAGCGGCCCGACATCAGCCGCGCGAGATGGCGATTGAGCGCGCCGACCGGCGGCGAAATCGACATGTCGTTGTCGTTCAGGATCACCAGCAGCGGCACGTCGTCTTCGACGCCGGCGTTGTTCATTGCCTCGAAGGCCATGCCGGCCGTCATCGCGCCGTCGCCGATCACCGCGATCCCCATGCGGTTGTCACCCTGCAGCTTGCTCGCGACCGCCATGCCGAGCGCGGCCGAAATCGACGTGCTGGAGTGCGCGGTGCCAAACGTGTCGTATTCGGACTCGTCACGCTTCGGGAAGCCCGAGATGCCGCCCAGTTGACGCAGCGTGTGCATCTGGTCGCGGCGGCCCGTCAGGATCTTGTGCGGATAGGTTTGATGGCCGACATCCCAGACGATCCGGTCATGCGGCGTGTCGAACACATAGTGCAGAGCAATGGTCAACTCGACCGTGCCGAGGTTGGACGAAAGATGGCCGCCCGTCTGCGATACGCTGTCGAGCACGAAGGCACGCAACTCGTCGGCAAGCGGTTGCAATTGGCGGCGATCGAGGCGGCGCAAGGCTGCCGGGTCGTCGATGGTTTTCAGCAAGTCGTACATCGTCGTTCCATTGTAGGAAAACTTACGCGCCCGCACTTCATACATGCACCCCGGGGAGAAAAGGTGCGCGGCGGCGGGCTTTCGCGTTCAGCTAACCCGGTTCACCACCAGGTCGGCCAATTCGGCAAGACGCTGCGCGCGCGCGCCGAATGGCGCAAGCGCGGCGTGAGCGTCGCTGCGCAGCTGGGCCGCGAGCGCCCGCGACGCGTCGAGCCCGATAATCGACACGTAGGTCGGCTTGCCGTCCTTCGCGTCTTTACCCGCGGTCTTGCCGAGCGTCGCGGAGTCGGTCGTGACGTCGAGAATGTCGTCGACGACCTGAAACGCGAGTCCAACAGCGCCCGCATACACGTCGAGCGAACGCATCGCCTCCGCGTCCGGCGCTTCGCCCGCCAGCGCGCCCATGCGCACAGCGGCGCGCAGCAACGCGCCGGTCTTCATCCGGTGCATCGTTTCGAGTTGCGTGCGCGTCAGCGTGTGGCCGACGCTAGCAAGATCGATGGCCTGGCCGCCGCACATGCCGACCGAGCCGCTCGCAAGCGCCAGCTCACGCACGAGCGAAGCCTGCTGTGGCGCGGCCAGCACGTCCGAAGTCAGCGCGATGAAAGCCTGCGACTGCAGCGCGTCGCCGACCAGCAGCGCCGTGGCTTCGTCATATTGGACGTGGACCGTGGGCTTGCCGCGCCGCAATGCGTCGTCGTCCATGCACGGCATGTCGTCGTGCACGAGCGAGTACACATGAATCATTTCCAGCGCCGCCGCTGCCGCGTCGAGGCACTCGGCGCGCGCGCCGGTCAGCTCGCCGGCGGCGTGGCACAGCAACGGGCGAACCCGCTTGCCGCCGCCCAGCACCGCGTAACGCATGGCCTCATGCAGTTGGGCGGGCTCGGTGGCCGCGCCCGGCAGGTAATGTTCCAGTGCCGCTTCGACGCGTTCGAGCACCGCACGCGTCCATTGTTCGAATGTCATAGGTCGTCCCCGCTGTCAGTAGCGGCTGTGCCTGCGGTATTCATGGGCAGCGGCTTGAACGTCTCGCCGTCGAGCACGCGCACCTGCTGCTCGACCTTTTCGAGCTGCTGCTGGCAAAACGCCACCAGAGCCGCGCCGCGCCGGTACGCGGTGAGCGACTCCTCGAGACTAAGGCTGCCGCCTTCCATGCGCGCCACCAGCTCTTCCAGCTCGGCCTGCGCGGCTTCGTAATTCTCCGGCAGCGGCGTGGTATCGACGCCTTCGGCTGGCGCGGCAGCAACATCTTTTGACGCGGTCTTCGCCATGAATAGTCGCAAAATTAAAACAAGTCGGACATTCTACGGCAAAAGCGACATTTCCGATCCGCTCGCCGGCCTGCGTCGCGCGTGCGCATCGCGCGCCGCCCCTGAAGTCTCGCAGAAAAAAAACGATCGGTCTGCGGCGAAAATCCCGAACTTTCCTGACATTTTTGACCCGAATCAGGGACTTAAGCGCCCCGACACAGGGGAAACGGGTATAATCGCGGGCTCCCTAAATCGAATCTTCGATGGTTGGGTTGTTCACTGCTTTCACGTCTTCACGGGAGTGGGAATGTCCAATCTGAGCAATGCATTGCAGTTGCGGTCTATTCACAGCCAGCTGCCAGTCACGGCTTACTTTGACGAAGCGCTTTTAACGCGCGAAATCGAAACCCTTTTCAAGAAAGGTCCTCGTTACATCGGCCACGATCTCATGGTGCCCGAAGCGGGGGATTATTTTGCCTTGCCCAGCGAAAGCGAGGGGCGCGTGCTCGTCCGTAACCAGCAGTCGCAAGTCGAACTGCTGTCGAACGTGTGCCGCCACCGGCAAGCCATCATGCTCAACGGTCGCGGCCAGACGGAGAACATCGTCTGCCCCCTGCATCGCTGGACGTACGACCTGAACGGCCAGCTGCTCGGCGCACCGCATTTCGCGGACAACCCCTGCCTGAATCTCGGCGCCACGCCGCTGCAAAACTGGCAAGGTCTGCTGTTCGAAGCACAGGGCCGCGACGTGGCGCGCGACCTGGCGCGCCTCGGCACCAGGAAACACTTCGATTTTTCGGGCTTCATGTTCGATCACGTCGAAGTGCACGAGTGCAACTACAACTGGAAGACCTTCATCGAGGTCTATCTGGAGGACTATCACGTCGCGCCGTTCCATCCGGGCCTCGGCAGCTTCGTCAATTGCGACGACCTGACGTGGGAGTTCGGCGAGTGGTATAGCGTCCAGACGGTTGGCGTGCATAAAGACCTGGAGCAGCCGGGCAGCCCGACCTATCGCAAGTGGCACGACGAGGTGCTGCGTTTCCGCGGCGGCAATCCGCCCGACTTCGGCGCGATCTGGATGGTGTATTACCCCGGCATCATGATCGAGTGGTATCCGCATGTGCTGGTGGTGTCGTGGCTGATTCCGCGCGGCGCGCAGAAGACCACCAACGTGGTCGAGTTCTATTACCCTGAGGAAATCGCGCTGTTCGAACGGGATTTCGTCGAAGCCGAGCGCGCCGCCTATATGGAAACGGCCCGCGAAGACGACGAGATCGCCGAGCGTATGGACGCCGGGCGCCGCGCGCTGATGGAACGCGGCGAATCGCAGGTCGGCCCGTATCAGAGCCCAATGGAAGATGGCATGCAGCACTTCCACGAGTTTTTGCGGCGCGAGCTCGGCGCGATCTGAGCGCGCTCGATCCGCTCGGCCGGACACTGGTCCGGGCTCTCGCACAAGCAGTACCGACGCATGGAAAGACGGGCTTCGACCCGTCTTTTTTTGTTTAGACTAACAAGATAGCCCGGCCATCCGTTCGCGGCGCCACATGCCCGAACGGAGCCGCCATCGCCCGTATCGAGGAGACGCCATGCCCCACACTCACTACACCACCCTGATCTCCGCGACCAATCTCGCCGAGCGGCTCGCCGCCGCGCCGGGCAGCGTGTTCGTGATCGATTGCCGTTTCGATCTGACCGACACCGAAGCGGGCGAGAAAGCCTATCTGGCCGGGCATTTGCCAGGCGCGCATTACCTGCATCTCGATCGCGATCTGTCCGGCCCGAAGAACGGCGCGAACGGCCGGCATCCGCTGCCGGATCGTGCCCGCCTCGTCGAGACGCTGGAGTCGCGCGGCCTGAAGCAGGGCCAGCAAGTGGTCGCTTATGACGCGCAAGGCGGCATGTACGCCGCTCGCGTATGGTGGCTGCTGCGCTGGCTCGGACACGACGCCGTGGCGCTGCTCGACGGCGGCCTGCCCGCATGGCAAGCCGCCGGTCAGCCGTTGACGCAAGACGTGCCGGCCCAGAATACGGGCGACTTCAAGGCCGGCGCGCCGCTCTCCGTCACAGTGGATGCACAGACGGTCGAGCGCAATCTCGGCTCGAAGGAGCACGTGGTGGTCGACGCGCGCGCGGCCGACCGCTATCGCGGCGAGAACGAGACGCTCGATCGCGTCGGCGGCCACATTCCGGGTGCGCTCAACCGCTACTTCAAGGACAACCTCACCGCCGAAGAACGTTTCAAGCCGGCTCATACGCTGCGCGAGGAATTTCATGCGCTGCTCGGCGATACGCCGCCGGAGCATGTGGTGCTGCAATGCGGCTCGGGCGTGACGGCGTGCGTGAACGTTCTGGCCATGGAGATTGCGGGCCTGCATGGCGCGGCGCTGTATGCGGGCTCGTGGAGCGAATGGAGTTCCGATCCGAAGCGGCCGGTTGCGACGGCCTTTTTATCGTGCATCGTGACAGCCCGGCGGAAAGCTTCAGGCTACGCGCCTCAAGCTACCCCATGCTGCTTGAACCACACTAGCGTACGGCGCCAGCCATCTTCTGCATCGGCCTTCTTATAGGTCGGCCGGTAATCCGCGAAAAACGCGTGGCCAGCATCGTCGTACACGACGAACTGCGAGCCACGGCCCGCCTGCTGACCTTGCGCGATGGCCTGCTTCATCTGCTCGAGCGTGGCTTGCGGGATGCCCTGATCCTGCAAGCCGTAGAGCCCCAGCACCGGCGCATGCAGATCGCCAACCCGGTCGAGCGGATTCGCCGGCGTGGTCGCGGTATGGTCGCCGCCCACGCGCCCGTACCATGCGACCGCCGCCTTGAGTCGCGGGTTGTGCTCCGCATACAGCCAGGCGATGCGGCCGCCCCAACAGAAACCGTTCACCCCGAGCCGGTTCAGATCGCCGCCATTCTCGCCCGCCCATGCGACGGTCGCGTCGAGATCGGCCAGCGCCTGCTCGTCAGGTACCTTGTCGAGGATCTGCGTGCTGAGCTGCTGGATAGTCGGGTACACCATCGGATCGCCTTCGCGGACAAACAGATCCGGCGCAATCGCCAGATAGCCGAGCTTCGCAAAACGGCGGCATACGTCGGCGATATGCTCGTGCACACCGAACGCCTCATGGATCACGATGATCACCGGCAAATGCGTCTTGCCCTTGGGCTGCGCGCGATACGCCGGCACCAGCGTGCCGCCCGAATGCACGGCAATTTCACCGGCTTCGAGGCCGTCGCTATCCGTATGGATGGTTTGCGCCGAGACCGGCAGCACGGCCGCCGCAAAACCGGAGCCGAGCGCGGCCTTGATGAAGGTGCGCCGATTGAAGGGAACGTGGGGAACCAGGCTATCGATTTCGGGTTTCAGCATGCGCGCTCCTCGATTGATTGTTGGAGGCAACAGGATACGCCTCACCCGCATCCTGTTGCAGAATCAACCGTCGCCTGCGCCGTCAGTGCAGCTTGACGCGCGGCAATGTGGAGCGACGCAGCCAGTGCGCGAAGGTGTCGAGCACCATGCGGGCGTAGCCGTGCAGCGCCGCGATATGCAGCCGGTACAGCGACATGTACATGAAGCGTGCGAACAGCCCCTCGATCAGCATGTTGCCGCCGATCACCCCGCCCATCAGGTTACCGACCGCGCTGAAGTGCCCGAGCGACACCAGCGAGCCGAAGTCGCGATAAGTGAATTCCGGCAGCGGCTTGTTGTCGAGCCGCGCCGCCAACGCTTTCAGCAAGAAGCTCGCCTGCTGATGCGCCGCCTGCGCGCGCGGCGGCACGTTGCGCTCGTTGCCCGGCCACGGACACGCGGCGCAATCGCCGAGCGCGAAGATGTTGTCGTCGATTTCGGTTTGCAGCGTGCGGCGCACGTTGAGCTGCCCCAGCCGGTTGACCGTCAGGCCGTCGAGCTGGCTCAAGACGGGCGGCGCCTTGATGCCCGCCGCCCACACCGTCAGATCCGCGCGCACGGTATGCCCGCTCGCGGTGCGGATGATGCCGGGCGCGACCTCGGCCACCGTTTCGCCGATCATCAGCTTCACGCCGAGCTTGGTGAGCAGTTCGGCGGTCGCCGTCGAGACGCGCTCCTGCAAGGCCGGCAAAATACGCGGCCCCGCTTCGATCAATACGATGCCGACGTCATGCCGGGGATCGAGCTTATGCAGACCATACGCGGACAGCACCTGCGCGGTGTTGCGCAATTCCGCCGACAGTTCGACCCCCGTTGCCCCGCCGCCGACAATCGCCACCTGGATGCGCGGCTCACCAGATGTCGACGTGCCGGGTCCCGGTCGCGATTCGACAGGCTCATGCACCTGATGCTCGGCGCGCATACAGGCCGCGATCAGACGCTTGCGGAACCGCTCGGCCTGGCCGACCGTGTCGAGTGCAAGGGAGAATTCCGCCGCGCCTTTCACACCGAAGAACGCCGTGGTGCTGCCGATTGCGACGACCAGCGTGTCGTATTCCAGCTCGCGTTCGGGCAGCAGCTCGGCGCCGTCTTCGTCGAGCACGGGGCCGAGCGTCAGGCGCCTGTTCGTGCGATCGAGCCCGGTCAGCTCGCCCTGCTGAAACTCGAAGCCATGCCAGCGCGCTTGCGCCGCGTATTCGAGTTCCTGCGTGAACGGGTCCATGCTGCCGGCCGCCACTTCATGCAACAGCGGCTTCCAGATATGCGTGGGATTACGGTCGACGAGCGTGATCTGCGCCCGCGCGCCGCTCTTGCTTTTCCCGGCTCCATAGCGATCACCCAGCCGGGTCGCCAGTTCCAGCCCTCCCGCACCCCCGCCAACGACGATAAATCGATGCATTGCACTCTCCGTGTTTGCCGATGAATTATGCGTCGCAAACGGCGCGCAGCCAGCGCGCCGTGTTTCAGCGATTGTCCGCGAGCAGCACGGATTGTCACAAGCCATCAATTCGCATGTGTGACATGCGCACGACGATATCGCGCGTTGTCACCCGCGCGTCAATGCGCTTCCTCCCAGTTCAGGCCGGCGCCCACTTCGGCGACCAGCGGCACTTTCAGGTCGGCGACCCCGCACATCAACTCGGGCAGGCGCTTGCGTACATCGGACAATTCGGCGTCCGGCACTTCGAGAATCAGTTCGTCGTGCACCTGCATGATCATGCGCGTGCCGATCTTCGAGTCTTCGATCCACTTCTGCACCGCGATCATCGACAGCTTGATAAGGTCGGCGGCCGTGCCTTGCATCGGCGCGTTGATCGCGGCGCGCTCGGCGCCCTGGCGGCGCGGGCCGTTGCCGCCGTTGATCTCCGGCAGCCACAGGCGGCGGCCGAACACCGTTTCGACGTAGCCCTTGGCCTTCGCGCTCAGACGCGTTTCGTCCATATAGCGCGCGACGCCCGGATAACGCGCGAAGTAGCGGTCGATATACATCTTGGCCGCGTCGCGCGTAATGCCGAGATTCGACGCGAGACCGAACGCGCTCATGCCGTAGATCAGGCCGAAGTTGATGACCTTGGCCACGCGCCGTTGATCGTTCGACACTTCGAGCGGCGTGACACTGAAGATTTCCGCCGCGGTGGCGCGGTGGATGTCTTCCCCTTGCGAGAACGCGCGCAGCAACGATTCGTCGCCGGAAATGTGCGCCATGATGCGCAATTCGATCTGCGAGTAGTCGGCCGAAACGAGCTTGTGCCCCGGCGGCGCAATGAACGCTTCACGAATCCGGCGGCCCTCGCCGGTGCGCACGGGTATGTTCTGCAGGTTCGGATCGTTCGACGCGAGACGCCCCGTCACCGCCACGGCCTGTGCGTAATTCGTATGCACGCGGCCCGTTTGCGCGTTGACCATGCGCGGCAGCTTGTCCGTGTAGGTCGACTTCAGCTTCGACAAACCACGGTGCTCGAGCAGGATCTTCGGCAGCGGATAGTCTTCCGCGAGCTTCTGCAGCACTTCTTCGTCGGTGGACGGCGCGCCGCTCGGGGTCTTCTTCACCACCGGCAGCTCCAGCTTCTCGAAGAAAATCTGGCCGATCTGCTTAGGCGAGCCCAGATTGAATTCGCCGCCGGCCAGCGTGTACGCCTCGCCTTCGAGCTGGATCAAACGCGTGGCGATTTCACTGCTTTGCTGACGCAGCTTTTCCGCATCGATCAGCACGCCCGTGCGCTCCATCTTGCGCAACACACGCGAGGTCGGCACTTCGATCCCGCGGTAGACGTAGTCGAGCGTCTTCTCCGCCATCACCTGCGGATGCAAGGCCTGATGCAAACGCAACGTGATGTCGGCGTCTTCCGCCGCGTATTCGGCGGCTTTGTCCAACGCCACTTCGTCGAAGCCGATCTGCTGCGCGCCCTTGCCCGCGACCTCTTCGTACTTGATCGTCTTGATGCCGAGATGGCGCAGCGCGAGGCTGTCCATGTCGTGCGTGCGATGC
The DNA here is from genome assembly GCF_046026895.1 of Paraburkholderia sediminicola. GTDB lineage: Bacteria > Pseudomonadota > Gammaproteobacteria > Burkholderiales > Burkholderiaceae > Paraburkholderia > Paraburkholderia sediminicola_C. The sequence goes on from NZ_JAQQEU010000025.1 coordinate 20,128, forward strand.
GATTCGAGCACGTACGATTGCAGCAGCGTGTCGTGTTCGATACCGCGCATTTCGATGCCGTAGTTCGCCAGCACCTGTTCGTCGTACTTCAGATGCTGACCGACCTTCTTGTGTTCCGCGCTTTCCAGCCACGGCTTGAGCTTCGCGAGCACTTCGTCGCGCGGCAGTTGCACGGGCGCGTCCGGGCCGCGATGCGCGAGCGGCACATAAGCGGCGCGGCCGGCTTGCACCGACAACGACAAGCCCACGATCTGCGCCGTCATCGGATCGAGCGCGGTGGTCTCGGTATCGAACGAGGTCAGTTCAGCCGCGTTGATTTTTTCGAGCCATGCGTCGAACTGCTCCCACGTCTGCACGGTGTCGTAGTGCCGCTCGTGATCCACCGACAGGGCCGGCGGCACGTCGGTTTCCGGGCCTTCCACCGCGTCCGCGATTTCCACTTCGCGCAGCCAGGTCTTGAAGCCGTGGCGCGTGAATACGTCGCGCAGTTCCTCGCGCGATTCGGGCCGGCTTGGCAGGCTTTCCTCGATCGACGCGATATGGTCGGTCAGATCGCAATTGCGCTCGACGGTGACGAGCTTGCGCGCCATCGGCAGGAAATCGAGCGCACGCCGCAGATTGTCTCCTACCGCACCTTTAATCTCGTCCGCATGTGCGACGATGCCATCGAGCGAGTCGAATTGCGTGAGCCATTTGAGCGCGGTTTTCGGCCCGCATTTCTCGACGCCCGGCACGTTGTCGACGGTATCGCCGATCAGCGACAGGTAGTCGATGATGCGCTCCGGCGGCACGCCGAACTTGGCGATCACTCCGGCGCGGTCGAGCTTTTCGTTGGTCATCGTATTGATGAGGGTGACATGATCCGACACGAGCTGCGCCAGATCCTTGTCCCCAGTCGACACGATCACGTTCATGCCGCGCCGTTCCGCCGCGGTGCTGAGCGTGCCGATCACGTCATCGGCCTCGACGCCTTCGATCATCAGCAGCGGCCAGCCGAGCGCGCGCACGGCCACATGAATCGGCTCGATCTGGCGCGACAGGTCGTCCGGCATCGACGGACGATTCGCCTTGTAGTCGGGATACCAGTCGTCGCGAAATGTTTTGCCCTTGGCGTCGAACACGCACGCGCTATACTCTGCTGTGACTTCCTTGCGCATGCGCCGCAGCATGTTGATCATCCCGTAGAGCGCACCCGTCGGACCGCCCCCGGGGCCGCGCAGATCAGGCATCGCATGGTAGGCCCGGTACAGATAACTCGAACCGTCGACCAATAGCAGGGTCTTACCTTCAAGGCTTCGTTCTTCAGGCATTATGACTAAGAGAAAAGTGATTCCGAGTCTGCGATCACTCGCAGATCAAGAGCGCGCAACGGCCAAGAAGGCCCGCGCATCGTGGCAGATGTTCACGATTATGGCAGAGTTTATCGAGGCGACCGAGTACCTCTCGGAGATTCGCCCGGCCGTCAGCATCTATGGTTCGGCGCGCCTGAAACCTAATTCGCCGTACTACAAACTCGCTACGCAAATTGCGCGCAAGCTGTCGGACGCCGGCTTCGCGGTGATCTCCGGCGGCGGCCCCGGCATCATGGAAGCGGCCAACAAGGGCGCGCATGCGGGCAAGGCGCCTTCGGTCGGCCTGAACATCGAACTGCCGCACGAGCAATCGGGCAACCAATGGCAGGACATCTCGCTGCGCTTTCGCCACTTCTTCACGCGCAAGGTCACGTTCGTGAAGAACTCGGACGCGGTGATCGTGATGCCGGGCGGCTTCGGCACACTGGACGAACTCGCCGAAGTGCTCACGCTGATCCAGACCAAGAAGTCGCGCCATGTGCCGATCATCCTGGTCGGCGCGGAGTTCTGGGAAGGCCTGCTTGCCTGGTTCAAGAGCTCGCTCACGCCGATGGGCCTGATCAATCCGACCGACATGGACCTGATGCAGGTGATCGACGATCCGGACCAGGTGCTCGAAGCGGTGCTGAAGTTCTACGAAGACCGTGAAGAAGCCGAGCCTCATCCGGCCAAGTCGGATGAGGACCGGATGTTCTACCTGTGATGTGATGCACTGAACCCGGTACGTTGATTCTGGCGGGCAGCCTTCGGGCTGCCCGCTTTCGTTTCACCGTGCCCTTCGCATCGCGCTTGCGGTCATGCGCAAAAACCGTTTTGCTCGCCGCCGGTTCGGCGCTAACCTCCTGAGCTTGAACTGGAAGCTAGTAAGCGACATGGACCACAATCTTTCATCCCCCGAGGCCTCACTTGCGCCCACACCGACGCTGCGCGAAATTTTCGGCGGCTTTCTCGGCCTTGGGCTGATCTCATTCGGCGGCGCATTGCCGCTCGCGCGCCGCACGCTGGTCGAACAGCGCCGCTGGCTGAGCGCCGAGGAATTCACCGACCTGCTCGGCCTGTGCCAATTCCTGCCGGGCGGCAACGTAATCAATCTTTCAGTCGCGATGGGCATGCGTTTTCGCGGCGTGCCCGGCGCGCTGGCCGGCTTGCTTGGGTTGATCGCGGGGCCTTCGCTGGTGGTGATCGGCCTTGGCGTGGTCTACGAACACACGCAAAACGACCCGCACGTGCGCCATCTGTTCGCCGGTCTCGCCGCGGCCGCGGCCGGCCTTTTGATCTCGATGGCCGTCAGGATCGTGCTGCCGTTGCGCAACAGGCCGCTCGCCGCACTCATCGCCGCGCTCGGCTTCGTCGCGATTGCGATCCTGCGGCTGCCGCTTCTGCCGACCATGCTGGTGCTGACGCCGCTCAGCATCTACCTCGCAGCGAGGAGCGCACGATGAACGACACGCTTGTTTCGCTTGCCGCGATCTTCAGTCAGCTTTCGCTGCTCGCGTTCGGCGGCGGCAATACGATCCTTCCGGAGATGCAACGTCAGGTGGTGGACGTGCATCACTGGATGCCCGCCAGCGAATTCAGCGCGCTATTCGCGCTCGCGCAGGCCGCGCCCGGCCCGAACCTGATGATCGTCACGCTGATCGGCTGGCATGTGGCCGGCTGGGCGGGAATGCTGGTGACGTCGGTGGCCAAGTTCGGGCCGTCATCGCTCGTGACGATCATCGCGCTGCACGCGTGGGACCGCTTCAAGGACCGTCCGTGGCGACGCTACGCGCAATTGGGATTGATGCCGGTGACGGCCGGCATCATCGCGGCGAGCGCGGCGTTGATCGCCGAAGCGTCGAACCCCACCGCGATTGCGTGGGCGATCACCGTGTTCACCGCCGTAATGGCGTTGAAGACGCGGGTTCATCCGTTGTGGCTGCTGGCTGCTGGCAGTTTGATCGGGCTCACGGGGTTCGGGCAGCTCTAACGCGACTCTCTAACGTAAGCCGGCTGAACCAGGGCCGCTCTCAGACGCATTACACCGGCACGCACGAACTGCCCGCCAACGCCGCGCTTACTGAAACGCCACTTCAGCGAAGCTGCGCAGCTTACGACTATGCAAACGATGCAACCCGTTCGTGCGCAATATCTCCATCGCCTTCACGCCGATCTGCAGATGCTGATCGACCTGCGCGCGGTAGAACTGATCCGCCATGCCCGGCAGCTTCAATTCGCCATGCAGGGGCTTGTCCGACACGCATAGCAAGGTGCCGTAAGGCACCCGGAAGCGGAAGCCGTTCGCGGCGATCGTCGCGCTTTCCATGTCGAGTGCGATCGCGCGGCTTTGCGACAGCCGCTGCACCGGCTCGCGATGATCGCGCAACTCCCAGTTGCGATTGTCCACGCTCGCCACCGTGCCCGTGCGCATCACGCGCTTCAACTCGACACCGTCCAGCTGCGTGACCTGCGCGACTGCGCGCTCCAGCGCCACCTGCACTTCGGCGAGCGCCGGAATCGGCACCCACAGCGGCAGGTCGGCATCGAGCACGTGGTCCTCGCGCACATAGCCGTGCGCGAGCACGTAGTCGCCGAGGCGTTGCGTATTACGCAGACCCGCGCAGTGGCCGAGCATGATCCACGCATGCGGACGCAGCACGGCGATGTGATCGGTGATGGTCTTCGCGTTCGACGGCCCGACGCCGATGTTGATCATCGTGATGCCGCTGCCGTCCGCGCGCTTCAGATGATACGCGGGCATTTGCGGCAGACGCGGCGGCGCCGTGCCTTCCTGCGACTGTTCGCCGAGATTCTCGTTGTACGTGACCACGTCGCCGGGCTCCACAAACGACGTGTATTCGCAGCGATAGGCGCGCAGTTCGGCGTCGTCGGTATGAGCCATCATCGTGCGGCCGAGTTTGACGAACTCGTCGATATAGAACTGGTAGTTCGTGTACAGCACGTAATTCTGGCAATGCGTGGGCGATGTAGCCGTGTAGTGCTTCAGCCGATGCAGCGAGAAATCGACGCGCGCCGCCGTGAACAGCGCGAGCGGATGCGGCTCGCCCGGCGCCGGCTCATACGTGCCGTTGACAATGCGGTCGTCGAGCAGTGCGAGGTCCGGTGTATCGAACACATCGCGCATCAGGAACAGGCGCTCGCGGTCCAGATCGCCTTCGAGATGAATGCCCTCGGCGAACGCGAAATGAATCGGGATCGGCTGGTCCGACACGCCGACCTCGATCTGCACATGATGGTTCTTCGCCAGCAGACGCAACTGCTCGCGATAGTAGTCGCCGAACAGATCGGGCCGCGTCACGGTCGTTTCGAACACGCCCGGACCGGCGACAAAACCGTACGAGCGGCGTGAGTCGACATGCGTGTTGACTTCGGTGCACACGCGCACGAACGGATAGCAGGCGCGCACGCGGCGCTCGAACTTTTCGTTGCGGCGATAGCGCGCAAACGCATCGCGCAGAAACGAGGTGTTCGCTTCGTAGATCGCCGAGAGGCGGGTGACAGCCTCGGTCGCGTCGTCGAACGATTCGGTTGGGAAGCTGTTGGCGGGAGTCTGCACCGCGCGTTGATTGGTATCGTTGTTCATCATCATTCGCCCCTATTGATGAGACGACATTACCACGGAACACGGGTTCGCCAAATCACCTGGCGGTGCCTGCAACACATGCCGCCACACTGTTCGCAAGATTGCGGGCGCTTCGCGTGAAAGCGGCGCAAAATAAGGCCGCCGCGCCCGATCACCAGGCTGGATTTGCTAGAATCGGGGCACCATATTGGAGAATCACCATGAAGCCGCTCCTTCCCGTCGCCGTTGCACTGGTCCTCGCCTTTGGCAACGCCGCGATGGCTGCCCAGCCTGTCGATGACACTCCGCCCGCCGACGCACCCCAGTCCGCCAATGAACGGGCCGGTCTGCCCGATCTGGTGAAGATCAATCGTCCGGCCGCCCAGGCCAGCTCGAAGGTCGAAATCAACGTACCGCGCACGCCGAGCTTTTACGAGCGCAGCGGCAACGGCACTGAAATCACCGAATACCGCGACAAGGGCAAGCCGGTTGAAATCAACGTGCATTCGAATCTCGGCACGCGCTACCAGATGAGCGCGCCGCTCGACACGTCGCCCACCGTGCACGACAACGGCCACCCAAGCACGCGCTATCCGTCGGTGAATCTGCACTATTGATGCCTGTCGGTTTGGCGGCCCGATGTGGCCGCCGCGCTTCCCACCCGATGCGGCGCCACCCTGCCGCGTTCGCTGCGCGGCCTTGAGCGTCAGCGCTCAGCATCGTTTTTCAGCACCGCATTTGCCACATATCGCACTGGCCGCATCGCGCCAGCCCGACCAACCTGATCCGACGTTTCCCGCATGGCTGTCTTCACCGCTGTCAACGAACCCCAACTAGCAGAATGGATGCGTCACTACGATCTCGGCGATGTCGTCGAGTTTCGTGGCATCTCGTCCGGCATTGAAAACAGCAACTTCTTTCTGACGACGACGCGCGGCGAATACGTCCTGACGATTTTCGAAAAGCTGACTGCCGTACAACTGCCGTTTTACCTCGACCTCATGCGCCACCTGGCCTCGCACCGCGTGCCGGTGCCGGACCCGATGCCGCGCGAGGACGGCGCGCTGTTCGGCATGCTGCTCGGCAAGCCCGCGGCCATCGTGACCAAGCTCGAAGGCGCGCCGGAGTTGTCGCCGGGCGTCGAGCACTGCATCGAAGTCGGGCAGATGCTGGCGCGCATGCACCTCGCCGGACGCGGCTACACGGGCTACCAGCCGAATCTGCGCAGCCTGCCGTGGTGGCAGGAAACCGTGCCGACCATCCTGCCGTTTCTTGAAGGCGCGCAGCGCGACCTGCTATCGTCCGAACTTGCGTATCAGGAAGCCTTCTTCGCGTCCGCCGATTACGCCGCGCTGCCCGAGGGCCCTTGCCACGCCGATCTGTTTCGCGACAACGCGATGTTCGCGCACGCCGCGCCGGACACCGGCCATGAAGTGCGCCTTGGCGGATTCTTCGACTTCTATTTCGCCGGTTGCGACAAGTGGCTGTTCGACGTCGCGGTGACGGTCAACGACTGGTGTGTCGACCTCGCCACCGGCAAGCTGGACGATGCGCGCACCGAAGCCATGCTGCGCGCCTATCAGACCGTGCGCCCGTTCACCCGCGAAGAGAACCGCCACTGGGGCGATATGCTGCGAGCGGGCGCGTACCGGTTCTGGGTCTCGCGCCTGTATGATTTTCATTTGCCGCGCGCGGCCGAGTTGCTCAAGCCGCACGACCCCGGCCATTTCGAGCGCATTCTGCGCGAACGCCTGTCCGGCGTTGCACATCCAGGCATCCATACCCCATGCAACTGATCGAAGTCCCCGCGAAAACCGGCTACGTGTGGTTCCGGCAGGGTATCTGGCTGTTCCGCAAGAACCCGCTCGCATTCCTCACGCTGTTCTTCACCTATCTGCTGGTCATGACGCTCGTGTCGCAGATTCCGGTGATCGGCGGCGTGCTGCCGCTGGCGTTCATTCCGGGCGTCGCGGTTGGCTTCATGGCGGCGTGCCGCAACACGATCGCCGGCAAGCCGGTGTTCCCGACCATCCTGGTGGACGGCTTTCATTCGTACGGCCCGCTGGTCGCGAGGCGGCTGCTGGTGCTCGGCGTGCTGTATGTCGTCGCGATGGGGCTCGTGCTGGCCGGCTCGGCGCTCGCCGACGGCGGCATGCTGCTGAAGGTGATGCTCGGCGGCGGCGGCGCGATGGATCAGGAGGCAATTGCCAACAGCAACATTCCGCTCGCGGTGATCGCGGCCCTCGTGTTCTATATTCCGGTGGCCATGATCTTCTGGTTCTCGCCGATTCTCGTCGCGTGGCATGACGTGCCGCCCGTGAAGGCGATGTTCTTTAGCGTCGTCAGTTGCTGGCGCAATCGTGGCGCGTTCATCGTGTTCGGCGCGCTGTGGTTCGCCGTTGCGGTAACGGTATCGATCGGCCTGTCCGCGCTGATGCAGGCGCTGGGCGCGGCCGACTTCGCGTTCGCGATCCTGATGCCCGCCACGATGATCGTCACGACCATGCTGTACTGCTCGTTCTACGCGACTTATCGCGGCTGCTTCGGCGTGCAAACGCCCACGGCACCGGACCTGCCGACCACCCCGGCGGCTTGAATGCTGCTCAGGCGCGGGCGCCGTTCTGGCGCCCGCGCTCGTTCCCACACGCGGCGCCCGGCGTCTGCGTTTCGCCCGATCCCCAGCAGCACTCGTCAAGCCGCAGTGAATTGCGGCACAATGGTTTGCACGCAATCCATTTGCACGCTCTTTTTACGCGAGATGCACCATGACCCAGCGCCCCACTTTGCCCTTCACGCTCGACGAGCAACTCTGTTTCGCCCTCTACTCGACCTCGCTTGCCATGACGAAAGCGTACAAGCCGTTGCTCGAGAAGCTGGGCCTCACGTATCCGCAATATCTGACGATGCTGGTGCTGTGGGAGGGCGACGACGTCACCGTCAAGGACATGGCCGCGCGCCTGAATCTCGACTCGGCGACGGTCACGCCGCTGCTCAAGCGCCTCGAAACGCAAGGCCTGCTGGAACGCGTGCGTGGCGTCGACGATGAGCGGCTCGTCTATATCCGGCTCACCAAGGCCGGCACGGCACTAAAGCGCCAGGCGCGCGAAGTGCCCGCGGAAATCTTCTGCGCGACCCAGCAGACGCCGGAATTCCTGCTGCGTCTGCGCGACGACCTGACCCGCCTGCGCGCCACGCTCAACGACTACATGGATCAATAGCCCGCCCGCCTGCCTGCTGCAAAAGGCAAGCTATCGTGTCGATACAAAAATTAGTTTGCACACAAATTATTTGTGTACTATCTTAACGACATGCCGCTCCGATAGCGCACCGCCAGACCGGCGGCAAGCAAACGGCGGCAAGCATGCAGACCCTGACAACCGCAGTCGATCCAGCACAACCCAGACAAGGAGCAACACCGTGAACATCCTCTACAAAGCAAGCGCAACGAGCACCGGTGGCCGCGACGGCCGCGCCGTATCGTCGGACAATGCGTTGGACGTCAAGCTGGCCGCACCGCGTGAACTGGGCGGCAATGGCGCAGTGGGCACCAATCCGGAACAGCTGTTCGCGGCTGGCTATTCGGCGTGTTTCCTGAGCGCGATGAAATTCGTCGCAGGCCAGAAGAAGCAGACATTGCCGGCCGACACGCAAGTGACCGCGCAAGTGGGCATCGGTCCGAACGACAAAGGCGGCTTCGCGCTCGACATCGACCTGCGCATCTCGCTGCCGGGCCTGCCCGCTGACGCGGCCAAGGAACTGGTCGACGCGGCGCATGAGGTGTGCCCGTATTCGAACGCTACTCGCAACAACGTCGCGGTGCGTCTGCATATTGCGTAAGCGGCAGTATCGATGAAGCACCGATGAATCGCCGCAGCGCTGCGGCAGAACCGCCGCCCGCCGCAACCAGCGCCCGCACCCTGCAAAATAGGGGCGGGCGCTGATGCATGGGTGAACGCGGCACGCAATCTGCGTCTCCGGTCCGCGCCGCCCTCGCTTTCAATTTGCAATCCACGGTGGCAAACCCCTCACCTCACCGACCACCCCGATGACACGCGTCCGCCGCCTGAACGACACCTTCGACACCGGCCTGGTCTGGTTTCGCCGCGACCTGCGCAGCACGGACCACGCCGCGCTCTACTACGCGCTCAAGCATTGCGAGCGCGTCTGGTGCACGTTCGTGTTCGATACGACGATCCTGCAACCGCTCATCGACGCCTGGGAGGCTCGCCATTCGGACACCCCGGTGCAGGACCGCCGCATCGAACTCATTCTCGCGGCGCTACGCGAACTGGACGACGCATTGCGTGCAAACGGCGGCGGCCTGATCGTGCTGCACGGCGATCCGGCCGACCTCGTGCCCAAACTCGCCGAGCAACTCGGTGTCGACGCGGTATTCGCGAATCACGATTACGAGCCGGTCGCGATCGAGCGCGACGAGACAGTGCATCAGCGGCTCGCCGAAGCCGGGCGCCAGTGGCTGACGTTCAAGGACCAGGTGATTTTCGAACGCGACGAAATAGTGACCGGCCAGGGCAAGCCGTTCACGGTGTTCACGCCGTACAAGAACGCATGGCTCAAGCAAGTGACGGCTTTCGATCTGAAACCGTATCCGGTGGAAACCTACGCGAAACATCTGGACGCGCCACCGCCGAACCTGAACCGCCAATTGCCGACGCTCGATCAACTCGGCTTCGCGCCGAGCAACCTCGCGGAGTTGCAGATGCCCACGGGCATGAGCGGCGCGCAACGTCTGCTCGACGATTTCACGACCCGCATCGACAGCTACGCGGAGCGGCGCGACTTCCCGGCCGCCAGGGGCCCGAGCTATCTGTCGATGCATCTGCGCTTTGGCACGGTTTCGATCCGCACGCTCGCGCGCCTTGCCCACGAGATGTCGTTGCAACCCGACGGGCAAGGCGCGGCCGTCTGGCTGTCGGAACTCATCTGGCGCGATTTCTACTTCACGATTCTCGCGCACCATCCGCGCCTCGCGAGTGGCGCGTCGTTCAAGGCAGAGTACGACCGGCTGCGCTGGGAGCGAGGCCCGCAGGCCGACGAGGCATTTGCCGCGTGGTGCGATGGCCGCACCGGCTACCCGCTGGTCGATGCCGCGATGCTGCAACTGAACCGCACCGGCTACATGCACAACCGTCTGCGGATGGTGACGGCGAGTTTTCTGGTGAAGGATCTGGGCGTGGACTGGCGGCTCGGCGAGCGCTACTTCGCCGAACAACTGAACGACTTCGACTTTTCGGCGAATAACGGTGGCTGGCAGTGGGCGGCGTCGACGGGATGCGACGCGCAGCCGTATTTCCGGATCATCAACCCGATCACGCAATCCGAGAAATACGATCCCGAGGGCCGGTTCATCAAACGCTATTTGCCCGAGCTTGCGAAGCTGCCGGCCAAGTGGATTCACGCGCCGTGGCTGGCCGGCGCCGAGCGGCTCGCGGAATTCGGTGTGGAGTTGGGTAAGGACTATCCGCGGCCAATTGTCGATCACGCAGAAGCGCGCGCGCGTACACTGGCCCGTTTCGGCAAGTGAGCGCTCGCTTACGTCATTTGATCGGCACCGGCAGGTGCTGAATCACGCGCTGTGGCATTTGAATCCGGCGGTCTGAAGCCGGATGAACACTTCTTCTCGATGACAGCCTGACCGGCGCATCGCCGGCGTTTCACTATGCGCCGATGTTTTGGGTTGCTCAGCTTAGTGCTGGCTCATCCACGACGGTTGGCGGACATTAACTTCCTGGTCCAGCTTGCGCATGCGGAATTCGAGATCGTACAGATCGGTCGCCTCAGCCAAGTAGGCATCAGCGCGTTCTTTCGCGAGTTGGTCGGGCGACTTGGTCAGAAGCAGAAACAGGCGGCTAAGCAGATACATGAAGAACCTCGGCAATGAATTCAGGCGTTAACGCCTAGGTGATAACCCCTATTATAGGGAAAACCCTAGGATCACGCCACTGTTCATTTCGAAGTGTTGCTCCAATCTCGCCGTCGCCCTCAGGAGGCCGCTGCGGCGGCACTTTCAGCGGTCCGGGTAGCGCCTGTGCGGCGCTGGTGCTTGAAGAATTCCCACACCATCGCGCTTGCGTCCGGACCTTTGGCGGAGTGAAACGGCACCGCGTCGTCACCGCCGCTCCAAGCATGGGCGAGCCCCTGCACGCGGCACAGACGCACTACGCGGCGCCCGCTGCGCACGTGATCGCGCGTCACCACACCGCCCTTGCGCTCTTCCCGCACTTCGCCGGATTTGCGTGCGCCGTTTGCATCGACGATCCGATTCAGGCGGAGAAATTGCGCCGCAAGCTGGTCGGCATTGACCGGCGCGACAACGTGATCTGCGTCGCCGTGGATGATGAGCGCCGGCATGCCGGGGTAGTTGGCCACGTCGACCACCTCGTCGGCGAGCGCCACCGGCTCGCGGCGAGCGCCGCGCCGCATCACGTCCATCGCGGTAATGCCCGAGCGGGCTTCGCCGAGAGCCGGGCCGGAATGGAGCGCGACCGCGGCAAAACGTCCTGGATATTTGAGGGCCAGGAGCCCCGTCAGCCCCGCCCCGGCAGAGATTCCGGCGACATACACGCGCTCGGGATCGAATCCATGCTCCGCCACCAGCGCATCGACCAGCGACACCACCGCGAGCGCCTCAGCCCCGCCGGCGGTTTCGCCGGCGTCGTACCAGTGCCAGCAGCGGTGCGAGTGCGCGTGTTTCGACTGCTCCGGATAGACCACCGCAAAACCGTAGCGATCCGCCAGCACGTTCATCCGCGTGCCTTCGGCAAATTCGTCGACCGATTGCGTGCAGCCGTGGAGCATCACGACCAACGGCATCGCCTCGAGCGCATGACCCGTCGGGACATACAACCCGTATTGAAGATGATTGACGAGCCGCCCCGGCGCTGCCGGCGCGGAATGGAACGAGCGGGTCCACGAACCGCTGGTCCACGCCGACGCGCGCGGGCGCACCCGCGACTCGCGGGCGGCGGCGCGCGGCACCTCGCGCTTCACAGGGGTGCGCAGCGCAGCCGTCGGTTTGACCGGATGAACCTTGGCGGACGGCTTGGTGGTGGCCGCCCGCGTGGGCCGCGCCGTGATGCGCTTGGTGGTTTTTTGGGCGTGCTCGGTTTGAATGGCGAGCAAGCGCTTCAGACCGCGCAGCCAGATTTTCGATAGACTTTTTGCCATCGGCGAATGACCTCGCAAAAAGGGACAGGATTGTTCGATAAAATGCAGCGATGCTTCTTGTGCAATGCACAATAACATCAATCCGCATGCGATGCTGCCGTCCTGGAAGAGCACCCCACTCTAAATTTCCGCTGGGCGAACCTCGTAGCCTCCCTGGCGTCAAACCGCTGCAAGCGCGTTCGCGAGCCAGCGTCCGTTGGCCAGCGCGGCGGCCCAACTGCGCCGCGCGCGGCGAGACCGCACTGTCACACCCGTCTATACTGGCGGATGAATCAATGGATGCGCGGGCTTACTCCGCGTCGACGCTTCGCGCCGCGCGCGTTGATTTATTCACCAACCTGATGCTACGCGACCCCAGGTCGCACTCACTCCTGCCATGCCCGATTTACCTATTCATCTGTGGTATTCGATCACCAGTCTCGGCGGGGCCGGCATGACTCTGCCGCTCGCGTTCGCCGTCGCCCTCTGGCTGGCGCTCGGCTACTCGTGGCGCATGGCGGCTGGCTGGCTGCTGTTGCTCGGCGCGGCCATCGGCGTCGTCACCGTGACCAAGCTGGCGTTCCTCGGCTGGGGTGTAGGCGTGCGCGAGCTGGATTTCACCGGCGTCAGCGGCCATGCCATGTTGTCTACCGCCGTCTATCCGGTCGCTTTGTTTCTGATGCTGCTGCCGGCGCGCCCGGCGATTCGTCTGCTCGGCGTTTTGGTCGGGCTGGCTGCAGGTATCGCCGTGGGTTTGTCGCGCGTCGTGCTGAGCGCTCACTCACCGTCCGAGGCCGTCACCGGTTGCTTGACCGGTGCGCTGGCCGCATTGCTGTTCGTGCGCATGGCGTGGAATATCGAGCCGGGCCGTCTGTCGGCTTTATCCGTCGCCGTCAGCATGCTGGTTCTCGCCGTGCTGATGCACGGCGTGCACGTGCCGACCCAGCGCTGGGTCACGCACATCGCATTGAAGGTGTCCGGCCACGACAGGCCGTTCATTCGCGCGAAGTGGAAGGCCGTGCGCGATGTCCGCCCGGCCGCGATCGAGCCACTCTCGCAGACGCTCAACACGCTCGCGCCGCCGCAAACGTCCAAAGTCTGACGCGTTCCCGCTGCTTCACACATGCTTCATTAGCGTGGCTGAATCATCGGCATGAGTATCGTTGCCGGTCGGCCGTTATACGCAGGGCGTGCTGCAGGCCGCCGGCGTGTGGGACGCGGTGAGCGCGAAGGCCGTGTTGGCGTCGAACGTGCGTCAGAGCCTCGACTACGTGGCGCGCGGCGAGGTCGACGCCGGCTTCGTGTTCAGCACCGACGCCGCGGTCATGCCGGACAAGGTCAAGGTCGCGCTGAACGTGTCGACGCAAACGCCGATTACGTATCCGATCGCACAGGTCGAAGGCAGCCGTCACGCCGCCGACGCCCAGGCGTTCATGCACTTCGTGCTTTCGCCGGCCGGCCAGGCGGTGCTCGCGAAGTACGGCTTCAGGCCCGCGCACTAACGCGCATTCACGTCACCGGGATCGCGCACGCTCATGCAACAGGCCTGGATTCCGCTCCTGCTGTCGTTGAAAGTGGCGGGCTGAGCCACTGCGCCCAATCTGGTGTTCGGTGTCGCGGCGGGCTTCGGTTTGTCGCGCTGGCGCTGCCGCGCGCGCGATGTAATCGATTCGCTGCTGATGCTGCCGCTCGTGCTGCCGCCCACGGTGCTCGGCTACTACCTGTTCGTGCTGCTCGGCCGGCGCGGCGTGATCGGCGCGGGGCTCGACCGCTTCGATATCCAGTTGGTGTTCACGTGGCAGGGCGCGGTGATCGCTTCGAAGGTGGTGGCGTTTCCTTTGGTGCTGAAATCGGCGCGCGCCGCGTTCGAATCCGTCGATCCGCAACTCGAGCGGGCCGCACGCACGCTCGGCGTCAGTGAAATAGCGCTGTTCTTTCGCGTGACCCTGCCGCTCGCCACACGCGGCATTCTCGCCGGCGGCCTGCTGGCGTTCGCGCGCGCGCTCGGCGAATTTGGCGCGACGCTGATGATCGCGGGCAATCTGCCGGGCCGCACGCAGACGCTCTCGGTGGCGGTCTACTCGGCCGTGCAGGCCGGCGAAGACAGCACCGCGAATTTCCTCGTGCTCCGGACCTCGGTGACGTGCGTCGTGATCCTGCTGCTCGCGGGCCGTCTGGTGCCGCAGCACACGCTGTTGAGTTCGCGCTGACATGCCGCTCGCCGTCGACATCCGCAAGACCTTCGGGAGCGCCGAGCGCCGCTTCACGCTCGACGTGTCGTTCAGGGCGACCACGCAACGCCTGGTGCTGTTCGGCCCGTCCGGCGCGGGCAAGAGTCTGACCTTGCAGGCGATCGCCGGTCTCTTGCGCCCCGACGAAGGCGCGATCACGCTGCATGGCGACGCGCTGTTCGACAGCGCGCGCGGTGTCGATCTGAAACCGCAGGCGCGCAAGATCGCCTACCTCTTCCAAGACTACGCGCTGTTTCCGCATCTGAACGTGCGGCAAAACATCGGCTTCGGCTTGCAGCGGGGCTGGCTCAATCCGCGCACGCGGCATGCGCATCCGCATCCGCAAGTCGATTACTGGCTCCGCGCGCTGGAACTGAAGAGCGTCGCGGACAATCATCCGGTGCAGTTGTCGGGCGGACAAAAGCAGCGCGTGGCGCTGGCGCGGTAGCTCGTCACGCAACCGCGCCTGCTGTTGCTGGACGAATCCTTTTCCGCACTCGACAGCGCATTGCGCCAGCGCATGCGCAACGAGCTGTCGGAGCGGCAAACGCGACTCCATATTCCGATGGTGTTGATCACGCCCGATCCCGAGGATGTCGCCGCGTTCGGCGATCAGGTCGTGCAAGTCAGCGACGGCTGCGTGCGCGAGAATCAGCCGTTCGCCGGCTACGCGCCGAGCGCGCCCTGACGTGGACGGGCATGCGGCGCTGGTCGGCGTCCGCTTGTGCCGCCGGCGTTCGTCCAGCGCTCAATCCTTCACCCCGAGTATCACGCTCGATGCCTTGAACGCCGCGACAGCATTCGAGCCTTCCGCGAGATCGAGCGCATCGACGCTCTCATTGGTGACGACCGCGGTCACGACCGCGCCGCCCGCAAGCGCCAGCGATACCTCGGCATTCACCGCGCCGCGCTTCACGCTTTGCACGGTGCCGCGCAACTGATTGCGCGCCGACAGCCTGAGCGGCGCGCCGCTTGCGTCCTCGAGAGCAGCACGACCCACGACGCCTTGATCAACGCGAACGCCGCCGCGCCTTCGACGAGGCCCAGCGTCTCGGTGCTCTCATGCGTGAGCACGGCGACGATCGTGTGGCCGCCAGGCGGCGTCAGCGAGACTTCGTCGTTGACCGTGCCGCGCGTGATCGTCGACACCGTGCCGTAGAACTGGTTGCGCGCGCTGGTCTTTACGCCGATGCGGCCGATCAGATCCCAATCCGTCGCGAAACCTTCGATTGCCGCGCCCGCGCGTTCGAGAAAACGCCGATGCTCGCGCTCGACCGCGCGAAACGTCTCGATCAGCTTGATCGCGCGCGGCGTGAGCGTGGTGCCGCCACCGCCTTTGCCGCCGGTCAGGCGCACGACGAGCGGCTCGCCGGCGAGGTTGTTCATCGTGTCGACGGCGTCCCACGCGCCTTTGTAGCTCATGCCGATCGCTTTCGCCGCGCTGGTGATCGAGCCGGTTTCGCCGATCGCCGCGAGCAGCGCGATTCGCGGCGCGCCGCCGAGCGTGCGCGCGCCGGCCTGAAACCAGACGGAGCCGCCGAGTTCGAGGGATTCGTTGCCAGGATCGGTGTGGTCGGATGTCATGGCGAGGAGCGCTCGGAGCTCCGGGAAAGGACAGCGAATCATTATAACGACGCGCATGCGAGCGACCGCGCGCGCCCGCCGCGCGCCGCCTGCTGCGAAAACGGACAACCGGATAGATGGGATACTTTCAGTTCGACGCTTCGAACACTTCGCCCTTTGCGCTTTTCGGCACGACCGGCCGCGGCCGGTTCGCCGCGACTTCAACAAGGAGCAGCACAGTGAACATCGATCTATCGGGCAAGACCGCTATCGTCAGCGCATCCACGGCCGGCATCGGACTGGCGATCGCCACCGGCATTGCCGCATCGGGGGCGCGGACCATCGTCAATGGACGCAAACAGGAAGCGGTGGACCGCGCCATCGAAACCATCCGCAAGTTAGCGCCGCAAGCGAGCTTGCAGGGATTCGCCGGCGACCTCGGCACGCGCGAGGGCTGCGATGCGCTGGCGCAAGCCGTGCCGCAAGCGGACATCCTCGTGAACAACCTCGGCGTTTTCGGACCGGGCGACCTTTTCACCACCGGGGACGATGACTGGGAGCGCTACTTCGAGATCAACGTGATGTCGGGCGTGCGGCTCACGCGCCACTACCTGAAGGGGATGATGGACCGCAGCTGGGGGCGCGTCGTGTTCATCTCGTCGGAGTCGGCGTTGAATATTCCGGCGGACATGCTCGCGTATGGTTTCTCGAAGACCGCGCAGTTGAGCATCGCGCGCGGCATCGCCAAGCAGGCGGCCGGCAGCGGCGTGACGGTGAACGCGGTGCTGCCCGGACCGACGCTATCGGACGGCTTCCGCTCGATGGTGGAAGACACCGCAAAGGAGCAGGGCAAAACCGTCGAACAGGTCGCCACCGAATTCGTGCGGGAACATCGCAGCAGTTCGATCATCCAGCGGCCGGCCAGCACCGAGGAAGTGGCGAACATGGTCGTGTACGTCTGCTCGCCGCAAGCCTCGGCGACCACGGGCGCTGCGCTGCGCGTGGACGGCGGAGTGATCGATACGATTGCGTGACGGGTGGGCTTTTTTTGAGGAAGGCTTGCCTGATTTTGAAGAGATGCACCATCCACCTCGCGGGTAGCAGACTCCAAGCGAGCAGGTAGCGTTGTTCGCTCGGGGTCGGCCGGCGGCGGCCGTGTCGTCGAAACGAACTTGTCCGCGTTCCGGCCATCTGAAACCAGCCTACACTCATCCATGCCCCGCGCTACCTGAAGACAGGCCGCGACATCAGCTCGAAATGCGATAGGTGCGGGCAGACATGTTCGTTGCTCATGGAGCCGCTCGTTCCCGGCAAAGGAGAAGCCATGCAAGAGATCGCACGTACCCGTGCCTTGTTCATTGCAGGTTTTGGCCCGATTGTGATTGAAGCGCGTGCAAGCCGCGAGCTCTATTGTCAGGCCTTCGGTATCCCTTTCAAGGAGGAGAAAGACGGCTACCTCCATACGGAGAGTCTAAAAGGGACAAACAGTTTCGCCCTGTGGCCGCTCCCGCAGGCCGCTCAGTCGTGCTTCGGCACGGATTCGTGGCCTCGTGACGTGCCGATCCCGCAAGCCTGGATTGAGTTCGACGTCGACAACGTCGAAGCGGCTACGGAAGAACGCGAATCACGAGGGTATCGAATGCTGGTCAGGAACAGGAGCGAGCCGTGGGGCCAGACAGTCAGTCGCTTCATTGGCCCGGAAGGGTTGCTGGTAGGAATCACCTTTACGCCATCGATGCGAGCAGAGAAATGACGGTGGCCCACTGCGGCAAGTCTCGCGTTCGGTCGCTGAGCTAGCCGGTGAGCAGCGCACGACTTTCGTGCGAATGGCTGATGAGGTCGTCGCGTTACGCTGCCTACCTTGCTCGCGTGCCGTTCGTGAAGTAGATTTTTCTTATGAGGTTCGTTAGGCGGGAGGGACTGCCATGGAACTGAGCGTGGAACGTATCGATGTTTGGGCGGCTACCATCGACGACAAGCCGGGCAGCCTTGCGAAGGTATTAAACGTCTTGCGGGATGCCGGTGTCGACTTGCAGTTCGTCGTGGCACGTCGCACGCCCGAGACATCGGGTAAGGGGGTCGTATTTGTTGCTCCGCTACAGGGAGATAGTGCGATCCGTGCCGCCACCCAGGTGGGGTTCAGCGTTACCCCGAGCCTTCACTCTGTGCGCGTAATGGGTCTGGATCAGCTGGGCATCATCGCACAGTTGACCCAAGTGTTGGCGGACGGGGGGATCAACCTCCGCGGCGTCTCGGCCGCTGTACTCGGCACGCAGTTCATTGCTTATCTCGCGGTCGACTCGTTGGGCGATGCCGACAAGGCGATCGACATTCTACAAAGGGCCTGAAGCACCGCGTACCGGACGGTGAAACGGCCTGGTTGTCGGCTGTTGCGACAAAGGCGAGCGGCCATTGGAGTGGCGAACGAAGCGCCGCATGGCACCGAATCCCGACGACGGGAGGAGGTCGATAGTGATGAAGACACCGACGACCAGAAGGCGGGTACTTTGGGCGCTCTCGCTGTGCATTATTGTGACGTGCATGACAGTTGGCGGGGCATTGCTGTTCGAACTGTCGGTGATCGGCTATGCAGTGAGTGATTTCCACCGGAACGAGGCAATGGCGCAAGCCGGCATCGCGCATGGCGAGCCGGCTACGCTCGAGGAGCGCCTCAATCCGCCCTATCTGAAGCAGTATGGGTTGGACCGCAACCTGTACACGGATATTCACGGAAACTTTTCGCCAACAGGTGCTGACTGGCGGCAATGGGGGTTGCGAACCAAGGTCGCAGCCATTGTGATGTGGCTCGGGCACGATCCACCGGGAACGTGGTGGACCTTCACTCAAATCAGGTGCGTTGACCGGTTTCCTCAAGCTCACGCCGACAGCGAGCCGATCGTCGATGTTGCCGACGCTTGTCTCGGTGAACCGCATTCAACTTCCGGATTCGGCAAGGAAGCGCCACTCGCTCCTTGAGCAAACGCGACGTTCAGTCGTCGGCTCTGTGCAGGGAAGGCGACCGTCGCGCCCGGTCGCTGGACGCAGCGCAGGCGCCGGTCGGCTCTTGTAGTTCGAGGCCAGATCGCGCCAGAAAGCCGCTGGGTGGCAGCCCTTGGGCGACCAGGAAGCTGGCGACTCAGAACGACAAACTCCGTTCAAATAAACGTAAATGCGCTTGACCCTACTACCGTAGTCACCTTCACGATCGAGATCATGTTCAACAAACATCCTTTCGATCCAGATGGAAACTACCCGCGATTTCACCGACGGCATGTTCCTCGAAGCCTTCCTCGCCTGCCGGCTGCCACCGTCTGCGTTCAATCACCGCAACCATCTGCGCGTGGCGTGGATTCACTTGCAGCGCTTCGCACTGGACGAGGCCATTGAGCGGACCTGTGCCGGCATCGCGCGATACGCCACACACCTGGGCGTACCGGATCGATACCACCGTACAATGACGGAAGCGCTGATCCGGCTTATGGCGCGCGCCGGAGCTTCGGATCCCTCGCTGTCGTTCGAGGACTTTCTCGCGCGCGCACCGGCGTTTTCAGGCGATTGCCGCACGCTTATCGCCGCGCACTATTCGCCTGATTTGCTGGCCTGCTTCGATGCGCGCTATCGCTTTCTCGCACCCGATCGACTTCCCTTGCCGTCATAACACGACTGACTCTCGGACGACTGGCTCGCGAGGTAGGGCTCGCGCGCTCCTCGCTCCTTCCCTACGAAGCGCTCGGTCTGCTGGTACCGTCCGGACGCAATTCCGCGGGCTATCGGCTCTACGACGAGACGCAACGCGAGCGACTGCGCGCGATCTGCGCTTACCGGGCCGCCGGGCTGCCGTTAGCCGCGATACGGGAGACGCTCGCGAATGAGGGAGATGCAGCCGCCCAGATCCTTGAAACGCATTTGATGGTACTGACGGAGGAAGTCGCCCGTCTTAGACACCGCCAGAAAGCGCTTGCCACGTTGCTAGCACAACCGTCGTTTCGTCGTCGAGGACACACGCGTGGAAAGGTCGCATGGGTTGCGATGTTGCGTGGTGCCGGCTTTGATGACGCCGATATGGATCGGTGGCATGCCGAGTTCGAGGCAGAGAACCCCGACTCGCATTTGGCGTTTCTAGGTTCTCTCGGGTTGACACCAGAAGAGGCAAACGCAATCCGCCAACGCGCGAGCCTGACAGGCAAGAGCCCCACCTGTTTACGACAGAACTTTGCGCTCGATTCCGCGGACGGCAGCGACCGGTCAGATTATTTTCCGTTTTCTAAATGCGACCCCTACATGGCCGCACGGCCCTCTCTATCCCCGAATCCAAAAACTCTCTGTACCGCTTCAATTCGTGAACTTACATCGAGCTTCTCGAAGATGTTTTTCAAATGCCACTTGACCGTCTCGGGTGCCAGTTTCAACGACCGGCCGATTTCCTTATTCGAAAGGCCGCGGGCAACGCACGTGAGTACCTCCAACTCCCTCACACTAAGAACATCCGACGACATCGGCACGGACTTGACAGACGGGGACGATGCCGCAGCTGATCCGCAACGGTCGCCGAAAACTGCCAGCAATCTGTCGACATAGGCCGTTTCGACGTTAGAGACGTCCCCTAAGACCTGGCGAAACCGTTGCAGTAACACGCGCACCGGTTGCCCTTCATCCACGAAGCTGTTAATCATGCCACTCGCCCTTCCGATGCATAGCGCTCGTCCGAGCGCGACAAGCGCCCTTTCAGAAGCTCCGCATTGTTCTAATGCGCGGGAAAGTAGCACGGAAATAACCGTCTCATGAAAACGCAAGCCGATAGGTTCCACAGTTTCCAGCGAACGTTCAAGAAGAGGGACGGCCTCATCGGCGTGGTCCTCAGCAATCAGAACGCGGGCCTGCAGAAGGCAATAGCTTGCCCAGGTTTCCACAGCGGACCCCATCCGCCCTTCGCACATCATTGGCATGCTTGCGCCCAGTTCGTCGGCGATCCGTCTGGCCTTGGTAACGTCACCCGCGTCAAGGAGCAATCTTACGGCCTCAGCGTCACATGCCAACTTGAGGCGTAGCCACTGTCGCTCTATCGCGACTTGCCGACCGTCTTCGAGAATCGCCAGCGCCGAACCCGACTCGCCGTCGCGCCACAGAAGGCGGCCCGCAGAAAGCACATGTCGCGTCAGCGCACCTAGTGGAGTGGTCTCCAACGCAATGGTCGTACGACCCGCGATCATCTTCCGTGCTTCAGGCAGTTCGTTGCACTCATAGTAGAGCGAGGCAAGGCAAGCGGCCGCCCAGGTCGCGCCCGGCGATAAAAAGCCTAAAGCCTTTTCGGCGCGCTGGAAAGTCGCCTCAAGAATTTGCCTTGCTGCGGCCAGCTCGCCATGTATGAGTGCGGCATAACCGTATGCCGTGTCTCGACATATATCTGAGTAGTTCGGCTCCTGACTCTGGTCCACTCGCTCGTTCGCGATCTCCCATATGCGACGTATCTGGTCAAACCCGCCCCTGTACATCAACCCAAAGTATTGCGCTGATTGCGCGTAACCCTTTACCCAAGGTGCGGCGGGCGCCAACGAGGCCTCAGCGGCACGCCACAGCTCAAGCGCACGTTCGCTGTTGTCATTCACACCGGCAACCACCGCGCTGACCGCGTTGATCTCCGCCAATGCAGCTTCTTCTGCCATGTCACCATCATCGCGACGCGCCCGATTTAATTCGTCGGCAACAGCATCAATCTCCCTCGATGCGCGAGACGTTTGAAAAGAGAACGCGAACGCCCACGCTTTCGCAAGGCGCAAACGTAGCCGTCCCTGGACGACATCCGGTGGAAGTTTCCCGATCCAACCCAGCAACGCGAACGGGTCACCGCGTTCGAGCATCTCGATCGCACAGTTCTGAGCCCACTGTGCCGCCTGCTCGAATTCCCCCGCGGCCAACGCATGCCGGACGGCCTCGGGCCACAGACGTGAGCCTGCAAACCATTGGCTCGCCCGGTGATGCAGTAAAGGTACCTGTTGTGGCATCAGGCGGATAAGGCGGCGCCGAAGCGCCTCGGACAGCAGTGCGTGATAGCGGTACCAGTCTCGTGTTTCATCTAGCGGCCGGATGAACACGTTATGCCGCTCGAGCCAGTCGAGCTTCTCGCCGCTTCCGCTTCCGCCTCCACCTCCACCTCCCATGATGGCATCGCACACGGCGGGGCTGAGCCGTTCGAGAATCGACGTGTACATCAGGAATTTCAGCATCGGCGGCGGCAAATGTGCCAGCACCGTATCGTTCAGGTAACGATCGATCCCGGAGCTGGCTCCGGCCAGATGACTGGCGACCTTGGCCACATCGCCCGCCTGGCTCAGTGCAAGGGAAGCCAGCTGCAAGCCGGCCACCCACCCTTCAGTCGCCTCGTTCAGCAACTCGACACTGGTTCGGTCGAGCGGCACAGTCCCTGTCTGGTCAAAAAACGCCTGCGCCTCGTCAATCGAAAAACGGAGATCGTCCGCATTGATACGCATTAGCTTCTCTGGAGCCGTAAGCTGACCGACCATCAAGGCCGGTTCACCGCGCGCTCCGAGCAGCACGTGCATGTTTTCGGGGACGTAGCGCAGCAGACGGGACACAATCGCAAGAACGGGTGTCGCGGTCAGACGGTCGACGTCATCGAGCACGAGGAATACGCTCCGCCCACATGCAGCGATCCCGTTCAGGAGTACTGAAATGACTGTTTTGATGGGAGTCAGCGCATCTTTGTTCAGGAGCTGTTGCGCCTCGCCAGCAATCTCTGCGGAGGCCCGGGCGAGTGCCGCCACCAGATAGGCACCGAACAGCTGCGGATCATCGTCTTCTTCGTCGAGACTGAGCCAGGCAACCGGATGTTCTTGCGCCAGCAGCGCTTCTCTCCATCCCGCAAGCAATGTGGTCTTGCCAAAACCCGCAGGGGCGGTCACGACGGTTATGCTGCGCGGTGGTCGTTCATGCAACCGCTCAAGCAACGCGTGCCGTTGCACGCAGCCAGACGGAAGACGGGGCGGGATCATTTTGGTCTGGATCAGCGATACGCTCCATGGGCGATCGGTACCATAGGAAGATGCATCCATGATTGTCCCCTCCGGCCCGCCCACAACGACCGCCGCAGGAGTCTCCAAGTGTCTCAGTGGATGCTTTTATTATCGTGCACGATACGCTTTTCTGTAGCTCAACGCGGTAGCTTTCGCCGACGAGCACGACGCGGTACGCGGCATGTCGCTGGCGATCGAGATCCCCCGGTCCGGTGATACAGGCATGCAACGTGAACATGGATTAGTTAAGAGCAGAACGGAGCACCTGTAGCATGCGCTTCGCCACGCACGACTGCCCTCGTCCGAGGACAGTCGGCCAGTGTCCCCTCGACTGCCCACTCGTGTTTAGAGTCACGTGCGCCAATGCCGCTCAGCCTCAACCATTCGTTCACGTGGCATATTGCGCAATCCCGTTGCCGAACGACCAGTTCTCCTTCTCAACCTCGACGAGATTGATGAACACATCTTCTCGTCGCAGCCCTGGCGACTCCGCCAACTCGTCGACGATCCGCCGATACAGCGCTTTCTTCTGGTCGATCGTGCGCGTATTGCTGACCGTGAGCTGAATCACGACGAAATCGTCGCTGCGCTCGATATTCAGATACTGCCCGTTGTAGATCAGATTGCCGGCCTCGTATTCGGTGACCAGCACGAACTGGTCGTCCTTCGGCACGTTGAACGTGGCCACCAGCGAGCGCTGGATGCCATCGGTCAATGCCTTCCGGTATTCGGCCGGCTTGCCGGCGCGCAATGCGATTCGGGTGATCGGCATGATGAAACTCCTTCGTTGCGGTGATTAGATAACCACAGCATAGGCACGCTCATCCATAATAAACAGATATCTCCCGATATTTCATCTATATTCAAATGAAATGAAAGTCCTCGATCTCGATGCGGTGCGGGCCTTCGTGCTGGTCGCCGACCTGCACAGTTTCACGCGCGCCGCGGACGCGCTCGATACCACGCAATCAGCCGTGAGCCTGAAACTCAAGCGGCTGGAAGCGCATCTGGGCACGCAGTTGCTGGAGCGCACGCCGCGCGTCGTGCGTCTTTCCGTCGACGGAAATGCGTTTCTCGGCGCCGCACGCGAGTTGCTGAACGCGCACGAGCGCGCGCTGGGTTCGCTGTCGGTGGAGCGGCGGCGGCTCGTGCTGGGGCTCAGCGAGCATGTCGCGGGGCCCGATTTGCCGCAGTTGCTCGGCCGGCTCAACGCGCACGATCCTGGTCTGATGGTCGAGTTGCACATGGGGACGTCGGCGGCGCTGCTCGCGCAATTCGACGAGCGCCGGTTCGACGCGGTGATCATCCGCTATGGCGCCGAGGAACCGCCGCGTGACGACGCGCAAGTGCTGTTCAGCGAACCGCTCGGCTGGCTTGCGACCCCGGCGTGGCTGCCGAGGGTCGGCGAGCCACTGGCGCTGGCGCTGCTGAGTCCGCCGTGCAACGTGCGCGACATCGCGCTGCGCACGCTGACTGAAGCGGGGATTGCGTGGCAGGAGGTGTTCGTCGGCGGTGGCGTGGCGGCGGTCGGCGCGGCGGCCGCGGCGGGGCTGGCCGTGTCGCCGCTGGCGCGCAGAGTTGCGCCGCGCGGCTTGCTCGATGTCGGCGCGCGGCTGGGCTTGCCGGCGCTGCCGGAGTCGCGTGTAACGCTGCATTCGCGGGTGAGGGATCCGCGCTCGATGGAGACCTTGCGTTTGATGGCGAATGGGTTGGCAAGCGCCTGAAGCTGTCGGAAGGGTAGCCAGCCACGCGGCCTTTAGAGCCCGCCGCGCAGCAAGCCCTGAGACCCACACGCTGCACGGGCCAAGGTCAGTGGATGAGCGGCGGCAGCGACCCGCCGCTGACAGTGGCCGGATTCGTGGCCGCGTCGGCCGAACCGGCGCTAACGTTTGCGGACATGGCCGGCGCATTCGCGCTGCCCACCGCAGCTGGTTTCGCCGCGACCTTGGTCACGTGTGGATGAGTGGCGCGCGGCTGGGTGAGATCAGCGGGCCCGACCTTGCCTTGCCCGGACTGGGTCCGGACAAGTTGCGCATGCGGCTTTTTGGTCAGCGCCATCACGGCGGCTTTCGCCTTGGGCTTGTTGGCCGTAGCGGGCGCCTTGGCGCCGTGCGCCGCTCCACTCTTCGCCGCGACCTTCCTCACGCCGCCGTGAGCCGCCAATTTGCTGCCATGTCCCGCTGCCGCGGCCGACGCCACTCGCGGCGCCCCGTACCCAGCGTTTGCCCCGTGCTCCGACCCGGCCTTGACGCCAGCGCCCGGCTTCTTGGTTGCATGCTTCGCCACATGCCCGCTCGCCTCGGGCGGATTCCAGACTTCCGCATAACCCGCCGCCATCGCCGCTGCCGACACACACCACGCGGCAAGCGCCACTGCCACCCATCGAATCCCCATCTCCTGCTTCTCCTGTTCTTCACCTGCATAACGAGCCGGGGATTATATTCCCTTGCAATAATCCACATTTAGACTAATATAACATTCAAGTACACATAGGGACTTATCCGTCATGACTCACGCTGCCCGCCTCAACCCGTCCGAAGCGCCGATTCGCCGGCCCATTTCGGAACCCACGTTTTCGGAGATGTCTGCGGCGGGATTGCGCGCGTTCTTCAACATCGCGCAGGACTGGGACCTGAACGCCGACGAGCAGATCGTGCTGCTCGGCTCGCCGGGCCGCTCCACCTTCTTCAACTGGAAAAAGACGCCTGAAACGGCCCGCCTCGGGCGTGACACGCTCGAACGCCTGTCGCTGCTGCTCGGCATTTACAAAGCGTTGCAGATTCTGTTGCCGCAGCCCAACGCCGCCGACACCTGGATCAAGCGCCCCAACAGCGCGCCGCCGTTCGGCGGCCGCCGCGCGCTGGACCGCATGCTGGCCGGCAACATCAGCGATCTCGTGGCCGTGCGCCAGTATCTCGACGCGATGCGAGGCGGCTGGGCGTGACACAACCGCATTGGCAGGACCGCTGGCCCACCGCGCCGCTCGACTGGTCGCCCGCGTATCGTGTGATTCCTACGCGCTTTCCCGCCGTCAATCTGTTCGACCGGGTCGCCTCGCCCGAAGACTTCGACGCGCTGTACGCGCTCGAAGCCATGACCAATGACCGGCTGCGCACCGAAATCGGCGAACTCGATCTGGTGCCGCGCGAAGAGCGCCGCTTCGGCCCCGGCTATGGACCGATCATGGCCGCGCTGACGCATCTGAATCCGCTCGGCAGCCGCTTTTCAGATGGCACGTACGGCGTGTTCTATTGCGCCCGCTCGCGCGCCACCGCGATTGCCGAGACGCGCTATCACACCGGGAAATTTCTGGAAGCGACCGCCGAGCCGCCGATGCGCCAGCAAATGCGGCTCTACACGGTGGCCGCGCAAGGCAATGTGGTCGATCTGCGCGACGACCCTTCGCTCGATCTCGCCGTGTTGTCGCCGGACGATTATCTGGCGGGTCAATCGCTCGGCCGCACGGTGCGCGAGGCGGGTGCGCCGGGCATCGCGTATCCTTCCGTGCGCGATGCCGGAGGCGAGTGCCTGGCCGCGTTCCGCACCGCCTTGCTGCGCGACTGCCACCATGCGGCGTATCTGGAATACAACTGGAATGGCACAAGCGTGGACATTGTGTTCGAACTCAGCCAGGTCGGCTGATGAACGGGATGAACGAGCGCGGTGCCGGACGCGCTCAGGGTAAAGCCAGCGCCGCCGCTCCTTCGGCACGCGCCTCGTCGACCGAAATCGACCAGCGCAGCAACGCTTCGGGCTGCACGATCGTCAGCTTGCCGCCGGGGCCGAACGCGCCGGTGTCGATGAAGACCTGCGAACCGATCTGCTTGATGTCGCGCATCGGCGTATGGCCGCAATAGGTCAGCGAAAGCCCGCGTTGCTGCGCCGGATCGTAGTTGCCGACCGCCAGGTCGCGTCCCCAGAGCATCCGCTCACGGGTTTCCAGCGAGAAATTGCCGGCGTCCAGATCGGCGTCGGTGCCGAAAAATTCGGCATGCAGAATATTGAAGCGCTCTTTCCCACTGCCGACCACGCGCGCGAGCGGCAAGGTCCGCAGACGTTCTGCGTAGTGCCGCAAGCGTTCGTCGGGCACATTCACGGCCCACGCGCCGCCAATCCCAAACCACCACTCGCGCCGCAAAAGTCCGTCGGCGACCGCGCACAGCGTGTCTTCGTGATTGCCGAGCACGGGGAAGAACCACGGCTTGTCGAGCAGCGCGAGCGCCTGCTCGGAATGCTCGCCGCGATCGACCAGATCGCCGACCGAAAAGAGCCGGTCGCGCTCCGGATCGAACGCGATCAGGCGCAGCAGATAGCGCAATGCATCAACGCAGCCGTGCAGATCGCCGACCACGAAATCGCGGCCGGTCGCATTGGCGGCATGATGCTGAACGGGGTTGACGAGTACGGAAGCCATTTACTCATGATAATGCTGCGACTGCGGGTGCGTATGCGCGGTGCCTATCGTATCCTGGCTGCTTGCAACGCAAAAACGACGCGAAACTACGCGAAACAGGTGTGTTTCGGGGATGCCTTTACCGGAAACACACTGCCTTCGCGAGGACTATTGCTGCGTGCGCAGTGGCATGGGCGGCGGCATCCGCAGTGGCGCTGGCTACGGGGTGCGCAGCTTGCCGACCTGCTCGGCCGTCACCGTCGACTGTGGATTACCGAACTGCCGCGTCACATAGTTGGTGACGGCGGCCACCTGTTCGTCGGTGAGCTGGCCGCCGAATGCAGGCATCAGCACGTCCGCATGCGCGGTCGTGCGGCTGACGCCGTGCAGAATCACCAGCGCGAGATTGCTGGCGTCGCTCGCGCCGACCGTCGAATTGTGAATCAGCGACGGATACGCGCCCGGTGCGCTCGCGCCCACGCCCTGGCCCGTCCAGCTATGGCAGGTCGCGCAATTGGCCACGAAGAGTTGCGCGCCGTTCACCCCGTGGATCGCGGTGCCGCGCAACGCGGTGACGTCGTCGGCGGGATTGCCCCACTGATGGCGCGGGCGCGACTCGCCGCCGCTGACCGGCGGCACCGTGCGCAGATACGTGACGATCGAACGCAGATCGAACGGCGTTACGTACTGCGTGCTGTCGGCGACCACTTCGCCCATCGGGCCGGCCGCATTCGCGCGGCCCGCCGCCGCCCCGGTCGCCAGATACGTGGCAAGCTCGTCATTGCTCCAGTCGC
Organism: Paraburkholderia sediminicola; assembly: GCF_046026895.1. Taxonomy (GTDB): domain Bacteria; phylum Pseudomonadota; class Gammaproteobacteria; order Burkholderiales; family Burkholderiaceae; genus Paraburkholderia; species Paraburkholderia sediminicola_C. The sequence goes on from NZ_JAQQEU010000025.1 coordinate 48,221, forward strand.
CCACGCCGCTGATCTTGTCCGGCGTGATGTTGAACGCACGCCAGCCGGCCTGCACCGCGCCGGAGAAACGCGCGCTCGACTTCAACCCCTGCATGAAATTGCGCGGCGTATGGCACTCCTCGCAATGCGCGAGTCCCGTCACCAGATACGCGCCGCGATTCCACTCGGCGCTTTGCTTCGGATCGGGAACGAAGCGGGCCTCGGTGAAATTGAACAGGTTCCACAGCGCCATCAGCCAGCGCTGGTTGAACGGAAATTTCAGGCTATTGGAGGGCGGCGTGTAGTGGATCGGCGTGAGCGTGTTCAGATACGCGCGAATGGCGAGCACGTCCTGCTCGGTGACGCGCGTGTACTCCGCGTACGGAAAGGCCGGGTAGAGCCGCTCGCCGCCTTTGCCGATGCCCTCGTGCATCGCACGCAGAAAATCGGCGTCGCTCCATTGGCCGATGCCGGTGTCGGGGTCGGGCGTGATGTTCGGCGTCACGATGGTGCCGAACGGCGTGTCGATCAACACCCCGCCCGCGAACGGGCGCGACTTGTCCGCGGTGTGACAGGCGGCGCAATCACCGACTCGCGCGAGGTACTCGCCGCGCTTGACCAGAGCGCTGCGGTTTGCGCCGGCGGGCATGGCCGCGGCGCCGGCCGGCTGCGACGCAATGTCGGCCGGTTGTGACGCGGCGTCGGCGCGGGCTTGCGTGATCGGTAGTTCGCCAGCCGGTCGAGCGTCCGGTCCGTTCGCCTCATGCCACGCGACATACAGCGCGGCCAGCGAGAACGCCGCCGCCAGCGCCGCAACGCCGATGCGGCGACGGCGCGTGGTCTGCACGAGCGCGATTTCCGGCGGCACGCGAGAGGTGTTCTTCTTCATGGTGGCTCTCCGATCGGGGCTCAGATTTCGCGCTTGAGCTTGTCGGCCAGTTTCAGCGACAAGGCCGCGATCGTCAGCGTGCAATTCACCGAGGCCGCCGTGGGCATCACGGCGCTGCTGGCGATGAACAGATTCGAATGATCGTGCGTGCGGCAGTCCGCATCCACCACCGAATCCGCCGGATCGCCGCCCATGATCGTGGTGCCCATGATGTGATTGTTGGGTGCGAAGGTGTCGTCGAACGAGATCTCCGTGCCGCCGAACAGCGCCGCGATCCGCGCATACTGTTCGTGCGTATCGGCAGCGCTCTTTTTCACGTAGTCGTTGATCGAGTAATAGATCTCAGGTTGTGGAATGCCGAGCGCGTCCTTGTGATCCGCCGACGGCACCACGCGATTGTGTGGCTCCGCGAGATGCTCGTGGAAGCTGTTGATGTTCAGTGTGCGCGCCGCGCGATCGCGAATCTGCCGGTCGAGCTCGGCGCCCGTGAGGCCTTTTTTCAGCAGATCGGCGGTCACGCCCATGGTCGGCACGCCGTTCGACAGATGCAGCTTCTTGGCCGCGTAGTCGGAGCGGAACGCGCCGTCGCGGAAGTTGACGATCGACGTCATCTCCATCGGCCCGCGGCCCGGCCACAGCGGCTCGTTGGCGAGGAACGTGACGCCCGTGCCGGGATGATCCATCAGATTGCGTCCCACCTGATCGGAGCTATTGCCGACGCCCTGCGGGAATTTTTCGGAGGTCGACATCAGCATCAGCTTCGGCGTTTCGATGCCGTTGGCGGCGAGCACGAACAGCTTGCCGCTCACGCGCGTGCTATTGCCGTTCGGGTCCTTGTAGTGGAGCGCCGTGATGAGCCCTTTGTTGTCCGCTTCGACGCGATACACCACCGCTTCGGGGATCAGCTTCGCGCCAGCCTGCTCGGCCTTCTCCGCATGCACGACGCCGTTGTACATCGCGGCGATCGGACAGATCGGCATGCAATTGTTGTTGCCGCAGCAGGTGGGCCGCGCATCGTAGGGACGGCTGTTGCGCGCCACGGGCTCCGGCACGACCTTGAAGCCCTGTGCGTTGAGCACATCGCTGAAACGCTGATCCATGTACGACAGCGGCAGTTGGCTCATCGGATAAGGCTTCGAGCGCGGCGAACCGAGATCGATGGAGTTGTCCGGGCCGGACACGCCGAGTTGCGCTTCAGCCGCCGAATACCACGGCTCCAGCGTCTCATACGGATACGGCCAGTCGCGCCCGACGCCATACAGCTTGTGCAACTGGAAGTCCGTCGGCAGCAGCCGCCACGCGGCGGCGGCCCAGTGCCAGGTCGTGCCGCCCACGAGCCGCACATATTGCGCGTTGTACGGATAGTCGCCCTTCTGGATCAGATAGTTGTTGGCGGGTGCGTACTCGGGATGCGGCGCATAAGGCGTCGACGGATACGGTGTCGCGAAGTCCGCCTTGACCGGCGAGTTGCGAAAGTTCTCGACGATCTGCCAGCGCGGAATACGCGGCCCGGCTTCGAGCAGGATCACCGACGCGCCGGCCAGCGCCAACTGATGCGCGACCAGTCCGCCCGCGACGCCCGAGCCGACCACCACGACATCGGCCGAATTTGTGTTTGCCATGGCTGCCCTCTACACGATGGTTATGCTGGCTTATCGTTGCTTGCCATATCGCGTGGCAGCGCGTCATCGAACGGCTCCCTCCGACAAGGCGGCACGCGCGAGAGGAACTTCCTTCAGGCGCTCAATGGCTTACGCGTCCAGTAGAACGGGACGTCGCGGCAATAGGACGGAACGGTCAGCACGTCCTTGACGGGTTCGAACATCAACGCTTTTTCATACGCGACCACGTCCACATGCGGCATGTCACCGACGAGGCCGAGATACCACGCGCGCATGATCGCGCTCACGGCTTTCGCGAGGGCCGGCTGCTCGGCCTGCAAAGCCTGCGTGACGGTATCGGACGGTACGCCGCCATGACCTTGCAGCCACGTGTTGAGCACGGCGACGTTCTGCGTGAACTGGCTGTCGGATTTGGCGAGGGCGTCGTACACACGTTTGCCGAGTACGGTGTCGAAGCCGTTGCGGCCGGTAAGCCGCTGCGAGAGCGCAAGGAAGGCGTCGAGGCCACCGCCTGCAGGCGGCGCGTCGGCGAAGGCCGGGGCGATCCACGAGAGCGGACGGCCAGCGCCGGCAAACGCGAGCGCCGCGGCGGCGGCGCATGCGCCGAGCACCCATGCTCTGCGCGGAGCTGAAAACGTGGCGGAACGTGAAAACTGCCTTGAAGGCGAAACGGATGACGATAATCCGGCCGGATGCGTCACTGCGTGGAGCGCACCGTGGTCCTCGGGAACATCTGTCATCGGGACTCCAGATGGTGAGTCATTCTCAACTGGCAGCGCTGCTTCGTCGTGACGCTGTTCGCGCGCTGCTTCGATTGCTCTTCCCCAAACCAGGTTTGACGCCGCTCGAACGGTCTTACGTGCGCAATGCGCGGTGTGCGCCTGCTGACGGGTGCGAGACGCATTACAGCTTGCCGATCACTGCCTTGCGACGGCCTTCACAGCGCAAAGCGCAGGACGACGGCCCGTTGCCTGCCAATCGCCTTTCAACTGAAAGCGGCGCGCAAGGCCGCTGCGCAAGACTATAGCTTGTGATTCGCCGGTTCGACAAATGCTCACCGAAGCACGAGTAGAATCCGCGACACCGATGGCGCTCACTCCACGCTCACTCCCGGTTCCATGCTCACGAAATACTACCCGCAGGTTCTTCGCAATCGGCCGCGCACGATGCTCGGCCTCGTTATCGGCTGCGTGGTCACGCTGCTGGTGCCCTGGCATGTCAGCGCGATGGCGCGCGCGCTAATCGGCTGGGACGCCGCCATCTGGAGCTACCTGTTGATGATCTGGGTGCACATGGCCCTCGCCGACGAACATCGGGTCCGCGAATACGCGATACGTGACGATGAAAACGCGGGCGTCGTGCTCTTCGTGATCTGTGTCGCGACCATTGCGAGCATTGCGGCGATCGTGCTGGAACTGGCATCGGCGAAAGGAACCGCTGGGGCGTCGAGTGCAGGGCATTACCTGCTGACAGGTTTCACGCTGATCGGCGCCTGGGCTCTGATTCCGACCATCTTCACGCTGCACTACGCGCGACTCCACTACGATGCCGACGCCGCAGAGACCGCCCTGCTGTTTCCCGATCACAAGCTCCAGCCGAACTACTGGGACTTCCTGTATTTCTCGTTCACCATCGCTGTGGCTTCGCAAACCTCGGATGTGGTATTGCGCTCGCGTTCGATTCGCCGCGCCGCGCTCGCGCAGTCCATTCTGTCGTTTTACTTCAACGTCGCCATCCTGGGCTTGTGCGTGAACATCGCGGCGGGCCTGCTGGGGTCATAGCGCTACCGGCCCCGCCAGGGCCGCGCACCAGTTCGCCTTTTGCGGTCATCACGCCGCCTCGCCCGCGCCCGTTGTAAAACCCGCACGACGTCCGCCCCCCGTTTTACACACGGGAGCGGCGCCATCGTGCCGAGGTCTCGTCGTCCATACCCGGCGCGCTTGCCTTCGCGGCACTCGCCCGCCCTCCCCTCGAGCCGCTCCAGCCACCGACTGGCACAACGCTTGCTCCTGCTCCCGAATAGCTTCGCCCGGCCCACGCAGGCGAAGTCTGGCGTCAAAACACCCTCGACTGGCCAGCGGCGTGACGATCTTTGCACTACATTGACCAGTACGCGCCTTCGCTGATGCAACGCGCGGTAGCCGGCTCTGGAAGCCCAATGAGCGCTGCGATCGCATGCCAACTGCATCCACACCGCAGCAGGACGAATCTGGAAACCACCGATGGAACCTCCAAACGGGTATGCGCCGCGGATTTACTTTTTTCATTCACTCCTGGTGGGGCCGCTCGATGCATGGCCCGCGCAGTTCGCTCATGCGGCCGCGCTGGGCTTCGATCACGCGCTGATCGGCGGCCTCTTCGAGCCGGGGCAGGCAGGCCACGGACAGGTGGTCGGCAGCCACGCCCGGCTGCATCCGGTGTTCGACGCGCGCCAGCCCGCGCTCGACGCGCTCCGCACGCTCGCGGACGCCGCCCGGCAGAACGGTCTCACTTTGCTGGTCGATCTGGTGATCGACCGGATGGCCGCCGACGGCGAGCTCTACGCCGGGCATGCGGACTGGTTCCATCCGTTCGAGTCCGCAGAGGCGCGGCTCGATCCGCGCCATGTGCATCGCGAGGACAACGTCGCGTATGCGAACTTCAACGACGCCGGCAGCCGCGAAGCGCTCACCGCCTGGTGGACGCAGCAGCTGCTGGCGCTGGCCGACGCGGGCGTGGGCGGCTTCCGCTTCGATTCGCCGCATCGCGTGCCGGCCGCCGTCTGGCGCCAACTCAGCGAAGCGCTGCGCGCGAAGCATCCCGACGTGCGCCTGCTCGCCGCAACCCCCGGTCTCGCGCGCGACGATCTGGCCGGGCTGGAGAGCGCGGGCTTCGACAGCGTGTTCTCGTCGGTGCGCTGGTGGGACTTCCGTGCGAGCTGGATGGTCGAGGAGCACGCCGCGCTCGCACGCATCGGCGCGCCGATCACCTTTCCTGAAGCGCCCTATGGCACGCGTCTGGCCGCCGAGTTCGGCGACTCCCACGACGACGCCGCCATCGTCGAACGGGCTTACCGGCGCGCGCTCTTCACCTCGGTTGCGCTCGGCACCGGCTGGATGATGCCGATGGGCTTCGAATACGGGATCGCCGAACCCATGTCGCAAACGCGCGGCGACGCGTCGCAATTCGCGCTCGCTGTCCAGGCAAAGAAATTCGATCTCACGGAGCGGATCACGCATGCCAACGAGGTCGCGCGCCATTCGAGGACGCTGCACGCCAATGGTGAATTGCGCCCGCTGAGCGGGCCCGGCGCACCCGCCGCCGTCCTGTTGCGCGCCGATCAGCCGGACCTGCGCGAGGCCGAAGAAGCCGTGCTGATCGCCATCAATCCCGAACTCGGCGCGCCCGTGCGCGTCGATCCCGCGCGCTTTCTCGCGAGCGCGCCGGGCAACTTCACGCGCTTCGTGCCGCTGGATGCGCCGGGCCACGCCGCGCCATCCGGACTGACGCCGTTCACGCTCGCCCCTGGCGCGGTGCGCCTGTTGCGCGCGGTGACGGAGAAGCCGATCCGCCTCGCGCCGCCCATCGACAAGGCCAACAGCAAGCGCAGTGGCCGCAAGACCGTGCTGGAGGCGATCAACGCGCCGCGCGTGGCGATCGAAAGCGTGATGCCCTCGGTCGACAACGGCCGCTTCGCGGCCAAGCGCACGGTGGGCGAGCGGGTCGAAATCAGCGCCGCGATTTTCGCAGAAGGTCACGACAAGATCGCCGCGGCCGTGATCTGGCGCGCCGCCGACGAAACCGCCTGGCACGAAGTGTTGATGAGTCCCGCGCAGCCCGCCGGACTCGACATCTGGCACGCGCGCATTCCACTCGAACGGCTCGGCCGTCACGAATTCAGCGTGATCGCGTGGCGCGACGACTTCGCTTCGCTCGTCGAGCACGTCGAGAAGAAGCTGAAGGCGGGCCAGACCGTCGAACTCGAACTCGAGGAAGCCGCGCATCTGTTCGCGCTGGTGCTCGCCGAAGTGGAGACGACTGAAGGTGCGGTGAAGGAGCCGCTCGAACAGATCGTCAAGCTCTTCACGAAGTCCGACGCCGCCACCAGGCTCGCGCTGATCCTCGCGCCGACCACCGCAAAGGCGATGACCGCCGCGCGCCACCGGCCGTTCCTGAGCCGCGATCCGGTGATCTACAAGATCGACGCGGACCGCACCGCCGCGCGTTTCGCGAGCTGGTACGAGATCTTCCCGCGTTCGATGAGCGACGACGAAGCGCGCCACGGCACCTTCGCGGACGTGACGACGAAACTGCCGCGCATCCGCGAGATGGGTTTCGACGTGCTGTATTTCCCGCCGATCCATCCGATCGGCCTCGCGAATCGCAAAGGCCGCAACAACACGCTGAACGCACAGCCGGGCGATGTGGGTAGTCCATACGCGATCGGCGCGGCCGAAGGCGGCCACACCGCCGTGCATCCGCAACTGGGCACGCTCGACGACTTCAAGGTGATGCTCGCCGCCGCGCATGCGCACGGCCTCGAAATCGCGCTCGACTTCGCGATCCAGTGCTCGCCGGATCATCCGTGGCTCAAGGAGCATCCGACGTGGTTCGCGTGGCGCCCGGACGGCACCTTGCGTTACGCGGAGAATCCGCCGAAGAAGTACCAGGACATCGTCAATCCCGACTTCTACGCGCACGACGCCAAGCCCGACCTGTGGCTCGCGCTGCGCGACGTGATCCTGTTCTGGATCGAAGCAGGCGTGCACATTTTCCGCGTCGACAATCCGCACACCAAGCCGCTGCCGTTCTGGGAATGGATGATGGCCGACGTGCGCGCGCGCTATCCCGACACGATCTTCCTCGCCGAAGCGTTCACGCGTCCACGCATGATGAACCGGCTCGGCAAGATCGGCTTCTCGCAGTCGTACACGTACTTCACGTGGCGCGAGTCGAAGCGCGATTTCATCGAGTACATGACCGAGCTCACGCAAACCGGCGCGCGTGATTTCTACCGGCCGAACTTTTTCGTCAACACGCCGGACATCAACCCGCGCCATCTGCAATCGCAGGGACGCACGGGCTTTCTGATTCGCGCGGCGCTCGCTTCGACGCTGGCGGGTTTGTGGGGCGTGTACAGCGGTTTCGAACTGTGCGAGGCCGCCGCGCTGCCCAACAGCGAGGAATATCTGAACTCCGAGAAGTACCAGTTGCGCGCGTGGGATTGGAACCGGCCGGGCAACATCGTCGGCGAGATTACGGCGCTGAACCGGATTCGACGCTCGAACCCGGCGCTGCAGACGCATCTCGGCCTGACCTTCCTCACCGCGCACAATGATCACATCCTGCTTTTCGAGAAAGCGACCGAGGCGCGCGACAACGTGATCGTCGTCGCGATCAACCTCGATCCGTTCAACGAACAGGGCGCCGATATCGAACTGTCGTGGGACACGTTCCAGCGCTGGCATCTGCACGATCATGGCGCGCTGGAAGTGACCGACCAGATGACCGGCGCGCGCTTCGAATGGCATGGCCGCTGGCAGCACGTGCGACTCGGGTCGGGCCGGCCCTTCTCGATCTGGCGTATCGCGCCGCTCGGCGGCCTGCCCGCCGAGCGCCCGGATGAAGCCGACAGCGATTCCGACAGCGCCTATCACGCGGACGCTGGCAACCCAACCCCAACGGAAGGTGCGATATGAAGCGTGACGATCCAGCCCAAACCACGTCGTCGGGGCACACGGGCGCAGCCACGGGCAGCGCGGCCAAAGCACGCTCGCAGCGGCGCGGCAAGCCGGCGGCCTTGAGCGACGATCCGCTCTGGTACAAGGACGCGATCATCTACCAGGTGCACATCAAATCGTTCTTCGATGCGAACAACGACGGCGTAGGCGACTTCCCCGGCCTGATCGCGAAGCTCGACTACATCGCCGAACTCGGCGTGAACGCGATCTGGCTGCTGCCGTTCTATCCGTCGCCACGGCGTGACGACGGCTACGACATCGCCGACTATCGCAGCGTGCATCCGGACTACGGTCAGATTTCGGACGTCAAACGCTTCATTCAGGAAGCGCACGCGCGCGGCATCCGCGTGATTAGCGAACTGGTCATCAATCACACGTCGGATCAGCACCCGTGGTTTCAGCGGGCGCGCCGCGCGAAGCCAGGTTCGAATCATCGCAACTACTACGTGTGGTCCGATACCGATAAGAAGTACCCGGAAACGCGGATCATCTTCATCGACTCGGAGCCGTCGAACTGGACGCATGATCCGGTGGCGGGCGCGTACTACTGGCACCGCTTCTACTCGCACCAGCCCGACCTGAACTTCGACAACCCGGCGGTGCTAAGAGAAGTGCTGCAGGTGATGCGCTTCTGGCTCGACCTGGGTATCGACGGGTTGCGTCTGGATGCCGTGCCGTATCTGGTCGAACGTGAGGGCACCAACAACGAGAACTTGCCGGAAACGCATGCGGTGCTGAAGAAGATCCGGGCGACCATCGACGCCGAGTATCCGAACCGGATGCTGCTCGCCGAAGCGAACCAGTGGCCGGAAGACGTGAAGGAGTACTTCGGCGACGAAGACGAATGCCACATGGCGTTCCACTTCCCGCTGATGCCGCGCATCTATATGTCGATCGCGAGCGAGGACCGCTTTCCGATCACCGACATCATGAAGCAGACACCGGACCTTCCCGAGTCGAACCAGTGGGCGATTTTCCTGCGCAATCACGACGAACTGACGCTGGAGATGGTCACGGACTCCGAGCGCGACTATCTGTGGAATACGTACGCGAGCGATCGCCGCGCACGCCTGAATCTCGGCATTCGCCGCCGCCTCGCACCGCTGATGGAGCGCGACCGCCGCCGTATCGAATTGATCAATTCGCTGCTGCTGTCCATGCCCGGCACGCCCGTGATCTATTACGGCGACGAGCTCGGCATGGGCGACAACATTCACCTCGGCGACCGCGACGGCGTGCGCACGCCGATGCAGTGGTCGTCGGACCGCAACGGCGGTTTCTCGCGAGCCGATCCCGAGCAGCTGGTGCTGCCGCCGGTGATGGGTTCGCTCTACGGCTTCGACGCGATCAACGTCGAAGCGCAAAGCCGCGATCCGCATTCGCTGCTGAACTGGACCCGGCGCATGCTCTCCACGCGCCGCGCGAAGCAGACCTTCGGGCGCGGCACGATTCGCTTCCTGAAGCCGGAGAACCGCAAGATTCTCGCGTATCTGCGGGAAATGCCGGACCAGCCGCCGATCCTCTGCGTGGCGAATCTGTCGCGCGCGCCGCAAGCGGTCGAACTCGATCTGTCCGAGTTCAACGGCGCGGTGCCGATCGAAATGACCGCCGACTCCGTGTTCCCCGCGATCGGTCAACTGACCTATCTGCTGACGTTCCCGCCCTACGGCTTCCTGTGGTTCATGCTGTGCGAGGGCAGTCAGCGTCCCGCCTGGGCGCAGGCGCATTCGGAGCCGTTGCCGGAATTCGTCACGATCGTGATCCGCGAAGGGCAAGCCGGCCCGACGCCGGAGAACGTGCGTCTGCTCGAATCGGAAGTGCTGCCTTCGTGGCTGAGCCGGCGCCGCTGGTTCGCGTCGAAGGATCAGAAGATGCACGCGGTGCGGCTCGCCGCGTTGACCACGATCCCGAACGGCGGCTTCGCGTTCACCGAAATCGAAGCGGACGTAGGCAACCACACCGAACGCTACGTGGTGCCGATCGCGATCACGTGGGGTGGCGAAACCACCACGCCGCTCTTCATGCAACTCGCGTTGGCGCGCGTGCGGCGCGGCCGCAATGTCGGTCATCTGACGGACGCGTTCGCGCTGCCGATCTTCGCGCACAACGTATTGCGCAAGCTGCGCGAACGCGCGGTGGTGCCGACCGTGCAGAAAAGCGAAATCAAGTTCCTGCCGACCGAGCGTTTCGCCGAACTGGACAACCTAGGCGATCGGCCGGAGATTCGCTGGCTCGCGGCCGAGCAGAGCAACAGCTCGCTGATCATCGCCGACGCCGCCGTGCTGAAGCTGGTGCGCCGCCTCGTCAGCGGCATTCATCCGGAAGCGGAAATCAGCCGCTACCTGACCCAGCTCGGCTACGCGAACACCGCGCCGCTGTATGGCGAAGTGGTGCGCGTCGATCCCGAAGGCGTGCCGCATACGCTGGCGATCCTGCAGGGCTTTATCGACAACCAGGGCGACGCGTGGAACTGGTCGCTCGACTATCTGCGCCGCTCGGTGGACGAGCTCGCGATTGCCGTCGATCCGGAAACCTCGACGGCGCCGGACCGCGACAACGAAGCGATTCTGAAGGAAGGCTATAGCGAGCTGGCCGGCATCATCGGCAGGCGGCTGGGCGAACTGCACGTGGCGCTCGCGTCGCCGACCGACGACCCGGCGTTCGCGCCGGAACCCGCCGACGCCGCCCAGGTAAAGGCGTGGGTCGACGGCACGCAGTCGATGCTCGCCGCCGCGCTCGACCTGCTCGCGCCGCGCATCGAACAGATGAGCGATCCGGATACCAAAGCATTGGCGCAAAGCCTGATCGACCGCCGCGCCGCGCTCGTCGCCGCGGTCGACAAACTGGTCTCCGCCGATGCAGGCGCGTTGCGCATCCGCATCCACGGCGACTTCCACCTGGGTCAGGTGCTGGTCGCGCAAGGCGACGCGTATCTGATCGACTTCGAAGGCGAGCCGGCGCGCTCGCTCGAAGAGCGTCGGCTGAAATCGAGCCCGCTGCGTGACGTGGCCGGGCTGATGCGTTCGTTGTCGTATGCGAGCGCGGCCGCGCAATCCACGATGGAAAACGCGCCGCAGCAGACCGCCGATCGCAAGCGTACGTTGTTCGACCGGTTCCGCGCGCATGCCACCGAAGCTTTCCTCGCCCAATACCGCGCCGCGGTCGCGGACGCGCCGGCGCCGCTGGTGGCGCCCGAGGCGGAACAGGCGCTGCTCGACCTGTTCCTGATCGAAAAGGCCGCCTACGAAATCCGCTACGAAGCGGCCAACCGTCCGACATGGCTCAGCTTGCCGGTGCGCGGCCTCGCCGCGCTCACAAGCCGCTTGCTGGGCGACACGGGCACCCCCCCCGCGCATGCTGCCGATTCATCAACCCAGGCGCCAGGCGCCGCCACCCCGCCTAATCCGGCCGAGGGCGACTATGAGTGAGCACGATCCGGCCGCTGGCCTCCAACCGCTCGATATCGACGCGCTCCTGGAAGCGCGTCACCCCGATCCCTTCTCGCAGCTCGGGCTGCACTGGACGGACGCGGGTCCGGTGGTGCGCGCGCTGTTGCCGAACGCCGCGCACGTCACCGTGATTGCGCGCGCCGACGGCGCCACGCTCGGTGAACTCGAACAGTTGCGCCCTGGGCTGTTCGCCGGCCGCGTCACGTCCGCGGCGCCGTATCGCTTGCGGATCGATTGGCATGGCGTGGTGCAGGAAATCGAGGACACCTATTCGTTCGGCCCGGTGCTCGGCGACGAACCGCTCGGCCGCCTCGCGCGCGGCGATCCGTACGCGGTGCTCGAATGTCTCGGCGCGCATCCGATGGAAGTGGACGGCGTGCCCGGCGTGCTCTTCGCGGTGTGGGCGCCGAATGCGCGGCGCGTGTCGGTGGTCGGCGACTTCAACGCGTGGGACGGCCGCCGTCATCCGATGCGGCTGCGTCATCAGGCCGGTGTGTGGGAGCTGTTCGTGCCGCGCGTGGGGCCGGGCACGCGGTACAAATACGAGCTACTGTCGCGCGACGGCCATCCGCTGCCGCTGAAGGCCGATCCTTGCGCGATGCAAACGGAAAAGCCGCCGGGCACCGCGTCGGTGGTCGCGCATGTCGACGAGATCGAGCAGTTTCCGTGGACCGATCACGACTGGATTCAGTCGCGCGCCGCCAGGCAGACCGCGCGTGCGCCGATCTCGATCTACGAAGTGCATGCCGAATCGTGGCTGCGCATCGCCGAAGAAGGTCAGCGCGGCCTCGACTGGGAGGAACTCGCGGAGCGCCTGCTGCCGTACGTGAAGAGCATGGGCTTCACGCACGTCGAGTTCATGCCGATCGCGGAACATCCGTTCGGCGGCTCGTGGGGTTATCAGCCGCTCGGGCAGTTCGCGCCGTCCGCGCGCTTCGGCAAGCCGGAACAGTTCGCGCGCTTCGTCGACAAGGCACACGAAGCCGGGCTCGGCGTGATTCTCGACTGGGTGCCCGCGCACTTTCCGAACGACGCGCATGGTCTCGTCGACTTCGACGGCACGCCGCTGTACGAGCACGCCGACCCGCGCGAAGGCTATCACCAGGACTGGAACACGATGATCTACAACCTCGGCCGCCACGAGGTGAGCGCGTTCCTGGTCGCATCGGGCCTCGCGTGGCTCAAGCGCTATCACGTCGATGGCTTGCGCGTCGATGCGGTCGCGTCGATGCTGTATCGCGACTATTCGCGCGCCGCTGATCAATGGGTGCCGAACATTTACGGCGGCCGCGAGAATCTCGAATCGATTGCGTTTCTGAAGCGCCTCAATCACGAAGTCGGCTACGTGCCGGGCGTGCCCGGTGCCATCACCATCGCCGAAGAATCGACCGCGTGGCCGGGCGTGACCGCACGCGTCGAAGACGGCGGTCTCGGTTTCCAGTTCAAATGGAACATGGGCTGGATGCACGACACGCTGCACTACATGGAGGAAGATCCGGTTTATCGCCAGTACCATCACCACAACATGACATTCGGCATGGTGTACGCGTACTCGGAGCGCTTCGTGCTGCCGCTGTCGCACGACGAAGTGGTGCACGGCAAAGGCTCGCTGCTCGGCAAGATGCCCGGAGACCGGTGGCAGAAGTTCGCCAACCTGCGCGCGTACTTCGGCTTCATGTGGACGCATCCGGGCAAGAAGCTGCTGTTCATGGGCGGTGAATTCGGGCAGATGGCCGAATTCGATCACGACACTTCGCCGCATTGGCATCTGCTCGACGATCCGCATCATCACGGCGTGCAGTTACTGGTGCGCGACCTGAACCATCTGTATTGCAAGGAGCCTGCGCTGTATCTGCTCGACAGCGAGCCGGGCGGCTTCGGATGGCTGATCGGCGACGATAGCGCCAACAGCGTGTTCGCGTATCGGCGCACCGACGGCGCTGGCCGTGAGCTGGTCGTGGTCTGCAACATGACGCCGGTGCCGCGCGTCGGCTATCGGATCGGCATGCCGGCGAGCGGTCGCTGGGCGGAAGTGCTGAACACGGACGCCGGCGTGTACGGCGGCTCGAACATGGGCAACGGCGGTCTGATTCATACCGACGCGACGCCTAGCCACGGCTGGCCGCATTCCGCTTCACTGGTATTGCCGCCGCTCGCGACCATCGTGTTGCGTGCGGAATGATCGACATGCTGTAACGCGAGCGCGCGGCGCAGCGGGGTATTGGCGCCGTGCGCTCGTTGCATGAAGACCCAAGCTGGCATTCAATAAATGAGAACTGGGAAGGGGAATCATGTCGCATGCAATGCCCGACCGGCTGCTGCCCGGTTCGCCCTATCCGCTCGGCGCCAGCTGGGACGGCCTCGGCGTCAACTTTGCGGTGTTCTCGGCGAATGCGCAAAAAATCGAGCTTTGCCTGTTCGATCCCACCGGGCGCAAGGAATTGCGCCGCTTCACGCTGCCCGAATGCACCGACGAGGTCTGGCATGGCTACTTGCCGAATGCGCATCCCGGCACCGCTTACGGCTTTCGAGCGCATGGACCGTATCAGCCGCACCAGGGGCATCGCTTCAATCCGCACAAGCTGTTGCTCGATCCGTACGCGCGCAAACTGGTCGGGCAGTTTCGCTGGTCGGATGCGCTGTTCGGCTATCGCGTGCATTCGAATCGCGCCGACCTTTCCATCGACCGGCGTGATTCGGCGCCGGCCATGCCGAAGTGCGTGGTGATCGACGAAGCGTTCGACTGGTCGCACGACAAGCGCCCGAACGTGCCGTGGGGCGAGACCATCATCTTCGAAACGCACGTGCGCGGGGCGTCGATGCTGCGCGCCGATTTGCGCCAGCACGAACGCGGCACGTTTGCGGCGCTGGCGTCGCCGGAGTTCATCGAGCATTTGCTGAAGCTCGGCGTGACCGCGGTCGAGTTGCTGCCGGTCCATGCGTTTCTCAACGACCGCTTCCTGGTGGAACGCGGCCTGCGCAACTACTGGGGCTACAACAGCGCCGCGTTCTTCGCGCCCGAGCCGTCGTATCTGAGCACGCACCGGCTCGACGAAATGCGCATTGCCGTGCGCCAGTTGCACGCGGCCGGCATCGAGGTCTTTCTCGACGTGGTCTACAACCACACCTGCGAAGGCAACGAGATGGGCCCGACCGTCTCGTGGCGCGGTCTCGACAACGCGAGCTACTACCGCCTGATTCCCGGCGACGAACGCCACCACATCAACGACACCGGCTGCGGCAATACGCTGAATATGCCGCATCCGCGCGTGCTGCAGATGGTGATGGATTCGCTGCGCTACTGGTCGACGGCGTTCAATATCGACGGCTTCCGCTTCGATCTCGGCGTGACGCTCGGCCGCGAGCAGCACGGCTTCGATCCGGGCTCGGGCTTCTTCGACGCATTGCGTCAGGACCCGATCCTGTCGCAACGCAAGCTGATCTCCGAGCCGTGGGACATCGGCCCGGGCGGCTATCAGCTGGGCAACCATCCACCGGGGTTCGCCGAATGGAACGACCGTTTCCGCGACACGGTGCGCCGTTTCTGGCGCGGCGACGCCGGCTTGCGGCCCGATCTCGCCGCGCGCCTGACCGGCTCTGCCGATCTGTTCAACCGTCGCTTCAGGAAGCCGTGGGCGTCGATCAACTTCATCACGTCACACGACGGCTTTACGTTGGCCGATGTCACGGCTTACGAGCAGAAGCACAACGAAGCGAATCGCGAGGACAACAAGGACGGCCACAACGAGAACTGGAGCCGCAACTGGGGCGCGGAAGGTCCGACTGACGATCCCGCGATTCTCGACACGCGCAAACGCGTGGCCCGTTCGCTGATCACGACGCTGCTGATCGCGCTCGGCACACCGATGGTGCTGGCCGGCGACGAAATGCTGCGCACGCAGAACGGCAACAACAATGCGTACTGCCAGGACAACGAAATATCCTGGCTCGACTGGGAGCGTGCAACCTCCACGGACGGCCAGCAGATGATCGACTTCGTCGCGCGCGTGATCGCGCTGCGCAAACATCATCCGCTGCTGCGCGAAACGCGTTTTCTGTTCGGCGACCGTGAAGTGCTGCCGGGCCTGTTCGATGTCGGCTGGTTCGACGAACACGGCGACCCGCTCACCATCGAAGCCTGGCAGGACCCCGAAGGCCGCGCGTTCACCTTGCGTCGCGCGGGACCAGGTTTGAATGGCGAAACCGAAGTATTGTTGATGATGCTCAACGCAAACGAGGAAACATTGCGCTTTACACCGCCCGCGCCGCACCTGGAATGGCATGTGCTGTTAGACACTGCGGAACCGGACAGCGCGCCGCATCGGCTGGCGGTAGCCGAGGTCGAGGTGGCCGCGCATAGTCTCGTGATGCTGGCCGCGCAGCCGATGGGCGAAGCGGACTGGCAAGCGGGCTGGAAGGCCGGCGCGCAGCACGGGCCGCGGCTCCTGACGGCGCTGCCGCCCGATCCGGGCGCGCACCCGCCGGGCAGCGACGTGTCGCCCAGCACGTAGGCGTGGGCGACGTAAGCGCGAAGTAGCCGCGAGGCGATGGCGCGATGGCGGCCTGGCAGCCGGATCGCGGCCGGATAGGGGCACGAACACACATGCACCGCGGCCGGGTTCTCGCGCGTGCGCTTGCGCAAAACGCGCGTCGCACGCAGAACGCAGAACGCGGCTCGACAGCACATTCGAATGGTGAAGAATCATGTCCGAAAGTCCGATTGATCCTCACGCGCATCATCACGCGCATTGCCTGCCGTTCAGCGCGCAACTGCTCGGCGCCGCAGGCACGAAACCGCGCACGCGGTTCCGTTTCTGGGCACCTTCGTGCAAGACGGTGCAAGTCGCGATCGAAAACGGGCCGGCGCAAGGCATGCACGACATGACGCACGCCGGCAACGGCTGGTTCGAAGCAACCGTGGATGGCGGCGCGGGCACGCTGTACCGGTTCCGGCTCGACGGCGGGCAGCTGGTGCCCGATCCGGCGTCGCGCTTTCAGCCGCAGGACGTGCACGGGCCGAGCGAAGTCATCGACCCGCGCGCGTACCGTTGGGAACACACGAACTGGCATGGCCGGCCGTGGGAAGAGACGGTGCTGTACGAACTGCACGTGGGTGCGATGGGCGGCTACGCGGGCGTCCAGAAGCGCTTGCCGGCGCTCGCCGCGCTCGGCGTCACCGCGATCGAATTGATGCCGTTGAACGACTTTCCCGGCCGGCGCAACTGGGGCTATGACGGCGTGCTGCCCTATGCCCCCGACTCCGCTTACGGCCGACCCGACGAACTGAAGGCACTGATCGACGCCGCGCACGGTCTCGGCCTGATGGTGTTTCTCGACGTGGTCTACAACCACTTCGGCCCGGACGGCAATTATCTGCACGCGTATGCCCGCTCGTTTTTCCGCGAAGGCACGCATACGCCGTGGGGTCCCGCCATCGACTTCAGCCGCAGTGAAGTGAGCGAGTTCTTCACGGACAACGCCGTGTATTGGATCAACGAATATCGCATCGACGGGCTGCGTTTCGACGCGGTGCATGCAATCGACGATCCCGCGTGGCTGCGCGAGCTGTCCGACCACATCCGCGCGAAAGTGCAGCACGGCCGGCATGTGCATCTGGTGCTGGAAAACGAGCACAACACGGCGAGCCTGCTGGAAACGCATTTCGACGCGCAATGGAACGACGACGCGCACAACACGCTGCACGTGCTGCTGACCGGCGAAACGGAAGGCTACTACCAGGCGTACGCGGACCAGCCGATCCGCCGTCTCGCGCGCGTGTTGTCGGAGGGCTTCGCGTATCAGGGCGATCCGTCGCCGATCCACGACGGCAAGCCGCGCGGCGAATCGAGCGGGCATCTGCCGCCCACTTCGTTCGTGATGTTTTTACAGAACCACGATCAGATCGGCAACCGCGCGTTCGGCGAGCGGCTTCGCAAGCTCACCTCGGATGACGCGTTGCGCGCCGCCACGGGCCTGCTCCTGCTGTCGCCGCAGATCCCGCTGCTGTTCATGGACGAGGAATACGGCTCGACGCAGCCGTTCCTGTTCTTTACCGACTACACCGGCGAACTCGCCGACGCCGTACGCGAAGGACGGCGCCGCGAATTCGCGCGCTTTTCGTCGTTCAGCGATGAGAAGCGGCGTGCGCAGATTCCCGATCCGAACGACGTGAAAACGTTCGCCGCCTCGTCGCCGCCGGCACCGGACCAGCCGTCCGCGCAAGACAACGCCGACGCGAAAGACCGGCTCGACTGGATGCACTTCTACAAGTCAGCGCTCGCCGTGCGCGCCAAGCTCGTCACCCCGCGTCTGCAACACAGCAAGGCGCTCGGCGCGAGCGTGCTAGGCGCGGCCGGCGGCGGCGATGCAAACGCGCTGGTCGCCCGCTGGAAGCTTTGCGACGGCGAAACGCTGTCGATCGCGCTGAACCTGTCGAAGCAAAGCGTCGCGTTCGACAACGTCCCCGCCGGCAAGGTGATTTTCGAAACGCCGCCGCGGGTGCGCGAGCAGATCGACGCCGGCACGCTGCCGCCGAACACGTTCGTCGCGTGGCTGACCGGCGACGTCAGCGACTATGCGATCAGCCACGACGCCCGCATCGCGGGCCAACAGGAGCGCCACGCGTGACTACCCGACGCCCCGGCGACTCGATCGCCACGCTCGCCCGCCGCGCCGGCTTCGAAGTGGAGTGGCAGGACGCGCACCACACGACCCAGCACGTGCCGGAGAGCACACTTGCGATGCTGCTCGAACAAATGGGTCTGCCGTGCGGCAACGCCACGCAGATCCGCCACAGCGCCGCTGTTTTGGAGGCCGAACTGTCGGGCCGCAAAATGCCGCCGCTGATGACCGCCGAGATCGGGCGCGGCATCGCGCTGCCGGTCGCGGCGGTCAAGTCCGGCAGCCACTATCGGATCGAACTCGAAAGCGGCTCGATCATCGATGGCCGCTTCACGGCGCCCAAGGGCGAAGAGGCGTTGCTCGCGCCAATCGACGAGGCCGGCTATCACGCGCTCGTCATCAACGATCAGCGCGTGATGCTGGCCGTCGCGCCGGCGCGCTGCTACACCGTCGACGACGCGTGGCGCACGCTGCATCGCGACGACGCCGACCCCGCGCCGAGGCCGCCGCTGTGGGGCATGGCCGCGCAACTGTACGGCTTGCGGCGCAGCGGCGACGGCGGCATCGGCGACTACTCGGCGCTCGCGCAAATCGCTGTCGAAAGCGCGCGGCGCGGCGCGCATGCGCTCGCCGTCAGTCCGACGCACGCGATGTTCAGCGCGGAGCCGCATCGCTTCAGCCCGTATTCGCCGTCGTCGCGTTTGTGGCTGAATGTCTCGCATATCGATCCCGCCGCCGTATTCGGCGCGCACGCGGCACCCGCCGCACTCGAAGCCACGCAGGCCACCGGCGCGTGGTCGGCATTGGAAGCCCTACCGCTGATCGATTGGCCGAACGCGGTCAAGCTGAAACTGAAGGTCCTGCGCGCTATATACGAGCAGTTCAGCGCGCACGAACGGGGGCAGGACACGCCGCGCGCGCTCGAATTCCACGGTTTCTGCGAGCGCGCCGGCCGCGCGCTCGAAGATCACGCGCGCTTCGAAGCGCTGCAAGCCGCGCAACTCGCGCAAGGCGGCAACGGACATTGGCGCGACTGGCCCGAGGCGTTGCGCGATCCGCGCAGCCCGGAAGTGGAGGCCTTCGCCAACGCCCATCGTCACGAGGTCACCTTCCATCTGTTTCTGCAATGGCTCGCCGCGAAGGGTCTGTCGCACGCGCAGCACGCGGCGCACGAAGCCGGCATGGCCGTCGGCCTGATCGCCGATCTCGCGGTGGGCTGCGACAGCGCGGGCAGTCATGCGTGGTCGTATCGCGACGACATGCTGCAACGCGTGTCGGTCGGCGCACCGCCGGACCTGTTCAACCAGGCCGGGCAGGCATGGGGCCTCACCACCTTCTCGCCCCGCGCGATGCGCACGCAGGGCTTCTCCGCGTTCATCGACATGCTGCGCGCCGCGTTCGCGCATGCGGGCGGCATCCGCATCGATCACGTTCTCGGCTTGCGCCGCCTGTGGCTCGTGCCAGAAGGCGAAAGCGCGCGCAACGGCGCGTATCTGCGCTATCCGCTCGAAGACCTGCTGCGGCTGATCGCG
This sequence comes from Paraburkholderia sediminicola, assembly GCF_046026895.1. Classification (GTDB taxonomy): domain Bacteria; phylum Pseudomonadota; class Gammaproteobacteria; order Burkholderiales; family Burkholderiaceae; genus Paraburkholderia; species Paraburkholderia sediminicola_C. The sequence continues at coordinate 68,033 of NZ_JAQQEU010000025.1, forward strand.
CTCGAATCGTGGCGGCATCGCGCGATCGTGATCGGCGAGGATCTCGGCACCGTGCCGCCCGGTTTCCGCGAGCGGCTCGATGAGCACGGCATCGCCGGAATTCGCGTGCTGTGGTTCGAAGGCGCGCACGATGGCGACGGTTTCAAGCTACCGCAGCAGTGGGATCGCAATGCGGTCGGCACCACCACCACGCACGATCTGCCGACCGTGGCCGGCTGGTGGCGCGGCAGCGACATTGCGTGGCGCAACCGGATCGGCCAGACGAGCGCGCGCGCCGACGGCCGCGACCCCGAGGAAGCCGCGCAGGAGCAGCGCGCGCGCGATCGCGCCGCGTTGTGGCGCGCGTTCCAGCAAGCCGGCGTGGCCGCGCCCGAGGTGGCCGCGCCGCCGCCCGAAAGCGCGCCCGTCGACGAAGCGCTCGCCTTCGTCGCGGCCACGCCCGGACCGCTCGTCACGTTTCCGCTCGAAGATCTGCTGGCGCTCGAGGAGCAGCCGAATCTGCCCGGCTCGACCGACGAGCATCCAAACTGGCGCCGCCGCCTGAGCTTGCCGATCGACGAATTGTTCGACGACGACAACTTCAGCGACCGTCTGCTGGCGGTCGATCGCGCGCGCCGCGCGGCGGCCGCTTCCGTTCCCCCTGCCGCTCCTTCCACCGCTTCTTCGGAGCCTGATACGCCATGACCGTCCCGCGCTCCACGCTGCGCCTCCAGTTTCATCGAGGCTTCACGTTCGACGATGCCGCGAAGCACGTCGACTATTTCGCCGCGCTCGGCATCAGCCACCTGTACGCGTCGCCGGTCACGACCGCCGAGCCGGGCTCGATGCACGGCTACGACACCGTCGACTACACGCAGGTCAGCGCCGAATGCGGCGGCGAGGTGGGCCTCAAGCGTCTCGTCGACAAGCTGCGCGCGCACGGCATGGGGCTGATCGTCGACATGGTGCCGAATCATATGGGCGTCGGCGGATCGAGCAACGCGTGGTGGCTCGACATTCTCGAATGGGGCCGCCATAGCGCGTATGCGCGCCATTTCGACGTCGACTGGCATTCGCCCGATCCTGCCCTCCGCGGCAAGGTGCTGCTGCCGACGCTCGGCGCGCCCTACGGCGAAGAACTCGCGGCGGGCCGCATCGCGCTGCATTTCGCGGCCGACAGCGGGCGTTTTTATATCGGCTACGGTCCGCACGTTTTTCCCGTGTGCCCGATCGATTACGCGGCGATCCTGCAAAGCGCCGACCGCGCGGATCTCAGCGCGCTCGCCGAGCGCTTCCAGGGACTGACGACACAGCCCACCGACCAGCCGCGCGCCGCCGAAGCGCGCGACGCGTTGCGGGAATTCGTCGCGCAAAACGGCGCTTCGGCGCTCGAATTCGTGTTGCAGGCGTATGCACCCGACGATCCGGTCACGCGCGACCGGCTGCATCGGCTGATCGAGCGGCAGCACTTTCGCCTCGCGTGGTGGCGCACCGCGTCGGATGAAGTGAACTGGCGGCGCTTCTTCGACATCTCGACGCTGGCCGGCGTACGCGTGGAGCGGCCCGAAGTGTTCGAGGCCGTGCATGCGCTAGTTTTCCGTCTGTACCAGGAAGGCGTGGTGGACGGTTTGCGGATCGACCATATCGACGGTCTTGCCGAGCCGCGCGAATATTGCCAGCGTTTGCGGCAGCGGCTCACGGAACTGCGCGATAGCGCGCCATACGTGGTGGTAGAAAAGATTCTTGGACGTGGCGAACCGCTGCGCGACGACTGGCCGGTTGACGGCACGACGGGCTACGATTTCATGAACGACGTGGGCGCGCTGCTGCACGATCCGGCCGGCGCCGAGCCGCTCGCGCGAACGTGGACCGAACTCACCGGCCGCAGCCCGTCTTTCGCCGACGAAGCGCTGGCCGCGCGCCGCAAGATTCTCGCGGAGAACCTCGCGGCGGAACTGGACCGTGCGGCGCGGGCCCTGCATCGTATCGCGCGCGATTCGCTGACCACGCGCGACTTCACGTTCACGACACTGCATCGCGTGCTGTCCGAACTGGTCGTGCATTTCCCCGTGTATCGGATCTATCCGCAGAACGGTTTGCGCAGCGCCGCCGACAACGTCTATTTCGAGCAAGCGCTGGCTGGCGCGAGAGCGGCGCTGTCGCGCGCAGACCATGGAGTGCTCGATCGCGTGAATGCGTGGCTCGGCGGCGGTGCCGAAGACGCGCCCGCGGCGCGGCCGAGCGCGCCGCAGCAGTCGCAAGCTCAGAATGGCATGCCGCCCACGCATGCAGGCTCCGCGCGGCGCGCCGCGCAGACGCTGTTCTCGCAACTCACCGCGCCGGTCGCCGCGAAGGCGGTCGAGGATACGGCGTGCTATCGCTATGGCCGCTTGCTGTCGCGCAACGAAGTCGGCTCTGACCCCGGCGAATTTGCTTTATCGGTCGAGCGTTTTCAGGCGAGCAATCTGGAGCGCTCGCAACGCTTTCCGCACACGCTGCTCGCCACGGCCACGCACGATCACAAGCGCGGCGAGGACGTGCGCGCGCGGCTCGCGGTGCTCAGTGAGATCGCCGACGAATGGGGCGCGACGCTGCGCGCGTGGTCCACGTTGAACGCACCGCATCGCCGTGCGCTCGACGGCAAGCCGATCAGCAGCGTCGGCCAGGACAAGAGCGACGCATGGGCGCCCGGCCCCGCCGCCGAAGCGATGCTGTATCAGACGCTGGTGGGCTGCTGGCCGCCCCATTTACAGCCCGACGACGAAGCAGGCGTCAAGGAACTGGCCGAGCGCGTCGCGCAATGGCAATTGAAGGCGCTGCGCGAAGCGAAGCTGCAAACCAACTGGCTCGCCCCGGACGAAGCCTACGAAGCCGGTTGCCGCGACTTCCTGTTCGACATCCTCTCGCCACAGCGGCGCGACGGCTTTCTCCAGGAGCTGTCCGCGTTCGTCGCGCGGATCGGCCGCGCAGGCGCGCTGAACAGCTTGCAGCAGACCGTGTTGCGGCTGGCATCGCCTGGGATTCCCGATCTTTATCAAGGCACCGAATTGTGGGACTTCAGCCTGGTCGATCCGGACAATCGCCGGCCCGTCGATTTCGGCAAACGCGCAGCGTATCTTGCGGAAGCGCCGCCGTCGGAATTCCTGCCGGACTGGCGCGACGGTCGTGTGAAACTCGCGGTGGTGCAGCGTGTGCTGGCGCTACGCGCGCACTTGCCGGAGTTGCTGAGTCAGAGCACGTATCTGCCGCTCACAGTGCATGGTGCGCACGCGTCGAACGTGATTGCGTTTGCGCGGCGGCATGGCAACGCATGGGCCGTGGTGGTGGCGAGCCGGCTCGCGGCCGGCCTGCTCGACGACGACGGCGACATGCCGCTGGTCGATCCGGAGAAGTGGGCGGACACGGCGGTGGAAATGCCGTCCGATCTGTCCGCACGCGCATTGTTCGACTGGCTGAGTCCGGCGGCGCCGAAGGTCGATGAAAACGGCCTGCTGTATCTGCGCGATGCGTTGGCAGCAATGCCGATTGCGGTGCTGGTCGAGGATGGCGTGCCGCGCAGTTGATGGCGCGCGTTTGCTTGACCTGGCCGCAGGCGGTTGCGCCTGCGGCTCAGCCGCCTTCGTCGTCGAATAGCTTCGGGTACACGCGCACCAGCACGATGCGCGGCCCCTTCATCTTCTTGACGACCACGTCGAAGCGGTCGAATTCCACGCGCTGCCCTTCGCTGGGCAGATCGTTCAGCGCCTGGATCACGAGGCCGCCAACCGATTCCGCGTTGCCCTCGTCAATGTCGATCCCCAACGCGCGCTCCAGCGAAACCACCGGCAAGCTGCCCTTGCCCATCAGCGTGCCGTCGTCCATGCGCGTCCAGTCGGCGTCGCCTTGACGGAATTCGTCGTGAATCTGGCCGACCAGCGCGCCGAGCAGATTGTCGAGCGTGAGAAAGCCGATCGGCTTCGAGTTCTTGTGGCCCACCAGCGCGAAATGCGGCGCACCTTTGCGGAAGCGGCGAAACAGTTCGAGCGCCGGCATTTCCGGCTTCACGTACTGCACGGGGCGCGCGTAGCGCGACAAGTCGTCGAGCGTGCTGCCCGCCTGGCGCGCCAGCAGCAGGTCCTTCAAATGGATCATGCCGGCCACGCGCTCGCCGGACGCGTCCTCGAACAACGGATAGCGGCTGAAGCGGTGCTGCGCGACCATCTGCATGTTTTCGCGCAACGGCAGGTCGCGCCGCAAGCCGATCATTTCATAGGCCGGCCGCATCAGGTCCGACACGGTCATGCGTGAGAAGTCGAGCGAGTGCGCGATCGTGTTCCACTCGTCCTGACTGTAGGCACCGTCAGGCGAGCCCAGCTCGCTCGCGAGATTGGTGCGGCGGCCGCGCAGGATCAGTTTGAGTTCGTCGGTCGAGTAATGCGAGTCGTGGCCGTGGTCGGCGTCGAGTCCCGCGAGTTTGAGCACTGCGTTGGCGCTCGAATTGAGCACCCAGATCGCCGGATACATCGCCCAATAAAAGGCGTATAGCGGCATGGCGGCCCACAACGAGACTTTTTCCGCCTCGCGGATCGCCAGCGATTTCGGCGCGAGTTCGCCCACCACGATATGCAGGAACGAAATGCACGAGAACGCAAAGAACAGCGAAATGGCGTGGATCAGCTGCTCCGATTGCACGCCGATCAGGTTGAGGAGCGGCGCCAGCAGTTGTGCGAATGCGGGCTCGCCGATCCAGCCAAGCCCGAGCGACGCGAGCGTGATACCGAGCTGGCAGGCGGACAGATACGCGTCGAGCCGGCCGTGCACCTTGGCGAGCAAACGTCCGCGCAGGCCGTGCCGCGTGGCGAGGCTTTGCACGCGGGTCTGCCGGAGTTTGACCAGACCGAATTCGGCGGCGACGAAAAAACCATTGAGGGCAACGAGAAGCAACGCACCGATCAGGGCGACGAGCTGAATCAAAACGAGGGGCTCCGGCGACAAAAGTAGTCAGTATAGAGGCTGAAAGCTCAATGAAAAGTGAATCAATCAGAAGTCGCTGGGATGAAGCAGAAGCGCTTACTTCGGCGCCGTCGCGCTCAACGGCACGCGCAGGGCAAGCGTGGCGGCGGCGTCGCCGATCGCGTCGCTTTGTTCGAAGCTGCCGCCGTGCGCTTCCGCGACGCGCTTGCACAGCGCGAACACCCACGCGATCCGCTTCGCTTCACGCGGCTCGCCGGCCTGCTTGCGGGCAAATGCTTCCAGCACATGCGGCAAGGCCGGATCGTTCAATGCGGTTTCGTTCGACTGGTACGTGACGGCGGCGTGCCACGTGCCCGTGTCGGCGCGCGCCGACAGTGTGACCGCCGCGCCTTCGGCGCTCGCTTCGACGGCGAACGCGAGCATCACCCACAGCGCGGCGGCGAGACGCTCGCGGTCGCCGTTGAGCTGCTCGGTAGCGAGCTGCGAGTCGATCGTGATGTTCACGCTGCGCAAGCGGGCGAGACCGGAGCGGACTTCCTCGGTGGTTTCGTCGAGTAGCGGATGCAGCGGAAACGGCGCATACGCGAGCGCCAGCGACCTTGTCTCGGCGCGCGTCGCATCGACGATCGTTTCGAGCAGCTTGACCTGCTGATCGACGCCGCTGCGAATGCCGGTGACGGCGCGCTGCGCGTTCGGGTCGTTTGCGTCGAGCTTGCGCTCGAGCACGTAAGCCCAGCTATGAATGGCGTTCAGCGGACCGCGAAGATCGTGCGACACCAGCGACAGCACATGATCGCGCATGAACAGCGCGGTTTCAGCGCGCAGATGCGCGGTGCGTTCGGAGACGGCGAAGCCGGAAGGAACCGGCTGTGCACCTCCAGTCCCGCTTGAAGACGTTGTCACGATCGAGCCCTCTTACGCAGTGCTGGATAATTGAAAGAAGCCCCATTATAGGCAAGCTGTCCGGCGCGGCCAGCGTGGCCGGACAGCCAACGCGGACGCAATCCGCGTGCCACGCGGCATTCCTCGGCGATGCGGCGTCAACCCGCCTACAATGTCGGTTTATACGATTTCATTGAGGAGCGATTTATGTCGACTGTGACAACCGAATCCGGCCTGAAGTACGAGGACATCGTCGAAGGCACCGGCGCCGAAGCGGTGGTAGGCAAAACCGTCAGCGTGCATTACACCGGCTGGCTGACCGACGGCCAGAAGTTCGATTCGAGCAAGGACCGCAACGACCCGTTCGCGTTCGTGCTGGGCGGCGGCATGGTCATCAAGGGCTGGGACGAAGGCGTGCAGGGCATGAAGGTCGGCGGCACGCGCAAGCTGACCATTCCGCCGCAACTCGGCTACGGCGTGCGCGGCGCGGGCGGCGTGATTCCGCCGAATGCGACGCTCGTGTTCGAAGTCGAATTGCTCGACGTTTGAGCGATTCGCCGCTTTGTCATTGCGCATCGTCGCTGAGTCACAGCCATGAGCCACGCCGCCGTCACCGCACCTAGCGTTTCGTTGCGCCGCTACGGCGCGTTCGAAGCGTCGGACGTGCACGACTTCCACCAGGTCGTGCTCGGGCTCGACGGCGCGATGGTGATGGCGGTCGACGGTGTCGCGCAGCAGATCGACGCCGGCTCCGCGTGGCTCATTCCGGCCGGTGCGCGGCACGACTACGCCGGGGTCGGCGAGAACCGGCAGTTGGTGCTGGATTTGCCGGCCGCGTCGCTGGCCGTGCCGGAACGTTTGTTCGACCGCGCGCGCGCCGTGACGATCGATGCGTCGCTCACGCAGCTCGTGCACCGGATCGCGGCGCACGCCACGGGTGGCGCGCTAGGCGACGATCTGGATAGCCGGCGTTTCCATTGGGACGCCGCGGCGCGGCTGGGCGCCGCACTCGTGGCCGACGCCGGCACGACGGCCGGCGCGCTGGGCGGCGGCGGCGGTCTCGACTTCGCGCGCATCGACCGCTGGCTGCGCGCGCATTTGTCGGAGCCGTTGCGTATCGCCGATCTCGCCGCACATTGCGGTTTCGGCATGCGGCGCTTTCACCAGCTTTTTATCGACGCGTTCGGCGAAACGCCGCATCGCTATTTGCAGCGGCTGCGGCTCGATACGTCGATCACGTTGCTCGCGGACCCGCGTCTTTCATTGACCGATATCGCGCTGGAAATCGGCTTCGGCGATCAGAGCGCGTACACGCACGCGTTCACGCGACGCTTCGGGCTGGCGCCCGGTCAGTGGCGCGCGCTGCGCCACTGATCCACTCAGTTCATTGCGCGAGCCGCCTGAAGCGATGGCCCGCTTTTCGCTGCCGGGAGCGCCGCTCAAGCCGGCGCCCTCGCAGCATCAGTCACAACTCAGCCGGCCAGCCCGCGCTGCAGATCGGCGCGAATATCGCCGGCGTTCTCCAGACCCACGGCAAGACGGATCAAACCTTCGCTGATGCCCGCCGCCGCGCGCGCCTCCGGCGTCACGCGACCGTGCGTGGTGGTCGCCGGGTGCGTGATCGTCGTGCGCGTATCGCCGAGGTTGCCGGTGATCGAGCACAGCTTCGTGCTGTCGATCACGCGCCAGGCGTTCTCACGCATGTGCTCGGGCGTGTCGCCCTTCAGTTCGAACGACAGGATCGCGCCGCCCGCCTTCTGCTGACGCATGGCCAGCGCATGCTGCGGATGCGACTCCAGCCCGGGATAGAACACGCGATTCACCGCCGGATGCGTTTCCAGCCAGCGCGCGATTTCGAGCGCATTCGCCGACTGCTTCTCGACTCGCAGCGACAGTGTTTCCATGCCCTTGAGGAGCACCCATGCGTTGAACGCTGAAAGCGTCGGCCCCGCGCTGCGCACGAACGGAAACACCTTCTCCATGATGAATTTCTTCGAGCCGACCAGCGCGCCGCCAAGCACCCGGCCCTGGCCGTCGATGAACTTGGTCGCCGAATGCATCACGACGTCCGCGCCGAACTTCAGCGGCTGCTGCAAGGCCGGGCTGCAGAAACAGTTATCGACCACGAACAGTGCGTTCACCGCCTTCGCGACCTTGCTGATCGCTTCGATATCGGCGACCTCGGTCAGCGGGTTCGACGGCGTTTCGAGGAAGAACATCTTCGTCTCCGGACGCACCGCGTTTTTCCACGCGTCCACGTCGGTCGGATCGACGAAGGTGGTCGTGATGCCGAACTTGCTGAAGATCTGCGAGAACATGCCGAGCGTCGAACCGAACAGCGCCTGCGAGCTCACCAGATGATCGCCCGCTTGCAGCGTGGACATCACCACGGACATGATCGCAGCCATCCCCGACGCCGTCGCCATGCACGCTTCGCCGCCTTCGAGCGCGGCAAGGCGATCCTGGAACATCGACACGGTCGGGTTCGTGAAACGCGAGTAGGTGTAGTTGTCTTCAGAGTTCTTGAAGCGCTCGGCGGCGTCCGCGGCACTCTTGAACACGAAGCTCGAGGTCAGGAAGATGGCTTCCGAATGCTCGTTGAAGTCGCTGCGCAGCGTGCCCGAGCGGACTGCCAGCGTATCGAAGTTCAGGGAGTCGTCCATGTTGGTTCTGGTTTCCAATGTTCGATGGCTGCGTTCGGCGCGCTCGCCCGTGACGAAGCGCAACGCCGGACAGCAGCAACAAAAAAGCCCGCTTTGCGTCGGCATAAGCGGGCTTCATGTGCGGGGAAAGCTGGAGCGGAGGCGGATGAGTGCGGCTTTTCCACCCTTCGCTTTAGCTGTTTCGGGTTACCCCGCGTCCGCAAGCTGAGATCAAATCGACGCAAGCCGACATGCTAACACGCTGATGGCGCGGGGGTGCCGCGTGCCACGCCATGAGCCGGTCGAGCAGATCTCGCTCAGCCTACCGACAGTTGCAGATGCAATTGCGAACGCGCCGGGCCGCCGCCGTCGATCGCTTCGCTCGCGGCGTCGCGATCCGATTGCGACGACGGGGCGAGACGCGCGGTTTCGATGCGATCGAGGTACTCGGTGGTGACATCGCCGGTCACGTAGTTGCCGTCGAAGCACGATGCTTCGAACTCCTTCAGCGCCGGGTTGATGTCGCGCACAGCCTGCTTCAGCGCTTCGACGTCCTGATACACGAGATGATCCGCGCCGATCATGCGCGCGACTTCTTCGTCCGTGCGGCCGTGAGCGACGAGTTCACCGCGCGTCGGCATGTCAATGCCGTACACGTTCGGGAATTTCACCGGCGGCGCCGCCGACGCGAAAATCACCTTGTTCGCACCCGCGTCGCGCGCCATCTGCACGATTTCGTGCGAGGTGGTGCCGCGCACGATCGAGTCGTCCACGATCAACACGTTCTTGCCCTTGAACTCGATGCCCATCGCGTTCAGCTTCTGACGCACCGACTTCTTGCGCACCGCCTGGCCCGGCATGATGAAGGTGCGGCCCACGTAACGGTTCTTGAAGAAGCCTTCGCGATATTCGACGCCCAGCTTCTTCGCGACCTGCATCGCGGCCGGACGGGACGAATCGGGAATCGGCATCACGACGTCGATCGCGACGTCGGGCAGTTCGCGCTTGATCTTTTCGGCAAGGTAATCGCCCATGCGCAGACGCACGTTGTAAACCGGCACGCCGTCGAGCACCGAGTCCGGACGCGCGAGATACACGAGCTCGAAAATGCAGGGGTTCAGGCTCGGGCTAGTCGCGCATTGCTGCGAATGCAGCTGGCCGTCGATGTCGATGAACACCGCCTCGCCCGGTGCAACGTCGCGCACGAACTCGAAGCCGATGCCTTCGATCGCCACCGATTCCGACGCCAGCATCCACTCGACGCCTTCAGCCGTTTCCAGTTTGCCGAGGCATAGCGGGCGAATGCCGAACGGGTCACGGAAGCCCAGCAGACCATAACCGGCGATCAGCGACACGATCGCGTACGAACCCCGCACCCGGCGATGGACGCCCGACACGGCGTTGAACAGCGCGGCCGGATCGAGTTGCAGGCCGGAACTGGCCAGCTGCAATTCGTGCGCGAGCACGTTGAGCATGACTTCCGTGTCGGAATTGGTGTTGATGTGGCGGCGATCGATGCGGAACATCTCGTCTTTCAACTGCCGCCAGTTGGTGAGGTTGCCGTTGTGCGCGAGGATGATGCCGAACGGCGCGTTCACGTAGAACGGCTGGGCTTCTTCTTCGCTCGACGCGGAACCAGCGGTCGGGTAACGGACCTGGCCGATACCGGTTGTGCCGGGCAGGCTGCGCATGTTGCGCGTGCGGAACACGTCGCGCACCATGCCGTTGGCCTTGTGCATGTGGAAATTGCTGCCGTTCGCTGTCGCGATGCCGGCGGCGTCCTGACCGCGGTGCTGCAGGAGCAGCAGGCTGTCATAGATCAGCTGATTGACCGGAGAATGGGAAACTACGCCTACGATGCCGCACATGGCATGTCCTTCAAAGGTACGAAATTCGTCGTGGCGGCCGGTGCCTGCGTGGCGTCCCCAGGAAGGCTTCCTTCAGGGAGTTCGCGATCCTACGCGACGGAACGCGTTGTCACGTCAAGGCAGCCGGTTTGCGCCGGAGTCCTGCTGCGTCCCTCGAACCGCTTGCCTGATCGTCGTCACACGTGGACGTAGGCAGCAAGCGTCTCGGGAAGCAGCGGTTTCATTACGTGCACGCCCTCGACCGCATAGGGCCTTAGCAGGGCGTTGCGCCAGAATTCCTGTTGGGGCAGTTCGGTCAAGCCTGCGAGGGCGACCAGAATCAGCACCAGAATGACCCCGCGAACGAGGCCGAACATCAGTCCGAGCGAGCGGTCCACGCCGCCCAGCCCGGTTGCCTGCACGACGCGGCTGAGGAGCGCGCTCACCACGCTCGCCACCAGCACCACGCCGATCACCAGCAGCGCGAACGCCAGCAGCCACTGGGTCAACGCGCCGCCCGGCCAATGGGACGGGATATACGGCACGACGTAACTGACGAATTCGCAGGCAATGATGAACGCCGCGATCCAGCCGATCAGTCCAAATATCTCCGACAAAAATCCACGCCACGTGCCGCGCAACGCCGACAAACCGATTACCGCCATTACAGCGTAGTCGAAGGCCGTGAACATCGCTCGCTTACTGTGCAGCGCCGTTGGTCGCGCCCGACGTCAAGCCGGCCTCGCGAACCTTCGCGATCGCGGCGGTTGCCGCTGCACGATCAGCAAACGGACCGGCGCGCAACAGCGTGAGCGTCGAGCCGTCTGCCTGCTTACGATGTTCGGTATATGCGGGCACCCCCGCGGCTTTCAACTTGGTCGCCCAGGTGCGCGCGTAAGCGTCGTTCGAAAACGCGCCGAGCTGCACCGCGAAACGGCTGCCAGGCGGCGATGCCGGCGTGCCGGAATTCGCGTCGGCGCGGGCGGCGGCGCTGTTTATTTCGTCGTCGCTCGGGGCCGGCGCGCTTTCTGCGCTATGCGTGGCCGGCGTGCGGACCGGTCTGGTCGATGCGGCGGGCGCAGCCGGTGGGGTATTGGCCGCGACGGCGGGCGGCTTCGGCGCCGGCTTGGCAGCGGGCGCGGGCGTAGCGTTCGTGTCCGCGCTCAGCTTTGCCGCACCGGACTGGGCCGGCTTGTCTGCCGGCGTCGCCGCAAGGCTGGACGCGGCAAGACCCGCGTCGGGCGTCGGATTGTCGGGTGCTACACCGGCCTGGGCGTCTTCGGTGGTCTTGTGGGCGACCTTCGGCGCGGGCCGACTCGGAATGTCGATCGAAATGTCGTCGGTGACGGGCTTGGGATGCGAGTCCAGCACCATTGGCAGGATGATCACCGCAGCCACGACCAGCGCGATCGCGCCGACCAGCCGGCGCCGCGCGCGCTGCTTTTCCGGCAACGTAGGGTCGAGCAGCATCGCGTCGGCATCGACCGTGCGCTCCGTGCGGCGGGTGCGCCGCTCCACTCGCTCACCGCGGGCGGCCCGATTGGAACTGGTGTTTGCGCCGCGCCGGGTGGGCGCGTCGTCTTTCTTGCCGAACGAGAAAATTCCCATGAATCGCTTGGTTCGAGCCTGGCGCCCGTTCAGTGTTGCTGCGATTTCCGGTAGGCCATGACGCCTGCTACCGTATAGAAACTGCCAAAAACCACGATTCTATCATTCTCTGACGCACGTTTTAGCGCGTCTTGGAAAGCCTCTGCGGGTGTTGCGTAGCGCGTCACGCTGCTATCAGCGCTCTCGCCCACGCCCTGCTCGCGCAACGCCGTTTCGAGCTCTTCCGCCGACGCCGCGCGCGGGGTCGGCAAATCGGTCACGCACCAATGGTCGATCTCGCCTTTGAGATGCGCCAATACGCCCGCAATGTCCTTGTCGCGCATCGCGCCGAACACCGCGTAGGTGTATGGGAAAAAGCCCATGTTGCCGAGGTTTTGCGTCAGCACCGCGGCCGCATGCGGATTGTGACCGACATCCAAAACGATGGCCGGTTTGCCGGGCAACACCTGGAAACGCCCCGGCAGTTCCACGTTGGCGAGCCCGAGCCGGATGTCCTGCGCCGATACCGGCAACCGGTCGCGCAACGCTTCGAGACCGGCCAGTGCCGCCGACGTGTTGATCAACTGATTCGCGCCGCGCAGCGCGGGATAGGCGAGCGCCGAACGCCGCATTGTCGGACCGACGTAGCTCCATTGCTGGCGCTCGCTGCCCGCCTGGCCTTCGTAACGGAAATCGCGGCCGAATAGCCACAGTTCGGCGCCGATCTTCTCAGCATGATCGATCAGCGATTGTGGAGGTACCGGGTCCGCGCAGATCGCCGGCTTGCCCGGACGGAAAATGCCGGCTTTTTCGAAGGCGATCTTCTCGCGCGTGTCGCCGAGATAGTCCGTATGGTCGAGATCGATGCTGGTGACGATGGCGCAGTCCGCATCGAGGATGTTGACCGCGTCGAGGCGGCCGCCCAAGCCGACTTCGAAAATCACCGCGTCGAGTCCCCGCGATGCGAACAGGCTCATGATCGCCAGCGTCGTGAATTCGAAGTAGGTCAGCGTGACCGGCTCCGCGAGGCTAAGACGTGCAGCTTCGACGGCCTCGAAATGCGGCAGCAGATCCGCGTCGCTCGCCATTTCGCCGTTCACGCGTGCACGCTCGTTGAACGAGAGCAGGTGCGGCGACGTGTGGCAGCCGACCGTGAAACCGGCGCGCAGCAAGATGGATTCAAGGATCGCGCACGTCGAGCCCTTGCCGTTCGTGCCGCCGACCGTAATGACCGGGCAGGCAAACGACAGTTGCATCGCGTCGCGCACTTGGGAGATACGGCCCAAACCCATGTCGATGCCGACCGGATGCGCGGATTCAAGGTGCGTGAGCCACGCGTCGAGGGTGGGGAATGTGGTCATGGGGTGAATCGCGAGTGAATCGGTTTTAGGCAGTCTGGCGAAAGTGCGCGGGCTGCGCCACTGCGGCTGGCAAAACGCAGCGCGGCGGGCACTTTATGCGCAGAAAGCCGCGCGGCGCAGCAAGGCTAACGCCGCTGCGTGGCGAGATCGTGATTATCCCGGAAATGACAGCGCGCCGCTTGATCCCTCACGCGGCGCGCTGCTTTTTACTGCTGTTCCGACCGCAACGCCCGTCCTACGAACGGCGACGCGGCAGTCTATCGCTCTGTATGGCGTCTGCTTACGCGACGGCGTCCGCCGGCTGATGGCTCAACAGCGCCATCAATTGAGCCAGTTCTTCGCGCAGCTTGCGACGGTCGACGATCATGTCGATCGCGCCCTTCGTCAGCAGGAACTCGGCGCGCTGGAAGCCTTCCGGCAGCTTTTCGCGCACGGTCTGTTCGATCACGCGCGGGCCGGCGAAGCCGATCAGCGCCTTCGGCTCGGCGATCACCACGTCGCCGAGAAAGGCGAAACTCGCGGACACGCCGCCCATGGTCGGATCGGTCAACACGGAGATGAACGGCAGCTTGGCTTCGGCGAGCCTGGTCAGCATGGCCGTGGTCTTCGCCATTTGCATCAGCGACAGCAGACTTTCCTGCATCCGCGCGCCGCCCGAAGCGGTGAAGCAGATAAACGGCACCTTCTGTTCGAGCGCGTTCTGCGCGCCGCGCGCGAAGCGCTCACCGACTACCGAACCCATCGAGCCGCCCATGAACGAGAACTCGAAGCACGCGACCACCACCGGCAACGTATGGATTGCGCCGCCCATCACGACCATGGCGTCGGTTTCGTCGGTATCGTCCATCGCCTCTTTCAGGCGATCCGGATACTTGCGGCTGTCCTTGAACTTCAGCGCGTCGACCGGGACGATTTCCTGGCCGATCTCGTAACGGCCTTCCGGATCGAGCAGGCCATCGAGCCGCTCACGCGCGCCGATGCGCATGTGATGGTCGCACTTCGGGCAAACATGCAGATTGGCCTCGACGTCGTTGCGGTACAGCACGGCTTCGCACGACGGGCACTTGATCCACAGGCCTTCCGGAATCCCCTTGCGGTTCTTCGGGTCGGTTTGTTTGATTTTCGGCGGCAGCAGCTTGTCGAGCCAGCTCATATTGAATCCTTCTGGGGTCACGGTCGCGCGAACGGCGGGACGAGCCCGCCGTTCACACTACAGCGACAAAAATAACTGTTATCGGGCAGACGCGACGCTATCGAGCGCCTCGCGCACTTCCGCAACGAAACGTGTAAGCGTCTCAGCAGCGGTATCGGGTGCTGCCTGTTCGAGCAATTGGACGATACGGCTGCCGATCACGACGGCATCCGACACTTCGGCCACCGAACGCGCGGTTTGCGCGTCACGGATGCCGAAACCGACGCCCACCGGCAGGGGAACTCGCGACTTGATGGCCGGGATTTTACTCGCGATGCTGGAAACGTCCAGATTTGCCGCTCCGGTCACGCCTTTCAACGACACATAGTAGACGTAACCGCTGGCAATCTTGCCGACTTCCGCGATGCGCTCGTCCGTCGAGGTGGGCGCGAGCAGAAAGATCGGATCGATGCCGGCAGTTCGCATCTGTTCGGCGAAATTCGCACACTCTTCCGGCGGGTAGTCGACAACCAGCACGCCATCGACGCCGGCTTCATTGGCCGCTTTCGCGAAAGCTTCGGTACCCATCCGTTCGATCGGATTGGCATAGCCCATCAACACCACGGGCGTTTTGTCGTTGGTTTCGCGAAAACGCTTGACGTCGGCGAGCACGTGGCGCAGCGACACACCCTGCGCCAGCGCCCGTTCGGACGACTGCTGGATCACCGGACCGTCGGCCATCGGGTCCGAAAACGGCACGCCGAGTTCGATCACATCCGCGCCGCCGGCGGCGAGCGCGTGCATGAATTCGACCGTGCGGGCGGGGTCCGGATCGCCAGCCGTCATGAACGGAATGAGGCCTTTCTTACCCTCGGCGGACAGCGCGGCAAACGTGTTCTTGATACGGGACATGGAATATTCTCGGAATTTTGGCTACTGCGCGCTTATCGCACGTCGCTCATTGCACTTCAATCTGCCGTTGCGGCTTGGCTTTGGCACGGCGAGGCACGGGATGAGAAGCGGCGGCACTGACGCGCTCGCGCGCTATCGCGCAGTAACTCTCATTGATCTCATAGCCGACGAATTCGCGCTGCTGACGGGCGCAAGCGACTGCGGTTGTACCGCTGCCCATGAACGGGTCGAGCACGCGGCCGCCCTTCGGACAACTGGCCAGCACCATCCGCTCGACGATCTCAAGCGGTTTCTGGGTGGGGTGAGCGACGCGTTCGGCGTGTTGCCGATGCAGCCGCGATACCGACCAGACATCCTTGGGATTATAGCCAAGCTCCAACCACTTGCTGCCTTCGAACAGCTTGCGCGAACGCGCCTTCTTCGTGACGGCATCGTACGGGATGCGGACGGGATCGAGATCGAAAAAGTAATCCTTCGACACCGCGAAAAAACCGATGTTGTCGTGCACCGAGGTGAATCGGCGCACGGTGCCGCCCATGCTCGGTACGCGCCGGTCCCAGATGATTTCGTTGATCATCGTGAGTTTTGTCTTCAGGAAGCTGAAGATTTCCGGCGAATACTGCCAAGTGCAGAAAATATAGAGCGAACCCGACGGCTTGAGCTTCGGAATAGCCAACTCCAACCAGCTCCGCGTCCAGACGAGAAAACCCTCGCCTGTGCGCATATCGGAGTCGTTACCGTAGTCCTTGCCGAGCCCGTAAGGCGGATCGCATACGATCAGGTCGATCGACGCGTCGGGAATGTTCGCTACATCGGTCAGAAAATCGCGGTTCAACAGCCGAATGTCGGCCGGCACTTGCGGCAGCAACAGGGCAGGTGACGCGGCCGCCGCTACCTCAGCGGCCCGATTCTGGATTTCACTCGCCGGCTGCGGCTCGTCGAACTCGTCGCGCATCGTCGGGGCGCTCAGAACTGGATACCCGATCGCTCGGCGACCGTGTGCATGTCCTTGTCGCCTCGGCCCGACAGATTGACCAACAAGACCTTGTCCTTCGGCAGCGTGGGCGCGAGCTTCGTGGCGTAGGCCAGCGCGTGGCTGGACTCGAGCGCAGGAATGATGCCCTCGATTCGGCAGCAATCGTGGAATGCCTTGAGCGCCTCTTCGTCGGTGATACCGACATATTGAGCGCGATTGCTCTCTTTTAGCCATGCGTGCTCGGGACCGACGCCCGGATAGTCGAGACCTGCCGATACCGAATGCGTCTCGATAATCTGTCCGTTTTCGTCCTGAAGCAGGTACGTGCGGTTGCCATGCAGAACGCCCGGGCTGCCGCCGATCAGCGAAGCCGCGTGACGGCCGGTTTCGATGCCGTCGCCAGCCGCTTCGACGCCGACCAATTTCACGGAACTGTCGTCGATGTACGGATAAAAGATGCCCATTGCGTTCGAACCGCCGCCGACGCACGCGATCACAACATCCGGCTGGCGTCCGACCAGTTCCGGCATTTGCACCTTGCATTCATCGCCGATCACGCGCTGGAAATCGCGGACCATCATGGGGTAAGGGTGCGGACCCGCCACCGTGCCGATGATGTAGAACGTACTTTCGACGTTGGTCACCCAATCGCGCATGGCTTCGTTCAGCGCGTCCTTCAAGGTGCGCGAGCCCGATTCCACCGGCACCACGGTGGCGCCGAGCAGCTTCATGCGGTAGACATTGGCGGCTTGGCGCCGTACGTCCTCTGCGCCCATGTAGACCACGCATTCCATCCCGAAACGTGCCGCGATGGTCGCCGTGGCTACGCCGTGCTGACCGGCGCCAGTTTCCGCGATCACGCGCGGTTTGCCCATGCGCTTGGCGAGCAACGCCTGGCCGATCACGTTGTTGATCTTGTGCGCGCCAGTGTGGTTGAGGTCTTCCCGCTTGAGGAAAACCTGCGCGCCGCCGAGCAGTTCGCTCCAGCGTTGCGCATGATAAATCGGCGACGGGCGGCCGACAAAATGCTTCAACTCGCGCTCGTATTCGGCGACGAAGTCGGGATCTTTCTGATATTTCTCGTATGCGTCACGCAACTCGTCGAGCGCATGAACCAGCGTTTCTGCGACGAACACGCCGCCAAACTGGCCGAAATGGCCTCTTTCGTCAGGCAAGTTATACATGTGATCACTCTTCTCAGTGTGGCGAACGGCTCTCCTGGGAGAAAGCCGCTGGCCTGAATCATTCGGCATCTGCTGCGCGCACCGCGCGCACGAATGCCGCCATCCGGGCGTGATCCTTCACGCCCTTGGCGCCCGTGACTTCGATGCCGCTCGAGACATCGACCGCGTACGGGCGCACGCGATGGATCGCGTCACTGACGTTTTGCGCGTTCAACCCACCACTCAAAACGGCCCGACGCGCGAGCTCTGCTGGAATAAGTGACCAATCGAAAACCTTCCCGCCGCCGCCATAGCCTTCGACATGGGTGTCGAACAGAAGAGCACTGGCCGCTGAATAGTTAAGAGCCGATTTTACCAAATCGGCCGGTCGAGTGTCCGCCGCGACGCGCAACGCTCGCAACCAAGGCAAACCCGCAACACCCGCGAGCGATTCGCACTGATCGGCGGTCTCGTCGCCGTGAAATTGAAGCAGCGTGAGCCCGACATTGCTCGCCACTTCGCGGACCCAGTCCGATGTCGCGTTGACGAACAGACCGACCACCGACACGAAAGGCGGCACATCGTGTACCAGTTCGACCGCTTGGGCGACGCTGACCGAGCGCGGGCTCGGTGGATAGAACACGAGGCCGATTGCGTCGGCGCCGAGGTCGATCGCATGGGCGACGTCCCCCGGTTTCGACAGTCCGCACAGTTTGATGCGCGTGCGATGCGGCACGGCGCTCTGCTGCGTGGCGGCATCGGCTGGGTGGGCCGGGTCTTCGCTTGCTTTCATGTTTCCGGTTGATCGGTCCATACGGTACTCCACGGCACGCTGCCCGTTTGCGGCACGGGCACCGCGAATTTCTCAGGATAGCCCACTTGCGCCAGATACAAGCCGTCCGGCATGAAAGTGGGCGCGGCGCAGTCGCGGCGGCGGCTCGCGAGCACCTCGGCCAACCATTCGGGTGGCCGGCGGCCACGTCCCACTTCGATCAGACAGCCCATCAGGTTGCGCACCATGTGATGCAGGAACGCATTCGCCCGGAAGCGGAAATGAATGAAATCGCCCTGCGGCCGAATGTCGATCTGGTACAGGTGCTTCACTGGCGTTTTCGACTGGCATTGCGACGAGCGGAACGCCGAAAAGTCGCGCTCGCCGAGCAGATGGACGACGCAGGCTCGCATCGCGTCGACATCGAGCGGCGTATGGACCCAGCCAGCTCGCGTCGCCAGCATCGGCGAGCGCACCGGACTGACGTACAGCACGTAGTAGTAGGTCCGCTCGAACGCCGAAAAGCGCGCGTGAAAGTCGTCGGGCATCGGCTTGGCCCACTGCACGCCGATCGTCTTTGGCAGAAAAGAGTTGGGGCCGCGCACCCAGGAAATATCCAGACGGTCGAGTTCGGTGTCGAAATGCACGACTTGGCCGAGCCCATGCACACCCGCATCCGTGCGGCCCGCCACCACGGTGTGCACGGGCATCTGCGCGAATTCGCGCAGTACCCGTTCGAGTTCGTTCTGCACCGTCTTACCGTGCGGTTGCGTCTGCCAACCGCCGAATGCCGCGCCGTCGTACTGGACGCCTAATGCAATCCGCTTCACGACAACGGCGCCAGCGTCGAGAGCAACGCGCGGGCCTCGGTGCGCGTGGCCGGATCGTCCGCTTCGATCACTTCGTTGATGAGCGCGCGCGCGCCGGACAGATCGCCCAGTTCGATGTACTCGGAGGCCAGATCGAGCTTGTTGCGGGCGATACGGATCAGATCGGTCTGCGTAAACGCCGGCAGCGGCTGGGCCGGGCTCGGCGGCAGTTCGAGGTCGAAGTCGAGGTTCAACGAGCCGAAGCCAGCCGCGCCCAGGCCCGCAACGGCCGCGTGGCCGGCCGTGCCGGCGGCGATTTCATCGGCGATATGCGGGGCGTCTTCCGATTCGTGCGGCGCGAACGCTTGCTGAGCAGTGGTTTCCGGCGATGCGACCGGCTGCGTCGCCAGAGAGGTCGGGGCATGCTCGGTGCCGGCAGGTAACTCGATTCGCGGCGGCAGCGGCATGTCGAGACTGCCGAACGCGTCGACGGCATCGCGCGGGAATTCGCTTGGGACGGCGGAAGCAGGCTGAGCTTGCGTCTGCCTCTCGGGGAACTTGCTCGACAACGCCTCGTCGGACGGCGGGACGAACGGGGGAACCGTGCGCGGCTCGGTGTTTTGCTGCGTGAAATTGATCACGGGTACTGGGGTATTCGGACGACTCTGCAGCTCGGTTGCCGGTTCTTGTTGCGCGGCCGACGCGCCAGGCGCCGGCCCGTCATTCGATTGCGGGGGGCGAGCGGGGTCGTCCTGCTGCGAGGTTTCGTCGACCGGTTCGAGCGGAGCCAGCGGCAACGCTTCGGCGCCGAGTTCCGCGGCGGCGGCGAGGCTTGCCGCCGTGGTCGCGCCGTGGATGCTCTCTTGATGAGCTGCGGGAAGAGGCTCTGACGGGAAAGCGCTGTCGGCGGGCTCGGGGGCGTTCGCGGTTGGTTGCGCTGATTCGACGTGTGCGGGCGACGTGGGAAGTTCTTGCCCGCTTTGTTCGGGTGAAGCGTGGTCTTGGGTGAAAGAGTCTGGGCGAGCTTGGTGTTCTGCGGCTGGCTCGGACATTGCTTGTTGCGCTGCCGCTTCTGTTGCCGTGCGATCCGCTGCGGCTTGTTCGGCTGCTGCGCGTTCGGCTGCTGCGCGTTCGGCTGCTGCGCGTTCGGCTGCTGCGCGTTCGGCTGCTGCGCGTTCGGCTGCTGCGCGTTCGGCTGCTGCGCGTTCTGCTGCTGCGCGTTCTGCTGCTTCACGTTCCCCCGCTTCACGTTCGGCTGCCGCGCGTTCTCTTGCAGCCTCCTCGGCTGCCGGACGCTCCGCCGCTGCCACCGCAGCAGCATCGCGCACCGACTGATCGTCATCCGCGCCCGCTACCTCACTCGCCAGCGTCTGTCCGTGTGTCGCGACGCCGCCCTGCGGCTCGCTTGCCCGCGCCGATGCAGCCATATCGCGATCCGCGGACGCAGCGTCCGCCGCCGCACCCGCCTCACGCTTGCGCCGACGCATGCGCAAAGCCGC
The DNA here is from genome assembly GCF_046026895.1 of Paraburkholderia sediminicola. Taxonomy (GTDB): domain Bacteria; phylum Pseudomonadota; class Gammaproteobacteria; order Burkholderiales; family Burkholderiaceae; genus Paraburkholderia; species Paraburkholderia sediminicola_C. The sequence continues at coordinate 88,547 of NZ_JAQQEU010000025.1, forward strand.
GAGCAGCACGACCAACGCCGCGCCAACCGCCGCAGCGATGCTCAACTCTACTTGCGACATGCCGCCACTATTCGGCGCGGGAACCACCGCCGCAGCACCCTGCCCCGTCCCAGCCGGCCCCGCCGACGACGCACCCGCCGCCGGCTTGGCCGCGCCCGTAGACGCAGTGCCGCTGGTCGTCACCGGCGCACCACCGATTCCATGCTTCTGCAACTCCATCAGCACGCGGTTCTTCAGCGCGAGCAATTGCTGCAAGCTGGAGACCTGTGCACGCGGCTGCGATGCCGGCTGTACACCCGCCGTCGCCGGAGCCGTTCCGGGGGCTTGCGGCTGAGTGCCAGCGGCAGGCTCGCTCGCCGTCGATTGAATCGCACCCGACCACTCGTGCACGTCACTGGCCGAAGACGATGCGGCCGCCTGCGAGCCCGCTGCCGGCGCCGACGAAACCGCGCCGCCTGCAGCCGCGCCGGCCGGTGTTGAGTTTGCCTCAGCCGACGTGCTGGCCGTCCCCAAAACAGCAGGCGCAGCAGCATGGGCCGCCGCGCTAGCCGCGCTGGCGGCACTCGCCGCCGCCGCATTGACCTGCGCGGCGCTGCTCGCCGCCTCAGCCGCCACCGCCGTACTCGGCGCAGACGCGCCCACAGCCGCCTGCGCGGCCGCCGAAGAAGCGGCCAACGCCCCGGACGCATCCAGCGCCGGCACCGTCAACAGCGCTCCCACGCGCAGCCGGCTCGGATCATGGCTCATGAACGCGTTCGGATTCGTATCGAACAATGCGCGCGTCGCGCGGGCGAGCGTCGCCCGGTCGTGCGACTGCGTGACCGCAATCGCCACGTCGTTCAACGATTGCCCAGGCCGCACCGTGTATTGACTGCCGGCCGCATACGAAACGGACGCGGCGTCCGGCGCGCTCGCGGCATCGCCGGGCGCGGCTAGCGCGCTACCCATGCCAGCGCCGGCCAGAGCGAAGGCCAAAGCGGCCGCGGCCACCGGATGGCCCGTCAATCGGCCCTTATCTTGATGATTGGACATAGCCCGAAGGGATGAGAGTCGAAGGTTCATCGGGACTCCTGGCGCGTCAGCGCGCAGCCCTTTTTTGCGGTTTGAAAGAGACAAGATAATCGGAGCACACAATGAAAAAAGCGCCGCGCAAGCGCGACGCTTTTTGAGTTTTCTACGCGTCGTGAGCGCGTAGTTTACTTTACTTGTCGAGCACAATGCGAAGCATGCGACGCAGCGGTTCGGCCGCGCCCCACAACAGCTGATCGCCGACCGTGAAGGCCGACAGATATTCGCCACCCATCGCGAGCTTGCGCACCCGGCCGACCGGCACCGTCAGCGTGCCCGTCACTACCGCCGGGGACAAATCGCGCATCGACGCTTCGCGCTCGTTCGGCACGACCTTGACCCACTCGTTGCCCGACGCGAGGATGCTGTTCACCTCGTCGAGCGGCACGTCCTTGTTCAGCTTGATGGTCAGCGCCTGCGAGTGGCAGCGCATCGCGCCGATGCGCACGCACAGACCGTCGACCGGGATCGAACCCGGCGTGCCCATGGCCGGCTTGCCGAGAATCTTGTTGGTTTCGGCCCCGCCCTTCCACTCTTCCTTCGACATGCCGTTGCCGAGGTCCTTGTCGATCCACGGGATCAGCGAGCCGGCGAGCGGCACGCCGAAGTGGTCGGTCGGCATGCGGTCGCTGTTCATCGCGCTCAACACGCGGCGGTCGATGTCGAGAATCGCCGACGACGGATCGGCGAGGTCTTCCTTGGCCGCACCGTACAGCGTGCCCATTTGTTGCAGCAGTTCGCGCATGTTCTGCGCGCCCGCGCCCGAAGCGGCCTGGTACGTCATGGCCGTCATCCAGTCGACGAGGTTTTCGCGGAACAGGCCGCCGAGCGCCATCAGCATCAGGCTGACCGTGCAGTTGCCGCCGATGAAGTTCTTCTGGCCCTTGACCAGCGCGTTCTTGATCACGTCGAGGTTGACCGGATCGAGAATGATGACCGCGTCATCCTTCATGCGCAGCGACGAAGCCGCGTCGATCCAGTAGCCGTTCCAGCCCGCCGCGCGCAGCTTCGGGAATACTTCGTTCGTGTAGTCACCACCCTGGCAGGAGATGATCGCTTCGCACTTCTTCAGGTCTTCGATGCTTGTCGCATCTTTGAGCTTGGTCTCGTTTTTGGCGAACGACGGCGCGTTGCCGCCCGCGTTGCTGGTGCTGAAAAACATGGGTTCGATCAAGTCGAAATCGCCTTCCTGCTGCATGCGCTGCATCAGGACGCTGCCGACCATGCCGCGCCAACCTACGAGACCTACGTTCATGACTTCATACCCTTCGAGTGGAATCTTCCCCGCATCTTTGCCGCGCAGTGACCGCGCGGGGAAGATGAGCGGGCACGACGGACGATCAGCGTTTCGTGATCGTTTTCGGGGTAATCGCTTTAATGAGCGCTTTGGTGGTAATGGCGAGCTCGACCGCACGGGCCGTTTTGCCGTGCAGTTTCGAAATCGAGGAGATTGGGGAGATCTGCGCCATCGCTACAATATACACGAAAACCGGAATCCGGCGACGTCATTCGCCGCTGCCGTCCGTATTGCGCGCAAATCGACCTGTTTCGGGGCCGATCTGCGTTTTAAAGACCGTTTGACGACCTCTTTACCGAGTTCAGTCCAACGCCCTTTACAGCGCTGCGACGACGGCGTCGCCCATCGCGGCGGTACCCACCTGCTTGCAACCCGGTGTGAGAATGTCGCCCGTGCGGTAACCCTGCTCGAGCACCTTTTTCACCGCGCTTTCAATGCGATCGGCCTGCTCCGCCTTGTTCAGCGAATAACGCAGCATCATCGCCGCCGACAGGATGGTGGCTAACGGATTGGCCACGCCCTTGCCGGCGATATCCGGCGCGGAGCCGTGCGACGGCTCGTACAAGCCCTTGTTGTTCTTGTCGAGCGACGCCGACGGCAGCATGCCGATCGAGCCCGTCAGCATGGCCGCCTCATCGGACAGAATGTCGCCGAACATATTGCCGGTGACGATCACGTCGAACGACTTCGGCGCCTTGACCAGTTGCATTGCGGCGTTGTCGACGTACATGTGCGACAGCTCGACGTCCGCGTATTCCTTCGACACGTCGATCATCACGTCTTTCCAGAGCTGCGACGTTTCGAGCACGTTGGCTTTATCCACCGAAGTCAGCTTCTTGCCGCGCTTTTGCGCTGCCTGGAATGCGACGTGCGCGATGCGGCGCACTTCGGGTTCCGAATAACGCATCGTGTCGAAGCCTTCCTTCGCGCCGGCGAACGGCCCGTCCGGCGCTGAGCGCACGCCGCGCGGCGCGCCGAAGTAGATGTCGCCATTCAGTTCGCGCACGATCAGGATGTCCAGACCCGAGACGATCTCTTCCTTCAGCGACGACGCGCCGGTGAGCTGCGGATAGCAGATTGCCGGACGGAAGTTCGCGAACAGCTCCAGGTGCTTGCGCAGGCCGAGAATCGCCTGCTCCGGACGCAGCGCGCGTTCGAGCTTGTCGTACTTCCAGTCACCGACGGCGCCGAACAGGATCGCGTCGGCTTCTTTCGCGAGCGCCAGCGTCGAATCGGGCAACGGGTGGCCCTTCGCTTCGTAGCCCGCGCCGCCAACCGGCGCTTCTTCGAGTTCGAACTTTTCGCCGAGCACGTTCAGGACCTTCACGGCCTCCTTGACGATTTCGGGACCGATGCCGTCGCCCGGCAACACTGCGATCTTCATGCGAATTCCTTGATGATTTTCTTCGAGACTGTTGAGCGTGAATCAGCGCGCGGACCGCAGGCCCTCACGCACTTATCCGACGATGCGGTGATTCAGCCACGGCTGCTTCGCAATGCGCTCCGTTTCGAACTGGCGGATCTCGTCCGCGTGACGCAGCGTGAGGCCGATATCGTCGAAACCATTCAGCAGGCAATACTTGCGAAACCCCGCGACTTCGAACGGATATTCGACGCTGCCGTCCGCCGTGCGCACGACTTGCGCGTCGAGGTCGACAGTCAGCTTGAAGCCGTTGAACGCATACGTTTCGTTGAACAGGTGATCGACCTGCTGGTCGGTCAGCACGATCGGCAGCAGGCCGTTCTTGAAGCAGTTGTTGTAGAAGATATCCGCGAAGCTCGGCGCGATCAGCGCGCGAAAGCCGTATTGCTGCAACGCCCACGGCGCGTGCTCACGCGAGCTGCCGCAGCCGAAGTTCTTACGCGCCAGCAACACCGAGGCGCCCTGATAACGCGGCTGATTCAACACGAAATCCGGATTCAGCGGACGCTTCGAGTTGTCCTGACCCGGTTCGCCGTGATCGAGGTAACGCCATTCGTCGAACGCGTTCGGACCGAAGCCCGTGCGCTTGATCGACTTCAGGAATTGCTTCGGAATGATCGCGTCCGTGTCGACGTTCTCGCGATCGAGCGGCGCCACGACGCCGGTGTGTACGATGAATTTATCCATGACGCTTGCGCCTGTTTCAAGACCGGGCGACGCGAGCGGTGGCCGGAAAGCCGCTCGCCGCATCGCCGGCAACAATCAAAAACCGCTTATTTCTCAGCGTGATTGCTGATCGAATTGCCGAGGTGAGACATGTCCTGGCCGAATCCGTGCACCGTGTTGCAGCCGGCCAGACCGAGCAATAGCCCGGCCAGCGTACCGAGTGCGAAGCGGCGCAAGAGAGTGGTGCGATTCATGTTCTTCATCATGCGATTTATCCAAGCTTGCGAATGTCGACGAAATGCCCTTCGATCGCCGCAGCCGCGGCCATCGCGGGGCTCACGAGATGGGTACGGCCACCGGCGCCCTGACGACCTTCAAAATTACGATTCGACGTGGAGGCGCAACGCTCGCCCGGATCCAACCGGTCGGCGTTCATTGCGAGACACATCGAGCAGCCCGGCTCGCGCCATTCGAAACCCGCGTCGGTAAAGACCTTGTCGAGGCCTTCGCGCTCGGCCTGCGCCTTCACGAGCCCCGAACCCGGCACGACCATCGCCAGACGGATGGTCGGCGCGACGCGGCGGCCCAGTTTCTTCACGACGTAAGCCGCGGCGCGAATGTCTTCAATGCGCGCGTTGGTGCACGACCCGATGAAGATTTTATCCGGCTTGATCGATTCGATCGGCGCATTCGGTTCGAGCGCCATGTACTTCAGCGCGCGTTCCATCGCGTCGCGCTTGACCGGGTCCTTTTCGCGTTCCGGGTCCGGCACGCGGCCGTCCACGGCCGTGACCATTTCCGGCGACGTGCCCCACGTGACTTGCGGCACGATTTCCGCAGCGTTCAGTTCGACCACGCGATCGAAATGCGCGCCGTCGTCCGACTCGAACTGCTTCCAGTACTCGACCGCGTGATCCCACTCCACACCCTGCGGCGAGAACGGGCGGCCCTTCAGGTATTCGATGGTGGTGTCGTCGACTGCGACCATGCCGGCGCGCGCGCCGGCTTCGATCGCCATGTTGCAGACCGTCATGCGGCCTTCCATCGACAACGCGCGGATCGTCGAACCGCCGAATTCGATTGCGTAGCCGGTACCGCCCGCCGTGCCGATCTTGCCGATGATCGCCAGCACGATGTCTTTCGCGGTGCAGCCGCGCGGCAGTTGGCCTTCGACCTTGATCAGCATGTTCTTGCTTTTCTTCTGCAAGAGCGTTTGCGTGGCCAGCACGTGCTCCACTTCCGACGTGCCGATGCCATGCGCCAGCGCGCCGAACGCGCCGTGCGTGGACGTGTGCGAGTCGCCGCAGACGATCGTCATGCCCGGCAGTGTGGCGCCCTGTTCCGGCCCGATGATGTGCACGATGCCCTGGCGCATGTCGTTCATCTTGAACTGCGTGATGCCGTACGCGTCGCAGTTCGAATCGAGCGTGTCGACTTGCAGCTTGGACACCGGGTCGGCGATGCCGTGGGTGCGGTCCGTGGTCGGAACGTTGTGATCCGACACTGCAAGGTTCGCGCTGATGCGCCATACCGGCCGCTCGGCCAGCTTCAGGCCTTCGAACGCCTGCGGGCTGGTCACTTCGTGCAGCAGGTGACGGTCGATATAGAGAATCGTCGTGCCGTCTTCTTCCGTGTGGACCACGTGCGTGTTCCACAATTTGTCGTAGAGAGTCTGTGCCATGGTATGCGGGGTAGTAATGACTGCGGGCTGACTGTGTCGGTCGATTATGCCACGCGGCGCACCGCCCTGGGCCCTTCAATCCGCTAAAAAAGCGATAAAAAACATGGAGTTGGGTGGTAGTGTCGATACCTGTATCGAGGTTACCCGGAAACTGTGCGCGTGACGGCGGCGTCATGCGCCGTCACGCGCACGCATGTTCAACGTGACAGATCGAAGCCGAGTTGCGCACGTCCCAGCGGCGTCAAGTCGCTCTCCTGAGCGCGGCCGATGAAGTCCGTCTCGAAGTGATCGGCAGGGAAATCCGGCGGGCTTTCGCCGCGCAGGAAGCTCGGCAACTGGCGCTTCAGATACGCGTCGTTTTTCGCGCACCACGGCGCGGACGAGATGTACATCACGTTGCTGTAGCCGCTGCCACGATGCGCGTCCTCAACCGAATGCACGACGTCGCAGTGCCAGAACACGGCGTCACCCGGCTGCATGTGCGGGATCGGCGTGACCGCTTCGAGCAGCAGGCTGTGCCAGGCCGGCTGGATCGACAGTGCGCGCGCTGGTTGCGCCCCGCAGAGGTCCTCGTCGGGAACGTCGTCCTGGAGGGCGCGCAGAATCACGTAGGCCATTGCGTTGGCGATCGGGATCAACTGCAAGGTGCCGTCGCCCGGCCCTTGCGGGGTCAGCGCGGTCCAGCCCTGGAAGGTGCGGAACATCGAACACACCGCCGGCGATGGAATCTCCTGCACCTCAGGGCGGTGAGCAGCATCGAACGGGTCGTACGCGCGCCAGTTGCCCGACAGCACATGCCGGTAGACCTTCTGGAAATTCGGATCGAGCCAGCGCTCGACGGAGCCGCCGTCGACATGCGGCGACAGGCCCAACGACTCCGAGCCCGGCGGCCGGCGACGAATCCGGTCCGCGTAGACCGGCACGCGCTCGGGGTCGAAGTGCTGCCTGCCGTCGCTCTGCGAGGTCCACAGGCGGTTCAGGAACACGCGCGTGTTCGTCAGTTGCTCGGACTGGCGCGCGGCCGTCTGCGGCTTCGACCAGTAGACGCCGTATATCTGCGGCTTGCTCGACGACAGGTTGCCGAAGTATTTGTCCTCGGCGCGATGCGCGAGCTTGTCGTCGAGGTTGTTGCGCTGCACGTAGTCGGCGATTTCGTCGTTCCAGTCGCTCGCCTGCTGCCGGTCGAAGACGCCGCGCACCACGCATGCGCCGCGCGTTTTGACGCCGGCGATCGTCCGCGGATCGACCTCGCCGGAAACGATCGACGCGTAGTCGAGCACGGGAATCGCATCGCGTCCTTGCTCACGGTCGCGGCGAATCGCGTCGACCTGCTGCCGGATCGCGTCTTCGACTTCGTTGAAGACTTGCGCGTAGTTGGGCAATGCGGCACGCAATGCGCGTTTGGTGGCGCGGATTGCTGCGGGAATATTGTCGATGACGAGCGGCATGATGCTGTCTCCTGTGAATTCTGTATGGGCCTGACCTGCGTTCAGAGTACGGCGCTTCGACGGGCTCAACGCATCTTTCCCGGCCAATTACCGATACAATCCTGACATTCGCCGCCACTCCTTCCACGCGGCAAGGGGCGTCCCGTGAAACCCCAATACGAACGCGTCACCATCCCCGATGGCTGTTCGATTCGCGTCTACCATCGCCAGCTCGCGCAGATCCCGTTCGAATGGCACCACCATCCCGAATACGAACTCACGCTGACGCTGAACAGCCGCGGCCGCCGCTTCACTGGCGACCACATCGCCGATTACAGCGGCGACGATCTCGTGCTCGTGCCGCCGGACATGCCGCACACCTGGGCGTCCACGGAGCCGATCGACGCGCGCGAGCCGCAGGTGGCGATCGTGGTCTGGTTCAGTGGCGATTGGGCGCGACGGATGGCGGATTGCTGCCCGGAGTACGCCGCGCTGCGCACGCTGCTCAGGCGTGGCGCGCCGGGGCTCCGGTTTGCGAACGAAGCCGCGATGATGATGCGCGGGCAGAAGGATGCGTTGCTGGACGGGTCGCCGCGTATGCGGCTGCGCGCGGTGCTCGAAATGCTCGCGTATCTGGCGGAAGCGGACGCTGAGCCGTTGGCGTCGCCGGCTGCGCATCGGCGCGGGGCGCGCCGCACAGGTGCTGCTGATACTCGGCAAGGTGGGGCGGTGCAGGCGATGCCTGGCGCGTCGTCTACGCTTTCAGCGCCGTCAGCGCAACGAGCCGTTGGTGCGCCGGCTATCGCGCAAGGCGGCAGCGCATCGGAAGCCGAGCGGCTGAATCGCGTGCTCGATCTGCTCGACCGGCGATTCCACGAACCGCTGCGCGTCGCCGAACTATGTGCCGTGGCTAACCTCTCGGAGCGCTCCTTGCACCGCTACTTCTTGCGGCATGTGGGCGAAAGCGTCGGACGCTATCTGAACCGGCTGCGCATCGGCTATGCGACGCGGCAATTGACGGACACAGCCTGGCCCATCGCACTGATCGCCACGAAGGCCGGCTTTCCGAATCTCGCCAATTTCAATCGACAGTTCCTGTCTGCGCGTGGCATGACGCCGAGTGCCTACCGGCGCTTTTTCGAAACACACGGCCACGCGCCGAAGGATGCGGCCGCCGCGCCGCCCAATCTGGAGACGCGCCCGCCCTCGCTCGAACGGCCGCGACGGCGAACGCGCCAGGCGCGCACGCCGGGCTGACGCGTGGACGCTGCATCGCCACGACACATGACCCGTCGCGTCGCAAAAACAAAACGCCCCAACGGTAAAATCCGTTGAGGCGTTTTCCGGTCAGCGCGGACTCGCTCGCAACAAACCAACCGCTACGAACCGCGCAGACTCAAAACCAATCAACGTTGCGCGATCGGCTTCGCTTCACGTTGCGTCTCGCCAATGAACAGCTGACGCGGACGGCCAATCTTCTGTTCAGGATCGGCGATCATTTCGTTCCACTGCGCAATCCAGCCGACCGTACGCGCCATCGCGAAAATACACGTGAACATCGACGTCGGGATGCCCAGCGCGCGCTGCACGATGCCCGAGTAAAAGTCGACGTTCGGGTACAGCTTGCGCGACACGAAGTATTCGTCTTCGAGTGCGATCTTTTCCAATGCCATTGCCAGCTTGAACAGCGGGTCGTCGTGCAGGCCCAGTTCTTCCAGCACTTCGTGGCAGGTTTCGCGCATCAGCTTCGCACGCGGATCGTAGTTCTTGTACACGCGGTGGCCGAAGCCCATCAGCTTCACGCCCGAGTTCTTGTCCTTCACCTGCTTGATGAACTCAGCAATGTTGTCGACCGAGCCGATTTCTTCCAGCATGTTCAGCGCGGCTTCGTTCGCGCCGCCGTGCGCCGGGCCCCACAGACATGCGATACCCGCTGCGATACACGCGAACGGATTCGCACCCGACGAACCCGCGAGACGCACCGTCGAGGTCGACGCGTTCTGCTCGTGGTCCGCATGCAGGATCAGGATCCGGTCGAGCGCGCGCACCAGCACGTCGTTGACTTGATATTCTTCGCACGGGTTCGAGAACATCATGCGCATGAAGTTCGCGCTGTACGACAGGTCGTTCTTCGGATAAACGAACGGCTGGCCGATGCTGTACTTGTACGCCATGGCGACCAGCGTCGGCAGCTTCGCGATCATGCGGATCGCTGACACTTCGCGGTGACGCGGATTGTTGATGTCGAGCGAGTCGTGATAGAACGCCGACAGCGCGCCGACTGCGGCGACCAGAATCGCCATCGGGTGCGCGTCGCGACGGAAGCCGCGGAAGAAGAACTGCATCTGCTCGTGCACCATCGTGTGCTTCGTGACGGTGTTGACGAACTCGTCTTTCTGCTTTGCGTTGGGCAGTTCGCCCTTCAGCAGCAGATAGCAGGTTTCGAGGAAGTCGGCGTTTTCCGCGAGGTTGTCGATCGGGTAGCCGCGATACAGCAGCTCGCCCTTGTCGCCGTCAATGTAGGTGATCGCCGAATTGCACGCCGCCGTCGACATGAAGCCCGGGTCGTACGTGAACTTGCCGGTCTGGCCGTAAAGTTTACGAATGTCGATCACATCCGGGCCGAGCGTGCCCTTGTAAATCGGCATTTCAACGCTCGGCGAATTGTCGCTGAACGATAGCGTGGCTTTAACATCTGACGGGGTCATAGCACATCCTCAATCGAAGTATGGAATACAGGTTTTCGATAATCGCACGCCTGGACAACGAACTGGCCGCGGACTGGCGGCGCTCAAGCGTTGCGCAGCAGCTCCAGCACCCGGATCACATCCGGGTCGGCAAGCTCGCCTTCCGGTTCCTTGCGCACCAGCAGCAAGTCCATCAGGTCGTTATCGCTCAGTTCGAGCAGGCGCGTGAGTGCGCCCACATCGGCATCGCTGAGGTCATGCTCATATCGGCCGAAAAAACGTTCAAAGATCAGATCGTTTTCCAGCAGGCCCCGCCGCGCACGCCAGCGAAGGCGCGCGCGGCGGAGAGGGTCGGACTGATGCGATGTTTCGTCCATCTCAGACAGCGCGGCGAACCATCAATTCCTTGATCTTGCCAATCGCCTTGGTCGGGTTCAGGCCCTTCGGGCAAACGTCGACGCAATTCATGATGGTGTGGCAACGGAACAGACGGTACGGATCTTCCAGGTTGTCGAGGCGTTCACCCGTCGCTTCGTCGCGGCTGTCCGCGATGAAACGGTAGGCTTGCAACAGACCAGCCGGGCCGACGAACTTATCCGGATTCCACCAGAAGCTCGGGCACGAGGTCGAGCAGCTAGCGCACAGAATACATTCGTACAGGCCATCCAGCTCGTCGCGTTCTTCCGGCGACTGCAGGCGTTCCTTTTCCGGCGGCGGCGTATCGTTGATCAGGTACGGCTTGATCGAGTGATACTGGTTGAAGAACTGCGTGAAGTCACAGATCAGGTCGCGCACGACCGGCAGGCCCGGCAGCGGACGCAACACGATCTTTTGCGGCAGGTCGTTCATGTTCTGCAGGCAGGCCAGACCGTTCTTGCCGTTGATGTTCATCGCGTCCGAACCGCACACGCCTTCACGGCACGAACGGCGGAACGACAGGGTCTCGTCCACTGCCTTCAGCTTGAGCAGCGCGTCGAGCAGCATGCGTTCGTGCGAGTCGATTTCGATCTCATACGTTTGCATGCGCGGCGCTGCGTCCTTGTCCGGGTCGTAGCGGTAAATTTCAAATGTACGCTTTGCCATTTCTGAATTCCTTTGACTTGTGCCTTAGAAGGTACGCGCTTTCGGCGGCACCGATTCGACGGTCAGCGGTTGCATGTGAACCGGCTTGTAGTCGAGGCGATCGCCTTCGCTGAACCACAGCGTATGGCGCAGCCAGTTTTCGTCGTCGCGATGTTCGAAGTCGTTCTGCGCGTGCGCGCCACGGCTTTCCTTGCGCGCTTCGGCGGAGACCATCGTGGCGCGTGCCACTTCGATCAGGTTCGCCACTTCCAGTGCTTCGATACGGGCCGTGTTGAAGACCTTCGACTTGTCCTTCAGATGGATGTTGTCGACACGTTCAGCCACTTCGCGGATGCGCTCGACGCCTTCAGCCAGCAGCTTCGACGTGCGGAACACGCCGGCGTGGGCCTGCATCGTGCCGCGGATGTCGTTCGCGACCGACTGCGCATACTCGCCCGACGACGACTTCTCGAGCTTGTCCAGACGCGACAGCGCGAAGTCGGCGGCGTCGGCCGGCAGCGGCTTGTGCTCCTTCATGTCCTTCACGTGCTTGACGATGTGATTGCCGGCCGCGCGGCCGAACACCACCAGGTCGAGCAGCGAGTTCGTGCCCAGGCGGTTGGCGCCGTGCACCGACACGCACGAGCATTCGCCCACGGCGTAGAAACCGTTGACGACCTCTTCGTAGCCCTTCGCCGTGCCGACGACCTGACCGTTGATGTTCGTCGGGATACCACCCATCTGATAGTGGATGGTCGGCACGACCGGGATCGGTTCTTTAATGCAATCGACGTTCGCGAACTTCATCGCGATTTCACGGATCGACGGCAGACGCTTCATGATCGTCTCGGCGCCGATGTGCGACAGGTCGAGCAACACGTGATCCTTGTTCGGACCCACGCCGCGGCCTTCCTTGATTTCCTGGTCCATCGAACGCGAGACGAAGTCGCGTGGCGCCAGATCCTTCAGCGTCGGCGCGTAGCGTTCCATGAAACGCTCGCCGTTCGAGTTGCGCAGAATGCCGCCTTCGCCACGCACGCCTTCGGTAATCAGCACGCCCGCGCCGGCCACGCCGGTGGGGTGGAATTGCCAGAATTCCATGTCTTGCAGCGCGATGCCCGAACGCGCGGCCATGCCCAGGCCGTCACCGGTATTGATGAACGCGTTGGTCGATGCCGCGAAGATCCGGCCCGCGCCGCCCGTAGCGAACAGCGTGGTCTTGCCTTCGAGAATGTAGACGTCGCCGGTTTCCATTTCGAGCGCGGTCACGCCGAGCACGTCGCCGTCGGCGTCGCGGATCAGGTCCAGCGCCATCCATTCGACGAAGAATTGCGTCTTGGCCGCGACGTTTTGCTGATACAGCGTATGCAGCAGCGCGTGACCGGTACGGTCAGCCGCCGCGCAAGCGCGTTGCACCGGCTTTTCGCCGTAGTTCGCAGTGTGGCCGCCGAACGGGCGCTGATAAATCGTGCCGTCCGCGTTACGGTCGAACGGCATGCCGAAGTGCTCGAGTTCGTAGACTGCATTCGGCGCTTCACGGCACATGAACTCGATCGCGTCCTGGTCGCCGAGCCAGTCGGAACCCTTGATCGTGTCGTAGAAGTGATAGTGCCAGTTGTCTTCGCTCATGTTGCCGAGCGATGCACCGATGCCGCCTTGAGCCGCGACCGTGTGTGAACGCGTCGGGAACACCTTGGACAGCACGCAGACCGACAGACCGGCGCGCGCGAGTTGCAGCGAAGCGCGCATCCCCGAGCCGCCTGCGCCGACGATAACCACGTCAAACTTACGACGCGGCAGAGAATTCTTGATTGCAGCCATTCTTTTACACTCTCCAGAGAATCTGCGCAGCGTAGCCCGCACAGGCGAGCAGCCAGACGATCGTCAGCGCCTGAAGCAACAGGCGCACGCCAACGGGCTTCACATAGTCCATCCAGATGTCGCGGATACCCACCCACGCGTGATAGAACAGCGAAAGCAGCGTGACAAACGTGGCGAGCTTCATCCATTGCGTCGCGAAGATCGACGCCCAGCCTTCGTACGAGAAATCGTGTGCGCCGAAGAACCACGCGAGCAGGATCACCGTGTAGACCGCCATCACGGCGGCGGTGATGCGCTGTGCGAGCCAGTCGCGCAGACCGTAATGCGCGCCGACGACGAGACGCTTCGAACCGATTCGGTTATTAGCTGACATTTTTTAGAATGCTCCGAACAGTTTTGCCGCGAATGCAATGGTGAGCAGCGACGACACGACGATGACCACGATAGAGGTCTGCTTGCCTTTTTCCTTCGTCACCGCGTTGTGGTTGGTATCCATCACGAGGTGGCGGACACCGGCGCAGAAGTGAAACAGGAAAGCCCACGCGAGAACGAGCGTGATGAGCTTGACGATGATGTTGGAGAGGAAACCTTTGAAGACTTCGAAACTCAATTCGGAAGTCAGGCTCTGATCAAAGAGGTACAGCAGGAACGGAAGAAAAACAAACAACAGACCGCCGCTGAGACGGTGCAGGATCGACACTCGCCCCGCTAGCGGGAGACGGTATGCCGTCAATATTTGCCCAATACCGATGTTCCGGAATTCCGGCCTCGGTTTTTTTACGGCTTCAGCCATGCTAGACCCCTACTCGTTAGTCACACCAATCCGCGATTTTAGCGCTTTTTCATATCGCGCTGCAGCGAAAACCACTAGAGGTCCGTTACAGTGCGCGCGATAAAGGCGCCGTCAAACAGGCGCGCGTGTGGGATGCGCGCCTTGTGTCAGCCCGATTCAGCTCAGATCGTTCTGATAGTAATACCCGGTTGTGACATACCAACCGCGCCGGACTTCAACCGGCCGGTCCCCGTATGTATAGGACACGCGCTCGACCGACAGCAGCGGAAAACCCGCCGGCACGCGCAGCAGGTCGGCCACGGACGGCTCGGCCGCTACCGCGCGGATCTTCTCCGTGGCGCGGATCATGCGGGTGCCGAATTCCGTCTCGAACATCGCGTAGAGGGGACCCTTGTACTCCGACAGGCGCTCGAGCGTGAGCCCGCGGAACACGGCGCCGGGCAGCCAGATTTCGTCGAGCACGGTGACTTCACCGTCGAACTGCAGCAAGCGCTTGATCAGCACGACCGGATCGGCCGGCTTCAGATCGAGTTGCCGGGCGATGTCCGCTGACGCGCGCAAACGCCGGCATTCGAGCAGACGGCTGACGTGCGGATGTTCCGCGCCGTCATCGGCCAGCAATCTCAGGAAACGAAACTGGGCGCGGTCCTCGTTGTGCGTTGCGACAAACGTGCCTTTGCCTTGGCGGCGCACCAGCAGGTTGTCCGCGGCAAGCTCATCGATCGCTTTGCGCACCGTGCCCTGGCTGACCTTGTATCTTGCCGCTAATTCGACTTCACTAGGAATGATCTCGCCCGGCTTCCATTCGCCGCCTTCCAGACTCTGCGTAATCAGCCCCTTGATCTGCTGGTACAACGGGCTGAAAGTAGGTGACGCAGCGGGAGCGGCAGAGGTGGATACACCTTCTCCCGCAGCCCCTTGGCCGCTCGGGTTGGTGGTGTTCGCCGGGTTCGAATTCATCCGCGCATTTCATCATAAAGGGCTGGGGTGCGTCTAGGGTTTTCCCCGCAATAGATGTGTCTTATATAAGACATAAGATAATGTTGACTTTGTGTCTGACGACTCCTACACTCCTTGTCGAGCAAGGGTTTGCGGGTTTTTTGCGCGGCTGTTCAATGCAGCGCCGCGACGCGCCGGCAGCCACTCTGCACCATGCTGTTCCCTCGCAGTTCAGGTTTCGATTCGCCGCCATCCGTTGGTCAGACGCTTGCCGAAACGCGCTGTTTGCAGGAGCCCGCACCGTGCAGCGGCTACCCGGCGTTTCAGAGTCCCGCCCCCGTACTCTCGCGAAAACACCGGGCCGCCCAGCGTTTTCCGCTGCGCGGGAAGTCCCCTCGGGGGCTGACGTGAAGCACCGGTCGAGGACGCTCGGCAGTACAGGTTCCGGCATGGCGGTCTTGCCGCAGCGCCACCCGGCCTCGGCACATTGCGAGTCCGCGCGCGAAAAGTGAATTCCGCCGTGTTTCATCACGCTTCGCTGAACGCGCATATAGAATGGCGTTTTCCTTAGCGTCTAACGCATCGTCCTGGAGATTTCTCAATGGCTAAGCCCGCAAAGCGCGTTGCCGTCACCGGCGCCGCAGGTCAAATCGCTTATTCCCTGCTGTTCCGCATCGCCAATGGCGACCTGCTCGGCAAGGATCAACCGGTCATCCTGCAACTGCTCGACCTGCCGCAAGCGCAAGGCGCCGTCAAAGGCGTCGTGATGGAACTGGATGATTGCGCATTCCCGCTGCTGTCGGGCGTCGTGATCACCGACGACCCGAAGGTCGCATTCAAGGATGCAGACGTGGCCCTGCTGGTCGGCGCGCGTCCGCGTTCGAAAGGCATGGAGCGTAAGGATCTGCTGTCGGCCAACGCTGAAATCTTCACGGTTCAGGGCAAGGCGCTGAACGAAGTCGCAAGCCGTGACGTGAAGGTGCTGGTGGTCGGCAACCCGGCTAACACGAACGCCTACATCGCCATGAAGTCGGCGCCGGATCTGCCGAAGAAGAACTTCACCGCGATGCTGCGCCTGGACCACAACCGCGCGCTGTCGCAACTGGCGGCCAAGTCGGGCAAGCCGGTCGCGTCGATCGAAAAGCTGGCTGTGTGGGGCAACCATTCGCCGACCATGTACCCGGACTTCCGTTTCGCGACGGCAGAAGGTCAGGACCTGACCAAGTTGATCAACGACGACGAATGGAACCGCAACACGTTCATCCCGACCGTCGGTAAGCGCGGCGCGGCGATTATCGAAGCGCGCGGCCTGTCGTCGGCGGCGTCGGCGGCTAACGCTGCAATCGACCACGTGCGTGACTGGGTCCTCGGCACGAACGGCAAGTGGGTCACGATGGGCATTCCGTCGGACGGCTCGTATGGCATTCCGGAAGACATCATCTACGGTGTGCCGGTCACGTGCGAAAACGGCGAGTACAAGCGCGTCGAAGGTCTGCCAATCGACGCGTTCTCGCGCGAAAAGATGGACGGCACGCTGCAGGAATTGCTGGAAGAGCGCGAAGGCGTTCAGCACCTGCTCGGCTAAGCACTAGATGCCGATGAACCGGAACTCCGTAGCGTCACCGCGGCGGGTTCCGGTTTTTTTCGTTCGAATGCGGTGTTTCGCAGCTGATCCCAACGCGTTTTGCGACCACCAGATGGTGGCTGGACAGAACGCGACCGAATCAGATTTTCTCTAATCATCACCCACGTCCCTGACGCCGAAGATGCGCGCCCTCACACCCGCCGAAGTGCTGTTTGACGGCGAAGTGCCGCCCGCTGTGCTGCCTGCCTGCGATCACTACGCCGGCAGCGAAAAACTGATGCTCAAATCGCTCGCGTTGCAGCAGCAACTGGGGCCGGTATTCGACATCACGCTCGATTGCGAAGACGGCGCGCAAGTCGGCCGCGAGGCGGAACATGCGGAGCTGGTCGCGTCGCTGCTCGGCAGCGAGCATGACCGCTTTGGCCGCGTCGGCGTGCGCATTCACGACTTCGACCACGCGCTTTGGCGTGATGACGTGCGCCTGATCCTGCGCGCCGCGAAGCGAGCACCTGCTTACATCACACTGCCGAAAATCCGCAACGTCCCCGACGCCGCCAAAATGGTCGCGTTCATCGAGGCGACGCGGCGCGAGCTGGGCATCGCGCAACCGGTGCCGGTGCAACTGCTGGTCGAAACTCACGGCGCGCTCACGCGCGTGTTCGACCTGGCCGCGCTGCCGGGCGTCGAAGCACTGAGCTTCGGCCTGATGGATTTCGTCTCCGCGCACGACGGCGCGATCCCCGATACCGCGATGCGCTCGCCGGGCCAGTTCGATCATCCGCTGGTGCGGCGCGCGAAGCTGGAAATCTCGGCGGCCTGCCACGCGCACGGCAAAGTGCCGTCGCACAACGTCAGCACGGAAGTGCGCGACATGAGCGTGGTCGCGAACGACGCCGCGCGCGCCCGCAACGAATTCGGCTACACGCGGATGTGGAGCATTCACCCGGCGCAGATCGAGGCGATCGTCGCCGCGTTCGCGCCGCGCGACGAAGAAATCGCCACGGCGACCGAAATCCTGCTGGCTGCGCAGTCCGCGCACTGGGGACCGACGCGCCATCGCGACACATTGCACGACCGCGCGAGCTACCGCTATTACTGGTCGGTGCTGCGCCGCGCGCAAACCACCGGCCGCGCCGTTCCCCAAGAGGCCGCGCCGCTGTTCGCGGAGGGCGCTAACGGACAGTCGGGATCTTGAGCGCGACGGTCCACGCAGCAGCAATGAGCAGGCACACAGGAGAAGGCGGGAGATGAGCGAGACGACCCAAGCCGCAGGTGCAGAAGGCGGC
>NZ_JAQQEU010000026.1:0-105577 GCF_046026895.1 Paraburkholderia sediminicola
CGCAGGCTGGCCGGATCCGCAAAAGCAAAAACCCGCAAGCAGCGGGTTTTTTTATGCGTGAAGCGAAGGCATCAGTGGGGCGGCCGGCGCGCAACGCAACGGCCAGGCGCAGCACTTCACGCGGTCCGGTGTCTGCGTCCGGTGCAAAGCAAAAAAGCCCGCCGAGGCGGGCCTTTCCGTGCAGCGGAAACAGGAGGTAGCCCACCGAAGCGGGCTGACCGGAATTACTGCGCTGCGGACGCCTGCAGACCCTTGATGGCTGCGGCGAGACGGCTCTTATGGCGAGCAGCCTTGTTCTTGTGAACGATCTTCTTGTCGGCGATGATGTCGATGGTCTTCGACGACGCCAAGAAGATTTCAGCGGCCTTGGCCTTGTCGCCGGCGTCGATCGCCTTGCGGACAGCCTTGATAGCCGTGCGGAACTTCGAGCGCAATGCCGAGTTGTGCGAGTTTGCCTTGGCGGCCTGGCGGGCGCGCTTGCGTGCTTGTGCGGAGTTAGCCATGACGGTTCCTTATCCTGTTCCTGTTTCCAGTACCTGACCTTCAAGTGGTGAGGTGCTGCTTTTAATCCGAACTCTTGGAAGCGATTGCCCAAGAGCGCAAAAAGTGTCGAAAAATTCGATCGAACTACGCGAAGGCGTGCCTGTGTTTTCAGCTATTCGAGGACGTGGCGAGCCGGCGTTGTGCCAACCTTGGCTAGGTCCTTGAGCGCGTCCGAAAACTGAGCGAGCTTCGAAACCGGCGATTATAGCAACAAAATCAGTCACGTGGCAACGGGAATGCGTGGCCGGACTGGACCGGCCCGTGCGTCGAGGCCGGGGGGCGGTCGACAGCTGCTCGAAGTACAACGTCGCGCGAGTGTGTCTACGCGCTGCCGGAACTCGTGTTTGCGGCAGCGTCTCATGGCAGGCGCCGCGAGCCGGCAAGCCGCAAAAAGTGCGTCGATTTGCCTGCCGGATCGAACGTCTGCGCAGCAAATCGGTCCGATTCGCGTTCCGGCTCGTCGTCCGCACCTGCGGCACCCGTATAATAAGCGCCCCATGAATCTAATCCGAGCCCTGCTGACGGTCAGCGGCTTCACGCTGCTGTCGCGCGTGACCGGACTGGCCCGCGAAACGCTGATCGCTCGCGCGTTCGGCGCCAGTCAATACACTGACGCGTTTTACGTCGCCTTCCGTATCCCGAACCTGCTGCGCCGCATCTCCGCCGAAGGCGCGTTCTCGCAGGCCTTCGTGCCGATCCTCGCCGAGTTCAAGAACCAGCAAGGCCACGACGCCACCAAGGCGCTGGTCGACGCGACCTCGACCGTGCTCGCGTGGGCGCTGGCGGTCCTCTCGCTGATCGGCGTGGTGGGCGCGTCGGGCGTGGTATTCGTGGTCGCATCGGGTCTCGCCCATGAAGGCCACGCCTACGCGCTCGCGGTCACGATGACGCGCATCATGTTCCCGTACATCATTTTCATCTCGCTGACGTCGCTGGCGTCGAGCGTGCTGAATACGTACAAGAACTTCTCGCTGCCCGCGTTCGCGCCGGTGCTGCTGAACGTGGCGTTCATCGTCGCCGCGGTGTTCGTCGCGCCGCGTCTGCAAACGCCGGTCTATGCGCTGGCGTGGGCGGTGATCGCCGGCGGCCTCCTGCAGTTCATCGTCCAGCTGCCGGGTCTGAAGAAGATCGACATGGTGCCGCGCATCGGCCTGAATCCGATGCGCGCGCTCGCGCATCGCGGCGTGAAGCGGGTGCTGTCGAAGATGGTGCCGGCGATGTTCGCCGTGTCGGTCGCGCAAATCAGCCTGATCATCAACACGAATATCGCGTCGCGTATCGGCCCGGGCGCGGTGTCGTGGATCAACTACGCCGACCGGCTGATGGAGTTTCCCACCGCGCTGCTCGGCGTCGCGCTGGGCACGATCCTGCTGCCGAGCCTCTCGAAGGCTCACGTCGACGCCGATGCGGAAGAGTATTCGTCGCTGCTCGACTGGGGCTTGCGCGTCACGTTCCTGCTGGCCGCGCCGAGCGCGATCGCGCTGTTCTTCTTCGCGCAGCCGCTGACCGCGGTGCTGTTCAACTACGGCAAATTCGACGGCAACTCTGTCGTGATGGTCAGCCGCGCGCTGGCGGCGTACGGCGTCGGTCTGGTCGGCCTGATTCTGATCAAGATCCTCGCACCTGGCTTCTACGCGAAGCAGGACATCAAGACGCCGGTGAAGATCGGCATTGGGGTGCTGATCGTCACGCAGTTGAGCAACTACGTGTTCGTGCCGGTTTTCGCGCATGCGGGCCTGACGCTGAGCGTCGGGCTCGGCGCTTGCGTCAACGCGTTGCTGCTGTTTTTCGGCTTGCGCAAGCGCGGCATCTACACGCCGTCGAGCGGCTGGCTCAAATTCTTCGCGCAATTATTCGGCGCCTGCCTCGTACTGGCGGGCGTGATGCGTTGGCTTGCGATCAGCTTCGACTGGATCGCCATGCACGAGCGGCCGGTTGAGCGGATGGTGTTGCTGGGCGCGTGCCTCGTGCTGTTCGCCGCGCTATATTTCGGTATGCTGTGGCTGATGGGCTTCAAGTACGCGTATTTCAAAAGGCGAGTGAAGTGATCACGATGACGCGAGTTCTCGACTATTTCAGTACGCTCGTGGCCGAAGACGATAGCCTGCCGTTGACCGAGACGGCGCTCTCGCTCGCGCAGGACGCTTATCCCGATCTCGACCTGCAAGCCGCGCTGGCCGAGATCGACGAGCTGGTGGTGCGTCTGCAGCGCCGCATGCCGGACGACGCCGACATCAGGCAGAAGGTCGGCATGCTGAACCGGTTCTTCTTCCGAGAGCTGGGTTTCGCCAGCAACCTCAACGATTATTACGACCCCGACAACAGTCATCTGAACGCGGTGCTCAAACGCCGCCGCGGCATTCCTATTTCGCTCGCGGTGCTGTATCTGGAGATGGCCGAGCAGATCGGCATTCCGGTGCGCGGCGTGTCGTTCCCCGGGCACTTCCTGCTGCGCGTGACGACGCCCGACGGCGAAGTGATGCTCGATCCGACCACCGGCCAGTCGCTGACCGAGGCGCAGATGGTGGAGATGCTGGAGCCGTATGTGGCGTCGGCGGGCGAGTCGGTGAGCCAGGCGCTGCGCATGCTGCTGCAACCGGCCACGCGGCGCGAGATCATCGCGCGGATGCTGCGCAATCTGAAGTCGATTTATCTGCAGACGGAGCGTTGGCAGCGCTTGCTGGCGGTGCAGCAGCGGCTCGTCATTCTGCTGCCGGAAAATATCGAAGAGGTGCGCGATCGCGGCTTTGCGTACGCGCGGCTCGATTACCTGCGGCCGGCGCTCGAAGACCTCGAAAGTTATCTCGGCGACCGGCCGGATGCCGAGGACGCGACGGTGGTGGAGTCGCAGTTGCACGAATTGCGCCAACGCACTCAGCACGACGATCACGACTAGCTAAATTGCGCTGCGCACCCCGCTAAACGGAAACGCCAGCACATGATTCATGTGCTGGCGTTTTTCTCGGGCGCGCCGTAATCAGGCAACGCGCGGGAGCGGGCCTCGTTACTTCGGCTGCATGCGGATCGCGCCGTCCAGACGAATCACTTCGCCGTTGAGCATCGGATTGTCGAGAATCTGCTTGGCCAGCATCGCGTATTCGGCCGGTTTGCCGAGCCGCGGCGGGAACGGCACCATTGCGCCCAACGCGTCCTGCACTTCCTGCGGCATACCGAGAAGCATCGGTGTTTCGAAGATGCCCGGCGCGATCGTCATCACGCGGATCGCGTTGCGTGACAGGTCGCGCGCGATCGGCAGCGTCATGCCGACCACGCCGCCCTTCGATGCCGCATAGGCCGCCTGACCGATCTGGCCGTCATAGGCGGCGACCGATGCCGTGTTGATGATTACGCCGCGCTCGCCGAGCGCATTCGGCTCGTTCTTTGACATTGCCACGGCGGCGAGCCGGATCATGTTGAACGTGCCGATCAGATTGATCGCGATGGTCCGCGCGAAGGAGTCGAGCGGATGCGGGCCGTCCTTGCCGACGGTTTTTACGGCCGGTGCGACACCCGCGCAATTGACGAGGCCGCGCAGCGTGCCGAGCCTCGTCGCGGCTTCGACGGCCTGGGTGGCGTCCTCTTCGCGGCTCACGTCGCATTTGACGAACACGCCGCCGAGTTCCTTCGCGAGCGCCTCGCCGGCAGCCTGATCCAGATCGGCGAGCACGACCTTGCCGCCGTTTTCGACGAGAAGGCGCGCGGTGGCGGCGCCCAGTCCCGATGCACCCCCGGTGATCAGGAACGCATTGTCACGAATCTCCATGTCTGCTCCTTTGCTACGGTTGTTCAGTGATGTCTCGATCGAATATCTTTTCGATGGGCGATTGTAGCGGCTATGTTGCAACGCGGAAAGCGACGGTGGTTGAGGGCGCGATCTGCGTGTCGTGTGGTGGATGGTAGTCAACCGATACGGATATCTAACTAATTAATGTCGAGGCGCGCGGCAGACTGTCGATATCATGCATCGCGCACTGCAAGAAAAAACCCGCCGGCACGGGCGGGTTTTGGTACGACAGAAGCAGTCGGCAGCGAGCTTACTTCAACGCGTCGAACGCGCGCGCGCGAATTTCATCGACGCTGCCGAGGCCCGAAATGCGGCGGTACTGCGGCGCCTTCAGCGTGGTCGACGAATCGCCCTTCGTGGCCCAGTTGTTGTAGTACTCGATCAGCGGCTTGGTTTGCGCCTCATACACTTCCAGACGCTTGCGGACGGTTTCTTCCTTGTCGTCATCGCGCTGGATCAGCGGCTCGCCGGTCACGTCGTCCAGACCTTCGACCTTGGGCGGATTGAACCTGACGTGATACGTGCGGCCCGAAGCGGCGTGCGAGCGGCGGCCGCTCATACGCACGATGATCTCGTCGAACGGCACGTCGATTTCCAGCACGTAGTCGATCGCGACGCCAGCCTGCTTCATCGCCTCCGCCTGCGGAATGGTGCGGGGAAAACCGTCGAACAGATAGCCGTTCGCGCAGTCCGGCTGCTGCAGACGTTCCTTCACCAGGTTGATGATCAGTTCGTCCGTGACCAGCTCGCCCGCGTCCATGAAGCGCTTGGCTTCGAGACCGAGCGGCGTGCCGGCCTTGACGGCCGCGCGCAGCATGTCACCCGTGGAAATTTGCGGAATGCCGAACTTTTCCTTGATGAAGTTTGCCTGAGTGCCCTTACCCGCGCCCGGCGCACCCAAAAGGATCAAACGCATGTGATATCTCCAGATCTATGTGAATTCTTTGTTGACGCAGCAACCTCCCACGATTCGCCGAGGGACCCGCATCGGTTGCCGTTGCGGTGCTCGCGCTGCTCGTCGGCATCAATGTGACTACGACGGCGCTGCAAGACTGCGACCGTGCGATCGGGCAAACCCCAAGTTCGTTTGTTACGGGAGGCGCGCTGAACCGTCCGATTATGCCATGGGATTTTGTGCTCAAGACCCGAATAACGCCCGTACGCGCACGAGATCGGCGGGCGTGTCGACGCCGGGCAGCGGTACGTCGTGCGTGACGAGTACCGCGATGCGCTCGCCATGCCACATCGCGCGCAGCTGTTCGAGCGCTTCGGCCTGTTCGATCGGCGAGATCGACAGACTGGGGTAAGTGCGCAGGAATTGCGCGCGATACGCGTACAGCCCGATATGCCGGTGGACCACGGCAGGCGCGGGCGGCGCGGGCATCGACGCGACTTCGGGCCAGTGCGGCAGATAGGCGTCGCGAGCCCACGGAATCGGCGCGCGCGAGAAATACATCGCCATGCCGCGGGCGTCGAGCACGACCTTGACGACGTTCGGATTGAAAATCTCGGCCGGATCGGTGATCGGGTGCGCGGCCGTCGCGATCGCGCAGCCGTGGCTCGCCGCGAGGTGCGACGCCACGCCGCACACCAGCGCCGGATCGATCAGAGGCTCGTCGCCTTGCACGTTGACGACGATCGTGTCGTCGCTCCAGCCGAACTGGGTCGCCACTTCCGCCAGACGGTCCGTGCCCGACGGATGATCGCCGCGCGTCAACACGGCTTCGAAGCCGTGCTCGCGCGCCACATCCAACACCGCTTGCGCGTCCGATGCGACCAGCACCTGCTGCGCGCCCGATTCACGCGCGCGCTCGGCGACCCGCACGACCATCGGTTTGCCGCCGATGTCCGCGAGCGGCTTGTTGGGCAGACGTGTCGAAGCGAGCCGGGCGGGCACGACGGCGACGAACGGAGCCGCGGGAGCAGGGGTGAGATTGGCGTGGGTCATCGAAAAAACGGGCGGCGGTACGAGCGGAGGGGGCGCTCAGCATGCAGCGAGCGCGGCGCAAACGGAAACAACAGCGATGGATGCAAACCAGCGGCGCGGGCCGTGGCGGATGACGCCCGCCCGCGCGTCAAAGCCGACTCAGGCGACCGAGCCCGGATTCAGATCGACCGGCGTGCCTTCCACGGTCTGCCGCGCCTCGTCGACCAGCATCACGGGGATGCCGTCGCGGATCGGATAGGCGAGCTTGTCCGCATTGCAGATCAGCTCCTGCGCGGCACGGTCGTAGCTGAGCGGGCCCTTGCAGATCGGGCAGACGAGAATTTCAAGCAGGCGAGCGTCCACGGACTTTCTCCACAACTAATGCAATGAGGCGATGATCGAGCGCGGCTTCGACCGGGACAACCCAGATGCGCGCGTCGCGCCAAGACCCTAATTTTACCGCATCCTTTTCCGTTATCAGGATCGCATCCGCTTCGGCGTCGGCGAAAGGATTGCGCTCGAATGCATAGTGATCGGGCAGCGCGCGCGTGGCAGGCGTGAGGCCGGCGGCGCGCAGCGTCGCGAAAAAGCGCTCCGGCGCGCCGATGCCGGCCGCGGCCAGCACGCGTTCGCCGCCGAATTGCGCGAGCGGACGGCGCAGAGCGGGGTTGTCGAGATGCCACGCGTCGGCGGGGGCGAGTTGCAGCGCGAACGTGTTCGGCCACGCAGGCAGGGTGCGCGCGTAGGGATCGTTGATCAGCGTCGCGTCGCGGCGGCGCGATAGCGGCTCGCGCAGCGGACCGGCCGGCAGCAGAAAGCCGTTGCCGCCGAGCCGGTGGTCGAACACGACCAGTTCGGCGTCGCGCGCGAGGCGGTAATGCTGCAAGCCGTCGTCGCTGACGATCACGTCGACTTCGCGATGCGCGGCGCACAGCGCCTGCGCAGCGGCCACGCGGTCCGGGCAAACCCACACCGGCGCGCCGGTACGGCGCGCGATCAGCAAGGGTTCGTCGCCGCCGACCCGCGCCGCCGACGCGGGCGTAACCGGCGTCGGCGTCCTCACGCGCGCGCCGTAGCCGCGCGACACCACGCCGGGCGTGAAGCCGGCGGCGCGCAGCGCTTCGACCAGCGCGATCACGGTTGGCGTCTTGCCGGTCCCGCCGACGGTCACGTTGCCGACCACCACCACCGGCACGCCGACTCTCACGGACTTCAACCAGCCTAGCGAGAACGCGGCGCGGCGCGCGGCGGCAATTGCACCGAACACGCAGGCCAAAGGCGTGAGCGACCACGCGAACGGGCCGCGTTGTTGCCACTCCCGCGCGAGGCGGGCTTGGAGACGGTCGTTGAGCGCGTTCATGGGCAAACCGCCCGGATGAGCGGCACGCCGTTTGCAGGAAACGGGCGGCGCGGCGGCGTGGAGGCGCTATGCGCCATACGCGGGGTCAGCATCAACGCGGTCCTCCGGACAATAGTGAGGCGAAAAATCGGGCAGCGCGGCGTTTCGCGCGCTCGTGAAAAATGCGGCGCGCGGCGTGCAACGCCGCGCGTGCGAAGTGGCCATGCACTCGCCGCGCAGATGTCGTGCCATTGCCGCGCCGTTGCCGCTACAGCGCGCCCGGCAGCCGCGCGACATGCCGTCGAACCCGCCACTCTAGCGCGCGGGCGGGCCGCCCGGCAAGTCGCGCGGCGCATGCAAACCGACGAGCCGTGACTTGCGACGCTCCTCATGCCCTGTGGATAACTTTGTGGAGAACCTTCTGTTTAATCGGCTGTGAGGGCCGTGGCGAGCCTTCTGCATCGGTAATCGTTCTCATTGGTGAGACATAAACACCATTTAAATCAATGACATGACGGCCATTTATGGGATGTGGCGGGCGCTCTGGCGGAATTCGTCTGGCCCGTCCCGCCATGTGGACACTTTTAATAATCCAGCGACTACGCTAGACGCCGGTGGCCGCTCGGTCTATCGTCTGTCCGGCCAGTCACCGATACTCCCTCGCATGAATCCCGAAAGTCCCTTTTCCTCGTTGGCGGCGCCCGGCGGTGAAGTCGTCGTTCCCGTTTCCGCGCTCAATCGCGCGATCGGCACGATGCTCGAACGCTCGTTTCCACTCGTCTGGGTGGCCGGTGAAGTGTCGAACTTCACGCGCGCGGCGAGCGGCCACTGGTATTTCTCGATCAAGGACGCGCAGGCGCAGATGCGTTGCGTGATGTTCCGCGGCCGTGCGCAGTACGCGGAGTTCACGCCGCGCGAAGGCGACCGCATCGAAGTGCGCGCGCTCGTCACGATGTACGAGCCGCGCGGTGAGTTGCAACTGAACGTGGAAGCGGTGCGCCGCACCGGTCAGGGACGCTTGTACGAAGCGTTTCTCAGGCTGAAAGCGCAGCTCGAAGCCGAGGGTCTTTTCGCCGCCGAGCGCAAGCGCGCGCTGCCGGTTCATCCGCGTGCGATCGGCATCGTGACGTCGTTGCAGGCCGCGGCGCTGCGGGACGTGCTGACCACGCTGTCGCGCCGCGCGCCGCACATTCCGGTGATCGTGTATCCCGCGCCGGTACAGGGGGTGGGCGTCAGCAGCAAGCTCGCGGCGATGGTCGAGGCGGCCAGCGCGCGGCGCGAAGTCGACGTGCTGATCGTGTGCCGCGGCGGCGGTTCGATCGAAGATCTGTGGGCCTTCAACGACGAAGTGCTGGCCCGCGCGATTGCGGAAAGCGCGATCCCGGTGGTGAGCGGCGTCGGTCACGAAACCGATTTCACGATCGCCGATTTCGCCGCGGACGTGCGTGCGCCAACGCCGACCGGCGCCGCCGAACTAGTCAGCCCGCAGCGCGTGCTGCTATTGCGCGAACTCGACCACCGTCACGCGACGCTCGCACGCGGCTTCGGCAGGATGATGGAGCGGCGCGCGCAGCAACTCGACTGGCTCGCGCGCCGGCTCGTGTCGCCGGCCGAGCGTCTGACGCGGCAACGCACGCATCTGCAGCAATTGAGCGTGCGGCTCGCGTCGGCGGGCGCGCGTCCCGTGCGTGACGCGCGCGCGCGCTTTTCGTTGTTGCAGATGCGCTGGCAGCGCTGGCGTCCGGATCTCGCGGCCCATCAAACGAGGCTCGGCAATCTCGCGCAGCGTCTGGACGCTGCGCTGTTGCGCCAGCATGAACGTCAGGTCGCGCGCATCGATACGCTCGCCGCTCGGCTCGAAGTGCTGAGTCCGCAACGCACCCTGGAGCGGGGCTATGCGGCCATGATCGATGCACGCAGCGGCCGTGCGGTGCGCGCGCCGTCGTCGTTGAAGCCGGGGCGGCGCCTGACGGTGCACCTCGCCGAAGGGTCGGCCGACATCGCACTGGCCGATGTGCGGGAGCGTCTCGCCGACGGTTTCTGACACTTCGCCGACGGCCGCGCGCGCAGTAATTTTGACTGCCTGATGAGCCGGACACGCGTGATGCGAATGCACTAATTACGCTTTGTGCGCGGCCTCTTTGCCGATGCCGGGCATAAAGTCCGTTGGTTTGCGGGGTTATTCCAACTCGCCTACAATCGAGTGCTCTAAAGCGTTATCCGCAGACTCCCCCACAACAGATACAGACAGAAGGAAAGCACCATGGAACATACGCTCCCGCCGCTGCCGTTCGCGAAAAACGCACTCGCTCCGCACATGTCGGAAGAGACGCTCGAGTTTCACTACGGCAAGCATCACCAGACTTATGTGACCAACCTGAACAATCTGATCAAGGGCACGGAGTTCGAGAACCTGTCGCTGGAAGAGATCGTCAAGAAGTCGTCGGGCGGTGTGTTCAACAACTCGGCTCAAGTGTGGAACCACACGTTCTTCTGGAACAGCCTGTCGCCGCAAGGTGGCGGCGCGCCGACCGGCGCGCTGGCTGATGCGATCAACGCCAAGTGGGGTTCGTTCGACAAGTTCAAGGAAGAATTTGCAAAGACCGCGGTCGGCACGTTCGGCTCGGGTTGGGCATGGCTGGTGAAGAAGGCCGATGGTTCGCTCGACCTGGTGTCGACGAGCAACGCGGCCACGCCGCTGACCACGGATGCAAAAGCACTGTTGACGATCGACGTGTGGGAACACGCGTACTACATCGACTACCGCAATGCGCGTCCGAAGTTCGTCGAAGCGTACTGGAATATCGTCAACTGGGAATTCGCTGCGAAGAATTTCGCGTAAGACTGCTGGTTGCCGCGTGATGGAGTAGTTGACATAGCCTAATGAGTTGAGTTGGGGAATTTCGACCATCCGCCGTCATGGCGTTCGGCAATGTCAGTAAAAAAATGAAAGCCCTCGTACGCGAGGGCTTTTTCTTTTTTGGGGCTTGGATAACGAGCGGATTCGGGATCTTTGCACCCGCTGCTTGACGCAGTGACGAATGCGTCTTCTTTTTGAAGATAGCAAGCCATTGGAGACGCAAAGTTGTCACAGTTGGTAACTGCGCCACAGTGACTGAACCTGCGTCACGTGGCGCATTTTCCGCTTGCGCAGATCTTGCATGTGTGCGGATCAAGGTTGCGCCGATGCACCGCTGTCAGAATTGGCCGGCATCTGGCGCTGCCGACGGCCACGGCCGCCCCCCGTGGGCGCTGCCGAACTGGCGGGTGCCGCCGGTGGAGGATGGTTCATGTATTGAAAATTTTGCGCGATGGCGGTACTTGGAAATGTCGTCGCCGGTTGCTGGATCGCGTCGCTCGGCAGGGTCGAATTCGACTGCGCGAAAACGGGCGGGCCACAGACGGCGCAGGCTACGCTCACGGCGCATACGAGCCGGTTCATTGAGTCCTCCTTCATTTCGTCATGGACATGAGTCAAGCTCGGCACTGGCATTCAGCCAATGCGCGCATAGACGCGCAGCCGTGCATTGCCTTTACCACGCCGTGGGTGAGCGGCTTGCGCGATAATGTGCGAAGCCAGTTTAGACGGGCCGCCGTGGAATTTGATTGCCGCCGCACTTACAAGCGTTACCTGCTATGACGCCCGCAATCGCCGCGCCGAACCAACCACGCTCGCGACCACCAGACCAACACGCGTGACAAGGCGAAAAACTTTCTGTAACGATCCGGTAACCATAGTTCGCACCAATTGATCTAACGTTTGAATTCCAATGTTCTGAAGCGCACCAGCATGATCTCCAGCACTAAATCGATATGTATTGCAATACCGGCTGCCGTTGTTGCGCTCGCGCTCGGCGGCTGCGCAGTCGCACCGCCAAGCGCCCCGAGCGTGGTCGCGCTGCCGCGCAGCGGCGAAACGCTCGACCAGTTCCAGCAGAACGACTATGCGTGCCGTGACTACGCATACCGCTCCACTAACTCGTCCGGGGCTGCGCAGGCGGCCACCACGAATAGCGTAAACAGCGCGGCGTTGGGCACGCTCGGCGGCGCGGCGATAGGCGCGCTACTCGGCGCAGCGGGCGGCAATGCCGGCGCGGGTGCGGCGATTGGAGCGGGCAGCGGGCTGCTGATCGGCGGCGCGAATGGCGCGAACGGTGCCCAGTATTCCGCAGCCGGCTTGCAGGCACACTATGACGCCGCCTACGCCCAGTGCATGACCTCGAAGGGGGAAATGATCGCGCAACCGCGTGGTTACTACGCCGCGCCGCAACCGGTTTACGTTGCGCCACAGCCTTATTACGCGCCGCCGCCGGGATATGCGGCACCGCCGCCGGTTATGTATGCGCCTTATCCGTATTGATCGTTGATGTATTGATGACCTTGATCCTGGGGGCGGTTCGTTTGGAGATTCGTATCCGCCGCTTAAGGATGCGGAAGCGATGGCCGTACAGTCGCCCGGCAACGCCTATGTGAGCGGGATGAATGGCGCGGCGGTATTTGGGCTGCGGCGAGAGCATCGTGATGGCCGGCGCACGTTGCGTTCAGTAAAGCTGGAGTGAGTGGTAGGCGTGGGAATCAGTTAGCGTCGCGTGAGAGGTGCTTTCGGGATTGGTCGCGCTCGGCAATAGCTTTCGAGTTCCGTGGCTCTGATGACGTGTAGTCGATACTTCAGCGGGATCGGGTACACAGTGAAGCGGCGAAAAAAGGCCCCTGCTCGTGTTGAGCAGGGGCTTTCTGTTTAACGCTCAGGGTTTCCGGGACACTTGCATCGCCATGGTCGGCGCTGTACACCACCATTCACGACGAAGCACGTCACGTGAGCCGCTCATTCCGCGTCGTTTGTCGTCGCGGTCTTGCGCGGACGACGGCTGCGCGGCGCGGCTTTACGCGCTGGCTTTCTGGCTGCCGCAGGTGCTTCTTCCGCGCTCGCCGCCGACGCTGGTGTTTCAGCTGGCGCGGCGATCTCCGGTAGGTCGTCGATCGTTCGAGGCGTGCTCTTCTTCGCTTTCTTGGCGGCCGCTTTACGCGGTGCGCGCGTCTTTCGGCGCTCGGCCTGTTCGTCTTCCGCTTTCTGAATGTCTTCGTGGACGGCAGCGACCGGTTCCGCGACCTGTTCAACGGCCGGTTCAATCATCGATTCGGCGCCAGCATGATCCGGTCCTGACCAAGTGGCTTCCGGCTGCTCGACAACCGGCTCGCCGGTTGACGGCGTCTGCGCGTCGTCCTCCCAAGATCGCACGTTGCCATCCTGCTCGACCGTAGTTCGCTCTTCCTGAACGGCCTCCTGCTGAGCGCGGCGTGCCTTGCGATTGCCACGGCCCCTGCGACGCGACTCGTGCTTGCCGCTCGGCTCGGCTACGACCGTTTCAGCACCCTGTGCTTCATAAAATTGTTCAGCCGATTCGGATTCGGCAGGCTCATTCACATTTTCTCCAGCCACGTTCGCTGCCGTGCCGCGGTACACATACGCACCGGACTTTTCGTCGCGGCCGAATTCGAGCAGCCCGCGCGCATGCGCCTCTTCCAGCAGGTTGCCGAAGGCGCGAAATCCATAGTACGTCTCGTTGAAATCCGGTTTCCGCCGCTTGATCGCGTTCTTCAGCACGGATGCCCAGATCTTGCCGCTGTCGCCGCGTTCGGATGCGAGCGCGTCGAACGTTTGCACGGCGATCTCGACCGCCTTGGTGCGGCGTTTCTCCAGATCCTCCTTGTGACGGGTCTTGTCTTCATCGGGCGCGCGCTTGGCAGCTTGCTGGGCGGTCTGTTGCGGGCGTGAGGACTCCCGTTTGGCGACCGTGCGCTGACTCTCGCGCACGAGGTCGTCGTAAAAGAAGAACTCGTCGCAGTTCGCGATCAGCAGGTCCGACGTGGATTGCTGCACGCCCACGCCGATCACCTGCTTGGCGTTTTCGCGCAGCTTCGACACCAGCGGTGAAAAGTCCGAATCGCCGCTGATGATGACGAACGTATTGACGTGCGATTTCGTATAGCAGAGGTCGAGCGCGTCGACCACGAGCCGGATGTCGGCGGAATTCTTGCCCGATTGGCGCACATGCGGAATTTCGATCAACTCGAAGTTGGCCTCGTGCATCGCGCCTTTGAAACTTTTGTAGCGATCCCAGTCGCAGTACGCTTTCTTCACGACAATGCTGCCTTTGAGCAGCAGGCGTTCGAGCACCAGCTTGATATCGAACTTGTCGTACTTCGCGTCGCGCACGCCGAGCGCGACATTTTCGAAGTCGCAGAATAGCGCCATGCTGACGGTTTCGTTGGATGACGCCATGTGAATCTCCATTGAAGCGATCGTCGGATTCGACGAATCGCGACCATGATAGCGATTCCAGCGAAGGTGATCACTTTTTGTGTTTCGCGCGCACCGACAGGGATGGCGAAAAGCCGCCGACGGCGTGAAGTATCACGATAGGCGCCAAGTTCCGTTTTGTTTGCGGGCGCAGGGTGCCGTGCCTGAAGGCGTTGAGCGGGATCGACTGGGTCATTGAGTTCGCTTTTAGGTTTCACGTGTTCCAGACGGAAGAGCTTTCGGTCAGCGCCGCTACCTGTCATAGCGGCGAACCACGTCGCCGAGCGCCGCGCGCGTTTCGAGCACTTCGTCGATCAATCCATATCCCTTTGCCTCCTGTGCCGACATGAAGTTGTCGCGATCGGTGTCGCGCACGATTTCCTCGATGGTGCGGCCGGTGCGCTCGGCCATCATTGCATTCAGACGTGCCCGCAGATACAGCACCTCCTTCGCCTGAATCTCGACGTCCGCCGCGGTGCCCTGGCTGCCGCCGGACGGCTGGTGAATCATGATGCGCGCGTTGGGCAATGCATACCGTTTGCCGCGCTGGCCCGCGCTGAGCAGAAACGTCCCCATGCTCGCGGCGAAGCCTGTGCACAACGTCGACACTTCCGGCTTGATGAACTGCATGGTGTCGTAAATCGCGAGGCCGTCGTACACCGAGCCGCCCGGCGAGTTGATATAAAAAGAAATATCCTTGTCGGGGTTCTCGGATTCGAGAAACAGCAACTGCGCGACGATCAGACTGGCTGACTGTTCGTTCACCGGCCCGATCAGAAACACGATGCGCTCGCGCAGCAGGCGGGAGTAAATGTCGTAAGCCCGTTCGCCCCGCCCGGATTGCTCGATCACAGTGGGCACGAGGCCGAGACCGGTGGTGGATGAATATTTGGAGTGCATGGATTTCTCGTCATTGACAGCGTGGCACCGAATGCCCGGAAGCCACGGCCGGTCCAAAAGCCGCGCGCCCCATGCGCCGGTTATTGCTCTTTTGACGAAGCGGCGCGCCGCCGCGTGACAGGAATATTTTTTCGTTCCGCTGTCACATCGTCGAGCGCTCAGACGTCAAGCTGAAAAGGATGCAGACTACGGCGAGCGCCTCGACAATCCGCAGGCAGGCAAGGCGCGCTTTTTTCACCCCGCACGATCTGGAGGTCTACATATGACGGAACAAGGAATCGACAAGGCATCCAGTTTCGAGGCTGTGCGCGCACGCCTGCTCGCGCTGGCCTACCGGATGCTTGGCAGCCGCGCCGAGGCGGAAGACGTGGTGCAAGACGTGTGGCTCAAATGGCATCTGGCCGACACGCAAGCCGTACAAACGCCGGCAGCCTGGCTCACCACGCTCGCCACACGCACGGCGATCGACCGTTTGCGGCACGTGCAGCGCGAACGGGCGTCGCAGGCCATCGGCTGGCTGCCGGAACCCTGGCTGGACGAGGCGGCGCCGTCGGCGGAAGAGGCGGCGGTGCGGGCGTCGGAAATGTCCTACGGCGTCATGCTGCTGCTTGAACGCCTGAAACCTGACGAGCGCGCGGCTTTCGTGCTGCACGAGGCCTTCGATTGCGACTACGCGGAGATCGCAAAAATTCTCGAACGCACGCCGGCTGCTTGCCGCCAGATCGTCCGTCGCGCCAGGACGCGTTTGCAGCGCGCCGGGGCGCCGTTGGAACGCACGGACCCTGCCGCGCATGCGCATATCGTCGAACGCTTGCGCACCGCATTGGAGGAGCAGGATCGAACAGGCCTGTTGCAACTCTTTAGCCACGCGCCTGAAGTCGTCAGCGACGCGCCAGTTGGTTCATCTGTACGCGCACGTCAGCCGGCAGCCGCTGGGTGGGTGGAGACGGTGACGTCGCTTGCGCAACAGGCGAGCAGCGCGGAGGTGGTGTCGGTCGAGGGCGCGATGGGCATCGCCCTGTTCCTGGACGGCGAGGTCGTCGGGGTGCTCGACGTGCGGACGAACGGCGTCGCGGATGGCTCGGCCAAGATCGTCGCGTTGCACATTGTGACCAGCGCGGCGCGTTTGCATGCCGCGAATTGCGTGGTGGGCCGCGCGGCAGTCACCCAACTGCTCACGCGCATCCAGCAGAACCCGCCCACGCCCTCAGTCTCGCCCTCAATTGCGATGAGCCGCGACTTCCCAGTTGATGTCTACGCATAGCACCTGCGTACCGTGCGGCGTATGTGCGGCGATCGAGGCGGTCACACACAGGTGAGCTTCGTTGATCGACAGATAGGGCGGCGTCAGATGCACCTGACCGGGCGTGCGCATCGCCTGAATAAAGTAGGGCCGGCGTTCCCAGCTCGCGCCTTCCGAATGCAGCAGCGGCCGGAAGCGTTTCGCGCGTTGCGACGTGCGTCCCGGCGGCAGCACGTTGTCGCCGATCTGCCGGCCCGAACCGTCGAGCACGAAGCTGCGCGCCGTTTCGCCGAGCGTGAGCAGCGGCGCGGTGGCGTGGGCGATGGACTCGCCGGCAATCAGTTGCGCGGCGGCCGTCTCCAGCGCCCGGACGTAGGGTGCGAGCCGGGCGGATTGTGCTCGTTCACGTGCGGTGACCCGCTCGCGCAGGGCGGCGGAGAGAGAGTCCATCAGTCCGGCAGCCGCTTGCGGTTTCACCGGCTCGACGCTCGGGCCCGCGAAGACTGCGCCCTGCACGAAGTCCACGTTGCATTCGAGGGCGATCAGCGCCTCCCGCTCGGTGCTCAGGCCACCCATCAACACCAGTTGTCCGGATTCGTGCAGCAAAGAGACGATTCCGGGCAGTACACGTTCAATGTGCGAGTGTTCGCTGGCCTGAGCCAGAATGCCGCGGTCGAGCGTGACGATATCCGGACGCAGATTCCACACGCGGTCAATGTTCGAATGTTTCGCGCCGAAGCCGTCGAGCGCAATCAGGAAGCCGGATTTGCGCAGTGCGTCGACGATCTCGGCAAAGCGCGTGGTTTCTCCGCCAGCCTGCTCGGATACTTCGAGCACCACGCGTTGAGGCGACAGACCGAGCGCCTTGAGGCCGGCAAGCAGCGCATCGCCATAGCTGGTGTCCATCAGCGCCGCCGGGTG
The DNA here is from genome assembly GCF_046026895.1 of Paraburkholderia sediminicola. GTDB lineage: Bacteria > Pseudomonadota > Gammaproteobacteria > Burkholderiales > Burkholderiaceae > Paraburkholderia > Paraburkholderia sediminicola_C. The sequence continues at coordinate 16,959 of NZ_JAQQEU010000026.1, forward strand.
CAGGCTCAGGAAGAGCCATTCGTCGTGGCTGTCGAACGCGTTGAAGTTGCCGAGATGCAGCGATTCAGCCAATCGGCCGAGTTCCAGCAGATCGCCGCGCCGTGCCGCCTGCGTGAAAACTTCGTGCGACGGCACTTGCTGCGCATGTTCGTCGTGAGCGCGCAGCGACGCGTGGTAACCGATCGCGCGCCGGTGCGACACTGAGAAAACCGGTTGAAAGACGCTGAAAACGGTGTAGCTGCCGTACAGGACGGTGCGCCTGGAGCCTTCGTCGCCGGCCATTGGGCGCGGCGGCTGAAAGCCGGGAGGATCGAGTTCGATCATGCTCATCATGTCGGTCGTGTGGAAGGGGCATCGCGCCTGCATGCTGGAGACGAGAATGCACACGCGCAAAACGAGAGTTTATAGGATAGGTGAGCAAGAACTATGCGCGTGCGGAAACACAGCAGGGGCGGGCAGCAGCCACGCTCTGATACGACGATTGTGCGCCACCTCGGGTGCGAACGTGACGATTCGCACTTTGCTGGTGCGGTGCGCGCCCCGTTCCGGTACGACGGGAGGCGCGGCCCGCGTCAGGTCCGCTCTGACGGATCCGTCTTTTTTGCCGGCGTGCGGATGTCCGGCGAGAGCTGCGCGAAGATCCACGACGAGCACGCGGTGATGATCCCGACACACAGGAACGTCGCATGAAACGCCGGCAGCGAATTGATGGCGGTCACGCGTTGCAGCAGGCCGGTAAAGGTCGCAAGCAATGCGCCCGCCACGGTCACGCCGAGACTCATCGAGAGCATCTGGATCAGCGAAAACAGACTGTTGCCGCTGCTTGCGCCACCGGTGCCCAAGTCCTTGAGCGTCAGCGTGTTCATTGCGGTGAACTGCATCGAATTGACACTGCCGAAGAACGCCAGTTGCACAAGCCGCAGCCACAGCGGCTGATTGACGCTGGTCAGCGCGAAGCTCGCCATGGTCAGCCCGACCATCACCGTATTGACGATCAATACGCTTCGGTAGCTGTACTTCATGATCAGCTTCGTTACCAGGCGTTTCGACGCCATGCCCGCGGCGGCCACCGGCAGCATCATCAGGCCGGCTTCGAATGCGCTATAGCCGAGACTTACCTGCAACAGCAGAGGAATCAGATACGGCATCGCACCGCTGCCAATCCGCGCGAACAGATTGCCGAGCAGGCCGACGCTGAAGGTGTGAATCTTGAAGAGATCGAGCGGGAAGATCGGTGTGGGTTCGCGCACCGCGTGCAACGCGTAGGCGACGAAGCAGGCAAGGCTCAGAATCAGCAGCACCAGTACGGTGGCATGTTGAATGCCGAACTCGGTGCGGCCGTCCAGCGCGAACGAAATCGCCACCATGCCGACGACCAGCAGCAGGTAGCCTTTCAAATCGAACTTGCCGGTATGTTCGTTGCGGCTGTCCGGCATGAAGATGAACGTCGCGATGCAGCCCACGATACCCACCGGCACGTTGATCAGAAAGATCCAGTGCCACGACGCGATCTTCACCAGCCAGCCGCCGAGTGTCGGGCCGATCAGCGGGCCGATCAGCCCCGGAATCGCCACGAACGACAGCGCCGGCAAGTAGCGCTCGGCCGGAAAGGTACGCAGCACCGCGAGCCGCCCCACCGGCAGCAGCATCGCGCCGCCCACGCCCTGCACGATGCGAAAGGTCACCAGCTGATTCAGCGTATGCGCGTTCGCGCACAGCAACGAACCGATCGCAAATACGAGGATCGCGCTGAAGAACACGCGCCGCGTGCCGAGCTTGTCGGCCAGCCAGCCGGACACGGGGATCATCACCGCCATCGTCAGCGAATAGGCGATCACCACAGATTGCATGCGCAGCGGCAATTCGCCGAGGCTCGTCGCCATCGCGGGGAGCGCGGTGTTGACGATCGTCGAGTCGAGCGTCTGCATGAAGAAGCCGGTGGCGACGAGCCACAGCATCACGGTAAGCGAGCGAGCCGAAGGGGCAGAGGGGGCGTTGACAGCGGAGGCGGGCGGAGTCGGGGTGGACATGAAGGGCGGCTGGGCGCGCAGGGGCGGGCTGGGACTCGCTATTCTAGGGAAAAAAGCGCGGCGCCGCGCAGCCGCCACGCTCAGGCATCGCCCGGCAGTGCCGCCGCCGCATGAAAAAATGCCTGCGCTCGCGGCTCGGTGCCGAAGGCCACGTGAATCCTGATCCACGGGGTCGCTTCCATGTTCGGCCGGAAATAGTTGCCGGGCACCACCGTCACGCCCAGCGGCGCGCCGCACGCCACCAGCCGTTCGGCGTCGGCAACGTGCGGTACTCGCGCCCACACGAACTTGCCGCCAACGGGCTTTTCAAAAATCTCCCAGCCGGCATCTTCGAGCGTCTGGATCGTCGAGCCGAGCGCGTCTCGCATCCGACGGCGCAGGCGCTCCAGATATTTGCGATACGCGCCGCGCTCCAGCAGCGACACCGCGACCGCTTCGGCAAAGCGCGAGCCGCCGATGCTCGTCAGCATCTTGATGTCCACCAGGTCCTTGATGATCGCGTGGCTTGCCACCACGCAGCCGATCCGCAGCGACGATGACAGCGTCTTCGACAGGCCGCCCACGTAGATCACGTGTTCGAGTTGGTCGAGGGTGGCGAGGCGGTCGGTGAGATCGGTCTGGAAGTCGGCGTAGATGTCGTCTTCGATGATCGAAAAGCCGTGCTCGCGCGCCAGTTGCAGCAGGCGGAAGGCCACTTGCGGCGCGACCGTGGTGCCGGTCGGATTGTGGAACACCGTGTTGATGAACAGCAGCTTGGGCCGGTGCAACTTGAGCTGCGCCTGCATCACGTCGAGGTCGGGTCCGTTGCGGGTGCGCGGAATGCCGATCAACCGCACGCCGTGCAGCTTCAGCAGGCCGTACAGGTTGTAGTAGCCGGGGTCCTCGACAAAGATTGTGTCACCGGCCTTGAGCATGTAGCGCATCAGCAGATCCAGCGCCTGGCTCGCGCCGTTGGTGATCAGGATCTGCGACGCATCCGCCTGAATTCCCAACTGCGCGATCCGGCTTTGCAGATGCTCGCGCAAGGTCGGATTGCCGAGGGGCGTCGCGTACTCGACCATGCTCGCCGGGTCGGTGCGCGACACGTAGCGGATTGCTTGCGCGATGCTGTCCATGTCGCGCCAGCTTTCCGGAATGAAGCCGCTGCCGAGCTTGAGCGTTTCGCCGGGATGGTTGAATTGCTGGAGCAGATGCCCCGATTCGTCCTCGGCGCGGCGTGGGTCCGACGTGCCCTGGCAATGCGTGCCCGCCGGCTGACGGTCGGAGAGATAAAAGCCCGAGCCGTGGCGCGAATCGACATAGCCGAGCGACACCAGCCGGTCGTAGGCCTCGATCACGGGAAAGCGGCTCACGCCGAAGTCGGCGGCGAACTGGCGGATCGACGGCAGCTTCGAGCCGGGATGCGCGGCGCGCGAACGGATCCAAGCGGTGACGCCCGTGACGATCTGGTCGGTGAGCGGCACGCCGTTGTCGCGATCGAGCAGGATTTCGAGTTTCATGCGCTTGCTTCCTTTGCCGGATGACATGCGGCCGAGCAGCTACCCCAACTGTCCGGCTTTTCGACTGAACAGTTCCGATGAAAGTGTTCGGAACTGTGCATGGGACTTCGATCATCGCACGATCAATAATCGGTACAACAGATAAGCCCTTGAAGGAGAGCGGCGATGCGTGAAGTCCGGATTTTCGAGTTGGAACATGGCGAGCCTGTCGCGGCCTGGCGTGTCGCGCGTCCGTCCACCTTCAAGGTGATTTCGGGCGAGGTCTGGCTGACGATCGAAGGCTACGGCGAAGATCACTGGCTCGCCACCGGCGAGTCGGTCGAGTTGCCGCGTCGCGCGGTGGCGTGGATCAGCGCGGGCCAGGCGGGGGCACGCTTTGCGCTGGCGAGCGGCTCCGAGCGCGACGTGCCGAAGCCGGTGTCGGAGTTGCCGGTATTGAGCCGCTTACCGCGCTGGTTCGGTATGGGCTGACGAAGTTTCGATCCGCGGCCTGCAGCTGAGCGATCAGCGGCGGGCAGGCGGCGGATGAGCGGCGACGGGTAAACGGCAGATGAGCGCCGAAAGGGCAGCGGCTGACGATTGCTCGCACCGCTTTCAACCGTCGTCCGAAGCGCGTTCAACGGGCGTCCAACTGTCGCCCACCGTCCCCGCTCACGCCCCCCAGCAGCTCACCCCAATCCCACCGCCTCATACTCCCCGACATACCGCGCCCGCGGCCGGATCAACCGCCCATCGCTCGCCTGTTCCATCGCATGGGCGATCCAGCCGACCACCCGGCCTACCGCGAAGAGCGTGAACGCAGCGCCAGCCGGCAACCCGAACACCCTTTCCATCGCCGCGAGGGCGAAATCGACAGTCGGTTCCGCGCCAGTCGTGTCGCGCACCGTGCGCGCAAGCCGCAGCACGTCGCCAAGTGGTGAACGGACAGGCGCGCAGTCGGCAAGCCTCTCCAGCAACAGCCGCGCACGCGGATCGCCGTCCGGATAAAGCGGATGACCGAAGCCCGACAGCACCGGCCCCTGCGCGCCATGTTCGTGGCGCGCAAGGCGGTTTGCCAGAAAGCGGTCGAGATCGGCCGCGCGCGACGCCTCGTCGAGCAGCGCGTCGATGCGCACCGTCTCGCCGCCGTGACGCGGGCCCGCCAACGCGGCGAGTCCGCCGGCCACCGCGCCGAACAGGTGCGTCCCCGTCGACGTGATGCAGCGGACCGTGAACGTCGATGCATTCAACTCGTGATCCGCGCAGGCCACCAGCGCCGCGCGCAGCAGCCCGGCCTGCTGCCGGTTGCGCACATGCCAGGCAGAAGCCAGTTGCCGATGCAGCGGTTCGTTCGACGGTGCCGCCGAGATCATCGCGGCGGCCAGCAGCCGCATGACCGCGCACGCGGTGTCGAGTTGCGCGTCGCGGCCGAGCGCCCACACGCGCGGCATGTGCGCCGCGGCGGCGGGCAGCAGCACGAGTGCGCGATCGAGCGGCGTGCTAGCGCTCCACAGCTTGAGCCACGCGGACCACTGAGCCGCGGCGAGCGGCACGGCGGGCGCGCCGGCAATGCGCCGCGCGCTGCATTGCCACAACAACGCGGCGATGTCCTCGAGCGACGCGGTGCGTGCCAGTTCCGTCGCGTCGCGTCCGCGATACAGCAGGCGGCCGTCCGCGACCAGCGTAATCGACGATTCGAGCACCGGCACGCCCCAGTCCAGCACCTTCTGCGCGACCTTGCCGGCGCGCTTGCCGTCCGCCTTGCGACGCGCGAGGCGGCGCACCTCGGCGGCGTCGTACAGGTGGTGCTTGCCTTGCGCATCCGGCGACGAACTCAGCATTCCGCGGCTCACGTATGCATACAGGGTGGGCAAGCTGATGCCGAGGGCGGTGGCGGCTTCGGTGGCGCTCAAGAAAGTCGAGGTCGGCATGGAAACGTGGAGAAACCGAAGAAATCAATATATGTTGATTATCATAATCAAGGTTGATCGCGACGGGTCGAAAATCTAGACTCGGTTCACTTCAGGGTTCACTTCGCCATTCACTGTCCATCTGCTCCGAACCGAACGCTATGACGCCCGAACTCGCTCTCAAACATATCTGGACCGTCGCGGGATGCGACCCGGCCGCGCTGCGATCCGTGTCACTGACCGGCGCGGACCCCGGCTTGCCGTCGGTCTACCGGGTCGGCAGCCTGGCCTCGGCGACCATCGCCGCGACCGGCCTTGCGGCGGCCGAATGTCAGCGCTTGCGCACGGGGCGCAGGCAATCGGTGTCGGTGGAGATGCGGCGCGCATTGGCGGCGTTTCGCAGCGAACGCTATTTGCGCATCGACGACGGGCCGCCGCCTGCGTTGCGCGACCCGGTCACCGGCTTCTATGAGACACGCGACGGCCGCTGGATTCAACTGCACACGAATTTTGCGCACCATCTGCGCGGCGTGCTGAACGTGCTCGGCTGCGACAACGAGCGCGCTGCGGTGGCCACCGCGATTCGCGGCTGGGACGGTGCGGCGCTCGACCAAACACTCGCCGACGCAGGCCTGTGCGCGGCGTTGATTCGCACGCCCGACGAATGGGCCGCGCTCGACCAGGCGATGGCGATTGCGCGGCTGCCGCTGTTCGAGATCGAGCGCATCGGCGATGGGCCCGCCGAGCCGCTCCGCCACGGCGACGCGGACCGACCGCTCGCGGGCGTGCGGGTGCTCGACCTGTCGCGCATCATCGCCGGGCCGGTGGCCGGGCGGGCGCTCGCGCACCATGGCGCGGACGTGTTGATGATCAACGGTCCGCATCTGCCGAACATTGCGCCGCTGGTAATCGACAACGGGCGCGGCAAGCGCTCGGCGGTGCTCGATCTGCGCGCCGCCGCCGGCTGCGAAACCCTGCGCGGTCTGGCTGGCGAGGCCGATGTGTTCCTTCAGGCGTATCGTCCGGGCGCGCTGGCCGCGCGCGGCTTCGGCCCCGAGGATTTGGCGCGGGTGCGGCCGGGGATCGTGTATGTGTCGGTGTCCGCGTATGGACACGAAGGGCCGTGGGCGCGGCGGCGCGGGTTCGATAGCCTGGTGCAGTCGGCGAGCGGGATTGCCTTTACCGAGCGGCAGGCGGCGGGCGGCGCGCAGCCGAAGCATCTGCCATGTCAGGCGCTGGATCACGCGACCGGCTACCTGGCCGCGTTCGGCGCGATGACCGCGTTGACGCGGCGGGCCGCCGAAGGCGGAAGCTGGCACGTGCGGGTTTCGCTCGCGCAAACCGGGCGGTGGTTGCAGTCCTTCGGCCTGCTTGCCGATGGCTGGCGCACCGCCGATGTCGCGCTCGATGACGTGCGCCATTGCATGGCGGGCGTGCAGTCGGAGTTCGGCGGCGTACTGGCGGTGCAGCCGGCCGAGCAGCTAGCGCAGACGCCCGCTTTTTATGCGCTGCCACCGGTGCGGGTCGGCGCGCACGAGGCGAGATGGGAGTGATCGTTTCGGTCTTTGCGGCCGCACGAGTCGTCGCCGAACGAACGCGGCGCGAGCAGGGCGCAAGCGCGAAACAAGCGCGAATCGAGCGCGAAACAAGCAGCACTCGACCCCCGTCACCCGCTACGCCCAACCCGCTACTTCCTCAACTCCGCAACGAAATCGTAGTAATCGTTGCGGCAGTAGGTGTCGGTCAATTCGATCGCCCGCTGATCGGCGGTATAGCCGACGCGGGTGATCAACAGCAGCGCTTCGTTCGGCGCAATGCTCATCTGCTGCGCGATTTCGTCGTTCGCGTTCACCGCGCGAAAATGCTGCAGCGCCCGCACGATCGTCAGTCCGCGATTTTCCAGGTACGTATACAGCGAATCGCCAATCGCCTGCGGGTCCGGGATCACCGCCGCCGGAAACGTGGAGTTCTCCACCGCCATCACGATGCCGTCGGCGAGGCGCAAACGCCGCAGCCGCGTCACCGCCGCGGCCGGCGACAAGCCGAGCTGGATCACCTCGTCGCGGTTAGCCGGCGAGATCTCGCGCGACAACCACTTCGAGCTTGGCGTAAAGCCGCGCCGCCGCAGCATTTCGCTGAAGCTCGACAGACGCGACAGCGGATCTTCATAGCGCGGCGTGATGAAACTGCCCGCGCCCTGAGTGCGGCGGATCAAACCCTGTTCGACCAGCAGCGCAATGGCCTTGCGCGAGGTGATCCGCGATACGCCGAGCGCCTCCGACAGCACGCGCTCCGAGGGCAGCGCTTCGCCGGCGTTCCAGCGGTTTTCGTGGATGGCGCTGCCGAGCTTGCGAGCAAGTTGCAGATATAGCGGCGTGTCGTTTTCCGGGTCCGGGCGCAGGTCGCGCCAGCGGTCTTCCGAGGCAGAGGTCATGGGGCTCACGCAAGATAGGCAAGCGGCAATTCTATGACATCGGCGCGTCGCGTTATAGCGGGCTTTTGCCTGGGGGGCAGTCGGATGCTCATCGAGGCGCTAAACTCCTCGCTAAGATTTTCGTAGCCGGCGCCGCGCGCCATTGCATCCGTTGAATCGAGCCACTTCGAGGAGTCAGCATGACGAGTGATATTGCAAGCGTGAGCTTGCCCGACGGCGAGCGTATTCCCGCACTGGGACAGGGGACCTGGGACATGGGCGAAGTGCCGGCGCGGCGGACGGAGGAAGTCGCCGCGCTGCGTTGCGGCATCGAACTGGGCATGACGCTGATCGATACCGCGGAAATGTACGGCGACGGCGCGACCGAGACGCTGCTCGGCGAAGCGCTGGCCGGCTTGCGCGACGAGGTGTTTCTGGTCAGCAAGGTGTATCCGCACAACGCCAGCCGACGCGGTGTGATCGCGGCCTGCGAACAAAGTCTGAAGCGTTTGAAAACCGACCGGCTCGATCTGTATCTGCTGCACTGGCGCGGTTCAGTGCCGCTTGCGGAAACCGTCCGCGGGTTCGAGACGTTGCGCGCGGCGGGCAAGATCCGGCATTGGGGCGTCAGCAATTTCGACACCGACGACATGGAAGAACTCGTGGCCACGCCCGGCGGCGACACGTGCGCGACCAATCAGATTCTCTACAACATCGCGCGCCGCGGAGCGGAATTCGATTTGTTGCCGTGGCTCGCCGCGCGCAATATGCCGGCGATGGCCTATAGCCCGGTCGATCACGCTCGCCTGCCGAAACGTTCGCCGCTCGACGACATTGCCGGCGCGCGTGGCGTCTCGGTGTTTCAGGTGGCGCTCGCGTGGGTGTTGCTCAAGCCCGGCGTGTGCGCGATTCCGAAGGCGGGCCGCGTCGAGCATGTGCGCGACAACCATCGCGCGTCGCAGCTGCGCTTGACCGGTGATGAACTCGCCGCACTCGACGCTTACTTCAAACCGCCGCGCAGCAAGCGTCCACTCGAAATGCTGTAGCCGCGGTGGCGCTCGCTTGCGGCACGGCGGCACAGTGGCTCAGCGTGCGTGTGGGCTCAGGTGCAGGCGTGATGCATATGCACGGAGCCCAGCACCGCGACTTCGGCGGGGGTGTGCTTGAGGGCATCGTCGTCGACCTGGGCGGCGTCCGCGAGGAAGTCGTCGACGATCGTCGATACGGGTACGTCGCGCAGACACAGCGACACGCGCTGCGTTTCGTTCGCCGGGAGCGCGGTGCGCTGGCCGAGGAACAGCACGCCGTACTGATAGCCGTGAATGATGCCCCGGATCGCGCCGACGCACTGGCCTTGCGCGGCGTTGTCGTTTCTCTGTTTGCAGGTCTGGACGAGGGAGTAGGCCGAGAAGGTGGGATCGACGGGCGGCGCGGCTTGCGACATCGTCGGCGGCATCGGCCGCGCCGCTTGGGGCGCCGGCGTTTGTGCTTGAGCGAGCGATGCGAGGCCCAGCGCGGCAACCATCAGCAGGCCAGTGGCCGCGCGCGCCGCCCAAGGGTGAACGTTTCGTTGCATGTTGTGGGCCCTCATATCGAACGTTGAATTGGATATGAGGCGATCGCCTCGGATTGGTTCCACAACACGTGTGCGCGGCTAGTTGTTTTATGCGCTTTCACGGACTTCGCGCGGCGGGCGCGCTTGACGTATGGTTTACGCGCAGCTTGCGGCAAGTCAAAGCCGCTCGACAGCGGCTTCACTCGGCGTTCGTGGCGATGGTCCGGGCGCTGCCCGCGGCGATCGTCGAAAGCAACCGGCCTCGGGCGGTGACGCTCGACCGGGGATCGAGACATCACCGCCGATGCCGGCGGATCGCGACGGCATGCCGGGAGCGTGTCGCCAGCGGGGGCAGGGTGCAGGGCACTCTGCCTGGGACAGGGCGAGTCCTAGTGCCCGTTCCCTCCGCCATTGCCATTGCCACCGCCATTGCCGCCGCCACCCTTGCCGCCGAGACCGCCGCCGAAGCCTCCGCCGAAGCCTCCGCCAAAGCCTCCGCCGAAGCCTCCGCCAAAGCCTCCGCCAAAGCCTCCGCCAAAGCCTCCGCCAAAGCCTCCGCCAAAGCCTCCGCCGAAGCCGCCACCGAAGCCACCACCAAAACCACCGCCAAAGCCACCGCCAAAGCCACCGCCAAAGCCACCGCCAAAGCCACCACCTTTGCCACCGCCCGGGCCGCCGCCGGAGCCTCCGCAACCGCAGCCGCCGCTCCCGCCGCTGCCATTGCCTCCGCCTCCGCTACTGCCTCCACCGCTGCTGTTTCCCTTGCTGCCGGCGCTCGCTCCGGCACTTCCGCCAGCTCCGCCTGAGCCAGCCGCCACGGCGCCGCTATTGCCGCTCGCTCCCGAGCCGCCATTGCCGGCGCTCGCCGCGCCGTTGCTTCCGCCGCCGCCAGCGTGGCGTCCGCATCCGGCACTCGCGCCGCCGCAGTCACTGGGCATGAATACCGCGGCCGCATCGTCGGCGGCGGTCACTTCGCCGGGCGCGCTGCCTGTCGCCAGCGCGCCTGACGACCCGCCATCGTCCTGCGAGAGTTGCATCGGTGCGTGCTCCGCGTAGCCGGCCACCGACGCATCGGCAAGCACCATCCACCGGGGAATCACCTCGGTCGATGCCGGGTACGCCGCCTCGGTCGCCAGTACCACTACGCCTGTCACGATCATCGCTTGCCGAATAACCCCGCAGTAGTACTGATTGAATCTTGTTTTCATTGCATCTCTCCCCGACCGAACGACGGCGCCTCGTTGCCGCCATCTGTTGTGTCGAAAGCGCGGCGGCGGACCGATCTGAACGCGGGCCTTGTCGCCCCCCCGAATCTGGTTTGCCGAGTCGCTTCACGTATCGTTCGGCTCAACCGTAATTAGCGATATCCATGCCACGGCTCGCGAAGCCTTGCCGCGACACCCGTCAGATAGGGAGATGCGATGCACACGATGAAAAACCACGTGAACGTTTCGGCGATGAAACGCACCACGGAAAATCACGTTAAAACGCTTATACGTTGCGGCCAGCGCTCTGCGGCGCGTTTGCGGAGCGTTCGGGCGAGACGTCGCCAGGGCCTTCGCCCGGCGTGTCGTGTGGGGCGGTTTGCAGCACGCGCAGCGTGGCAACCGGGATGTGGCAGCGGATTCGATGCACGGCCGGCTGCGCCGCGTCGCCTCCCTGACCCGCATCGAGAAAGGGAGGCTCCTGCTGTTCGCAGATCGCGCCGAGCTTGCGCGGACAGCGCGTGTGAAAGACGCAGCCGGAAGGCGGCGACGCCGCGCTCGGCAGCTCGCCGGAAAGACGGATGCGGGCCGGCCCGACGTGTGCGCCGAGCGTCGGCACGGAGGACAGCAGCGCCTCGGTATAAGGATGCTGCGGGCCGTCGAACACCGCGGCGGCCGGTCCGATTTCCAGCAGCCTGCCGAGATACAGCACTGCGATGCGATCCGCGAGATAGCGCACCACGTGCAGATCGTGCGAAATGAACACGTAGCTCACGCCGCGCTCGCGTTGCAGATCGGCGAGCAGATTGAGGATCGCGGCCTGCACGGAGACATCGAGCGCGGAAGTCGGCTCGTCGCAGACCACCACGCGCGGCGCGCCGGCAAACGCGCGGGCAATCGCCACGCGCTGCTTCAAGCCACCCGACAACTGCCGCGTGCGTGACCCGAGATAGCGCTCGGGCAAGCGCACGGCAGCCGTCAGCATGGCGAGCCGTGCGTCGAGCGCGGGGCCGCGCAATGCGGTGACGCGCGACAATGCGCGGCCGATCAGCCGCTTCACCGAATGCGCGCGATTGAGCGCCGAGTCGGGGTTCTGGAACACCGTCTGCAAGGACTTCAACTGCTCGTCGCTGCGCCGCGTGACTCGCGCGGCGAGCGGCGCGCCGTCGAGTTCGAGCACGCTGCCCGCATCGGGGGTGAGCAGCCCGAGCATCAGCTTGGCGAGCGTCGTCTTGCCGCTGCCCGATTCGCCGACCAGACCCAGCGTCTCGCCGCTGGCGAGATCGATCGACACATCGTCGAGCGCACGCAGCGGTGCGCCGGATACGTGGAACGTCTTCGAGAGTTTTTGCGCGCGCAGCACGGGCGTTGCAGGCGAGCCGTCCGGCGAACCGCGCTGATTGCCGGCCAATGCCTGCGGGGTCGCGCGCGGCAATTCGATCGCGCGCTCATGGTAATAGCAGCGCGACATCTGATCGCCGCGCGCGGCGATCAGCCGGTACGGCGGCGGCGCTTCGCGGCGGCAGCGGTCGTCGGCGAGACGGCAGCGCTCCGCGTAAATGCAGCCTTGCGTGACCGAGCCGGGCGGCGGCAGGCCGCCCGCGATCGTATCGAGCCTCCCGTTGTCCTTGTTGCGCCCCACCGTGGGCAGGCAGCGCAACAGTCCGACCGTGTAGGGATGACGCGGTCGTGTGAACACGTCCTCAGTCGCGCCTTCCTCGACCAGCTTGCCCGCGTAAAGCACGCCGACGCGCTCGCACATCCGCCCGATCACCGCGAGATTGTGGCTGATGAAGAGCACCGCGGTGCCGAGTTCCTCGCGCAAAGCGGCGACCAGGTCGAGCACTTCCGCTTCGACGGTGGCGTCGAGTCCGGTGGTCGGTTCGTCGAGAATCAGCAGCGCGGGGTTCGACGCGAGCGCCATCGCGATCACCACGCGCTGCTGCATGCCGCCCGACAATTGATGAGGATAACTGTCCATCACGCGTTCGGGCGACGCGATGCGTACGCGTTCGAGCATGTCCCGCGTGCGCCGCAGCGCATCGTCACGCGCGGCGCCTGCGGCTTCGAAGGCTTCGGAGACTTGTCGCGCGATCGTCAGCGACGGATTGAGCGCGCGCGCCGGGTCCTGATAGACCATCGACACCGTGTTCGCGCGCAGGTTGCGCAACGCATCGGCGTCGAGCTTCTGCACGTCCGCGCCAGCGATCATGATCCTGCCCGCCTTCACCTTGCCGTTGCGCGGCAGATAGCGCAGCGCCGCCATCGCGACCGTCGACTTGCCGCAGCCCGATTCGCCCACCAGTCCATAGGCTTCGCCGCGCCGCACGCGAAACGACACATCCTGCAGCACTTCGCGATCGCGTCCGCGTATCCGGTACGTGACCGTCAGGCCGACCACGGTCAGCGCGTCCGTGCGATCGCTCTTCGACACGTCGAAGGCGGCGAACGGCGTGGCGGGGGTGGGCGGTGCGACGCTCATCGGTCGAGCACTCCCTGCACGCTGTCGGCGATCAGATTCACCCCGACCACCAGCGAGGCGATCGCGCCGGCCGCGAACACCACGGTCCACCAGGCGCCGCCCGCCATCAGCGTGTACGACTCGGACAACGCGAGACCCCAGTCGGCCGAAGGCGGCTGAATGCCGAAGCCGAGAAACGACAGCGTGGCGACCGCGAAGATCGCATAGCCGAGCCGCACGGTCGCCTCGACGATGATCGGCGGCAGCACGTTGGGCAGGATCTCGACGAACATGATGTAGGGCGCGCGTTCGCCCCGCAGTTGCGCGGCGGCCACGTAGTCCAGATGCCGTTCCGCGAACACCGCGGCGCGCACGGTGCGCGCGGTGATCGGCGTGAAGGTGATGCCGATCACGAGGATCACGGTGAAATTCGACGCGCCGACCGCGGCCAGCGCGAGCAGTGCGACGATCACGAGCGGCAGCGCGAGCACGGCGTCGATCGCGCGGCCCACCACGTTATCCACCCAGCCCTCGAAGTAGCCGACGAGCAAACCGAGCGCCGTGCCCGCGACCGTGCCGAGCAGGGTCGCGAGCGGCGCGATGGTGAGGATGTCGCGTGCGCCGACGATTACGCGCGAGAACACATCGCGGCCGAGCTGGTCGGTGCCGAACCAGTGCGTACGATCGGGCGGCAGCAGCGAATTGAGCGGATCGGACGCATAGGGGTCGAGGCGCACGATCCAAGGACCCGCGAGCGCGCACACCACCCACCACACGACGATGAACACGCCCACCACGAAGGTCGGCGAATGCAACAGCTCGCGCAACTGCTCGAAGCGCGGCTCGGCGGGTGAGGCTTGAGTCGGCGGAACGACGGCGCTCATTCTGCGCTCCTGACTCGCAGCCGCGGATTGAGCAGCACATGCAGCGCATCGGCAACGAGATTGGCGAGCGTATAGACAACGCCGATCGTCAGCACGCCTGCTTCGAGCATCGGAAAGTCCTTCGCCTTGGCGGCGTTGTAGATCAGCGAGCCGATGCCCTGATAGTGGAACAGTGTCTCGACCACCACGAGGCCGCCGATCATGTAGCCGAGCTGCGTCGCGGCGACGGTGATGGTGGGCAGCAGCGCGTTGCGCAACACGTGCCGCCAGATCACGATGTGGCGCGGCAAACCCTTGAGGATCGCGGTGCGCGTGTAGTCCGCGTCGAGCGCTTCGACGGTGCCCGCGCGCGCCATTCTCGCGATGTAGCCGAAGAACACCAGCACCAGCGGCAGCACCGGCAGAACCAGATGCCTTAGCTGTTCGAACGCGCTGGCTTCGGGCGGATACGACGCTTCGATCGGCAGCCAGCGCAGCCATACGCCGAACACCAGAATCAGCACGATCGACGAAACGAATTCCGGCACCACAGTCGCCGACAAACCGGCAATGCTGATCGTGCGATCGAGCCAGCGCCCCGCGTGCATCGCCGACCACACGCCGCCCGCGATGCCGAGCGGCACGACGACGATGAACGCGAGCAGCCCGAGCTTCGCCGAATGCGCGAGCGCGTCCACGATGAACGGCGCGACCGGCTCGCGATACGCGTACGAAAGCCCCATATTGCCGCGCAGGAAATGCGTGATCCAGTCGACGTATTGCGTGACGAGCGGCCGGTCCGCGCCGAGCTGATGGTTGAGCGCGGCGACCGCGCGCGCGTCGGCGAGCGGTCCCAGCACCGCGCGGCCGATGTCGCCGGGCAACAGCTGCCCGCCCGCGAACACGATCACCGACAACAGCCATAGCGTGATCAACGACAAGCCCACGCGCGCGCCTAGAAAGCGCGCAACGCGGCCTGCGTTGCCGCTCGATACGTTGGAGGCCGAAGGGGGCGCCGTGGCCGACATCGTGGGCTCCTGTCGCAGGCTGCGGCGGTGCTTACGCGCTCAGCACCGCGCGGTCGAAATAGAGTTGCGCGAGCGCGGTGAAGCGCACGCCGTTCACGCCTTTGCGCATCGCGATCAGCTGGTCGTAGAAGAACGGGATGATGACGGGCGTTTCGTCGAGCAGCAGCGTCTGGATCTGCGCGGAGATTTTCTTCTGTGACGCGAGGTCGATGGCCGCGACGAACTGCGCGACCAGTTGATCGTATTGCGGATTCCTGAAGTGCGCGGCATTCCACGTGCCGGTGCTGGTGAGCGGCGCGTTCAGGAACACGTTCGGCACGCCGCGATGGCCGTAGTCGGTGATGCCGAGCGGCGAGTCGAGCCAGTCGGATTTGCCCGGCGTGCCCGCGCCGTAATACAGCGACTGGCTCTCGACCTTCAGATTGATGCGCACGCCGATCGCCTTCGCCGCGTTCTGCACGACCACCGCGAGGTCGGGAATCTCCATGTATTTTTCGGTGGTCAGCGTCACGTCGAAGCCGTTCGCCACGCCAGCCTGTGCAAGCAGTTGCTTCGCCTTCGCGATGTCGATCTTGCGTTGCGGCACGCCCGCATCCGATGACGGAAACACCGGCGCGAACGGACTGTCGTTGCCGAGTTGTGCGCGGCCCTTGAACAGGCCGCGCACCAGCACGTCGCGATCGAGTGACAACGCCAGCGCCTGACGCACACGCTTGTCCTTGAACAGCGGGCTGTCGTTGCGCATGTGGATCTGCCGATGCGCGCTCGACTTCACCCCGACCGCCTTGAAGTCCGGATTGTTCAGGATGCCGGCGCCGCCCTGCACGGTGAAGGTGCCCATCACGTCTGCCTGATGGCCTTGCAATGCGAGCAACTGGGCTTGTTCGTCGGCATAGAAGGTAAACTGTACGCGTTGTGGTAACGCTTTTTCGCCCCAGTAGTCGGGATTGCGCACGAACGATGCGCCGACCTTGGGCTGAAATTTCTCGAACCTGAACGGACCCGTGCCGATAAAGGTCTTTTCATAACCGCCCGCGTAGTTCGCGGGCAGGATCACGGCGTTGTAATTGTCCGACGAGACGTAGTACGGGAAGTTGCCGTTCGGCGCGTCGAGATGAAACGCGACCGTGTGATCGTCGACCGCTTTTGCGCCGCCTTTCGACAGCACGCCCTTGAGCACGGAGAGCGCCGCCGAACCGCTTGCGGGGTCGGCGAGGCGGTCGAAAGTGGCGACCACGTCTTTCGCGGTGAACGGCTGGCCGTCGTGGAATTTGACGTTCGGGCGCAGCGCGAAGGTCCACACGTCGCCCTTGTTGTTCGGCTTCCACGACACGGCGAGCGCCGGTTTCAGCATGAGCTTCTCGCCGTCGTCGTCGATCAGGAACTCTCCGGTCTGGTTCAGGAGCGCGAGACTGGCGGCATCGGTCACGGTGAGCGGATCGACCGCGCCGGCGGGCGTCAGGTGAGCGACGCGGATCGTCTGACCGGATGCGCCAGGCGCTCCTTGCGCCCGCGCTCGCGGCGCGTTCAGCAGCGCACCGCCGCCGGCGAGCGCCAACCCGATCACGCTCGCATGGCGCAGCAGTTCGCGGCGCGTGAGGCGGCCGGCGAGGAATTCGTCGATGGCGTGTTTGCCGTAGGCGTCGGCGGTGAGGCGGGCTGCGTCGAGTGCGAGAAATCGGTCCACGGGATTTTTCATCGATGGAGAGTCCAGTCCGTTCTGTTGCCGGTTCTGACAAGCCGCGCTGGATGCGCGCGGCGCGGCGCACGCCTTTGACACGCGCCTGTGATGATCGGCGCGAAAGCCTGCGCAAAGCGGTTCAGTTTAAGCGATTGCTCATGGGTCCGGCGCGCCTGAGGCGTTGCCGGCGCGCCGATTGGCCGATAAAAGAGCCGCTGTGTATCGTGGCCACAACGCTCGCCAACCCTCATCACGACGTTCGACGCCTGCGACTCATAGGCCGCCTCCGCCGTCACGGACGAATCGCCGATGCCGCGCCGGCCTCTTTAGCGGCTGCGTCGCGCGCGAGGGATCGGACTTACCGCGCGACCCCAGCCGGGCGCCGCCAGCGCTGAAACAGCACTGAACCGATCCAGCACGCCATGAAGGCGGCAACGATTCCATAGCCGAGCGCGCCGAAGCGCTCGTTCACGCTCGCGACCGCGTCCCATATGCCGCCGTTCAATCCGAGCTTGTCCGACAGCAGCCCCAGCGCTTCGACGCCGCCGATCACGATCGCCACCAGCGCCGACACGAACGTGATGCTGGCGTTGTAGTAGAGCTTGCGCTTCGGATCGTCCATGGCCCAGCCGTAGGCGTGGACCATCAACACGTTGTCGGTCGAATCGACCAGCGTCATGCCCGCGGTGAAGAGCGCGGGGAACACGAGGATCGAATACAGCGGCAAACCGGTGCCGGCCTGGGACGCTGCAATCGCCAGCAAGCCGATTTCGGTCGCGGTGTCGAAGCCGAGTCCGAACAGCACGCCGACCGGGTACATGTGCCAGCTTTTCGTGACGAGCCGGAACAGCGGCCGCAATGCGCGCGACAGCAGCCCGGCCGGTGCGATCGAATCCGCTGTTTGCGCAGTCATTTCGCCGTCGCGCTGAACGTGGCGATAACGGCGCCACACGTCGCGCAGAATCACGAGGTTGACGGCCGCGAGCACCAGCAGGAACGTCGCCGAAACGACTGTGCCGAGCGTGCCGCCCACTTCCTTGAAGGTCTCGAAACGGCCATGCAGCGAATGCGCGGTCCACGCCATGCCGATCGTCGCGGCGATCACGATCGTCGAGTGTCCCAGCGAAAACGCGAGGCCCACGCCGAGCGGCCGCTTGCCGGTCTGCATCAGCTTGCGCGTGACCGCGTCGATCGCCGCGATGTGGTCCGCATCGACCGCATGACGCAGACCGAACCCATACGCGAGCAGCGCGGTGCCGAGCAGCAGCGGGTAATGGCGAAACCCGATCAGCGCCCAGCCCCAGGCGCCGAGATTGGCGGCGATCAGCACGGCGTACAGCGAAAGCAGGCGAGGGCGCAGCGAAGCGGTCGGCGTCATGAGTCGCGGGGCAAGGAGTTAGTGATCGTGCGGATGCTTGTGAATCGGATCGACCCAGTAGACCGTTTCAGGCGCTTCCACCGCGTCGATGTTCAGGTTGACCACCACCGCCTCGTTGTCGCTGCGCACCAGCACGCATTCGAGCGGGTCGTCGGTGCTCGCATTGATCTCCTGATGCGGCACATAAGGCGGCACGAAAATGAAGTCGCCCGGGCCGGCCTCCGCCGTGAACTCCAGGTGTTCGCCCCAGCGCATGCGAGCCTGGCCGCGCACCACGTAGATCACACTTTCTAATGCGCCGTGATGATGCGCGCCGGTCTTCGCGTTCGGATGGATCGTCACGGTGCCGGCCCAGATTTTCTGCGCGCCGACCCGCGCGGCATTGATCGCGGCGGCGCGATTCATGCCCGGCGTTTGCGCGGTATTGCTGTCGAGCTGGTCGCCCCTGATGACCTTCACGCCGTGCTCGCGCCAATCGACCGGCGCGGCCGGTTGGTCGGCCCGGTAGTGCGGGTGTTCGTGATCCTGGCTCATGATGTCTCCTCCTCGGCGTGGCTTTTGCGTCGATCGGCGCGGCGCCGTCCAGCATTTTTGCACGGTCAAAAAACGCTTGGGTAGACACGCCGCGCGAGCGGCGCGGGCGCACGAAAAAAAAGCCCGCTCACGGGGAGCGGGCTTCGAGTCGCCAGCTTGGAGCAGCCTTGACCGCGCGCGGCCGGCGACGTGTTCATTGCAGCGTTTACTTCTGCTTCGCGTTGATCACGGCCTCGGCGACGTTGTTCGGCGTTTCGGCGTAGTGCTTGAACTCCATCGTGTAAGTCGCGCGGCCCTGCGTGGCCGAGCGCAGCGACGTCGAGTAGCCGAACATCTCCGCGAGCGGCACTTCGGCGCGCACCAGCTTGCCGCCGCCGCCGGCGATGTCTTCCATGCCCTGCACGAGTCCGCGACGGCTCGACAAGTCGCCCATCACGTTGCCCATGAAGTCTTCCGGCGTTTCCACTTCGACCGCCATCATCGGTTCGAGCAGCACGGGCTTGGCCTTGCGCATCGCGTCCTTGAACGCCATCGAGCCGGCCATGCGGAACGCGTTTTCGTTCGAGTCGACATCGTGGTACGAACCGAAGGTCAGCGTCACCTTCACGTCGACCACCGGATAGCCCGCCAGCACGCCGGCCTTCAGCGTTTCCTGGATGCCTTTGTCGACCGCCGGGATGTATTCGCGCGGAATCACGCCGCCCTTGATCGCGTCGACGAACTCGTAGCCCTTGCCTTGCGGCGCCGGCTCGAGCGTGAGCACCGCGTGGCCGTACTGGCCGCGACCGCCCGACTGCTTGACGAACTTGCCTTCGACGTCCTCGACCTTGTTGCGCACTGTCTCGCGATACGCGACCTGCGGCTTGCCGACGGTCGCCTCGACGCCGAACTCGCGTTTCATCCGGTCGACCAGAATTTCCAGGTGCAGCTCACCCATCCCGGAGATGATCGTCTGGCCGGATTCTTCATCCGTTTGCACGCGGAACGACGGGTCTTCCTGTGCGAGACGATTCAGCGCGATGCCCATCTTTTCCTGGTCGACCTTGGTCTTCGGCTCGACGGCCTGCGAGATCACCGGTTCCGGGAAGATCATCTTTTCGAGGATGATCACGTGGTTCGGATCGCACAGCGTGTCGCCGGTGGTCGCTTCCTTCAGGCCGACCGCCGCGGCGATGTCGCCCGCGTAGACTTCCTTGATTTCCTTGCGCTCGTTCGCGTGCATCTGCAGGATCCGGCCAAGGCGCTCTTTCTTTTCCTTGATTGCGTTGTAGACCGTGTCGCCCGAATTCACCACGCCCGAATACACGCGGAAGAAAATCAATTGGCCGACGAACGGGTCCGTCATGATCTTGAACGCGAGCGCGGAGAACGGATCAGTGTCGTTCGGATGACGCTCGATTTCCTTGTCGTGTTCGTCGTGACCGGTAATCGCCGGCACGTCGACCGGCGACGGCAGGTAGTCGATCACCGCGTCGAGCATGGCCTGCACGCCTTTGTTCTTGAACGCGCTGCCGCACAGCATCGGCACGATTTCATTGGCAATGCAGCGCGCGCGGATGCCGTGCTTGATCTCTTCTTCGGTCAGCGTTTCGCCGTGCAGGTATTTGTCCAGCAACGCCTCGTTCGCCTCGGCGGCGGCCTCGACCATCTTGTCGTGCCACTCCTTCGCGGGGGCCGCTAGTTCCGGCGGAATATCGCGATACTCGAACTTGATGCCCTGGTTCTCTTCGTCCCAGAAGATCGCCTTCATCTTGACCAGATCGACCACGCCCTGGAAGTGTTCTTCCGCGCCGATCGGAATCTGGATCGGCACCGCGACACCCTTCAGCCGGTCGCCGATCTGCCGCTGCACGCGGAAGAAGTCCGCGCCGACGCGGTCCATCTTGTTGACGAACGCGATACGCGGCACCTTGTACTTGTTCGCCTGACGCCACACCGTTTCGGACTGCGGTTGCACGCCGCCGACCGAGTCGTACACCATGCACGCGCCGTCGAGCACGCGCATCGAACGCTCCACTTCGATCGTGAAGTCGACGTGGCCCGGGGTGTCGATGATATTGATCCGATGTTCGGGATAGTTGCCGGCCATGCCTTTCCAGAAGGCGGTGGTGGCCGCCGACGTGATGGTGATGCCGCGCTCCTGCTCCTGTTCCATCCAGTCCATCGTCGCCGCACCGTCGTGAACCTCGCCGATCTTGTGGGTCACGCCGGTGTAGAACAGGATGCGTTCAGTGGTGGTGGTTTTGCCGGCATCGATGTGAGCGCTGATGCCGATATTCCGGTAGCGCTCGATGGGAGTCTTGCGGGGCACGTGAACCTCCTTGGAATAGCGCGCCTGAAACGCTTGCCGGACGGCAGTCTGTGCTACCCGGCGAGCCTGGGTGCTGCTTTGCTGAGACTACTAGAATAGCGCGTCGGCCCGGCTTTTGCAGGAATCTTGCCAGGCGGCGCCAGGGCAGGCTGGTGGGGGCTTTGGTCGGCCGCGCCGGGGGCGCCAGGGGCGAGCGCGCGGCGCCCCCGCAACGAAAAAAGCCGGTGCCCTGACCAGGGCACCGGCTTTTTCACAATCGGGGAAACGAAGCGGTGCGCGCCGTTGTGCGCCAGGCGGCTTATTGCTGAACGGCTGGCAAGCCCTGGATCTGCATCCCCGGCTTGATCCCCTTCGACGTGAACCAGCCCTTCGGCATCTCCAGCGCAAACACGCCGTTGTGCGTCGGGCAGTGGTTGTTGGTGGTCTCGGCCTGCATCTCGTCGATGTCGGTGATCGTGCCGTCCGCGCGCATGAACGCGATCGACAGCGGGATCAAGGTGTTCTTCATCCAGAAGCAATGTCCGGCGTTTTCGTTGAAGACGAACAGCATGCCTTCGTTCGGGCCGAGCTTCGTGCGATACATCAAACCTTGTTCACGGTCCGCGTCGTTGGCCGCGACGGCGGCGTCGATCACGAACATGCCCGCGGTCAGTTTCACGCGCGGAAATTCGCTGGGCTGCTTCGCGCCAGGCGGCATCTGCTGCGCATGAGCAGGCGCGGCAGTGGTGGCGGCGAACGACAATGCAGCGAGCGGCAATGCAATGGCAACGGCGAAACGCGCAATCAACGAGCGCATGGAAAATCGCACGACATGACTCCTTGCTGGAAATTAACCCGGGAATGTTACGCGAGCGCGTCAAAAACAAAAAGGCAGATCGCCTTGCGGTGATCTGCCTTACAACGCCGTAAGAACGGCGGCGAAGCTAGTTCTTGACTGCGTTTTTACAACAAACTTACTCCGATGCTGCCGAAGCTGCAGCAGCAGATGCTGCCTTCTTGTGCGACTTCTTGTGAGCGTGCTTCGTGGTCTTCTTTGCCGACGAAGCTGCTGCTGCCGGAGCTGCCGAAGCTGCTTCCGGTGCCGAAGCTTGTGCGAATGCTGCCGTTGCGAAAAGGCCAGCGACCAGAGCGGCGATCAGTTTGTTCATTTTGTGAATCCTCAGCTTTAGTTAATTAACCAAATGACCCGGCTATATGTAGAGTCATGTCGGTAAACGTGCCATCCACCTTTCGGTTGACAGCCGCATCGAACAAAGTTTTTTTTCGACACGTCTGTTTAGCGCTCAGACTCCCTGCGCTCACCGCGCGAGCGGCTTGTGCAAAGGCCCTTAAGGCTGAATGCCGGATAGCTTCGGGCGGCATCTGCGTCGAATAACGCGTGAGCTTGCGCAGCGGTTGACGCGAAATTTGCGGAAAATTTGCATCGCGACAGCGCGATGCAAATGCATGTTTGTTTCACGCTTTTATCGCGATGGTTTCACGCGTGATTTTGTTTGCCGATACAACGGCTTAGCGGTCTCTTCGCAAAGAAAAGCCGCGACGTGTGACAGTTTTTTATGACAACGCGTGCGTTCAGACGACGCCTTCCCACGGCGCCTTCGACGGCAATTCGACACTTTCTCCCGGCTGAAGTCCGAGTGAAAAAATGTCGAGTGCGCCGATGCCCACACGCACGAGGCGCAGTGTCGGAAAACCGACTGCGGCTGTCATGCGACGCACCTGACGGTTCTTGCCTTCGGTGATCGACAACTCGATCCATGTGGTCGGTATCGCGGCGCGATAGCGAATCGGCGGCGTGCGTGTCCAGAGTGTGTCGGTCGGCTCGACATAGTCCGCGCGACAGGGCCGTGTCACGTAATCGCCGAGATCGACGCCGCGCGCGAGCTTCTTCAACGTGGCGGGATCGACCGCGCCTTCCACTTGCGCCCAGTAACGTTTGACGAGCTTGTGACGCGGCTCGGCGATACGCGCTTGCAGTGCGCCGTCGTCGGTGAGGAGCAGCAGGCCTTCGCTGTCGGAGTCGAGGCGGCCCGCCGGATAGACGCCAGGCACCTTGACCCAGTCGGCCAGCGACGCGCGGGTCTCGTGCGGTGAGAATTGGCAGATGGTGCCGAACGGTTTGTTCAGTGCGAGAAGGCGCATAGAGGAAGTGGATCGAGGGCGCGGACACCGCCGCGGCTGAAGCGTCGCGAAGGCTTCAGAAAAGCCGCCGCTTTGGTGATGAATGGCGCGATGATAATGCATAAACTGAAACGGCCATTCTCATGTCTTATAAAAGACATGAGAGGCAAGGACACGGCCGGTGGCGGGTTTCGGCCATGTTGGAAAACCCCGAGCCGTTGCGGGCTCGTCGTGGCGAGCACGTGGGCTAGAATAGCGGCCAGACCGCCTGCGCGGCGTCTGGCATTGCGCGTAGCGAGGAGCGCCCGTTTTCGCAGTCTCCCATCTGCTTTCTGCACAGCCTTCACTGGAGTCCGATCATGTCGTATCAGCACATCAAGGTTCCTACCGGTAGTGACAAGATCACTGTCAACGCCGACTACTCGCTCAATGTTTCCGACCAGCCGATCATTCCGTTCATCGAAGGTGACGGCACGGGTCTCGACATCACGCCGGTCATGATCAAGGTCGTCGATGCGGCGGTGGAGAAGGCCTACGCAGGCAAGAAAAAGATCCACTGGATGGAGATCTACGCGGGCGAGAAATCCACCAAGGTGTACGGCCCGGACGTGTGGCTGCCGGAAGAAACGCTGCAGGTGCTCAAGGAATACGTGGTGTCGATCAAGGGGCCGCTCACCACGCCGGTCGGCGGCGGCATCCGGTCGCTGAATGTCGCGCTGCGCCAGGAGCTGGACCTGTATGTGTGCCTGCGGCCGGTGCAGTATTTCAAGGGCGTGCCTTCGCCGGTGCGTGAGCCCGAGAAGACCAACATGGTGATCTTCCGCGAGAACTCGGAAGACATTTATGCGGGCATCGAATGGCCGGCCGAATCGGAACAGGCGAAGAAGGTCATCAAGTTCCTGCAGGAAGAGATGGGCGTGAAGAAGATCCGCTTCCCGGAGTCGTCGGGAATCGGCATCAAGCCGGTGTCGCGCGAAGGCACCGAGCGCCTGGTGCGCAAGGCGATCCAGTATACGATCGACAACGATCGCCGCTCGGTCACGCTGGTGCACAAGGGCAACATCATGAAGTACACCGAAGGCGCGTTTCGCGACTACGGCTATGCGCTGGCGCAGAAGGAATTCAGCGCGGAACTGATCGACGGCGGTCCGTGGATGAAGATCAAGAATCCGAAGACGGGCGGCGACATCGTCGTGAAGGACGTGATCGCCGACGCGTTCCTGCAACAGATCCTGCTGCGCCCGGCTGAATACGACGTGATCGCCACGCTGAACCTGAACGGCGACTATGTGTCGGATGCGCTGGCCGCGCAGGTTGGCGGTATCGGGATCGCGCCGGGCGCGAACCTGTCGGACTCGGTCGCGATGTTCGAAGCGACGCACGGCACCGCGCCGAAGTACGCGGGCAAGGACTACGTGAATCCGGGCTCGGAGATTCTGTCGGCGGAGATGATGCTGCGCCACCTCGGCTGGACCGAAGCGGCGGACCTGATCATCGCGTCGATGAAAAAATCAATTCTGCAAAAACGCGTCACCTACGACTTCGCGCGGCTGATGGAAGGCGCGACGCAGGTGTCCTGCTCGGGCTTCGGGCAGGTGCTGATCGAGAATATGTAGAACGAAGCTATGCAGCGATGCGAACGGGACGACCCAGTTCGCATAAAAAACCCCGGCGCCGCGAGGTGAGCCGGGGTTAATTTTTGAGCGTCGAAATGCCCGATATTTGGGATTCGGCGACCCCAAAAAAGAAACCCGGCGTGAAGCCGGGTTTCAAAGGACGGGAACGAACAGCCTCAGGCGGGTGCCTGAATGTTCGATGCCTGTTTGCCTTTCGGGCCTTGCACGACCTCGAAGGTCACCTTCTGGCCTTCCTTGAGGGTCTTGAACCCATTCATCTGGATGGCCGAGAAGTGTGCAAACAGATCCTCGCCCCCTTCATCGGGTGTGATGAATCCGAAACCTTTTGCGTCATTAAACCATTTGACCGTACCAGTTGCCATTCCAACTTCCCCTGTAACTCATGTCACTACCACGAGCCCTCGAAAAGCTCCGCGACCGCGCGAGCAGCCGCTCCCTCCTCACAAGCTCACCATCGGCATTTTTTCGAATTATGGCTCAGTGAAAAAAGTGCCAGTTTGATTGTTGGGGCTCTTTATTCGAGTGTCAAGAAAATTTTGAGATGTCGTTGTCGCGTTGCAAACAGGCACTTTCCAGGGGTTTTTCCCGCTTCCGTTATGTGCGGTTGCGCAAGCGGGCGGTCTTGAAAAGTCGCATAATCGACGCACATGCTGTGCTAACGGCCGCCCGCCGCAGCAAGGCCCAGGCGAGCGCCATCAGCCAGTTCCGGCAGGTTGTGCGATACTCGATCCGACTGCGGTGCAACACAGCCGCGCTGCATCACTGGATAGGGGCCGGCTCCGCAATCGGCTCGTCGAATCGCGTATGCATGGCGGGTCAATACCCCTCAGGCGGCAGCGAACGGGCTCATCGGCCGGACGGCCGGGTTTTAGACAGGATTGCGGGCCTGTCCTAGTTGTTTAGAATGGGTGTATGGCGATTATCCCGGACAAGCAGGACGGCACCGTATTGGAGCGGCAGGAGAAGAAACTCAAGCCGCCGTCCATGTACAAGGTGGTGCTGCTGAATGACGACTTCACGCCAATGGAATTTGTCGTGATGATCGTGCAGGAATATTTCAATAAAGATCGTGAAACCGCAACGCAGGTGATGTTGAAGGTGCATCGCGAGGGCAGGGGAGTTTGTGGGGTCTATACGCGGGACATCGCGTCGACCAAAGTCGAGCAAGTCGTTACCCACGCACGGCAGGCCGGGCATCCGCTGCAGTGTGTGATGGAGGAAGCATGATTGCCCAGGAACTGGAAGTCAGCCTGCACATGGCGTTCATGGAAGCACGCCAGGCGCGGCACGAGTTCATAACGGTCGAACATCTTTTGCTGGCACTGTTGGACAATCCGACGGCGGCTGAGGTGTTGCGTGCATGCGCGGCCAATATCGAGGATCTGCGCCAGAACCTGCGCAACTTCATTCATGACAACACGCCTACCGTGCCCGGCACGGATGACGTCGACACGCAGCCCACGCTGGGATTCCAGCGTGTGATCCAGCGCGCGATCATGCATGTGCAGTCCACCTCGAATGGCAAGAAGGAAGTGACCGGCGCGAACGTGCTGGTCGCGATCTTCGGCGAGAAGGATTCGCATGCGGTGTACTACCTGCAGCAGCAGGGCGTCACGCGTCTGGACGTGGTGAATTTCATCTCGCATGGCATCGCCAAGACGAGCAGCACGGACGCCGCGAAAGCGAGCGACGCAAATGCCGAGTCCGACGAGGCCGCCGCGCAGAAGGAAACGCCGCTCGCCCAGTTCACGCAGAACCTGAACCAGATGGCGAAAGACGGCCGTATCGATCCGCTGATCGGGCGCGAGTCGGAAGTCGAGCGCGTGGTGCAGGTGCTATGCCGCCGCCGCAAGAACAATCCGCTGCTGGTCGGTGAGGCCGGCGTCGGCAAGACGGCGATCGCCGAAGGGCTCGCGTGGCGCATTACGCGCGGTGAAGTGCCGGACATTCTTGCGGACGCGCAGGTGTATTCGCTCGACATGGGCGCGCTGCTCGCCGGCACCAAGTATCGCGGCGACTTCGAGCAACGCCTGAAGACGGTCCTCAAGGAATTGAAGGAACGTCCGCACGCGATCCTGTTCATCGACGAAATTCATACGCTGATCGGCGCGGGCGCCGCGTCGGGCGGAACGCTGGACGCATCGAACCTGCTGAAGCCGGCGTTGTCGTCGGGCACGCTCAAGTGCATCGGCGCCACCACGTTCACCGAATATCGCGGCATCTTCGAAAAGGACGCGGCGCTGTCGCGTCGTTTCCAGAAGGTCGACGTGACCGAGCCTACCGTCGAGCAGACGGTGGCGATCCTGCGTGGCCTCAAGTCGCGTTTCGAAGAGCATCACGGCGTGAAGTATTCGTCGGGCGCGCTCTCGGCGGCGGCTGAGTTGTCGGCGCGCTTCATCACGGATCGTCATCTGCCGGACAAGGCGATCGACGTGATCGACGAAGCGGGCGCTGCGCAACGCATCCTGCCGAAGTCAAAGCAGAAGAAGACGATCGGCAAGAACGAGATTGAGGAAATCATCTCGAAGATCGCCCGTGTCCCGCCGCAGAGCGTGTCGCAAGACGATCGCAGCAAGCTGCAGACGCTCGATCGCGATCTGAAGAGCGTGGTGTTCGGGCAAGACCCGGCCATCGACGCGCTGTCGGCCGCGATCAAGATGGCGCGTGCGGGCCTCGGCAAGCTCGACAAGCCGATCGGCGCGTTCCTGTTCTCGGGTCCCACGGGCGTCGGCAAGACGGAAGTGGCGAAGCAGCTCGCGTTCACACTGGGCATCGAGCTGATCCGCTTCGACATGTCGGAATACATGGAGCGTCATGCGGTCAGCCGGTTGATCGGCGCGCCGCCGGGCTATGTCGGTTTCGACCAGGGCGGTCTGCTGACCGAAGCCGTCACGAAGAAGCCGCATTGCGTGCTGCTGCTCGACGAAATCGAGAAGGCGCATCCGGACATTTACAACGTGCTGCTGCAGGTGATGGACCACGGCACGCTGACGGACAACAACGGCCGCAAGGCGGATTTCCGCAACGTCATCATCATCATGACGACGAATGCGGGCGCCGAGGCGATGGGCAAGTCGGTGATCGGCTTCACGAACCGCCGGGAAGCCGGCGACGAGATGGTCGACATCAAGCGCATGTTCACGCCTGAGTTCCGTAACCGTCTGGACGCGACGATCAGCTTCCGTTCGCTCGATGAAGAAATCATCATGCGTGTGGTCGACAAGTTCCTGATGCAGCTGGAAGATCAGTTGCACGAGAAGAAGGTCGATGCGCTCTTCACCGACGCTTTGCGCAAGCATCTCGCCAAACACGGTTTCGACCCGTTGATGGGCGCGCGGCCGATGCAGCGTCTGATCCAGGACACGATCCGTCGTGCGCTGGCCGACGAACTGCTGTTCGGCAAGCTGATGAACGGCGGCCGGGTATCGGTCGACGTGGACGCGGAAGACAAGGTGCAGTTGACCTTCGACGAGCATCCGGCGCCGCGCAATCCAAATCCGGAAGCGGTCGAAGTCGAGTAAGGCGTCGAATAAGCGCGAAGTTTGCGTTGAGTTTGATCCGAAAGCAGAACGGCGCGGGTTCAACCCCGCGCCGTTCTGCTTTTTACGTTCTGACTTTTGCGCTTCGATTCGCCCCGGCCCGCGCCTGACGAACCGAGGCGAACGCGATCAATGCTTGCCGGTGCTGCCGAAGCCGCCCGCGCCGCGTTCGCTTTCGTCGAAGTCGTCGACGATGTTGAACTTCGCTTGCATGACCGGCACGATCACCAGTTGCGCAAGTCGCTCCATCGGATTCAACACGAACGTCGTCTCGCCGCGATTCCAAGTGGAGATCATTAGTTGGCCTTGATAATCGGAGTCGATCAGGCCGACCAGATTGCCGAGTACGATCCCGTGCTTATGGCCCAAGCCCGAACGAGGCAGAATGAGCGCCGCATAGCCGGGGTCGCCGACGTGAATCGCGAGACCGGTGGGCACGAGCGCGGTTTCGCCGGGCTTGAGCGTCAATGGTTCGTCGAGACAGGCGCGCAGGTCGAGACCCGCACTGCCGGTGGTGGCGTAAGCCGGGAGTTGCTCGCGCATGCGCGCATCGAGAATCTTCAGGTCGAGTTTCATGCAGATTGAAGTGAGGTTAGGGCGTGGTGTTTGAGCCGAGCTGGAACGCATCGGCGAGTAGTTCATAAGAGCGCGTCCGCGCGCGATAGCTGCCCGCGACGGTGAGCACGATCAGTTCGTCGGCCTTGAACTGTTCCTGCAGCGCGTGCAGCCGTTCGGTAACCGACTCCGGCGTGCCGATGATGCTGCGCTGCTTTTCCCGGTCGACGATGAGCTGTTCGCGCTCCCCGTACTCCTGCCCTATGCCCTGTTCGATGGTCGGAATGGGTTCGTTCAGGCCATACGCCATTTGCACGCGGCGCAGGTCGACGGCTTTTTCGAGATTGGCGGCTTCCTGCTCGGTATCCGCGCAGATCACGAAGACGGCGGCGGCGAGGTACGGTTGCGTCGCTTCCTGACTGGGCTGGAAGCGATCGCGATAAGCGAGCGCAACTCGCGCGCCGAAATGCGGGTTGATGAAATGCGCGAACGAGAACGGGATGCCGAGTTGTGCCGCGAGCAGTCCGCCGAACTCGCTCGAGCCGAGCATCCACACTTTCGGACGCGTGTCGATTTGCGGCTGCAGCAGCACGCCTCGCGCGATATGGCCTTCAGGCAGCGAGCCGTGCATCAGGCCGAGCAGATCGGCCACCTGCTGCGGAAAAATGTCGCCGCGATTGTATTCGCCGGCGGCGACCGCTTGCGCCGTGCGCATGTCGCCGCCTGGCGCGCGTCCCACGCCCAGATCGATTCGACCGGGGAACAGCGCTTCCAGCATCATGAATTGCTCGGCGAGTTTGAATGGGCTGTAATACGGCAGCATTACGCCGCCTGAGCCGAGGCGAATGCGCCGCGTCACGCTGCCGAGGCGCGCCAGCATCACCTCGGGGGCCGGATTCGCGACGCCGCGCAAGCCGTGATGCTCGGCGCACCAGTAACGCGTGTAGCCGAGGTCGTCGGCGAGTTGCGCGAGGTCGATGGTGGAGGCGATCGCGTCCGCCACGGAGCACCCGGCGATCACAGGCGTTTGATCGAGCACGGAAAGTAGCGTCATGTCAGTCAGCCTCCAGATGATTCCATGCGTCCGAGCGACGCGCGGCGCCTACGTCGATGCGCCGGTCCGAGTCAGCGAATCAGGCTCGTGTCCGGCAGGCGCCTCGCGATTTCCGCGATCAGCGCACGTGCGAGCGTCAGCTTGTCCGCGCGCGGCAGCTTCGTTGCGCCGCTGGCCTCGAACAGGATCACTTCGTTATCGTCGAGACCGAAAGTGAGCGGGCCAAGATTGCCGATCAGGAGCGGCACGTTTTTGCGCACCCGCTTTTGTTCGCCATGCACTTCGAGGTCGCCGCTCTCGGCCGCGAAGCCGACCGCGAACGGCGGATGCGGCAGGTTCGCCACCGAGGCCAGAATGTCCGGATTCTCGACGAACCTGAAGCTCGGCAACGCCTGTTCGGCGGTCTTCTTGATCTTGTGCTCGCTCGCATGATCGACGCGCCAGTCGGCCACCGCGGCGACGCCGATAAAGATATCGGCGTCCGCGACCGAGCGCATCACTGCCTCATGCATCTGCTGCGCGGTTTGCACGTCCTCGCGGAACACGCCCCACGGCGTTTCCAGCGCCACCGGACCCGCCACCAGGTGCACTTCGGCACCTGCCTGTTGCGCGGCGCGGGCCAGTGCGAAACCCATTTTGCCGCTGGAGCGGTTGGTGATGCCGCGCACCGGGTCGAGCGGTTCGAAAGTCGGCCCGGCGGTGAGCAGCACGCGCCGGCCGGACAGAATCTTGGGCGAGAAGAACGACGCGATCTCTTCGTACGTGGCCGCGGCTTCGAGCATGCGTCCATCGCCGATTTCACCGCATGCCTGCGGGCCCGAGTCGGGCCCCAGCACTTCGACGCCGTCCGCGCGCAGTTGCGCGACATTGCGCTGCGTCGCAGGGCTCTGCCACATTTGCCGGTTCATCGCCGGGACCACCAGCAGCGGACAATCGCGCGCGACGCACAGCGTGGACAGCAGGTCGTCGGCCATGCCGTGCGCGAGCTTGGCGAGGAAGTCGGTGGACGCGGGCGCAATCACGATCGCGTCCGCTTCGCGCGACAGATCGATGTGCGCCATGTTGTTCGGCACCCGCCCGTCCCACTGGCTAGTGTAGACCGGCCGCCCCGAGAGCGCCTGCATCGTGACGGGCGTGATGAACTGGGTGGCCGCTTCGGTCATGACGACCTGCACGGTCGCGCCGGCCTTGGTCAGCAGACGCGTGAGTTCGGCGATCTTGTAGCAGGCGATCCCGCCCGTCAAGCCGAGGACGAGGTGTTTTCCTGCGAGTTCTGCGGTTGCCAACGAAAGCCTCCGACTAAGCGTGGTGGCGGGCGGCAGGGCGGGGCGTTGCACCCCGCCGCCGCGTCTTTTAAAGCGGACGCAAGCGCGGACCCGAGCGCTTGCCTGAGCCGCGTCAGCGCGAGCCGCGCACGCGCCGCAGCTCGTCGAGCACGAGCAGGATCGCGCCGATCGTGATGGCGCTGTCGGCGAGATTGAATGCCGGCCAGTGCCACGTGCGCACGTGGAAGTCGAGGAAGTCGATCACGTGCCCATAGGCGAGCCGGTCGATCACATTGCCGAGTGCGCCGCCCAGGATCAGCGAGAGCGCCGTGCAGAACATCTTCTGCCCGCTATGGCGCTTGAGCAGATAGCAGATCACCAGTGCGGCCACCACGCCGAGCGCGGTGAACGCCCAACGTTGCCATCCGCCCGCCATCGCGAGGAAGCTGAACGCCGCGCCACGGTTGTACACGAGTACCAGGTTGAAAAACGGCGTGACCTCATGCGCGACGCCGTAGGCAAACACCTTCTGCACCGCGATTTTCGTCAACTGGTCGAACAGGATGACGATCAGCGCGATGCCCAGCCAGGGTGCCAGCGAACTGCTGCCGGCGGACGTCTTCACCGAGGTTTTCGACATGGTTCTCGACATTATGCCGCGCTCCTCGTTTCACCGTTGCCGAACAGGTTGCTCAAGCAGCGGCCGCACAGCGTGGGGTGCTCCGCGTTCGCGCCGACGTCCGCGCGATAGTGCCAGCAGCGTTCGCACTTCAGGTACTTCGAGGCGATGACTTCGACGTCTTCTTCCGCTTCGCTGTCGACCTTCACGACGTTCGCGGCCGACGTGATCAGCACGAACTTCAGGTCGTCGCCGAGGCTCGCGAGCGCGTCATAACGCGCGCCGCTCGCGCGGATTTCGACTTCCGCCTGCAACGACGAGCCGATCAGGTTCGCGACGCGCGCTTCTTCCAGCGCCTTCGTCACGTCGCCGCGCGCGGCGCGCAGCAGCGTCCACTTGTCGAGCAGCGCGCCGGCCTCCGGCACGGGCGGGAACGCATGATACGTCTCGGTGAAGATGGTTTCGCTGTCCGGCTGGAACACCTTCCACGCTTCTTCCGCGGTGAACGACAGGAACGGCGCCATCTGACGCAGCAGGCCGTGCGCGATGTGGTACAGCGCGGTCTGCGCGGAGCGGCGCGCGACGGAGTCCGCCGCGGTGGTGTACAGGCGGTCTTTCAGCACGTCCAGATAGAAGCCGCCGAGGTCTTCCGAGCAGAACGTCTGCAGCTTGGCGACCACCGGGTGGAACTCGTACTTCTCGTAGTGCGACAGGATGTCGTTTTGCAGATTCGCCGACAGCGCTACCGCGTAGCGGTCGATCTCCAGCCAGTCTTCCACCGGACGCGCGTGTTGCGCGAAGTCGAAGTCCGACAGATTCGCGAGCAGGAAACGCAGCGTGTTGCGAATGCGGCGATAGCCTTCGGTGACGCGCTTCAGGATCTCCTCGGAGATCGCCAGCTCGCCCGAGTAGTCGGTCGACGCGATCCACAGGCGGATGATCTCCGCGCCGAGGCGGTTCGCCACTTCGTGCGGATCGATGCCGTTGCCGAGCGACTTGCTCATCTTGCGGCCTTCGCCGTCGACGGTGAAGCCGTGCGTGAGCAGCGCGTTGTACGGCGGGCGGCCGTCGAGCATCGACGCGGTCAGCAGCGACGAGTGGAACCAGCCGCGATGCTGGTCCGAGCCTTCCAGATACAGGTCGGCCGGGAATTGCAGTTCGTCCTTGTGCGAGCCGCGCAGCACATGCCAGTGCGTGGTGCCCGAATCGAACCACACGTCGAGCGTGTCGCGGTTCTTCTCGTACATGTTGGCGTCGTCGCCGATCAATTCGCGCGGGTCGAGCGTTTGCCACGCTTCGATGCCGGCCTGTTCGACGCGTTGCGCGACCTGTTCGAGCAATTCCAGCGTGCGCGGATGCAGCTCGCCGGTTTCCTTGTGCACGAAGAACGCCATCGGCACGCCCCATTGGCGCTGGCGCGACAGCGTCCAGTCCGGGCGGTTGGCGATCATGCTGAACAGACGCTGCTTGCCCCACGCCGGATAGAACGCGGTGTTCTCGATGCCTTCGAGCGCGGTCTCGCGCAGGGTCTTGTCGGTGTCGTTCGGCTTCACGTCCATGCCGGCGAACCATTGGGACGTCGCGCGGTAGATGATCGGCGTCTTGTGGCGCCAGCAGTGCATGTAGCTGTGCGTGTACTTCTCGGTGCGCAGCAGCGAACCGGCGCCCTGCAGCGCTTCGACGATCTGCGGATTGGCCGCCCAGATCGACAGTCCGCCGAACAGCGCGAGCGATTCGATGTAGCGGCCGTCGCCCATCACCGGGTTGATGATGTCCGAGTCGGCCATGCCGTGCGCCTTGCAGGACACGAAGTCTTCCACGCCGTACGCCGGCGACGAGTGCACGATGCCGGTACCGGTTTCGGTCGTCACGTAGTCGCCGAGGTAGACCGGCGCGGTGCGCTTGTAGGCCGGGTGCGCGGACGCGAGCGGATGGTTGAAGCGCAGGTTGACGAGCTTCGCGCCCGGCGTGGTGGCGACGATCGTGCCTTCCAGCCCGTATAGCTTCAGGCACGCCTCGACGCGTTCCTGTGCGAGGATCAGCAGGCCGCGCGGCGTGTCGACCAGCGCATAGACGATTTCCGGATGCAGGTTCAGCGCCTGGTTGGCGGGGATGGTCCACGGCGTGGTGGTCCAGATCACGATGCCGCCTTCATTGCGCGGCAGCGCATTCAGCCCGAACGCCTGCGCGGTCTTTTCCGGCTCGGCGAAGCCGAACAGCACGTCGATGGTCGGGTCGGTCTTGTCCTTGTACTCGACTTCCGCCTCAGCGAGCGCCGAGCCGCAGTCGAAACACCAGTTGACCGGCTTCAAGCCGCGGAACACATAGCCCTTTTCCATGATCTTCGCGAGCGCGCGGATTTCGCCGGCTTCGTTCGTGAAGTTCATCGTCTTGTACGGGTTGTCCCAGTCGCCGAGCACGCCCAGACGGCGGAAGCCGACCTTCTGCTTCTCGATCTGTTCGGTTGCGTAGGCGCGCGCCTTCTGCATCACTTCGGCCGCCGGCAGCGACTTGCCGAACTGCTTTTCGATCTGGATTTCGATCGGCATGCCGTGGCAGTCCCAGCCCGGCACGTAGACCGCGTCGAAGCCCGCCAGATTGCGCGCCTTGACGATCATGTCCTTGAGGATCTTGTTGACCGCGTGGCCGAGGTGGATGTCGCCGTTCGCATACGGCGGGCCGTCGTGCAGGATGAACTTCTTGCGACCGTTGGAGGCGGCGCGGATCTTCTCGTAGATCTTGCGTTCCTGCCATTCCTTGACCCATTGCGGCTCGCGCTTGGGCAGGTCGCCGCGCATCGGGAACGGCGTGTCGAGCAGGTTCACCGGGTAGCGTGACTGTGGTTTCGAATCGGCTTTCTTGTTGCTCATGATGTGGTCGCGGTGAACTCGTTCTATGCGCAGCGGGGCGCGGGTTGCGCGCGATGCGCGGGGGCGTTGTTGGGCGCGCCCGGCAGGCATGTCGTGATCGTGCTCCACGGCCGCCTTTCGATGCGCGCAGCGACGGTACGCGTGGCGCCAGGCGCCCGCCCGTACCGCGGCGGCTATCTAATTCGGTCGGTGGCCGAGGTGGCGAAACCGGTGGAACGGCTGCCCGGCGTGCCGGCGCCGGCGGCCGCGAACCACGCGCGCGCATTGGCGACGTCGCGTGCAATGGCGGCGGTCAGCGTTTCGAGGTCGACGTACTTCTCCTCGTCGCGCAGCTTCTTCAGAAATTCGACCCGCACGAGTTTGCCATACGCGTCGCCGTGCCAGTCGAGCAGGTGCACTTCGAGCAGCACGCGGCCGGAGTCGTCGACGGTGGGGCGCAGGCCGAGGCTCGCGACACCCGGCAGCGGCTCGTCCGCCACGCCGTGCACCCGCACCACGAAGATGCCGGCGAGCGCCGGACGCTTGTGCGCGATCGGCAGGTTGAGCGTGGGGAAACCGAGATCGCGACCGAGCTTCATGCCGTGCACCACATGGCCGCTGATCACGTAAGGGCGGCCGAGCGCGGCGCGCGCCGCGTCGAGGTCGCCCGCCACCAGCGCCGCGCGCACGCCCGAGCTGGAAATGCGCGCGCCCGACGGATCGGCGACCGTAGCCATCTGCTCGACTTCGAACCCGTACTGCTCGCCCTTGGCCCTCAGCGACGCGAAGTCGCCCGCGCGTTTCGCGCCGTAGCGGAAGTCGTCGCCGATCATCACCCAGCGCGTATGCAAGCCGCTCACGATGATCCGCTCGACGAACGCGTCCGGCGACTGGCTCGCGAACGTGTGATTGAAGTGCTCCACCACCACCCGGTCGACGCCGTTGGTGCGCAGCGCCTCCAGCTTGTCGCGCAGCATCGCGATGCGCGGCGGCGCGCCGGCCGGATTGAAGAATTCGCGCGGGTGCGGCTCGAAGGTCATCACGCAGACGGGCAGGCCGCGCGCATCGGCGGCCGCGCGCACATGGGCGAGCAAAGCCTGATGGCCGCGGTGGACACCGTCGAAGTTGCCGATGGTCAGTGCGCAGGGCGCACGGCTTTCGGCATTGGGAAGACCGCGGAAGACTCTCACGATAGCGGGTTGCAGTAGGGCGGCCGGGATGCCGCAAAACAAACGATTATAAACGCTCGGCGCAATGGACGGCGGCGCGTCGCGGTTTGGGTGTTGCCGAATGATAAAATCCGCCCATGAAAAAACTCGTCATCCTGATTTCGGGGCGGGGAAGCAACATGGAAGCCATTGTCCGGGCCTGTTCGGACGAAGGCTGGCCGGCGCGAGTCGCCGCCGTGATTGCCAACCGCCCTGACGCCGCGGGCCTTGCGTTCGCGGCGTCGCATGGCATTGCCACTGCGGTGGTCGACCACCGCCAGTTTTCCGACCGCGACAGCTTCGACGCCGCGCTCGCAAAAGAAATCGACGGTTTTGCGCCGGACCTGGTGGTGCTCGCCGGCTTCATGCGAGTGCTCACGGCCGGCTTCGTCGACCGTTACGCCGGGCGCATGCTGAACGTGCATCCGTCGCTGTTGCCGAGCTTTCCGGGTCTCAAAACCCACCAGCAGGCGCTCGACGCGGGCGTGCGGCTGCACGGCGCGTCGGTGCATTTTGTCACGTCGCAGCTGGATCACGGGCCGATCGTCGCGCAGGCGGCCGTCCCCGTCGAAACGGGCGACACCCCCGCCATGCTCGCCGAACGCGTGCTGGCAACCGAACACATCATTTATCCACGCGCGGTACGCTGGTTCGTCGAAGGGCGTCTTGCGCTCGACGGCCTGCGTGTCACGCTTACGCCGCCAGAGCCGCAATGGCTCTTTGCCGGTCACACCGCCGGAGAGGGCGCATGAGATTGCATGGTTTTCTGATTGGACAAACCGAGACTTTGCTGGCTGAAGTCCTGAGGCTCAACGGCCCCGCCGACGCCACCACCAGCCGGTTCTTCCGCGCGCATCCGAAGCTCGGCCACGGCGAGCGCGGCGTGATCGCCGAGGCGGTCTTCGCGGTGCTGCGCCGCCGGATGGAATTCGCCCACCTCGCGGAAAGCGGCGCGGGCAGCCCGGCGCGGCGCATGGCCTTGCTGGGCCTGATGCAGACGGCGGGGCGCTCGGCGCTCAAGCCGTTCGTATCGGACGCGGAGTCGAAGTGGCTCGAACATGTCGCGATGATCGACCCGGACAGCCTGCCGCTGCGGATTCGCCTGAATCTGCCCGACTGGATCTATCAGGCGCTGAGCAAGCGTTTCGAAGCCGCGGAACTGGCGCAGCTGGCCGCCGCGCTGAACTACCCGGCGCCGCTGGATCTGCGCGCGAACCCGATCAAGGCGAGCCGCGACGACGTGCTGAACGCGCTGTCGAAAGCCGGCATCGAGGCCGGCGCGACGCCGTTCGCGCCGTTCGGCGTGCGCGTGGTCGGCAAGCCGCCGCTCACCAAGCTCGACGCGTTCCAGCACGGCTGGCTCGAAGTGCAGGACGAGGGCAGCCAGTTGCTGTGCTCGCTGGTCGCGCCCAAACGCGGCGAGATGATCGTCGATTTCTGCGCGGGCGCGGGCGGCAAGACGCTGGCGCTGGGCGCGGCGATGCGCTCCACCGGGCGTCTGTATGCGTTCGACATCTCCGAGCGGCGTCTGGCCAAGCTCAAGCCGCGCCTCGCGCGCAGCGGGCTGTCGAACGTGAATCCGGTGTTGATCGACAGCGAGCACGACGCGAAGATCAAGCGCCTCGCAGGCAAGATCGACCGCGTGCTGGTCGACGCGCCGTGTAGCGGCTTGGGCACGCTGCGCCGCAATCCCGATCTGAAGTGGCGCCAGTCGCCGGAATCGGTCGCCGAGCTGGCGCCGAAGCAGGCGTCGATTCTGGCGAGCTCGGCACGTTTGGTGAAAAAGGGCGGCCGGCTGGTCTACGCCACCTGCTCGATTCTCGACGCCGAAAACGAAGCAGTGGTGCAGCAGTTCCTCGCCAATCATCCGGATTTCGCGCTGGTGCCCGCACGCGACGTGCTGGCCGAGCAGCGCATCGACCTGGAGATGGGCGACTACCTGTCGCTGTGGCCGCACCGTCACGCGACCGACGGCTTCTTCGCCGCCGTGCTGGAACGCCAGAGCTAAGCGCAATGGGCTTTGACCGGCACGCCGGGTTCGTTGACGAACCCGGCGTGCCGATGATTCCGGCGACATCATGGAAAACCGCATTTTCTCTCGCATGTTCGGCGACCTCGCGCGCGACTTCGGCCAGCCCGTGATGCTATGGCAGGCCGGCATCCTGCTCGCGATGCTCGCCCTCGCGTGGCTGCTCGCGCGTCTGTTGCGCCGCACGCAGGAACAGCGCCGGCAGTCGCGCTACCAGACCCTGCAGTTCGGCGCGGAAAGCCTGAACCGCGCGGCCTTCCCGCTGACCGGCGCGGCGCTGGTGTGGCTCGCCCGGGCGATCACCCGCCAGTTCATGCACACCTCGCTGCTCGATCTGGCGCTGGTGCCGCTGTTCGGCATCGGCCTGATCTACATCGTATTTTTCTTCGCGCGACGGGTCTTCAGCCGGGACGGCGAGATCCATCCGTGGCTGTTCCTCGTCGAGAAGGTCGTCTCGGCGGTCGTCTGGCTCGGCATGGTGCTCACCGTGATGGGCATTCAGGACGACGTGATCGCGTGGATGGGCAGCGTCCATTTCCGGATCGCCAATGCGCACATGACTCTGCTCTCGCTCATCACGGGGCTGCTGTGGGTGGGCGTCACGATGATCGTCGCAATGGGCTCGGCTCCGCGTTCGAAGACCGCCTGATGCGCGCGAAAACGCTCGACGCGAACCTGAGAGTGGTGGTGGCGCGGGTCGGGCGGGCGGCCTTCGTGCTGGCGGCCGTGTTGATCAGCCTGTCGCTGGTCGGCATCGACATCACGGTGCTGGGTGTGTACGGCGGCGCGCTGGGCGTGGGGCTGGGCTTCGGCATGCAGAAGATCGCCAGCAACTACGTGTCGGGATTCATCATCCTGCTCGACCGGTCGCTGCGTATCGGCGACACGATCAACGTGAGCGGCCTGCAAGGTAGGGTCACGCAGATCCGCACCCGCTATACGGTCGTGCGTGGATTGGACGCATCGAGACGCTGATTCCGAACGAAAAGCTGATTACGGATGTGGTGCAGAACCAGTCGTCATATTTGACGCGCGGCTATGCGAAGGTGGTCGTGCAGGTCGCGTACGCGTCCGACGTCGAGCAGGCGATGGAGTTGCTGGCCCGCGCCGCCGAGGGCGTGCCGCGGGTGCTGCGCGAGCCGGCGCCGACGCCTTATCTGGCGAGCTTCGGCTCGGACGGCATCAATCTCGAGCTGGGCTTCTGGATCGAGGACGCGGCAACCGGGACTTCAGGCGTGCGCTCGACCGTGAACCGTAATATCTGGCGCCTGTTCTCAGAACACGGCATCTCGATTCCGTTCGCGCAACGCGAAGTGCGAATCGTCGGTAACGCGGCCGATGCGACGTTGATGCCGGTAACAATGACCGCTCCGGCGGCCAATCAGGCGGCCAGCGCCCGCTGAGTGGGCATGACGAGCCTGTCGGCAAGCTGGTATTTAGCGCCGGCGGGTTCGATGCGCTTGATACCGCACAAAAAATCCCTATTTGTTACAAACACTTGGAACGCTTCAAGTAGAATATCGTCCAATCCCGCTGTATGCTTTCACTTTATTGACACGCGCCTTTTGCGTGTGCCTCGTATCTCTTGTTCCACAGGTAAATTGCCTTGTTGAATTCCTTGCTTGATTTCCTTGCCCACGGCCTGCTGCACTTTTCGTGGTGGCAACTCGTCGTGTACACGCTGCTCGCGACGCACATTACGATTATCGGGGTAACGGTCTATCTGCACCGCTGCCAGGCGCACCGCGCGCTGGAGCTGCACCCGATCGCCAGTCATTTTTTCCGCTTCTGGCTGTGGATGACCACCGGTATGCTGACCGGCCAGTGGGCCGCGATTCACCGCAAGCACCACGCCAAGTGCGAAACCGAAGAGGATCCGCACAGCCCGCAGACGCGCGGCATCTGGAAGGTGTTGCTCGAAGGCGCGGAACTGTATCGCACCGAAGCAAAGAACGAAGAAACGATGCGCAAATTCAGTCACGGCACGCCGAACGACTGGATGGAGCGCAACGTGTACACCAAATACCCGATTCTCGGCGTAAGCCTGATGATGGTGCTGAACGTCGCGCTGTTCGGCGTGGTCGGTCTGACGATCTGGGCCGTGCAGATGGTGTGGATTCCGTTCTGGGCCGCGGGTGTGGTCAACGGCCTCGCGCACTTCTGGGGCTATCGCAACTTCAATTCGTCGGATGCGAGCACCAACATTTTCCCGTGGGGCATCATCATCGGCGGTGAAGAGCTGCATAACAATCACCACACGTATGCCACGTCGGCCAAGCTGTCGAACAAGTGGTACGAGTTCGACATCGGCTGGATGTACATCCGCATCATGTCGGCATTCCGTCTGGCCAAGGTGAAGAAGGTCGCGCCTACGCCGCGTCTGACCACCGGCAAGCTGGTGCTCGATCAGGACACGCTGCAAGCCGTGCTGGCGAACCGCTATGAAGTGATGGCCCGCTACGGTAAGGCGCTTAAGCGCGCGTATCGTCAGGAACTCGCGCATGTGAAGGAAGTCGGCGCGCGCGAGAAGTATCAGGTCATGCGCGGTGCCCGCAGCTGGTTCCATAAGGAAGAAGCGGGGCTTGACGAGCCGCAGAAGCGTCTGCTGCCGCAGATTTTCGCGAACAGCCAGAAGCTCAAGACCTACATCGACATGCGCAATGAACTCGCGGCAATGTGGGAGCGCTCCAATGCGTCGCGCGACCAGTTGCTGATCCAGTTGCAGGACTGGTGTCATCGCGCTGAGCAAAGCGGTATCAAAGCGCTGCAGGACTTTGCGATGCGACTGCGCCGTTATGCTTGATCGCGAAATCCATTAAAATTTCGTTACGTCACAAAACCCCGCGTTGGCGGGGTTTTGCTTTTTGGGCCGCGGAAATTGCAACGACACGAGATTGACGGTCGGCGGCGGCAGAGCGAAGGCAGAGGAGATCATGGATCAGCAGGCGATCAGGACGGTCGAATATGACCGGCCGCTAGCGCAGGGCACGACCTGCGGGATCGGGCAGGCGTGGGCAAAGGTGCCCGACATGCCATCGGCGAAAGAGAAAGTGGCGCTCAAGGCGCGCATCCGTGCATTGCTTGAGCGCGAAAAGGCTGTGCTCGTCGCGCACTATTATGTCGACGCGGAGTTGCAGGAGCTTGCCGATGAGACCGGCGGCTGCGTAGCCGATTCCCTCGAGATGGCGCGCTTCGGACGCGATCACGCGGCGCAGACGCTCGTGGTGGCCGGTGTGCGCTTCATGGGCGAGACCGCGAAAATCCTCAGTCCGGACAAGCGGATTCTGATGCCGGACCTCGATGCGACCTGTTCGCTCGACCTTGGCTGCCCGGTGGACGAATTTTCCGCGTTCTGTGACGCGCATCCGGATCGCACGGTGGTCGTGTATGCGAACACCAGCGCGGCGGTCAAGGCGCGCGCGGACTGGATGGTGACGTCGTCGATCGGGCTGGAGATCGTCGCCGACCTGCACGCGCGCGGCGAAAAGATCATCTGGGCGCCGGACCGGCATCTCGGCAGCTACATCCAGAGCAAGACCGGCGCGGACATGTTGCTCTGGCAGGGCTCGTGTCTCGTGCATGACGAATTCAAAGGGATCGAACTCGATCTGCTGCGTGCCGAATATCCGGGCGCCAAAGTGCTCGTGCATCCGGAATCGCCGGCCAACGTGGTCGCGCAAGCGGATGTGGTGGGTTCGACCACTCAGCTCATCGACGCCGCGCAAAAACTCGACGCCACGCATTTCATCGTCGCGACCGACCTCGGCATTCTGCACAAGATGCAACTCGCGGCGCCGGGCAAGACGCTGATCGCCGCGCCGACGGCCGGCAACAGCGCGACCTGCAAGAGTTGCGCGCATTGCCCGTGGATGGCGATGAACGGTCTCGCGAATCTGGCGGACGTGCTCGAGCGCGGCCACAACGAAATATTCGTCGATCGGTCGATCGGCGAGCGGGCGCGTTTGCCGATCGACCGCATGCTGGATTTTGCCGCGCGTCACAAGAAGCGTGTGCAGGCAAGCGGCG
This sequence comes from Paraburkholderia sediminicola, assembly GCF_046026895.1. Taxonomy (GTDB): domain Bacteria; phylum Pseudomonadota; class Gammaproteobacteria; order Burkholderiales; family Burkholderiaceae; genus Paraburkholderia; species Paraburkholderia sediminicola_C. Next base: position 58,708 of record NZ_JAQQEU010000026.1, read on the forward strand.
ATCTTGCGCGCGACGCGCAACTGTATTCGAACGTGGGGGCAGCGTAATGGGAGCCGTTCAGGAAGCGGTTGCGCGCAATCAGACCGAGGCGGTGTCGCCGCTGTTCGCTGAGATTCACGCGCAGTACGGCGCGGCTTTCGACGCGGCGCTGGCGCGCAATGTCGCCGACGCGCTGGCCGAAGATATCGGCACGGGCGATCAGACCGGCCGCCTTGTTCCCGCCGACGACGTGCGCAATGCACGCATCATTGTTCGTGAGGACGCGGTGCTATGCGGCGTACCGTGGTTCAACGCGGTGCTGCGCGAGGTCGATCCGCGAATCGACGTGCAGTGGCTCTACCGTGAAGGTGACCGGATGGCCGCGGATGCGCCGGTGTGCGAACTGCGCGGCCCGGCTCGCGCGTTGCTCACAGCGGAGCGCAATGCGCTGAACTTCCTGCAACTGCTGTCGGGCGTGGCGAGCGCAACGCGCCGCTATGTCGACGCGATCGCCCACACGCGCACGCGCGTTCTCGACACGCGCAAGACTTTGCCTGGCTTGCGGCTCGCGCAGAAGTACGCGGTGCGCGTGGGCGGCGGGGCGAATCAGCGGCTCGCGTTGTACGACGGCATTCTCATCAAGGAAAACCATATCGCCGCCGCAGGCGGTGTGGGTGCGGCGATGGACGCGGCGCTCGCATTGAATGCGGGCGTCTCGATCCAGATCGAAGTCGAGACGCTCGAGCAATTGAAGACCGCGCTGGCGCATCGCGCGCAATCCATTCTGCTGGACAACTTCTCATTCGAAGCGATGCGCGACGCGGTCCGCATCACGGCGGGGCGAGCAGTGCTGGAGGTGTCCGGTGGCGTGAACTTCGAGACCGTGCGGACGATCGCCGAGACGGGTGTCGATCGCGTGTCGATCGGCGCGCTGACCAAAGACGTTCGCGCAACGGATTACTCGATGCGGATCGTGTGATACTCGCGCGTTAGCGCGCGCACCTGCTGTTGAGAAAAGTCATCGCCGGATGAATCCGGCGATGACTTTTTCGTTTTAGCGCATCGCCATCACACGTTGCGATTGCGCACGTGTTCCGGCGACAGAACCGTCGGCAGCGCTTTGGGCAAGGTGGCCGGCCAGTCGCGGCTGAAATGCAGACCGCGGCTCTCACGCCGCGCGCGCGCGCCCTCGACGATCAGCGACGCGACGTCCACCAGATTGCGCAGTTCGAGCAGATCGCGGCTGACCTTGAAGTTCGCGTAATACTCGTGAATTTCGTCACGCAGCAACGCCAGCCGATGCTTCGCGCGCGCGAGCCGCTTGTCGGTGCGCACGATGCCCACGTAATTCCACATCAGCCGCCGCAGCTCGTCCCAATTGTGCGCGACCACCACTTCCTCGTCGGGGTCGGAGACGCGGCTTTCGTCCCAGTCAGGCAACGGTGCATGGACTGCCGCGCTGAAACCTTCTTCCTCGATCGCTTGCGCAGCGGAGCGGCCGATCACGAGGCATTCGAGCAGCGAGTTGCTGGCCAGCCGGTTCGCGCCGTGCAGGCCGGTACAGGACGTCTCGCCGACGGCATACAGGCCGGCGAGGTCGGTGCGGCCCGCAAGATCGGTCACGACGCCCCCGCACGTGTAGTGTGCGGCCGGCACGACCGGGATCGGCTCTTTGGTGATGTCGATGCCGAACTCCTCGCAGCGAGCCAGGATCGTCGGGAAGTGCTCGCGCAGAAATTCAGGCGGCTGATGGCTGATGTCGAGGTACACGCAGTCGATGCCGCGTTTCTTGATTTCGAAATCGATCGCACGCGCGACGATATCGCGCGGCGCGAGTTCGGCGCGCTCGTCGTGATGCGGCATGAAACGCGTGCCGTCCGGCAGCTTCAGGACGCCGCCTTCACCGCGCACCGCTTCCGAGATCAGAAACGACTTGGCGTACGGGTGGAACAGGCAGGTCGGATGGAATTGAATGAATTCCATGTTCGACACGCGGCAGCCGGCCCGCCATGCCATCGCGATGCCGTCGCCTGTCGCCGTGTCGGGGTTGGTGGTGTACAGATAAACCTTGCCGGCGCCGCCGGTGGCGAGCACCGTATGCGGCGCTTCGATCGTCACGGTGCGGCCGCTTTGCAGATCGAGCGCGTACAGGCCGTGACAACGGCGGCCGGGCAAACCGAGGCGGTCGGAGGTGATCAGGTCGATCGCGTAGTGATCTTCGAGCAGCGTGATGTTGGGGTGGCGGCGCACGCGTTCGCTGAGCGTGGCGACCACGGCGTGGCCGGTCGCGTCCGCGGCATGAATGATCCGGCGATGGCTATGGCCGCCTTCGCGCGTCAGATGAAAGCCGAGTTCGGCTGCGTCATCCTTGGTGAACGGAACGCCTTGTCCGATCAGCCATTCGATCGCGGCCCGGCCATGCTCGACAATGAAGCGCGTGGCAGCTTCGTCGCACAGGCCGCCGCCGGCAACCAGCGTGTCGCGTACGTGATTTTCGGTGCTGTCCGCCGAATCCAGTACCGCTGCGATGCCGCCTTGGGCCCAGTCGCTCGCGCCTTCAGTCATCGATCGCTTGGCGATCACCGCGACCCGCCGGGACTCCGCAAGATTGAGCGCGACGCTCAGACCAGCCAGACCGCTACCGACAATCGCCACATCGAATTCCATTGCCTACATCTCCGTCTTTCGTTTTGCCGTGACGGCGCGCATTTGCACGCCGCTAAAACGAGAAAGGATACGCGTGGCAGCGGATGAGGGAAAGCTGGCTGAAGGGGATAAGACTGTTTGAGAGGAACGGGAGCGGATAAACGACGCAATGACGCTGCAACGACGCGCCAAACAAAAAAGCCCCGCACGGATGCGAGGCTTTATTGCATGTCTTTTGCCTTCGTCAGGCAGGAACCAAGATTTACTTGATCTTGGTTTCCTTGTAGTCAACGTGCTTACGGACGACCGGATCAAATTTCTTGATCAGCATCTTTTCCGGCATGTTGCGTTTGTTCTTCGTCGTCGTGTAGAAGTGACCCGTGCCTGCGGTCGATTCCAGCTTGATCTTGTCGCGTGCGCCTTTCGCCATGATTTACTCCTTAGGCTTCACCGCGTGCGCGCAGATCTGCGAGCACAGCGTCGATACCGTTCTTGTCGATCAGGCGCAGGCCGGCGTTCGAAACGCGCAGACGCACCCAACGGTTTTCGCTTTCCACCCAAATGCGGCGGTTTTGCAGGTTCGGCAGGAACCGGCGCTTGGTTTTGTTGTTCGCGTGGGAAACGTTGTTGCCGCTCATCGGCGCTTTCCCAGTTACTTGGCATACGCGTGCCATGAGAGCACTCCTAATACGCTAATTCTGAGTTCGAACGCCGTGAAAGTTTCCCGAAAAGAGCCGCGCTTAAGTTCCTGGAACTAAAGTCGCTTGGTCCTTCCCGGAACGCCTTGATGGCTTCGGAACAGGGGGTTGGAAATAGGCAAACCGGAATTATAGCGGAAAAAAAGCCGCAAAATCAAACCTTATTTGCGATGCCGGACACGGCATGTCGCGCGTGCGCCCCTGCTTCGTGCGCAATCATGGCCAGCCGGCGCGCGCGAACGAGTAGACACTGTCGGCTCCGATCACCAGATGGTCGATCAGTTGCACGTCGATCAAAGCCAGCGCATCGCGCAGCGTGTGCGTCAGGCGGCAATCGCTCGCGCTCGGCTGGACGGCGCCGGAAGGGTGATTGTGCGCGACGATCAGACTGGCGGCATTCACGCTCAGCGCGCGCCGCACGATTTCGCGTGGATACACCGCCATGCGCGTGAGCGAGCCTTGTGCGCTTTCCTCGCAGCGGATTAGCCGATGCCTGGCGTCGAGAAAGAGCGACACGAAAACTTCCTGCGGACGGCCGCCGATCAGCAGCCGGAGATAGCTTTCCACGGCTTCGGGCGAGTTCATCAGCGAGCGCTTGCGCATTTTATCGTCTAGCGAGCGGCGTGCCATTTCCATGATCGCAAGCAGTTGCGCCTTTTTCGCCGGCCCGAGGCCGCGGATGCCGTCGAAGTCCGCGTAACTCGCGTCTAGCATCGCGCGCAGCGAGCCGAAGCGGTCGAGCAACGCCCGCGCGACGTCGAACACGTCGTGACCGGGCAGGCCCGAGCCCACCACCAGCACGATCATCTCAGTGTCCGACAGTACGCTGGGCCCGCGTTCGATCAAGCGCTCGCGCGGCATGTCGCTTTTGTGCCATTTGCCGCGCACGAGCGCTGAAGGCCCGCTCAGTGCACTTTCGCCGGCAGCGTCGACGACGCGCGCCCGTGGCCGTGGCGACGGCGCCTGCGAGGGCGCATCGTCAAGTGTGCAGACGTGATCGGTCATATAGATAGAAACCTCCGCTTCGGGTTGGTGGCGCGGGCGGCGCCGCAGCCGTGCCGCTGTGCGCACGACTGACCCACGCCGCCGGCCGCTATGTGGCTTACAATAGACGCTTTGCGCACGGCACCCCGAGGGTCTGCCACACGCGTGAACCGCGGCGTCAACTGCGTCTGCGGCGCACGCGTGGAGCGCGCTTCGACTGAGCGAGCATTGCATGAGCATCATCGACATTTCCGAAGTGAAGCCCGGTTCACATGTGACGCTTCATTACCGGCTTTCCCTTGCCGATGGCGCAGAAGTCATCAACACTTTCAACGACAAGCCGGCCACGCTGCTGCTCGGCGCCGGTCAACTGGCGCCGCCGCTGGAAGATATTTTGCTGGGTTTGAAGGTGGGCCACCATTCGACCTTTCAGCTAACGTCGAGTCAGGCGTTCGGTCCCCGCAATCCGGAGCTGATCCAGCGCGTGTCGCTGGCCACGCTGCGGGAAAACAGCATGATCGGCGAAGATTTTTCGCCAGGTGATCTGGTCGAATTCAACGCCCCGGGCGGCGGGCGCTACGCCGGTGTGCTCAAGGAAGTCGGCGAAACGTCGGCCCTGTTCGATTTCAACCATCCGCTTGCTGGCCAGGCGCTGGCGTTTGAAGTGAAAATCATCGGGATTCTGTAAACATGAGCATCACGGATACGACTCTTGCCGAAGCCGAGATCCTGCTGGCGCAGCCGCGCGGATTTTGTGCCGGCGTCGATCGGGCGATCGAGATCGTCGAGCGGGCCATCAAGCTGCATGGTTCGCCGATCTACGTGCGCCACGAAATCGTCCATAACGCCTATGTGGTCGAAGATCTGCGCAAGAAGGGTGCGATCTTTATCGAACGGCTGGAAGAAGTGCCGGCTGGCAACACGGTCATCTTCAGCGCGCACGGCGTGTCCAAAGCCGTGCGCTCGGAAGCGGAGTCGCGCGGCCTGCGGGTGTACGACGCCACCTGTCCGCTCGTGACCAAGGTGCATATCGAAGTCGCGAAGATGCGCCAGGACGGCTTCGACATCGTGATGATCGGCCACAAGGGCCACCCGGAAGTCGAAGGAACGATGGGGCAGGCGGGCGAGGGTATGCATCTCGTCGAGGACATCGAAGACGTGCAGGCCTTGCAGTTGGCCGATCCGGAGCGCATTGCGTTCGTCACGCAAACCACGTTGTCGGTCGACGACGCGGCCGAAATCATCGGCGCGCTGAAGGCCAAGTACCCGTCCATCCGTGAGCCGAAGAAGCAGGACATCTGCTACGCCACGCAGAACCGCCAGGACGCGGTGAAGTTCATGGCGCCGCAATGCGATGTCGTGATCGTGGTCGGAAGTCCGAATAGTTCGAACTCCAACCGGCTGCGCGAACTGGCCGAAAAGCTCGGCGTGCCGGCCTATATGGTGGATTCGCCCGACCAGATCGATCCGGTCTGGGTCGAGGGCAAGCGCCGCATCGGCGTGACGGCCGGCGCATCCGCGCCGGAGGTGCTGGCGCAGGCGGTGATCGCCCGGTTGCGTGATCTCGGCGTGCGCAATGTGCGCGCGCTCGACGGCATTGAGGAAAACATCGCGTTTCCGCTGCCGCGAGGACTAGGTCTGCCGGCCTGACAATCAGCTGGCCGAGTTGAAAGGAGAGCGCGCCCAAGGGCGCGCTTTTTTACGTCCGCGGCGCGGGCGAGTCCCTTCTAAATAAAGTGCCAGATCGTCAGAGCAAGCGGGTTTAAGTGAGCTGGCGCACAAATTCCTTTGAATTGTGATCCGGCTTTTTATGGGTTTTCAGTGATGCGGCCCCGTTTTAAAAGCCGTTAATCAGCTGCACCGAATTTTGACGCACTAAAATAGTGCGCCGTCCTCGGTATTGCGCAAAAGGTAATACTTATCGCAAAGCGCGCTGTAACAAGCAATTGCCGCAATGGACGGCAACACTTGATGCCATCGGCTTCCGAGGTGGTGCAACTGATGCACGAAAAACAGGCGCAACCAGGTTGCGCCTTTTAACGAATTTAGCTTCAAAAATAAGGTTGCAATGCAGGAAAACCCTGCCGGTTCAACAATATTGCCAGCTGCATAATTGGAGTTACAATGCGCGCGTTCTCAAGGCCTTAAGGTCCCGAACAATGGATTTTGCAAGGCGCAGGAGACCTACTTAATGCGAGTCAAATTTGCTTACGCCGTGTCCATCGCGACAGCGGTTGCGATGTTGACCGCGTGCGGCAAGAAACAGGAAGGCGAGGCGGGAGCGGGTGCATCGGCGGCTGCGGTTGCCGCGGCCCCCGCAAGTGAAGCGACCATTGTGAAGATCGGTCATGCGGCCCCTTTGACGGGCGGCATCGCGCATCTCGGTAAGGACAACGAAAACGGCGCGCGGCTGGCGGTCGAGGAAATCAATGCGCAGGGTTTGACCATCGACGGCCAGAAGATCCAGTTGCAGCTCGACGCGCAAGACGATGCGGCGGACCCGAAAACGGGTACGGCGGTCGCGCAGAAACTGGTCGACGACCACGTGGTCGCGGTGGTCGGGCATCTGAATTCGGGGGTGTCGATTCCGGCTTCGAAGATCTATAGCGATGCGGGCATCGTGCAGATCTCGCCGTCGTCGACCAATCCGGCGTACACGCAGCAGGGTTTCAAGACGACCTACCGGGTCGTCGCCACCGACGCGCAGCAAGGTCCGGCGCTCGCCAATTACGCCACGAAGGCGTTGGGCGCCAAACGCATCGCGATAGTGGACGATGCAACCGCCTACGGCAAGGGCCTCGCGGACGAATTCGCGAAGACCGTCGAGGCGAGCGGAGCGAAGGTCGTCGCGCGGGAGGCGACGAACGACCGGGCCACGGATTTCCGGGCCATCCTCACAAAGATCAAGAGTGTTCAGCCGGACGTGATCATGTTCGGCGGCATGGACGCGACGGGCGGGCCGCTTACGAAGCAGGCGGCGGGGCTCGGTATCAGGGCAAAAATCCTTGGCGGCGACGGTGTGTGTACCGACAAGGTGGGTGAGCTGGCGGGAACCGCCGTGCAAAACCTGGTCTGTTCGGAAGCAGGACTCGCGCTTTCGAAAATGGACCGCGGAGCGGACTTCGAAAAGAAGTACGAGGACCGCTTCCACACGCCGGTGCAGATTTACGCACCGTTCACGTATGACGCTGTGTACGTGATTGTCGATGCAATGAAGCGCGCTAATTCGATCGAGGCGCCCAAGGTGCTGGCTGCGATGCCGTCGACCGACTACAACGGGGTAATCGGTCACATCGCGTTCGACGACAAGGGTGATTTGAAAGAGGGCGCCATTACGCTTTACGACTTCAAGGACGGCAAGAAAGCCGTTCTCGACGTCGTGAAGATGTGATGACGGGATGTTCAGCCTGACGGCACCGAACCACCCAACGGTGCCGTTTTTGCATCCGTCCAAAGGCAAGCCCGCGACCGCATCCCGGTCGTAGAGCGAACCGGCGGCGGATAACCCTTACCGGTCTTTTACATCAGTACCCGCAGTGCCGTTGAGATTCCGTAGCGCATCACCGCCCACCGGCTGATGAAGAACGCGAATCCAGTCGCACGGGCTAAGGAGCATTAAATGGATATCTTCATCCAGCAGATCCTAAACGGACTGGTGCTTGGCAGCGTTTATGCCATCATCGCACTGGGCTATACGATGGTTTACGGCATCCTGGGCATCATCAACTTCGCTCACGGCGATGTGTTGATGGTGGGCGCGATGGTCGCGCTTTCCGCCATAGGCGTGCTGCAGAACCACTTCCCCGGCCTCGGCAACGTGCCGACGCTGATCATCGCGCTGATCATCGCGGCGGTGGTCTGCTCGGTGGTCGGCTACACGATCGAGCGCGTGGCCTACCGGCCGTTGCGTAAAGCACCGCGTCTCGCCCCGCTGATCACCGCGATCGGGGTGTCGATCCTGCTGCAGACCCTCGCGATGATGATCTGGTCGCGCAACCCGCTGCCGTTCCCGCAGCTCTTGCCCACCGACCCGATCAACGTGATCAAGGCCACCGACACGACGCCGGGCGCCGTGATCTCGATGACCGAAATCGTGATCATCGTGGTGGCGTTCCTCGTGATGGGCGGCCTGCTGCTACTCGTGCACAAGACCAAGCTCGGCCGCGCGATGCGTGCGATCGCCGAGAACCCGGGTGTCGCGAGCCTGATGGGCGTGAACCCGAACTTCGTCATTTCGGCGACCTTCATGATCGGCTCGGCGTTGGCCGCCCTGGCCGGCGTGATGATCGCGTCCGAATACGGCAACGCACACTTCTACATGGGCTTCATCCCCGGCCTGAAGGCCTTTACCGCAGCGGTGCTGGGCGGTATCGGCAATCTCGGCGGCGCGATGGTGGGCGGCGTGATCCTCGGCCTGATCGAACAGTTGGGCGCGGGCTACATCGGCAACCTCACGGGTGGTGTTTTCGGCAGTAACTACCAGGACGTGTTCGCCTTCATTGTGCTGATCGTCGTGCTGGTGTTCCGTCCGTCGGGTCTGCTCGGCGAACGCGTTGCGGATCGCGCTTGATCCCGGGCCATAAGGAGTAAACAGACATGACCTCAATTCAACCGATCGAGCCGTCCACGACGCTTATCCCTGAAAAGAACCTGACGAAGACGCTGACCGTCGGCATCATCACGGCGATCTTCGTGATCGCCGCACCGATGATCATCGGCGCGGCCGGCGGCAACTACTGGGTCCGCGTGCTCGACTTCGCGATGCTGTACGTGATGCTCGCGCTGGGCCTGAACGTGGTGGTCGGCTTCGCCGGCCTGCTGGACCTGGGCTACATCGCGTTCTACGCGATCGGCGCCTACACGGCGGCCTTGCTGAGTTCGCCGCACCTCGCGACGCAATTCGCGTGGATCGCGCATCTGGCTCCGAACGGGCTGCATGTGCCCATCTGGATCATCGTGCCGGTCGCGATGTCGTTCGCGGCGTTCTTCGGGATCGTGCTCGGTGCGCCGACCCTGCGTCTGCGTGGCGACTACCTCGCGATCGTGACCTTGGGCTTCGGGGAAATCGTGCGGATCTTCATGAACAACCTCGACCGTCCGGTGAACATCACCAACGGCCCGAAGGGGATCACGGGGATCGATCCGGTGCACGTGGGCGGCTTCAGCCTCGCGCAGACGCACTCGCTGTTGGGCTTCCAGTTCCCGTCGGTGTACTCGTACTACTACCTGTTCGTGCTGTGCGCGCTGTTCGTCATCTGGACCTGTACGCGTTTGCAGCACTCGCGTATCGGCCGCGCGTGGGCCGCTATCCGTGAAGACGAAATCGCCGCCAAGGCGATGGGCATCAACACTCGCAACGTGAAGCTGCTGGCATTCGCGATGGGCGCGTCGTTCGGCGGCCTGTCGGGCGCGATGTTCGGCTCGTTCCAGGGCTTCGTGTCGCCGGAATCGTTCACGTTCTGGGAATCGGTGGTGGTGCTGGCGTGCGTGGTGCTCGGCGGCATGGGCCATATTCCTGGCGTGATCCTCGGCGCGGTGCTGCTCGCGGTGTTCCCGGAATTCCTGCGCTCGACGATGGGGCCGCTGCAGAACATGATCTTCGGCCACGAAATCGTCGATACCGAAGTGATCCGTCAGCTGCTCTACGGTCTCGCGATGGTCGTGATCATGCTGTATCGCTCGGAAGGCCTGTGGCCGTCGCCGAAGCACGAAGACAAGATTGCGAAACTGGCGAAGCGCAGCGGCAAGAAGCCGGTGCGCGCCTAAAAGGCTAGTGCAGGGCCACGGCCCTGCATGGGACCAGAGTAAGCGCTGAAGCGCCAACTCTGGTCGACAGGAGAAATCATATGAGCGATAACGTAAGCAACAACGCGGGCACCGGTTCGGGCAGCGAGCAGATCCGTCTGTCGGTGAAGGGCGTCAACAAGCGCTTCGGTGGCTTGCAGGCGCTGTCCGATGTCGGCCTGCAAATCAAGGCCGGCCAGATCTACGGTCTGATCGGCCCGAACGGCGCCGGCAAGACAACCTTCTTCAACGTGATCACGGGTCTGTACACGCCGGATTCGGGCGAATTCAAGCTCGACGGCGAGAACTACACGCCGACCGCGGTGTATCAGGTGGCGAAGGCGGGCATTGCGCGCACGTTCCAGAACATTCGTCTGTTCGGCGGCATGACCGCGCTGGAGAACGTGATGGTCGGGCGCCATGTGCGCACCAAGCACGGCCTGATCGGCGCGGTGTTCCAGACACCGGCCGAACGCAAGGAAGAACGCGAGATCAAGGAACGCGCGATCGAACTGCTTGAGTACGTCGGCATCGCGCAGTACGCGGACTACACGTCGCGCAATCTGTCATATGGCCACCAACGTCGTCTGGAAATCGCCCGCGCATTGGCGACCGATCCGAAGCTGCTCGCGCTCGACGAGCCTGCGGCCGGCATGAATGCCACCGAGAAGGTCGAGCTGACCAAGCTGCTCGACAAGATCCGCGCGGACGGCAGGACGATCCTGCTGATCGAACACGACGTGAAACTCGTGATGGGTCTGTGCAACCAGATGACGGTGCTCGACTACGGCAAGGTGATTGCGCAAGGTCTGCCTTCAGACGTGCAGAAGGATCCGAAGGTGATCGAAGCTTATCTGGGTGCGGGGGTCCACTAATGGCAACGGCAATGTTGAAAATCAAGGGCCTGCAGGTCAATTACGGCGGCATCCAGGCAGTCAAGGGCATCGACCTCGAAGTCGCGCAGGGGGAGCTGGTCACGCTGATCGGCGCGAACGGCGCGGGCAAGACCACGACGATGAAGGCGATCACCGGTCTGAAGCCGTACTCGGCGGGTGACATCGAGTACATGGGCCAGTCGATCAAGGGCATCCCGGCGCACGAGCTGCTCAAGCGCGGTCTCGCGATGGTGCCGGAAGGGCGCGGCATCTTCGCGCGCATGTCGATCGTCGAGAACATGCAGATGGGCGCGTATCTGCGCACGGACACGGACGCCATCAAGTCGGACGTCGATCGCATGTTCGGCTTCTTCCCGCGTCTGAAGGAACGCGCGTCGCAATACGCGGGCACGCTCTCGGGCGGCGAACAGCAGATGCTGGCGATGGCGCGCGCGATCATCTCGCGCCCGAAACTGCTGCTGCTGGACGAACCGTCGATGGGCCTGTCGCCGATCATGGTCGAGAAGATCTTCGAAGTAGTGCGGGCGATCTCGGGCGAAGGCATGACCGTGCTGCTGGTCGAGCAGAACGCGCGACTCGCACTGCAGGCGGCGAACCGCGGCTACGTGATGGACTCGGGTCTCGTCACGATGTCCGGCGACGCGAAGCAGATGCTGGATGATCCGAAGGTGCGGGCGGCTTATCTGGGTGAATAAGCGGGTGACTGATCCACTTGAGTGAGCCCGGCTGAGTCATTCAGCCGTACCGATGAAAAAAGGCCGCATGCGAGAAATCGCATGCGGCCTTTGCCATTCAGGCGTGCAACCGATCAGGCAGCCGGCGCAGAATCCGCCAATGCGCCAAGCCGCTTGCCAAGACTGATCACCGCATCGGCGCGATACCCGAGCCCTTCGTAGAACGCGCGCAGATCGGCCTTCGCCGACAATATCTGCAGATTCAGCTTCGGACAGCCGCGCTCGGTCAACGCCTGTTCGACATGCGCGACGAGGCGCGTGCCGATCCCATGACGACGCAGCGACGCATCCACCGCGAGCGAGTACATCCAGCCACGGTGGCCGTCGTAGCCGCCCATCACCGTGCCGACGATGCGCTCGTCGAACACCGCGACAAAGAACAGTTCGGGCTGCGTCGCCAGCTTGTTGGCGATCGACAGATGCGGGTTGCGCTGCGGCCTCGTCATGTCCCGGTACTCGGGGAAGGCTTGCTGCCATAGCGCGACCACCGCATCGGTATCGCGCGCGTCGAAGCGGCGGATCGACAGCGTGGCGCCCGTCGTCGTCATCAGCGTGCTCCTGTTCGGTTACAGCGTGTCGAGAATCGAACGCAGCATCGCCATCATCTGGTCGATCTCTTCGTTCGTCACGTTCAACGCCGGCATGAAGCGCAACAGATTCGGACGCGCCGCGTTCAGCAGCAGGCCGTCGGGCTGCATGTCGCGCGCCTTCTCGACGATCCGGGGGCCGGTGTCCTTATCGAGCAGCAGTGCGCGCAGCAGGCCTTCACCGCGTTCACCCTTGAAGCCGCGTTCCTCCGACAGCTCCAGCAGCTTCGAGCGCAGATATTCGCCGCGCGCCCGCACGCCTTCGAGAAAGCCCGGCGCGGTCAGTTGCGAGATCACCGAATAGCCGACCGCGGTCATCAGCGGATTGCCGTTGTAGGTGCCACCCTGATCGCCGGCTTCGAACACCGCAACGTCCGCCTTCGACAACAGCGCCGCGAGCGGCACGCCGCCGCCGATGCCCTTGCCGAGCGTCATGATGTCCGGCTCGATGCCCGACAGCTGATACGCGAACAGCGTGCCCGCACGGCCGCAGCCGCTTTGCACTTCGTCGACGATCAGCAGCAGGTTGTGCTTCTTCGTCAGCGCGCGCAGCTGCTGCATGAATTCGCGCGACGCGGGAATCACGCCGCCTTCGCCTTGAATCGGTTCGAGCATCACGGCGACCGTCTTCGCATTGATGAGCTTCTCCACCGATGCGATGTCGTTCAGATCCGCCTTCGGGAAGCCCGGCACTTGCGGTGCGTAGATCGTGTCCCAGCCCGGCTTGCCGCTGGCCGACATGGTGGCCAGCGTGCGGCCGTGGAAGCTGTGATCGAACGTGATGATTTCGAACGCGCCGTCCTTGAACTTCCTGCCCCACTTGCGCGCGAGCTTGATCGCGCCTTCGTTGGCTTCGGCGCCGCTGTTCGCGAAGAACACCTTGTCGAAGCAGCTGTGTTGCGTGAGCAGACCGGCGAGTTGCGCCATCGGTTCGTTGTAGAACGCGGGCGACGGATTGAGCAGCAGCTTGGCCTGCTTGTTCAGCGCTTCGATCATGCCGTCGTTGCAATGACCGAGACTGTTGACCGCCCAGCCCTGGATGAAGTCGAGATAGCGCTTGCCGTTATTGTCGTAGAGCCACGAGCCCTTGCCGTGCGTGAAAACGATGTCGGGCCGGTTCGTGATGTACATCAGCGACTCGATAGGGTACTCATTGAAATTCATGACGGCGGGCTCCAGGGAACGAGGTGAAAGCAGGTGAAAGTGAATGACGGGCAGGCCGAAGATGAAACTGCGGCCGGGAAAACAAAAAGCCACGGCATGCCGTGGCTTTCATGATTCGAACAGCTTGCGCCCTTGTGCGGCGCGAATCCGTGACGAAGCCAGCGGCGTCCCTATGGGAGCGGCGAGCGGCGACGTCGAAGTTCGGACTGGATGCGGTTCATGCGCGAAAGAATACGACAAGAAAAGCGCCGGTGTAAACCACGAATTTGCAGCGCGGCGCACGAAGGCGGATTTTTACGCTCCCGTCTGCATGCTGACACGTTGTGCGAGAACGGTCTTATCGACGTGTCGACAAAACCGTTCGATTGCTCAAACCGCGTTCGCCAGATCCGCTTCGCTCGTGAACGAGTCCGCGTAGAACTCGTCTTCCGGCAGACCGTGATGCTGGGTGAAATCGCGCTGCGCCGATTCGACCATCACCGGAGCGCCGCACGCATACACCTGGTACGCCGACAGATCGGGCAGGTCCTCGATCACCGCGCGATGCACGAAACCGACGCGGCCTGTCCATGCATCGCTCGGGTCCGGTTCGGACAGCACCGGCACGAACTTGAAGTTCGGAATCTCGCGCGCCCATTGTTCGGCCAGCTCGAGCAGATACAGATCTTTCTTGCGACGCGCGCCCCAGTACAAGGTCATGGGCCGCTCCAGGTTCTTGAACACCGCGTGCTCGACGATCGCCTTCAGCGGCGCGAAGCCCGTGCCCGAAGCGAGCAGCACAATCGGCTTGTCCGAATCTTCACGCAGGAAGAACGTGCCGAGCGGTGCTTCGAAGCGCAGGATGTCGCGCTCTTTCATCGTGTTGAATACGTGATCGGTGAAGGCGCCGCCGGGCATGTGACGGATATGCAATTCGACGGGGCCTTCCGTATGCGGCGCGCTCGCCATCGAATAGCTGCGCCGCTTGCCGTCCTTCAGGATGAATTCGAGGTACTGGCCGGCCAGATATTGCAGACGTTCGTTGGCGGGCAGTTGCAGCTTCACGACGATCACGTCGTCGGCCTTGCGCTCGATTGCGTTCACGCGGCACGGCAGCTTCTTGACCTGGACGTCGCCGACACCAGCCACTTCGCGGATGTCCACTTCGAGATCGGAGCACGCGGTCGCGCAGCACAGCAGCGCCATGCCGCGCGTCCTTTCGTCGTTCGACAAGGCCGACGACGAATGCGCGCGCTGTTCGACCTCGCCGCTCACCACAGTGCCCTTGCACGAACCGCAAGCGCCGTTCTTGCAGCCGTACGGCAGGCCGATGCCCTGGCGCAAGGCGGCGCTCAGTACCGGTTCGTCCTGTTCTACCTGAAACTGCCGGCCGCTTTGCCGGAGCGTGACGTTAAAAGCCATAGAGTGTTCGAAATCGTAAAGTCGGGAATCGTTATCGGACCCGCCGATCAACCGCGCGCTGCCTGCCGCGAGTGACGGCTACAATGCATCCACCATGAAAGCGACACGAAACTTCCGCCGGCCGCGCGTGTTGATCGTAGGATGCGGCGATGTCGGCATGCGCTGCGTGCCCTTGCTGCGGCCGCGCGCGCATATCTTCGCGCTGACCAGTCATGCCGGGCGCAGCGCCGAATTGCGCGCCGCAGGCGTGACGCCGCTGGTCGGCGATCTCGACGTGCGCCGTAGCCTGAAACGGCTCGCGGGCCTGGCTCCTACGGTGCTGCATCTCG
Source organism: Paraburkholderia sediminicola (assembly GCF_046026895.1). GTDB lineage: Bacteria > Pseudomonadota > Gammaproteobacteria > Burkholderiales > Burkholderiaceae > Paraburkholderia > Paraburkholderia sediminicola_C. The sequence goes on from NZ_JAQQEU010000026.1 coordinate 73,910, forward strand.
CCCCGCCGCAGAAAACCGGCGACGACGACCGTCGCACCCGCGCGTTGCTCGCCACACTGAGCGCGCGCGGCGACGTCGCGCTGCGCGCCGCGGTGACGCCCGCAGTCTCGCTGACCGGGCGATTGCGCCGCGGGTTGCGCTCCGTTCGTGCCTCGTGGGCGCCATCTGAAACAGCCAATATTGTACCCGACGGGGTGCGCCGGCTTGCCGGTTCGCGTGCGTCCGTGCGTCTCGTGTATGCGAGCACGACGGGCGTCTACGGTGATTGCGGCGGTGCGTGGATCGACGAAACGCGCGCAACGCAACCGGCCACCGCGCGCGCCAAACGCCGCGTGTCGGCCGAGCGGCAGTTGCGGCGCGCGACCGCGCGGGGGAGCGTCACGGCGAGCATCGCGCGGATTCCGGGCATCTATGCGGGCAATCGTCTGCCGCTCGCGCGGCTCGAAAAGGGCACACCCGCGCTGATCGACGCCGACGACGTCTACACCAATCACATTCATTCCGACGACCTCGCCGCGATCCTCGTGCGTCTTGCCACGCAAGGCAAACCGGCGCGCGCGATCCACGCGTCCGACGACTCGTCGCTGAAGATGGGGGCGTACTTCGATGCGGTGGCCGATGCATTCGGCCTGCCGCGCGCGCCGCGCATCACGCGCGCGCAAGCCGAGGAGCAGATCAATCCGAGCCTGCTGTCGTTCATGCGCGAATCGAGGCGGCTGGTGAACCGGCGTCTGAAGGATGAGTTGCGCGTGCGGTTGCGGTATCCGAGCGTGACGGACTTTGTGCGTGAGGCTGGCGCGAAGTCGGGACACGAAGCGAAGCGGTGAAGCCGCAGTGTGAAGGGGTGGCGTGAAGCGAAGAAACGAGCGGACGGCGCAAAGGCGGTGAGGGGCGCTGGAAGCGCCACGGCAAGCCTGCCAAAAAATCCCGATAAAAGCCATCCACGAGTCAGGTTGGACCCAGGCACGCACACGCTCAAAACCCGACAAACGCTCGCCACGCCAGGCATCGCCCGGCGCAATTCCATCACGCGTCGCGCTCCGGCTCAGGTCAGCGTCGGCAAAAATTCCAGCAGCACGAAGCACAGAATCCCGCCAATCAAAGCGCCGATCAGGTTCGGATGATATTTGTGCCGCAGCCGCATCACGATCAGCAGTCCGGCGACCAGCAGCAGTGCGAGACATGTGAAAGCAATCGTCACCTGCGACATCGCGATAGTGTCGTCGATATGCATGGCGCCCCTCCTTGTAACTCTTTGTAGTCGTTTGTTTAGACGAGTATAGGGCGGCGTGTAAGGAAGAGCATGCTGCGGCGCAGCGCCCGCACGCGCGCTTTGCACCACTTATCCGTCAGCGCGCAGGCTTTCCCTGCTGGATCAAGACCTTGAGAAAAGCTAGCGGTTTACCCGCTCCGTAGAGAACCGAGGTCGGTTTCGTCGAGCCATTGCCATGCGCCGGGCGCAAGCGTCGCAGGCAACGCGAGTCCGCCGATCCGCTCGCGATGCAGCGCCTCGCAACGGTTGCCGGCCGCCGCGATCATCCGCTTGACCTGGTGGTACTTGCCTTCCATCACGGTAAGCGCGAGTGTGTGAGCGTCGCGTGCTTCGGCGTCGACCGCGGCGATCGGCCTGGTCTCGCCGTGCAGCAAAACGCCGCCGCGCAGCGCGCTCAATTGCGCGTCGTCGAGCGGGTGACGCGTGGTGGCGACGTACAGCTTCGGCACCTTGCGTTTCGGCGACGTGAACAGGTGCACGAATTTGCCGTCGTCGGAGAGCAGCAGCAGGCCGGTCGTGTCCTGGTCGAGACGGCCGACGCATTGCACGCCGCGCTCGGCGAACTGCGGCGGCAGCAGGCTGAACACGCTCGGATGGTGTTGCGGCTCGCGCGAACACTCGTAGCCGGCGGGCTTGTTCAGCAGCAGATACGCGTGCTCGCGATACGGCCAGACGACCCCGTCCACGCTGAAGTGCAGGCTGTCACCGTGGGTCGGGAAATCGGCGTCGGGGTCGGTGCAGACAGCGCCGCCGATGCTCACGCGAGCGTCGCCGATCAGCGCACGGCATTGACGGCGCGAGCCGAAACCTTGGGTGAAAAGGATGCTTTCGAGATTCATGGCGAGCGAAGAATAACACCGCAAGAACCGGAGCGCCGCGCGGCGCGGGACGGACGACGATGGTCTCCCCAAGTCCCGCCGCAGGAGTTCATCCATGCATGCCCCGTCCTCGACATCGTCCGCGTTGCGTTTGCCGGCCGCGTTCCAGCGGCTCGCCTGGTCGAATCTGGCAGCGCAATCCGCCGAGCAGATCAGCCTCGCCGCCGCGCCGCTCGTCGCGGTGTTCGCGCTCGGCGCCGATGCGCACGGCACCGGCCTGTTGCAAACCGCGCAGACGCTGCCGTTCCTGCTGCTGTCGATGCCGCTCGGCGTATGGGCCGACCGCCGTTCGCGCCGCCTGCTGATGACGCTCGCCGAAAGCGTGCGCGTGTTCGCGATGCTGTGCGTGCTGCTGCTCGTGATGACGCATGCGTTGAGTCTGCCGCTACTCGCCGCGCTTGGCTTCATCGCGGCGACCGGGACGGTGGCCTACAACGTCGCGGCGCCTTCGCTGGTGCCATCGATGGTGCCGCGCGAAGCCTATGCGAGCGCGAACGGCCGGCTTGAACTCGCGCGCAGTGTCGCGTATTCGGCGGGGCCGGCGTTGGGCGGCCTGCTGGTCGGCTGGATCGGCGCGGGGTGGGCCTACGGTTGCGCGGCGGCGTTGTCGGCGCTGGCCGTCACGTTGCTGGCCGGACTGCGCGAACCGCCGCGCGCCGCCGCGCCCGCGCGTCACTTCATGCTGGAACTGCGCGACGGCACGCGCTTCGTGCTGCGCGACGCACTGCTGCGGCCGATGCTCGCGACCGCCGTGTTCTTCAACCTCGGTTTCTTCATCCTGCAAGCGGTGTACGTGCCGTACGCGGTGCATCGGTTGGGGCTGAGCGCGTCGGCGGTCGGCGTGACGCTCGGCGCTTACGGCGTCGGCATGGTATGCGGCGCGCTCGCCGCGCCCGCCATCGCGCGACGCCTCGCGTTCGGCCGTGTGCTGATCATCGGGCCGTCGTGCGGTTTGCTCGCCTCGCACGTGATGGTGGCGACGCTCGTTGCGCCGTCGTTCTGGCTCGCGACGGCGAGCTTCTTCCTGCTCGGCGCCGGCCCGATTCTGTGGGTGGTCGGCTCCACCACGCTGCGCCAGGCGATCACGCCCGAGGGGATGATGGGCCGGGTGTCGGCGCTCATCAGCACGGCCACCTACGGTGCGCGGCCAGTCGGCGCGTTGCGCGGCGCGCTTCTCAGCGCGCGCTGGAACGTCGACGCGTGCCTCATCGCGGCGGCGGCGGCTTTTCTCGTGCAGGCGCTGATCATCTTCATGTCGCCGGCGGCGCGGCTCGCGCGCATTCCCGAGCCGGCTGCCGCAGCCTGCTGATGTGAAAACGCATTTTCATCGCGCGGTGTTAGGGTGGCGGAGCCGGCGTTTTCAGCACGACGCGGATCGGTGAATACCCTCGAAAATGAAAATGGATTTTTTTCTAAAAGATTTCCGTGTAAATATACTTTCATGCATTCCAACTTCAATCGACGCGCCAATCCGTTCGCATGATCCATCATCCGCCCGCAGCATCCAGTCCCGCCGAGCAGGCCATTGCCGCGCGCATCGCCGCGGCCATGCCGACGCTGACGCCGATTCACCGCCGCATGGGTGACTACGTGCTGGCCAATCTGTTTCGCGCGGCGACCATGCGGATCGATGAACTGGCGAGCGTGGTCGGCGCGTCGGTGGCGACGGCGAATCGCTTCGCCCGCGCACTCGGTTTCGACGGCTATCCGCAGTTTCGCGAGGCATTGGTGCGCGGCTTCGAGGCGACGCTCGCGCCGGTCGAGCGCTTGCGCAGCGCGCAGGAATCGCTCGCGGCCGGCGACGCTCTCATCGACGCGTCGCTCGAGCAGGCCGCCAACAATCTGCACGCGACGCGCACGGCCATCGACCGCGCCGCCGCCGACGCCGCTGTCGAAGCGATCATCGCCGCGCGCCGCGTGTTCGTGCTCGGCTATGGCGCCAGCGCGTTTCTCGCCGGCCTGATGGAACACGGCCTGATGCCCTATCACGACAACGTGCAGTCGCTCGCGTTGATCGGCGGCCCGTCGCATGCGGCGCGGCGCCTGTTCGCTTCGAACGAGCGCGATCTGGTGATCGGCATCGCGTTTCCGCGTTATGTCGAAGACACGATCGAACTCGCGCGCCGCGCAGCCAGCCGAGGCGCCCGGGTGCTGGCGCTGACCGATGGCCCGCGCTCGCCGCTCGCGCAATTCGCGAATCTCTCGCTCTTTATCCGCGCCGACCGGCGTCTCGCGGCGAACGCCGATTCGGCCGTGCTCGCCGTGATCGAAGCGCTGTGCGACGCGGTCGCGTATCGCGCCAAACGCTCGGTGAAGGCGGCCGCCGACGTCAGCGAATTCGTGCTGCCGTGGCTCGTCGACCCGCAAGCCGGCGCGGCCGATGCTGCGGGCGACGCGCCGCGCGCCACCCGCCGCACTTCCCGAACCACCCGCACGACCAAGACCAAACGATGAACTCCAACGCAGTCATTGCCATTCATGGCGGGGCAGGGACGATCCTGCGCGCGTCGATGTCGGCCAGCGCCGAGACCGAATACCACGCGGCCTTGCACGCGGCATTGAGCGGCGGCCAGCGCGTGCTCGCCGACGGCGGCAGCGCGCTCGACGCAGTCAGCGAAGCGGTGCGTCTGCTCGAGGACTGCCCGCTCTTCAACGCGGGACGCGGCGCGGTATACACGGCAGCCGGCACCCACGAACTCGACGCGGCCATCATGGACGGCAGCACGCTCGAGGCCGGCGCGATCTGCTGCGTGAAGCGCGTGCGCAACCCGATTCTGGCCGCGCGCCGCGTGCTCGAAGGCAGCGAGCACGTGCTGTTCACCGGCGAGGGCGCGGAGGCGTTCGCAGCCGCGCAAGGGCTCGAATTGGTCGAGCCTGCCTACTTCGATACCGAAGCGCGTCATCGTCAGTGGCTGCTTGCGCGCGATCAGCATCGCGCGATGCTCGATCACGACGGCGCCGCGCTCGCCGCCGCATCGTCATCGAATCACGGCGACGAACCCACACCGCACGAACCGATCGATCCGAACCGCAAGTTCGGCACCGTCGGCGCGGTCGCGCTGGATCGGCACGGTCACGTGGCGGCGGCAACGTCGACCGGCGGCGTCACCAACAAGCAGGTCGGCCGGGTCGGCGACACGCCGCTGATCGGCGCGGGTTGCTATGCCGACGACGCGACCTGCGCGGTATCGACCACCGGCTCCGGCGAGATGTTCATGCGCATGGTCGCCGCCTATGATGTCGCCGCGCAGATGGCGTACCGCAACGTCTCGCTGGAAGAAGCGGCTCACGACGTGGTGATGAACCGCTTGCCGAAGATCGACGGACGCGGCGGCCTGATCGCCGTCGATGCGCGCGGCAACGTCACGCTGCCATTCAATACCGAAGGCATGTATCGCGGGTTCGCGCGGCTCGGCGAAGCGCCGGTAACGGCGATCTATCGCTAGACCGCTTGCCCGCCCGCAGAACCTGAACCTTCGCCCGACTCCACGTTAGCCGCGTTCGAATTCAAAGGAACCACCGTGTCGACTTCTTCGCACACCGCCCGTCCGCTTATCGAAACCATGCCGCCGCAACGCGTGCTCGCGGTCGACGACCTTTCGGTCGCGTTCCGCCGCGGCGGCTCGACCTTCAACGCGGTGCGCAATCTGTCGCTGACGGTCGAGCGCGGCGAGACGCTGGCGATCGTCGGCGAATCGGGCTCGGGCAAATCGGTGACGTCGCTCGCGTTGATGCGGCTGATCGAGCACGGCGGCGGGCGCGTGGCCGGCGGCAGCATCGCATTCCGGCGCCGCGACGGCAGCGTGCTCGATCTCGCGAAGGCGTCGGGCGGCACGATGCGGGCGATTCGCGGCGCCGACATCGCGATGATCTTCCAGGAGCCGATGACATCGCTCAATCCGGTCTTCCCGGTCGGCGACCAGATCAGCGAAGCGATCGCGTTGCATCAGGGCAAGAGCCGCCAGGCCGCGCATGCCGAAACGCTGCGCCTCCTCGAACTCGTTCGGATTCCTGAAGCACGGCGCGTGGCGGCGCGCTTTCCGCATCAGTTGTCGGGCGGCATGCGCCAGCGCGTGATGATCGCGATGGCGTTGTCGTGCAAGCCCGCGCTGCTGATCGCCGACGAGCCGACCACCGCGCTCGACGTGACGATCCAGGCGCAGATCCTGCAACTGATCCGCGGCCTGCAGGACGAGATGAACATGGGCGTGATCTTCATCACGCACGATATGGGCGTGGTCGCCGAGGTGGCCGATCGCGTGCTGGTGATGTATCGCGGCGAGAAGGTCGAAGAGGGCGCATCGGAGGCGCTGTTCGCCGCGCCGTCGCATCCTTATACGAAAGCCTTGCTCGCGGCCGTACCGCGTCTGGGTGCGATGCAGGGCACCGATCAGCCCGCGCGCTTTCCGATTCTGACCGTCGAACAGGCCAGCCTGGGCGGCGGCGATCAAGCCGTGCGCCCCGCCGCCTCCGTGGCCGGGGAAATGCAACCGCTGGTGCAGCAAAAAGCACGCCGCCGATTCTGCGCGTGCGTGATCTGGTCACGCGCTTTCCGGTTCGAAGCGGCCTCTTCGGCCGGGTCACGGGCCGCGTGCATGCGGTCGAAAAAGTCAGCTTCGATTTGCGTCCCGGCGAAACGCTCGCGCTGGTCGGCGAATCGGGTTGCGGCAAGTCGACCACCGGGCGCTCGCTGTTGCGTCTGGTGGAGAGTCAAAGCGGCTCGATCGAATTCGACGGCAAGGAAATCAGTTCGCTGACCGGGCCCGCGTTGCAGGCGCTGCGGCGCGACATCCAGTTCATTTTTCAGGACCCGTTCGCGTCGCTGAATCCGCGTCTGACGGTCGGCTTCTCGATCATGGAGCCGCTGCTCGTGCACGGCGTCGCGCAAGGTGCGCAGGCTCAGGCGCGGGTCGCATGGCTGCTCGAAAAAGTCGGCTTGCCGGCCGAGGCCGCGCGCCGCTATCCGCACGAATTCTCCGGCGGGCAGCGTCAACGCATCGCGATTGCGCGGGCGCTCGCGTTGAACCCGAAAGTCGTGATCGCCGACGAATCCGTGTCCGCGCTCGACGTGTCGGTGCAGGCGCAGATCGTCAATCTGATGCTGGATCTGCAACGCGAACTCGGCGTCGCGTATCTGTTCATTTCGCACGACATGGCCGTGGTCGAGCGTGTCAGTCATCGCGTCGCCGTGATGTATCTCGGCCAGATCGTCGAGATCGGTCCGCGCCGCGCGGTGTTCGAAGCGCCGCAGCATCCGTACACGCGCAAGCTGATGGGCGCGGTGCCGGTGGCCGATCCGGCGCGCCGCCACGCGAAGCGCATGCTCGCCGCCGACGACATTCCGAGCCCGATCCGCGCGCTCGACGACGAACCCGTCGTCGCACCGCTCGTGGCGGTGGGAGCGGATCATTTCGTCGCGCAGCATCGGGTCGGCGGCGCGTACTGATGCGACGACGCGAAACGATCAACGAAGCAATAAACCAAAGCAAGCAACCGAAGCAAGCAACCGAAGCAAGTAAGCGAAGCAAAGACCGAAGCCCAACCCAAAGCAAAGCGATTTCTCTCGCAACCTCAACCTGTTTCATCTCGCAGCCTGGAGCCAACCTCATGAACCTGCTGGTCCCGTCTTCTCCGTTTCGTTTGCGCGCGCTGGTCAGCGGCGGCGCGGTGGTGTTCGCGATGCTCGCGGGCAATGCGGCGCACGCCGACACCACGGCCGTGATGGCCGTCGCGTCGACCTTCACGACGCTCGATCCGTATGATGCGAACGACACGCTGTCGCAAGCCGTCGCGAAGTCGTTCTATCAAGGCCTGTTCGGTTTCGACAAGGACATGAAGCTGATCAACGTGCTGGCCGACAGCTACGAAGCGAGCCCGGATGCCACGGTCTACACGTTCAAGTTGCGTCACGGCGTGAAGTTCCAGGATGGCACCGACTTCAACGCCGCAGCAGTGAAAGCGAACTTCGATCGCGTGACGGATCCGGCGAACAAGCTCAAGCGCTACAACATGTTCAGCCGCATCGAGAAGACCGAAGTGGTCGATCCGTACACGGTGCGGATCACGCTGAAAGCGCCGTTCTCCGCGTTCGTCAACGTGCTCGCGCATCCGTCGGCGGTGATGATCTCGCCGGACGCGCTGAAGAAGTACGGCAAGGACATCGCGTTTCATCCGGTCGGCACGGGTCCGTTCGAACTCGTGAAGTGGGAACCGGCGGGCGATCTGACGGTGAAGAAGTTCGCCGGCTACTGGAAGAAGGGCTACCCGAAGATCGACGCGATCGACTGGAAGCCGGTGGTGGACAACAACACGCGCGCCGCGCTGATGCGCACCGGCGAAGCGGACTTCGCGTTCCAGGTGCCGTTCGAACAGGCCGCGCAATTGCAGGCGAGCCCGAAGGTCGATCTGATCGCTTCGCCGTCGATCATTCAGCGCTACATCAGCCTGAACGTGAACCAGAAGCCGTTCGACAACCCGAAGGTGCGTGAAGCGCTGAACTACGCGGTCAACAAGGAAGCGCTGACCAAGGTCGTGTTCGCCGGCTACGCGACGCCGGCCGACGGCGTGGTGCCGCAAGGCGTCGACTACGCGACCAAGCTCGGGCCCTGGCCGTATGACCCGGTGAAGGCGCGCGCGCTGCTGAAGGAAGCGGGCTATCCGAACGGTTTCGAAACCACGCTGTGGTCCGCGTATAACTACTCGACCGCGCAGAAGGTGATCCAGTTCGTGCAGCAGCAACTCGCGCAAGTCGGCATCAAGGCGCAGGTCGAAGCGCTCGAAGCTGGGCAGCGCGTCGCGAAGGTGGAGAGCGCGCAGGACGCGGCCACCGCGCCGGTGCGGATGTACTACTCGGGCTGGTCGTCGTCGACGGGTGAGGCCGACTGGGCGATCACGCCGCTGCTCGCGTCCGTATCGTTCCCGCCGAAGATGGTCAATACGGCGTACTACAGGAACGACACCGTCGACAGCGATCTGAAGCAGGCGCTCGAAGTCACCGACCGCACGCAGAAGACCGCGCTCTACACCGATGCGCAAAAGCGCATCTGGGCCGACGCGCCGTGGATCTTCCTCGTCAAGGAGAAGGTCGTGTACGCGCGCAGCAAACGTCTGTCGGGCGCTTACGTCGCGCCGGACGGCTCGTTCAACTTCGACGAGATCGCGATCAGGTGACGAGGTAACGCGCTGAACGCGCGAGCCGGGCGCGCTGCTGTTGTCGTTGTTCCAGCAGCGCGCCGGACCGCACGGTCGCGATACCGCCGCACACGATTCCTCGTTGCCCGCATCATTGCCGGATTGGGTTCCATGCTGAACTTCCTCGTCAAACGTCTCTTTGGCCTGCTGCCGACGCTCTTCATCGTCGCCGTGCTGGTCTTCCTGTTCGTGCATCTGCTGCCGGGCGATCCGGCGCGGCTCGCCGCCGGTCCCGAAGCGGACGAGGCGACCGTCGCGCTGGTGCGCGCCGACCTCGGTCTCGACCGGCCGATGCCGCAGCAGTTCGTCCGCTTCTTCTGGCGCATCGCGCAAGGCGACTTCGGCATCTCGACGCGCAGCAAGCGGCCGGTGAGCCAGGAAATCGCCGAGCGCTTCATGCCGACGCTGTGGCTCACGGTCGCGAGCATGGTGTGGGCGGTCGTGATCGGCATGGCGCTCGGCATCGTCTCGGCGGTGTGGCGCAACCGCTGGCCCGACCGGCTCGGCATGACGCTCGCGGTGTCGGGCATTTCGTTTCCCGCGTTCGCGCTCGGCATGCTGCTGATGGAGATTTTCTCCGTGCAACTCGGCTGGCTGCCGATCGTCGGCGACGGCTCGTGGCAGAGCTACGTGCTGCCGTCGCTCACGCTCGGCGCGGCCGTCGCCGCAGTGATGGCGCGCTTCACGCGGGCCTCGTTCGTCGAAGTGATGCACGAGGATTTCGTGCGCACCGCACGCGCCAAGGGGGTGCCCGAGCGGCTCGTGATCGTCAAGCACTGCCTGCGCAACGCGCTGATCCCCGTCATCACGATGATGGGGCTGCAATTCGGCTTTCTGCTGGGCGGCTCGATCGTCGTCGAAGTGGTGTTCAACTGGCCAGGGCTCGGACGCCTGCTGGTGGACGCCGTGTCGATGCGCGACTATCCGGTGATTCAGGCCGAAGTGCTGTTGTTCTCGCTTGAATTCATCATCATCAACCTGGTCGTGGACGTGCTGTACGCCGTGATCAATCCGACCATCCGTTTCAAGTGAGGCCCGCATGAGCACGACCGCCACCGAGCCGAACGCGGCCACTGCCGCTCCTGCCGAACGCGCGATCCGCACCCCGTGGAGCGAGTTCTGGCGCAAATTCCGCAAGCAGCACGTGGCGCTCGCCGCCGGCATCTTCGTGCTGCTGCTGATCGTGATCGCGATCGCCGCGCCGCATATCGTGCCGTACGACCCGGAGAATTTCTTCGACTACGACGCGTTGAACGCGGGGCCGTCCGCCGCGCACTGGTTCGGCGTCGATTCGCTGGGCCGGGATATTTTCAGCCGCATTCTCGTGGGTTCGCGCATCTCGCTCGAAGCGGGCTTTCTGTCCGTGGCGATCGGCGCGGTGATCGGCACGTTCTTCGGACTGTTGGCCGGTTACTACGAAGGCTGGTGGGATCGCATCACGATGCGCGTGGCCGACGTGCTGTTCGCGTTCCCCGGCATTCTGCTGGCGATCGGCGTGGTGGCGATTCTCGGCAACGGCATGATCAACGTGATCTGCGCGGTGGCGATCTTCAGCATTCCCGCGTTTGCGCGGCTCGTGCGCGGCAATACGCTGATGCTCAAGCAGCTCACGTATATCGAAGCGGCGCGCAGCATCGGCGCGTCGGACTGGACCATCATCGTGCGGCACATTTTGCCGGGCACGATATCGTCGGTGGTGGTGTACTTCACGATGCGTATCGGCACGTCGATCATCACGGCGGCGAGCCTGTCGTTCCTCGGCCTCGGCGCGCAACCGCCGACCCCCGAGTGGGGCGCGATGCTCAACGAAGCGCGCGCCGACATGGTTACCGCGCCGCACATCGCGCTGTTTCCGAGTCTCGCGATTTTCCTGACCGTGCTGGCGTTCAATCTGCTCGGCGACGGTTTGCGCGACGCGCTCGATCCGAAGCTCGACCGGCCATGAGCGCAGCCGATCATTCAGCGCTGCCCGCGCCGCATATCGGCACGTTGCCGAGCGGGCCGCTCGGCACGATCGCCGATGTCGCGGGCGTGACCGTTGGACATTGCACGCTCGATCAAGGCGCGCTGCAAACCGGTGTGACCGTGATTCGTCCGCATCAGGGCGATCCGTACGTCGACAAGGTGCCCGCGGCGGCCTCGGTGATCAACGGCTTCGGCAAAAGCATCGGGCTGGTGCAGGTCGACGAACTCGGCACGCTCGAAACGCCGATCGCGTTGACCAATACGTTCGGCGTCGCGGCGCTCGCGCAGGCGCAGATTCGTGCGGCGATCCGCGCGAATCCGCAGATCGGACGCGAGTGGTCGACGGTCAATCCGCTGGTGTTCGAATGCAATGACGGCTACCTGAACGACATTCAGGCGCTGGCCGTCACCGGGCAGCATTTCGACGACGCATTCGACAACGCCAGCGCGCAGGTCGCGAGCGGCGCGGTCGGCGCGGGACGGGGGATGTCGTGCTTCGATCTGAAGGGCGGCATCGGTAACGGGTCGCGGGTGGTGGACGTGGCGGCCCATCGCTATACCGTCGGCGCGCTGGTGCTGGCGAACTTCGGCCGCCTGCCGATGCTGACGATCGACAGCGCGCCGCTCGGCCGCGTGCTGGCCGAACGCGCACGCGCGGCGCAAGCGGCTGCCGAGGCAGCGGCTGCGGATGCGTCGGTCTCGAAGCCCGAGCAAGGCTCGATCATCATGATCGTCGCCACCGATGCGCCGCTCGACGCGCGTCAACTCAAGCGTCTCTCGTTGCGCGCCGCAGCCGGTCTCGCACGAACCGGCTCGGTGTACGGCCACGGCAGCGGCGACCTCGCGCTGGCGTTTTCGACCGCCTATACCGTGCCGCACGCCGCCGACTTCATTGCGCTGCCGCCGCTCGTCGCCGACGCGCGTCTGGACTCGCTGTTTCGCGCGTGCGCGGACAGCGTCGAGCAGGCGATCGTCGATGCGTTGTGGAGCGCTGTTTCCGTGACGGGTCGCGACGGTCATCGGCGCTTGTCGCTGCACGACAGCGCGCCCGACCTCGCTCAACTACTGAAGCCCAAGTCCTGATGAAAGTCCTGATTTCCGCCGATATCGAAGGCGTGGCCGGCGTGTTTCATCCCGAGCAGACCCGCGCCGGCAATGGCGAATACGAAGCCGCGCGCCGCTGGATGACGCTCGAAGCGAACGCCGCGATCGAAGGCGCGTTCGACGGCGGCGCCACCGAGGTATGGGTCAACGATTCGCACGGCGGCTTTCGCAACCTGCTGCCCGACCTGCTCGATGCACGCGCCCAGGTCGTGCTCGGCAAGCCGCGCACGCTGGGCATGATGGCCGGGCTCGAATACGGCGCGGCGCTGGTCTTCATGATCGGCTATCACGCGATGTCGCAAACGCGCGGCGTCCTCGCGCACACGATCAACAGCTTTGCTTTCGCGCGGGTTGCTTTCAACGGCGTCGAGCTTGGTGAGGCGGGTGTGTATGGCGCACTGGCCGAAGAATATGGCGCACGCGTCGTGCTTTTATCCGGCGATGACATCTTTGCCGAAGAAACCGCGCCGCGTTTTCCGCACGCGCGTTTTGTCGTCACGAAGAGCGCGACCGGGCATGCGAGCGGCGTCACGCAATCGCCGGCGGCCGCGCGCGCGGCGATAAGAAGCGCCGCGCGGGAAGTGGTCCGGCAGCATGTCGAGGATGGTTATGCGCCGCACGCGACGCGTGTCGACGCGAAGCCGGTCGACTGCGAACTGCGCGTGCAGACCAGCGCGCTCGCCGATCTGTTCTGCCAATGGCCGACGCTCACGCGCGTCGACGCGGTGACGTTGCGCTTTCGCGCGGCGTCGGCGGAACATGCGGTGCGAATGCTGAACTGTCTGTCGGCGATGTCGTTCATGCTGCGATAGCGGTAGTGATCGCAGCAGGCGGCCGCTAGCCGTGTGGCTCGCCAGCGCGGTCATTTCATCACGCTTACGGCTCGCCGCGAACGAGCCTCCGCGCGACACGTTTTGCGCGCAAGCTGTACTCTCTGGCATTCCAGAGGCACCGTCTTTCTCACCGAGCGGGGTACAGCATGGGTAAGCAGACTATTGCGGATTATCTGGCCAAAACACTGGCGGCAGCGGACGTCGAACGGATCTGGGGCGTGACGGGCGACAGCCTGAACGGCTTGTCGGATAGCTTGCAACGGCTCGGCTCGATTCGCTGGATGCACACGCGTCACGAAGAAGTGGCGGCCTTCGCCGCCGGCGCCGATGCCGCCGCGACCGGCAAGCTCGCGGTCTGCGCGGGCAGTTGCGGTCCGGGCAATCTGCACCTGATCAACGGCCTGTATGACTGTCATCGCAATCATCAGCCCGTGCTCGCGATCGCCGCGCACATTCCATCCTCGGAAATCGGCCTCGGCTACTTTCAGGAAACCCATCCGCAAGAGTTGTTCAAGGAGTGCAGCCACTTTGTCGAACTGGTGACGAATCCCTCGCAGTTTCCCCGCGTTCTGGCGCGCGCGATGCGTACCGCGATCGAGGAACGGGGCGTCGCGGTGATCGTGCTGCCGGGCGATGTCGCGCTCGGCGACGCGCCCGAGGAGACGCCGGCGTGGGCCGGCACGCTGGAGCGCTCGACGGTGGTGCCGTCCGCGGCGGATCTCGACCGGCTCGCCGATCTGCTCAATCAGGCGGGCGGCGTGACGCTGCTGTGCGGCAGCGGCTGCGCGGGTGCGCACGACGAAGTAGTCGCCTTCGCCGACCAGCTCGGCGCGCCGACCGTGCATGCGCTGCGCGGCAAGCAATACGTCGAGTGGGACAATCCGTTCGACGTCGGCATGACCGGGCTGATCGGCTTCAGCTCCGGCTATCACGCGATGATGTCGTGCGACACCCTGGTGATGCTCGGCACCGACTTTCCGTATCGCAACTTTTATCCGTCGCATGGCAACGTGGTGCAGATCGACCGGCGCGGCTCCGCGCTCGGCAAGCGCGCGCCGTTGAAGCTGGGTCTCGTCGGCGACGTCAAGGCGACCTTGCAGGCGCTGTTGCCGAAGCTCAAACGCAAGACCGACCGGCGCTTCCTCGACAACGCGCGCAAGCATTACGCTGACACGCGCAAGGGTCTCGACGATCTCGCGCGGCCGTCCGATCCGGGGCGCGCGATTCATCCGCAGTACCTCACCAGCATCGTCGACCAGGTCGCCAACGAAGACGCGGTGTTCTGCGCCGACGTCGGCACGCCGACGCTATGGGCCGCACGCTATCTGACCATGAACGGCGGGCGCAGCCTGCACGGGTCGTTCAACCACGGTTCGATGGCGAATGCGATGCCGCAGGCGCTCGGCGCGCAAGCGGCCGAGCCGGGCCGCCAGGTGATTTCGCTGTCGGGCGACGGCGGGCTGTCGATGCTGCTCGGCGATCTGCTCACCGCGCGGCAGCTCGATCTGCCGATCAAGGTCGTGGTGTTCAACAACAGCACGCTCGGCTTTGTCGCCATGGAGATGAAGGCGGGCGGCTACCTTGAAGCCGGCACGGATCTCGCCGCGACCGACTTCGCAGCGATTGCGCGAGGCGCGGGAATCTACGGAGTCCGTATCGAGCAATCGGAGAATATCGAGCCGGCTTTGCGTGAGGCTTTCGCCCATCCGGGGCCCGCGGTGATCGACGTGGTGACCGCGAAGCACGAGCTCGCGTTGCCGCCGAAGATTCAGTGGGCGCAGGCGAAGGGCTTCAGCCTGTATATGCTGCGGGCGGTGCTCAATGGGCGAGGGGACGAGGTCGTCGAACTGGCGACCACGAATCTGCGCTGATCGCTGCGGTGGACTGATGCGCGGTTGAATGAGCGCTCAGGTGCGAGTGGACGCGTGCCGACAATCGCTAATGATCGTCGGCACGCACGCGCATCCCTATCCGCCACGCTACTGCTGCCGGCTCAACTCGCGGGCCGCGCGGTCGATCACATCGGCGAGCGCGCCCGCATGCGACACCGGCACGAGGTGGCTCGACGCCATCGGCACGACTTTCGCGCCCATCCGGTCAGCCATGAATTTCTGCACTTCCGGCGACACCGCGCGGTCCTTGGTCGTCAGCACGTACCACGACGGCTTTTCCCTCCAGGCGACCTGGCTCACCGTCTCGCTGAACGCCTTCGCGGAGATCGGCACTTGCGCGGCGGAGAGCACGCGCGTCACGTTCTCGGGCACGTCCGCGGCGAAGTCGGCGTGATAGCGGCCACGGTCGAGCCACAGGAAGCCGCTCGAGTCCGTAATCGTGGCTTCGCCCGCGGGCATCGGCGCCGTGCGCTTGAGCAGATCCATCGCCGACTCGCGCAGCGTCGGCGCGAGCGCGGCGACATACACCAGGCCCGCGACGTTCGGCGCGTTCGCGCCCACCTCGGTGATCACGACGCCGCCCCACGAGTGGCCGACCAGCATGGTGGGGCCATCCTGGCGCCCGAGCACGCGGCGGGTCGCGGCGACATCGTCGGCGAGCGACGTGAGCGGGATCTGCACCGAGCTCACGTGATAGCCCTTCTGTTGCAATTTCGCGACCACGCCGTTCCAGCTCGACCCGTCGACAAACGCGCCGTGAACCAGCACGACGTTGCGCACCGGGCCGCTCATCGGCGCGGCGGCGGCTTTGGGAGCTACGGCCATTGACGGGGCGGGTGTGGCGGCCGGCGCCGTGGCGGCAGGCGCGGGCGCCGGCGCCTGGGGCGCGCTGGCTGGTGCGGCGGGCTCGTCGGCTTGCGCAGGCGTGGGCGTCGCCGTTTGCGCGACGGCGGCCACCCCCGCGAAGCAGAGAGACACAGCAGCAGCGCAAAGCAGACGTTTGAGCAACATATTGAATCTCCGCAGGCTGAAACCGGACTAGGGGACCATACCGAAGCGCCACGCGAGTGACAATCACAATCCTCACCGTTAAGTGCGGCGCAGAACCAACGCGGGTTGATCCCAGTATTTAGGGCATTTCCGCCGAGGTAAACTCATTGGTTTTGCCGGGCCGGGCCACAAGTCCGACTGGGTGTTCGATATCCATACACTGGAGCGCAATTTGAATAGTGCACAGCAGCAAGACGGCCTGAAGCGCGGGCTGAAGAATCGCCACATCCAGTTGATCGCGCTGGGCGGCGCCATCGGCACGGGCCTCTTTCTCGGCTCCGCGAGCGTGTTGCAGGCAGCCGGGCCGTCGATGATTCTCGGCTACGGGATCGGCGGCATCATCGCTTTCATGATCATGCGGCAGTTGGGCGAGATGGTCGCGCAGGAACCGGTCGCCGGTTCGTTCAGCCACTTCGCCTACAAATACTGGGGTGATTTCCCCGGCTTCCTGTCCGGCTGGAACTACTGGGTGCTGTACGTGCTCGTGAGCATGGCCGAGCTGACCGCGGTCGGCACCTATGTGCATTACTGGTGGCCGGGTGTGCCGACGTGGGTGTCGGCGCTGGTGTGCTTTGCCGGCATCAATGCGATCAATCTGGCCAACGTCAAGGCCTACGGCGAAACCGAGTTCTGGTTCGCGATCATCAAGGTCGTGGCGGTGATCGGCATGATCCTGTTCGGCGGCTATCTGCTGATCAGCGGGCACGGCGGCCCGCAGGCCTCGATCACCAACCTGTGGAGCCATGGCGGCTTTTTCCCGCACGGCTTCCACGGCCTCTTCATGATGCTCGCGGTGATCATGTTTTCGTTCGGCGGGCTGGAGCTGATCGGCATTACCGCCGCTGAGGCCGCCGATCCGCAGAAGAGCATTCCGAAGGCCGTGAATCAGGTGATCTACCGGATTCTGATTTTCTACATCTGCTCGCTGGCGGTGCTGCTGTCGCTGTATCCGTGGAACGAAGTCGCCGCGGGGGGCAGCCCGTTCGTGATGATCTTCTCGCAGATCGGTTCGACCCTGACCGCGAACGTCCTCAACGTGGTGGTGCTGACGGCGGCGCTGTCGGTGTACAACAGCGGCGTGTATGCGAACAGCCGCATGCTCTACGGTCTCGCGGAGCAGGGCAACGCGCCGCGCGCGCTGATGAAGGTCGACCGGCGCGGCGTGCCGTACATGGCAATCGGTTTGTCGGCGCTCGCGACGTTCACCTGCGTGATCATCAACTACCTGATCCCGGCCGAAGCGCTCGGCCTGCTGATGGCGCTGGTGGTCGCGGCACTGGTGCTGAACTGGGCGCTGATCAGCCTGACGCATCTGAAGTCGCGCAAGGCGATGGTGGCGGCGGGCCGGACGCTCGTGTTCAAGTCGTTCTGGTTTCCGCTCAGCAACTGGATCTGCCTCGCGTTCATGGCGCTGATCCTCGTGATTCTGGCGATGACGCCGGGGCTGTCGATGTCGGTGTTGCTCGTGCCGCTGTGGCTGGCGGTGATGTGGGGCGGCTATGTGTTCAAGCGCCGGCGCGCGCAAACGCAGGGCGGCGCGCAAGTGGCGGGGCGCTAAGGATGCGGTTAGGCGGCGTGGGCGGCGGGATTTGCGCTCACGCTGTCTGGCTTGGCCAGGCGCGAGGCGGCCTGGTTCGATGCGCTCTTGCGGGCGGCCTGATCCGGCCGCCCAGAAACGACAAACCCCGCAGGCAGCAAGCGCTGGCGGGGTTTGAGGAAAAGCAGAACAACCGGTCAATCGAATTCTTTGGTGCCCAGGGCCGGAATCGAACCGGCACGCCTTGCGGCGGGGGATTTTGAGTCCCCTGCGTCTACCAATTTCACCACCTGGGCAGATCTTGCAGCGTACGCGTCAGAACATGGCGCGCCGCGAAGACGCAGATTATGGCCGAAAATTCGACGACGGGCAAGCCACTTGCTTGCGCCCGCCGCGAAGCGCCTAGACCGTGCGGGAAAACCGGTCGAGGGTCTGCTGACCGAGATAGCGGTCGAACACCATCGCGATGTTGCGCACCAGCATGCGTCCGGCCATCTGCACTTCGAGCTTGCCCGCGCTGATCGACACCAGACCGTCCCGCTCGGAGCCGCGCAAGCGCTCCAGCTCCGGCGCGAAGGTTTCGGCGAAGCGCAGGCCGTAAGCGGCTTCGAATTCATCGAAGCGCAATTCCAGGTTGCACATCACCTGCGTGATCACGTCGCGGCGCAGGCGATCGTCGGCGGTGAGGCGCACACCGCGCGTGATCGCCAGCTCGCCCGCGTCTATCGCCGCCGCATAGCCGGGTAGGTGTTTCGCGTTCTGCGCGTACACGTCGCCGACCTTGCCGATCGACGATGCCCCGAAGCCGATCAGATCGCATTCCGCGCGCGTGCTATAGCCCTGGAAGTTGCGCTGCAAAGTGCGTTGCGCTTGCGCGCGCGCGAGTTCGTCGGTAGGCAGTGCGAAGTGATCCATGCCGATGTACACATAGCCCGCCCCCGTCAGACGTTCGACCACCCGTTGCAGCAGCGCGAGCCGCTGCTGCGCCGAGGGCAGCATGGCGGGGTCCATCTGACGCTGCATCTTGAAGATCTGCGGCATGTGCGCGTAGGCGAACACCGACAGACGGTCGGGCGCGAGTTCGATCATCGTGTCGAGCGTGCGGCTGAAGCTGTCGACGGTTTGATGCGGCAGGCCGTAGATCAGATCGACGCCGATCGAATGAAAGCCGGTGTCGCGCGCGGCCTGCATCACCGAGGTGGTCATCCCGAGCGGCTGAATGCGGTTGATCGCCTGCTGCACGAGCGGATCGAAGTCCTGCACGCCGAGACTCATCCGGTTGAAGCCGAGTTTGCGCAGATGCGCGACGGTGTCGGGCGACGCTTCGCGCGGGTCGACTTCGATCGAATATTCGGCTTCGGCATCGGGCAGCAACTTGAAGTGCTGACGCGTCGCGGCCATCAGCTCAGCCATTTCATCGTGCGATAGAAACGTCGGCGTGCCGCCGCCCCAATGCAGTTGCGACACCGGACGCTGCTGGTCGAAGCACGCGGCCTGCAGCGCTATTTCGCGCTTCAGGCGATCGAGGTAGGGACGCGCGTGCGCGCGGTTTTTCGTCGCGACCTTGTTGCAACCGCAGTAGAAGCACACGGTGTCGCAAAACGGAATGTGGAAGTACAGCGAGAGATCGGTGCCGGACGCGCCCGGGTCGGCGGCGGCGCGCAGATAGTCGGCGGGGTCGAAGTTGTCGTGGAACTGTAGCGCGGTCGGATAGGACGTATACCGTGGGCCGTTCGCGCTGTATCTGGCGAGCAGGTCGGGACGGAATAGCGTGTTGGCGACGGTAGGCATGAGCGGCTCGGGTCGGTTGGCCACAGTGGCGCAGGCGGGTGCGGACGGAGTGCGGAGCAAACCGGACAGCGCGGACGCCTCGCGCGCGTGGCCTTTTGGAGCCTTCGAGTTTAAGGGCGCGACCCACGGCCGGATTGCGTAAAAAGGTCGCACGGAATGCGGTGGCACAATGCGGGTCTGATAATGCATTGCCCGTTTTCGGGATCAGGAAGAGTGCCGTGAGCGATGTACAGAAAAGCGTGCGAGAGAGTGCGCGGACAAACCTGCCAAACCTGGCAAAGGGCGTCGTGAAGCGTGAGTCGCCGTTTCGCGTGGCCGATCATGCGTGCCGCCCCGATTGCGGCGCGTGCTGTATCGCGCCGTCGATTTCGAGCCCCATTCCGGGCATGCCGGATGGCAAGCCGGCGGGCGTGCGCTGCGTGCAACTCGGCGACGACCTGCGCTGCGCGATCTTCGGCCGGCCGGAGCGGCCGGCGTGCTGTTCTGGCCTGCAGCCGCAAAGCGAAATGTGCGGGACGAATCGCGCCGAAGCGCTCGCA
This sequence comes from Paraburkholderia sediminicola, assembly GCF_046026895.1. Classification (GTDB taxonomy): domain Bacteria; phylum Pseudomonadota; class Gammaproteobacteria; order Burkholderiales; family Burkholderiaceae; genus Paraburkholderia; species Paraburkholderia sediminicola_C. The sequence goes on from NZ_JAQQEU010000026.1 coordinate 93,963, forward strand.
TGGCTGACGCAGCTCGAAGTGCAAACCCAGCCGCAAGCGGCCGCGCGGTAGTCCCGCAGTGGTGCCGCGGTAGTCCTACAGCGCTTCAGGCACGTTAAGTTAATGACCTTCGCCACGCGCGCCAGTCCAACCCCCATCGGCCCAACCTCGAGCCCGCCCACCCGCATGCTCGACAAGCCTTTCCCAAGGAGATCTCGCATGACTCGACCCGCAGCGCCGGCCCGGCGCCGCTTTCTGCACGCCGCGCTGACCGGTTGTAGCGCGCTTGGCATCACGGTATCGCTCGCGGCCTGCGCGACGCCGATTTTTCCGTTCATTCCGTCGCACTACACGTTCTCGCAGCAGCAGGTGCAGGACGCAGTGCAGCGCAAATTCCCGTATCAGCGCACGGTCTCGCAAGTGTTCGATGTCGCGCTGACCCACCCCGTGGTCGCTTTACTGCCGGACGCGAACCGCGTGTCGGTGAAGCTCGACGCGCGCTTCGCGAGCCCGTTCATGCCGCAGCCGGTCGACGGCGTGTTCACGCTGTCGAGCGAACTGGCCTACGACGCTGCCAGCCGTTCGGTCGTGCTCAAGTCGCCGAATGTCGACAACGTCAGCGTGAGCGGCCAGGCGCAGGTCTACACGCAGCAGATCAATGCGGCCGCGGCATTGCTCGCGACGCAATTGCTGACCAACTATCCGATCTACACGTTCAAGCCAGAACAACTGCAATTTGCCGGAGTGAACTATGAACCCGGTACAATTACCATCCTTACAAACGGCATACGCGTTCAAATCGTCGAAAAATGACGGCGGGCGCGGCCGGCCGGGCCGCGCCCGCATGTGACTGTACGTGCCGGTCCTGTTCGTTCCGACAATCTACCGCGATGGGGAGCACGGATGGACTGGCTACTGGCTTGCAAGGCGCTGATTCTGGGCGTCGTCGAAGGTTTGACGGAGTTTTTGCCGGTGTCGAGCACCGGGCATCTGATCGTCGTCGGCAGTCTGCTGAATTTCACCGACGAGCACGCGAAGACCTTCGATGTCGTGATCCAGCTTGGCGCGATTCTCGCCGTGTGCTGGGAGTTCCGCCGCCGCATCGGCAGCGTGGTGGCCGGCCTGCCGAGCCGGCCGGAGGCGCGCCGCTTCACGCTGAACGTGATCATCGCGACGATTCCGGCGATCGTGCTCGGGCTGCTATTCGAAAAATCCATCAAGGCAGCGCTGTTTTCGCCGGTGCCGGTGGCCTTTGCGCTGGTGGTCGGCGGCCTCGTGATTCTGTGGGCGGAGGCCCGTCAGCGGGCGCGCGGTGACGCGGTGGTGCGCGTGCGCGAGGTGGACGACCTGAGCGCGCTGGATGCGCTGAAAGTGGGCCTCGCGCAGTGTTTCGCGCTGATTCCGGGCATGTCGCGCTCGGGCTCGACGATCATCGGCGGGATGCTGTTCGGGCTGGAGCGGCGCGTCGCCACGGAGTTTTCGTTTTTTCTCGCGATTCCGATCATCTTCGGCGCGACCGCTTATGAACTGCACAAGGACTGGCACCAGCTGTCCACCGACGCGCTCGGCAACTTCGCGCTCGGTTTCGCCGCGGCGTTCGTCAGCGCTTTTGTCTGCGTGCGGTGGCTGTTGCGTTACATCGCTTCGCACGACTTCACCGCGTTTGCGTGGTATCGGATTGGCTTCGGGCTGTTGATCCTGCTGGTCGGCTATAGCGGGGCGTTGAGCTGGACCGATTGACGGCTTTCGTTGCGCACGCGCCATGAAAAAAGGTCCGCGTTTGCGGACCTTTTTGCTATCGGCCAGCGGGCGGCCGGTGCGCGGTTTCTAAGCCGCGCCGCGTTTGCGGAACACCAGATCCCACACGCCGTGTCCCAGCCGCAGCCCGCGGCGCTCGAACTTCGTCACCGGACGATATTCCGGGCGCTTGGCGTAGTTGTCGGCGGTGTTCGCCAGCGTGGGCTCGGCGCCGAGCACGTCGAGCATCTGCTCGGCGTAGTTCTGCCAGTCGGTCGCGCAATGCAGATAGGCGCCGGGCTTGAGCCGCGAAACCAGCAGCGCGACGAACTTCGGCTGGATCAGCCGGCGCTTGTGGTGACGCGCCTTGTGCCACGGGTCGGGAAAGAAGATGTGCACGCCGTCGAGGCTGTCCGGCGCGATCATCTGTTCGAGCACTTCGACCGCATCGTGCTGAATGATGCGGATATTCGACAGCGACTGCTCGCCCATCAGCTTGAGCAACGCGCCCACGCCGGGTTCGTGCACTTCGACCCCGAGGAAATCGTCGCCCGGACGGTGCGACGCGATTTCCGCGGTGGTCGCGCCCATCCCGAAACCGATTTCCAGTACGCGCGGCGCCGCGCGGCCGAACACGGTGTCCCAGTCGGGCTGCTGCGGCGCGAAGGGCACTACGAAACGCGGGCCGAGTTCGTCCATTGCGCGGCGCTGGCCGGTCGACACTCGGCCAGCGCGCGTGACAAAGCTGCGGATGCGGCGGCGATGCAGCGCTTCCCGGGATGCTTCCTGGGGCGCGGCGTCGCTGGCGGGTTGGCCTTCGGCTTGGTTGGAGGGCGTCGGGAGTTCGTCCGGCAGGCCGGTGTCGTTTGGATCGTGGATCATCGTCGATGCTGCTGCTAGGGTGAGGGCTTCGCGGCTTGCGTGATACGGCAACGCGACCACCTGGCTGCGCTGGCGCGGCGGGAGCCGCGCATCGTGCGCGCGGCAGGCAGACGCAACTCGTCACGCCGAGCCGTCGCCGCTACAAAAAAGCCGCCTTCATGGAGGCGGCTCGTGCTGGATTTCCGCTGAAGGCTCAGCCGGAAAGGTGGAGCGGGCGTTGCAAGTGCGCGTAAGGTAGCACAACCGAAAAGGGTGCGTCCAGACGAGGGGCGCTTGATGGAGCCGCTGGGGTCGTGTAGATGGACGTGCCGACGACAGGCTGGCTGGAAAGTATCTGGAGCGGGCGATGGGAATCGAACCCACGGCTCTAGCTTGGGAAGCTAGGGTATTACCATTATACGACGCCCGCAGAGCGCACAATTCTACTCGGGAAAGGGTGGTCAGCGCAAATCACACACCCTTTCCCGCAAACGCATCACTTCGTCAGATCACGAAGTAAGTCAGCTGAACGGCTGCGCGCGTGACCACCATCAACAGCACCTGCACGATCACGAAGAGCAGAATCGGCGACAGGTCGATCCCGCCGAGTTGCGGCAACACGCGGCGCAGCGGATTCAGAAACGGCGCGGTGAGTTGATACAGAATCGGCATGGCAGGCGAGCGCGGATTGAGCCACGACAGCAGCGCCATCAGGATCGTCATCCAGATGATCAGATTCAGCGCCCACTTGATGAGTGTCAGCACGGCGACGATCAGCAGCGTCGGCAGCAGCGTGAGCGGATCGGCACCGGTGAGGACCACCATCAGCACCACATAGACGATCGCCGCGAGCAGCGCTGCGACAAGGCTCGCCCAGTCGATGCTGCGTGTGCTAGGCAAGATGTGGCGCAGCGGCAGCACGATCCAGTTGGTGGCTTGCAGCACGGCATTCGTCACCGGATTGTAGGGCGGCATGCGCACGACCTGCAGCCAGGCGCGCAGCAGCAACGCCGCGCCGAACAGCGTGAAGACGGTATTGAGCAGAAAACGGGCGATATCGCCAAACATCTCGTGTCCTTATGCTTCGGATGGCGGCCGCCGATCGGCCGCGGGGGCCGGCGTGGACCGATCGGTGCGCGCCGGCGATTCATTGGGATTACATGCGTGTTTCGCGCGGTGATTCGGTGACGCGACTTCGATCCGGATGCGCTGGCTGCCTGAATGAGACGCCGCCGTTTCGCCTCCGTCTGCTCGTCATCACACGGAAATCTTGATCTCGCTGATCAGAATCGTGCCGTTGCCGCCGTCGGTGTAGTTGGGGATGTCGGCCATGAGCCGCTCGGAAGCCGGCTTGAAGACCTTGTAGAAATCATCCGCGCTATCGAACAGGAAGTGCCCCGCGGCGACGTACGGCGGCGGCGTTCCCGGCGGCCCGGCATTGATGCCGACATCGACCGACCAGCCCTTCAGCGACGCCCCGAACAGCTTCGCCGCCAGCGGCATGTGCGTGACGCAGTAATACTCTACGTCGAAGTGCCCGTTTTCCCGGTACGGATAGAGGATGCTGACCTTGATCATTGTGCGTTCTCGTCTGTTGGTCCCGATGCGCGGCGTTCGCGGATTGCGTGCGGCGCCGGACGCCACATTATCACGGCTTACTTGACCCTTGCACCTGCTGCGGCCTGATTCAGCGACCGATTGAGCGAATCCTCGACCGTCGCGGCGATCGCTTCGAGCGCGGCGGGCGGTGTTGGGCGGCGTTCGGCCAGTCCGACGGCGCGCCGCGACAACAGACCGTAGAGCGCCGCGTGGTCGCCGCCGAGCCCTTCGAGCAGCGCCAACTGCTTGGCCACGACCCCCGTATCGCCACGCGACACCGGGCCCGCGAGCGCGTTAGGCAAGCCCTTGTCGCGGGCGGTTTCGATCGTGCCCGCGAGCATCGGCAGCACCGCGCGCAGCGCGTCGTCTTCGGCGAAACCGAGCGTGCGCCATAGCGCGACGCATTCGGCGAGGCTGCACAGCGCGAAGCTGGCCGCATAGTGCGCGGCGGCATGATAGAGCATGCGGCCGCCCGCCGGAATCGACAGAGGATGGCAGCGCAACGCCACGGCCAGCGCGGTCAGCGAGTCCTTCAACGCACCGTCGGCCTCGATCGTCACCGAGCAGCCGGCGATCCGCTCGAGGTCGGCGAGCTCTCCGCTAAAGAGGTACAGTGGATGAAAACCGCCGATCGACACCCCCTGGTCGCGCGCCGGGGACAGCAGTTCGACCGGCGAAGCACCGCTGCAATGCACGAGCGCCTTGCCGTGCCGGCTGGCGGCGTCAAGGCCGAACCGCAGTGTGTGCGCTGACGTACCGATGCTGTCATCAGGAACTGCTAAAAACACAATGTCGGCGGCGTCGACGACCTGTTGCGGATCATCAGATGCCGCGCAATGCTCGATTTGACTGGCAAGGCGGCCGGTCGACGCCGCCGAACGGCTCGCCACCGCCGTGACCGGGTAGCCGGCGCGTGAAAAGCTCAGCGCGAGACAACGCGCGAGTCGGCCCGCACCGATAAAGCCAAGGCGCGGCAAAGGGAACTGGGACATGATTGCCTGCTCCGGACGGAACATTTGAACGGGAAAGCAGGAGTATCGCGCATTCGGTGTCGGCGGCGTGATCCGGCTCGATTTTCCCGAGAACAGTTTGCGCCCGATATGGCACATGCAGCCGGACATGCGCCGGCGCGCTGCCCGCAAGTTCGAAAACTGCTCACAATCGTTCAAGACTCGTTTGGCAGTGGCTGTTTCTGGGTACTTCGTTACGCAGTCAGATTCCGGAGGTTCACGATGAGTATTTTTTCTTACCGAAAACATTTGCGGTTCCTGACACACGCACAGCGCCGTCGCTGGTGGGACCAGAAAAAGCGCCTGACTCCGCGCGTTCGCATTAGCGGCGCGTACGTTCCGCCCAGCGTGTCCCGCGAATTTGCGTACGTGAAAGTGGGCTGAATCCGCTGCGTTGACTGGTGAGAAATGCCCGGCGATTCGCCGGGCATTTTTTATTGGCGGCTCGGTAGGGTTGTCAGCACGGTTGCGTTGTCAGTATTGAAGCTAATTTGTAATCAAAGATTACCGAAACGCGAAGCCGGAAATGGCGCGCGCCGCATGAACCGGTGCTCTACGCGCGTTGACGCCGCCCAAACCCTTGATCTTCAGTTCAAAACGCCGCCGCGGCGTGACCGGACGCGCTCGCGCGAATCGGGGCTGAATGACGGCCCATTGGCGCCCATTGCAATTTGCAACAAATGCGAACAGATACGCCCGGGCTTTTTCGATACATTGATTAAAGAGCATGCAAGGCATGCGCAGTCGGCGTCCTTGATAGGTCGCGCTAGGAGAATAAAGTGAAAAAGATCGTTCCGTTTGTCGTTGCTGCAATCGGCTTGGGACTCGCCGGGGCGGCAGAGGCCCATGTTTCCGTTGGTATCGGCATTGGGGTTCCGGTCGCGCCGGCTTATCCGGTATATGCAGCGCCGCCGCCAGTCTATTACGCACCGCCGCCGCCGGTTTATGCGCCACCTGTCGTGTACGCGCCGCCGCCCGTCGTGGTGGGTGGCTATTACGGCTATGGCCGTCCGTATCCGTATTATCGTCACGGCTATTACCACGGTTATTACGGTCACGGGTATTACCGCCGCTAACCGCGGCAGGCAAAGCGTGATCGCCCGCGGCGTAGCGCCGGCTTGATTGCCGGGTTACGCCGTTTTTGTTTCCACGTTTGTTTCATTCCTGCGCGCACAAGGGCGGCGTTCCAAAGCATGGACGAAGCTGGGAGAATGGCTGTTTCGCCACCGCTCAGGAGAGTTTCGCCGATGCAAGCGCTTCCCGCTCCCACTTTCGACGACGTACTCGACGCCGCAGCGCGGCTCGAAGGCGTCGCCCACCGTACCCCCGTGCTGACCTCGAGTACATTCGACGAGCGCACGGGGGCGTCGGTCTTTTTCAAGTGTGAAAATTTCCAACGCATGGGCGCGTTCAAGTTTCGCGGCGCCTATAACGCGATTTCACACTTCGATGCGGTGCAGCGCAAAGCGGGCGTGCTGACCTATTCGTCGGGCAATCATGCGCAGGCCATCGCGCTGTCGGCTCGCCTTGCCGGCATCCACGCGACGATCGTCATGCCGCACGACGCGCCCGCGGCCAAGGTCGCGGCGACCAAGGGGTATGGCGGCGAAGTGATCACCTACGATCGCTATACCGAGAACCGCGAAGAGATTGGTCGGCGGCTTGCGCAAGAGCGCGGCATGACGCTGATTCCGCCGTACGACCATCCGCACGTGATCGCCGGCCAGGGCACCGCGGTGAAAGAGTTGATCGATGAAACCGGTCCGCTCGACACGCTCGTCGTGTGCCTGGGCGGCGGCGGATTGCTCGGCGGCAGCGCGTTGTCGGCGGCGGAACTGAGCCCGGCGTGCATGGTGATCGGCGTGGAGCCGGAAGCCGGCAACGACGGCCAGCAATCGCTCGCGCGCGGCGAGATCGTGCATATCGACACGCCGCGCACGATCGCCGACGGCGCTGCCTCCACGCATCTCGGCCACTACACGTTCGCGATCATCCGCGAGCGGGTGGCGCGGATCGAGACCGTCAGCGACGAGCAGTTGATCGACACGATGCGCTTTTTCGCGCAACGCATGAAGATGGTGGTCGAGCCCACGGGTTGTCTGGCCGCGGCGGCGGTGCTCAACGGCATCGTGCCGGTGAGGGGCAAGCGGGTTGGGGTGGTGGTCAGCGGCGGCAACGTCGATCTGCCCAAACTCGCACAGTTTCTCGCCTGAGCGAACGGCGCGAACCCGATTGGAGAAAACGGCTTGCCGACGCAAGCCGTTTTTTTATCAGCTCGCCACCTGCGAGGTCTGCACGATCAGATCGCGATACCCATTGACGATCACGCTGTACGAGAAATACGCGAACAGCAGCGCGGATAGTACGTGGCAGGCGCGCAGCAAACCAGCGCCCGCGCGCTTGCGCCCGTGACTGCCGAGTCCGCAGATAAAGAGCGTCCAGCTCAGACCGCCGAGAAAAAATCCACCGAGGAACACCAGCGCGGTTGTCGGGCTGGTGGCCCCCGCTTTCGCGATCAACGCGCCACCGACCGCCGCGAACCACAGAATCGCCGACGGCGACGACACGGCCAGCAGCACACCACGCAAAAAACCGCGCCAGGGCGAAAGATGCGGCGCAGCGGCGTCGCTGCCGCCTGCCACCGCCGGTGCCGCTGCCGGGAACATCGCTTCGCGCGCCATCTTCCAAGTCAGGAATAGCAGGATCGCCGCGCCGCCGATCCATACCACCCAGCGCACCGACTCGAACTGCAGCAGCGCGGCCATGCCCGCGAGCGCGAGCGCCGCGTAGATCAGATCACCGATGCAGGAGCCGAGGCCGAGCCAGAAGCCCGGCTTGAAACCATGCGACAACGTCAGCGAAATGATCGCGACGTTCACGAGACCGATATCCAGGCACAGCGACAACGACAGAAAAAAACCGTCCGACATCATTGAAAAGGCGTGCATCAGTGCAACTGCTCCATTTTTTTGTTGTTACGGCTCGCCTTACAGGCCCAACTCGTTCCACAAGGTATCGACACGCTGCTTGACCGCGTCGTCCATCACGATCGGGCGGCCCCACTCGCGGTCGGTTTCGCCGGGCCACTTGTTGGTCGCGTCGAGCCCCATCTTCGAGCCGAGGCCCGCCACGGGCGACGCGAAATCCAGATAGTCGATCGGCGTGCGATCCACCAGCACCGTGTCGCGCGCCGGATCGATGCGCGTGGTGATCGCCCAGATCACTTCCTTCCAGTCGCGGATATTGACGTCCTCGTCGACCACCACAATGAACTTCGTATACATGAACTGCCGCAGAAAGCTCCACACGCCGAACATCACGCGCTTGGCGTGGCCGGGGTAGCTCTTCTTCATCTGCACGATCGCCATGCGGTAGCTGCAGCCTTCGGGGGGCAAATAGAAATCGGTGATTTCGGCGAACTGCTTTTGCAGCAGCGGCACGAACACCTCGTTGAGCGCGACGCCGAGCACCGCGGGTTCGTCGGGCGGTTTGCCGGTGTAGGTGGAGTGGTAGATCGCGTCGCGCCGCATCGTGACGCGCTCGACCGTGAAGACCGGAAACCACTCCTGCTCGTTGTAGTAGCCGGTATGGTCGCCGTACGGGCCTTCGAGCGCATGTTCGTAGCCCGCCGACGCGCCCTTGACGGGTCGCGGCGGCGCGCCTGCGGGCGCGGGCGAGGGCGTGCCCTCCTGCGGATAGATGAAGCCTTCGAGCACGATTTCCGCGCGCGCGGGCACCTGCAGGCCGTCGACGCCCGGCGTGAGGCACTTCGCAAGCTCGGTCCGTGCGCCGCGCAGGAGGCCGGCGAACTGGTATTCGGACAGCGTGTCGGGCACCGGCGTGACCGCGCCGAGGATCGTCGCCGGATCGGCGCCGAGCACCACCGCCACTGGATACGGCTTGCCGGGATTGCGCAGCGCGAATTCGCGGAAATCGAGGGCGCCGCCGCGATGCGCGAGCCAGCGCATGATCAGTTTGTTACGGCCGATCAATTGCTGGCGATATATTCCTAAATTTTGTCGGCTCTTGTTCGGCCCTTTCGTGACGGTCAGGCCCCATGTGATCAACGGTCCGGCGTCGCCTGGCCAGCAGGTCTGAATCGGCAGCCTGGCGAGGTCGACGTCATGGCCCTCCCAGACAATTTCCTGGCACGGCGGCGCGCTCACCGTCTTGGGCGCCATGTCCCACACCGCCTTGGCCAGCGAAAAAAGTTTGCCCGCGTCTTTGAGCCCCTTCGGCGGCTCCGGCTCCTTCAGCGCGGAGAGTAGCCGGCCGACGTCGCGCAACGATTCCAGCGCCGCGCCGTCGCCTTCGCCGGCTTGCGCATCGACACCCATGCCGAGGGCGACCCGGCGCGGCGTGCCGAACAGGTTGCCGAGCACCGGGAACCCATACTGGGCTTTGCTCTCGAACAACAACGCGGGGCCGCCGGCGCGCAACACGCGGTCGCACAGTTCGGTCATTTCCAGCTTGGGCGACACCGGTTGCGAGATACGGCGCAGTTCACCGATCGTTTCGAGGCGGCGGACGAAATCGCGCAGGTCTTTGTATTTCATCTGTTGCGGTTCAGTGCCGCGTTGGCGGCGAAAGGAAAGGGCGGGGCGGGGTGCGCGGCGCCAGCGGAATTGTCGATTTTACCTGCGTTGGCTAGCGCACGTAGATCGACCAAATGGCCTAGGCGGAACGGCGGAGTGCAGATCGCGCAAAAGGCGCATGCCGCGCGGTTTTCGGCGGACTGAACACCGTTCATTATTACAAATAGTTATACATTTTCTGTTTCATAGTGTTGACGATCTATAAAACCCTGCATAGAATCCGGTCACATTGGTTGCAGGGCGTGAACATTTTTACCACTGCCCCCGGTCCCATCTGACGCAACGCGTCACCGCATTACCGCCCCTGCACGGTATTTGGCGGCTATTGAATTTCTCACCAGCGCTTGCCGACGCTGGTTTTTTCGCGTGGGAGCCAACGCCTGCATGCTCTTTTGGCATGGCGCGGGCCATTTCAAGATGGCTCCCCACAGACGGTATTTGCCGTTTTCCCGACGTCGCTGCTGCCCTAACCAGACAGAGCACGCGATGTCTTGACTCTTCGAACGTGTGGTGCCGCCGTTTTCATCTATTGGCGGAGTTCGCGGATCATGCAACATGGGAGATCTGAATGAACGCCTGGTTATCGTGGCGTCCCGATGCGCGAATCGCGCAAGTTGTGCGCGGTGTATTGCGTCGCGGGACGCGAATGAGTCATCACCTGTTCAGCATCGTCGGCGGTATCGCTGTCGTGCTGGCAATCGCACTGTGGCTGATGCCGGCCTGGCGCGGCACCTTGGCCGCGCGGCTGATGCCGGTCATCTCCGCCGCTGTGCAGGCGGGCCCCGCCCGTCTGCTGCAAGGCAATCCGCTGCCGTCCTTCGGGCCGCCCAGCAACGCTGCTGCGCCGTCCGACGACTCGCTGTCGTCCAACTCGCCGAATGGCGCCGAGACCGCAACCGCGGCGAACAACGGCAGCACCAGCTTCACGGTGGGTAACACCAGCTTCGACGGCGCTTTCGACAGCTCCGGTTCGACCGGCCTGGGCGTCGCGGCGCTCAATGGGCTCGATCCGCGTACGATGCAAAGCGTCAGCGAGTTGGCGCGCCTGATCCCGGCCCAGCGGGTGTCGGCCGAAGCGCGCGACGATCGCGTGCTGGTTTCGCACCGCGAGCAGAATCTGGTCGCGACTTACCTGGCGCGGCGTTATCGCGTGGCTCAGGAGCCCGTCAGCGAGCTCGTGAAGGCGGCGTTCGATACCGGCCGCGAAGTCGGTCTCGATCCGCTGCTGCTGCTGTCGGTGATGGCGATCGAATCGGGCTTCAACCCGTACGCCGAGAGTGGCGTGGGCGCGCAAGGTCTGATGCAGGTGATGTCCAAAGTGCATTCGGACAAATTCCAGTATTTCGGCGGCGAGGCCGCAGCGCTCGAGCCGGTCGCGAACATCAAGGTGGGCGCGCTGGTGCTGAAGGATTGCATCGCCCGCGGCGGCTCGTTGCCGGGCGGCTTGCGGCTGTATGTCGGTTCGAGCACGCAGGACGACGGCGGCTACGGCGCCAAGGTGATGGCCGAGCGTGGCCGTCTGCGTGACGTGGCGCGCGGCCGCAAGGTGCCGATCAACGCAACGCAAGCGCCGGTTCTGACCGCATCGGCCAATACGAATACAGCGGCGGTTGCTGCCGGTGGCGGCAAGCGTGTGCAGGTGACGCTTGGGAGTGGCCATCCGTCGAGCGCGGCGACGCCGTCGAAGACGCCGGATTCCGAGCAGGACGACGCCGACTCCAATACGAAGCACGTGGCATCGGCTTCGGAGTTGGGCGCCTGAGTTGGAGCGCCTAATTCCGATGGCGTGATTGACGCAAGAGCGGCTGCGAGAAAAAAAGGACACCGATTGGTG
>NZ_JAQQEU010000027.1:0-105336 GCF_046026895.1 Paraburkholderia sediminicola
GAGCGCCAAAGACATCGGCTCGGTCTTCGTCGTGGACGAAGCCGGCAACGTGCGCTTCGATTCGCAAGCCTCGCCGCCGCGCCACCTCAATCTCGCCGATCGCGACTACTTCAAGGTGCACCGCGATTCGCCGGACGTGGACCTATACGTCAGTCACCATTTATCCCGAGGGTGACAGGCAAGGACCTCAGCATCGCGCTGAGCCGGCGCATTGCGCGGCCGGACGGAAGCTTCGGCGGCGTGGTGGTCGGCACCATGCGGCTCGCGTACTTCCGCAGACTGTTCGACGGCATGCACGTCGGCCCCAGCGGATCGATGGCGCTGATGCTAAGCGACGGCACGATGCTGATGCGGCGTCCTTACGATCCGAAAGTGATCGGCATCAACCTGACCGGAACCGCCAACTATTCACGCTTCGTGCAGCAGCCGAGCGGGGAATTCTTCGGCACTGCGGCGATCGACGGTGTCGAGCGCTGGTATGCGTTCCGTCATATCGACATGTATCCGCTGATCCTCGACGTCGCGCTGTCCACGCGCGATATCTACGTGCAATGGCGGCATCGCGCGTGGATCATCGCTCGCTGATCACCGGGCTCGACCTGACGATCACCGCGCTGGCGATTCTGTTCGCGCAGCAACTGCGTCATCGCCGCGCGGCCGAGGACGAGCTGCGCGAACTGGCGCGCACCGACGGGCTGACCGGCCTGAACAATCGCCGTGCCTTCGAGGAAGTCCTGCAGGACGAGTGGCGCCGCGCACAGCGTAACGGGACGCCGCTGTCGATGCTGCTGATCGATGTGGACAGCTTCAAGGGCTTCAACGATCTGTACGGCCATTCCGCGGGCGACGACGCGCTGATCGATGTGGCGCGCAGCATTGCGCGCAATGTGCGGCGTCCTGGCGATACGGCGGCGCGCTACGGTGGCGAAGAATTCGCGGTGCTGCTGCCGGCTACGGACGAAGCCGGTGCGACGCGTATCGCCGAGCATATTCGCACGCGGCGCAGGCGTTGCGGCGCCGCCATGTGGCGAGCGCGCATCATGTGCTGACGGTAAGCATCGGCGTTGCCACCGCGCAGGGCAAGGCGGTGGCGGCCCGCCGCGCGCTGGTCGATGCGGCGGGGCGCGTGGAGTGCTGCATGCGCTGCGCGACGAAAACACAAACGCACGGACAAAAAAAAGCTCACGCCGAGGCGTGAGCGAAAGTCGGAGAGTATTACAACATTGCATGCGCTTATAGGGGGCGCAGCAAATGCAGTTTAAGGGCCGCCCATGAGAAAAAGTATCGGATGAGTCTGAAGCGCCGGTTTGCCACATTAACGAGCCCAGTATTCGCGATGCCTTTACATCCGGTCATCACTCGCTTCCACACCCGCTTTTTGCCGCGCTTGCCAGGCCCAATCCCACTCCGTACACTCGCGCGTAATTCCCGGGCCGCGCCTTTGCACGCGCCGTCCGGCACCCATCACGCCGAACAGAGGAGAACCCCCGCCATGGCCGATTCCTATTTCCCCCGCTGGCGCCGCCAGCCTGTCGCCGCCGAGGGCAGCATCGTCGCCACCGACGAGCGCCTCGCCTGGCCGCAGATGTTCGCGATGGGCATCCAGCACGTCGTCGCGATGTTCGGTTCGACCGTGCTCGCGCCGCTGCTGATGGGCTTTGATCCGAACCTGTGCATCTTCATGTCCGGCATCGGCACGCTGTTGTTCTTCGTGCTGGTGGGCGGCCGCGTGCCGAGCTATCTGGGGTCGAGCTTCGCGTTCATCGGTCTCGTGATCGCGGTGACGGGGTACGGCGGTCAAGGTCCGAATCCGAACATTCCGGTGGCGTTGGGCGGGATCATCGCGTGCGGCGTGGCGTACGCGATCATCGGGCTGATCGTGTCGGCGGTCGGCACCCGCTGGATCGAGACGCTGATGCCGCCGGTGGTGACTGGCGCGATCGTCTGCGTGATCGGCCTGAACCTCGCGCCGATCGCGGTGCGCGGCGTGAGCGGCAGCAACTTCGATTCGTGGATGGCGCTCGTGACGGTGCTGTGCGTGGGCGCGGTCGCGGTGTTTGCGCGCGGCATGCTGCAGCGTCTGCTGATTCTGATCGGCTTGCTGATCGCGTACGTGATCTACGCGATCGTCACGAACGGCCTCGGCATGGGCAAGCCGATCGACTTCTCGATCGTGGCGAACGCCGCATGGTTCGGCATGCCGCATTTCACGGCGCCGGTGTTCGAACCGCACGCGATGGCCCTGCTCACGCCGATCGCCGTGATCCTGGTGGCGGAAAATCTCGGCCACATCAAAGCGGTGAGCGCGATGACCGGCCAGAACCTCGACCGCTATATCGGCCGCGCGTTTCTCGGCGACGGACTCGCGACGATCGTTTCGGGTTTCGCCGGCGGCACGGGCGTGACGACTTACGCCGAGAACATCGGCGTGATGGCCGTGACCAAGATCTACTCGACGCTGGTGTTCGTGATCGCCGCAGTGATCGCGCTGGTGCTGGGCTTCTCGCCGAAGTTCGGCGCGGTGATCCAGACCATTCCGGGACCGGTGCTGGGCGGTGTGTCGATCGTCGTGTTCGGGCTGATCGCGGTGACCGGTGCGCGCATCTGGGTGGTCAACAAAGTGGACTTCTCCGACAACCGGAATCTGATCGTCGCCGCGGTGACGCTCGTGCTGGGTGCGGGCGATTTTTCGTTGAAACTCGGCGGCTTTGGCCTGGGCGGGATCGGCACCGCGACGTTCGGCGCGATCATTCTGTATGCGCTGCTGCGCAGGAAGCCGGCGCAGGGGCCGGTCGCCTGATTCGGTCTGCCGGGCGGCGGTGAGCGCCAGTTCGCCAGCTGCGCCGGCTTCTGCTCCTGTCTCGTGATCGGGAAAAAGCCGGGCCGCCGCTGCCGCAACCAAAGCTCTATTTTTTCCGCGCCGTCAGCGCCGTCTCCGACAAGTCCACCTCGCGCATCAGCTTGTTCAAGGTCTCGTCGTTGATCTCCTGACTGGCGCGCAGCGCGAGCAGCGTTTTGCGCTCGGCACGCATCGCCGCCAATTTCATCCTGAACTCCAATGCATCGGCGCGGCGCGCCAATTCGCGCGGCTCCTTTTCTTCATGGAGCGTCGCAAGCCGGCGCCGATACAGGTCCATCACCCGCGCGGTGACATCCGCTGCATACGCCGACGCCGATTCGTCCAGATCCCCGCACTCTTTGTCGTGCACCTGGTCGACCGCGCGAATCGCGGCTTGCGCGGCCATCTTGCGCGCGAGCGCTTCGTCGGCCGCATGCGGGTCACTGCCGCGCCGCCAGCCGCGCAGCAACACCGGCAACGCACCGACCGCCACCAGCAGCGACAGCAGGATCACGCCCGATGCGATGAAAATCGCCAGATCGCGGCCCGGCAGCGGCGCGCCATCCGGCAACAATTCCGGCAACGACAACACGCCCGCCAGCGTCACCGCGCCGCGCACGCCGGCCACTGTCGTCACCGTGACCATGCGCAGGCCAGGCACCGCGCTCGCCATGCCGTGCTTTGCCGCCCCGCGGCTTGCGAACCAGCGCAGCAGCCAGACCCACGCGAAGCGCATCGCGTACAGCGCGGCCGCTACCGCGGCGATGTAGCCGATCAGCAGCCCCACTTGCGCGTTGCTGGTTTCGTGCGCGTCGAGCAGTGCACGGCCCAGAATATGCGGAAACTGCAGCCCGAGCAGAATGAACACCATGCCGTTGAAGACGAACTCGATCATCGTCCACGTGCTGTTGCCGCGCACGCGCGACGCCACCGATCCCACGTTCGCCACGTTCGCGTAGTTCATCATCATGCCGGCCGAGACCGCCGCCAGAATGCCGGATACCTCGAAGCGCTCGGCGGTCAGATAAGCGGCGAACGGAATCAGCAGCGTCATCACGACGCCGGGCGCGGGGTCGCCCCCTTCGCTGAGACTCAGAAAGTGCACCGACACGAAGCTGAACAGCGCGCTGACCGCCGCGCCCACCGCGAGGCCGCCCACGGCGATCACCACGAAGCTGATCGACGCGTCGCGCAGCGAGAACACACCCGTGAGCATCGCGGCGATCGCGAACTTCAGCGCGACCAGACCGGACGCGTCGTTCATCAGCGCTTCGCCTTCGAGGATATGCATCAGACTGCCAGGAATCCTGTCCTTGCCGACGATGCCGGATAGCGCCACCGCATCGGTAGGCGACAAAACGGCGGCCAGCGCGAATGCGACTGGCAGCGAGATGGCCGGCACCAGCGCATGCACGAAGTAGCCGACGGCCAGCACCGTCATGAACACGAGGCCGAGCGCGAGCATCAGGATCGCGCGGCGCGCCATGAAGAACTCGCGCTTCGGGATGCGCCAGCCATCCGCGAACAGCAGCGGCGGGATGAACAGCACCATGAAAATTTCCGGATTGAACGTGACGTGCAAGCCGAGTCTCGGCCACGCGAGCAGTGCGCCGATTGCGATCTGCACGAGCGGCAACGGCAACTTGAACGGCAGCGTGCGGGTCAGCATGCCGGAAGCTGCGACTGCGAGCAGGAGAATCAATACGGTGAAGACTATTTCCATCGGCCTATGCGTGGGGATATAACGGGTTTCCGCGCAGAGTGATGGCGATCTCGCCGCGTGGCGTTCGCGAGGCGCCAGGGCCAAAGTGTAGCCCGGCGGCGGCTTGCGCTATCGCCAGCCCGGCAGGACGGCGGCGCGTACGGGAGAGACACGCAGTACCGAACTGGCGTCCGGGGCACCTGCGGCCACGCACCTCGATGGTGCGCAATACGCCCCCGCACGGCGCATCGGCTCGTCTGCCGGTGCAGTCTTTGGAGGAAACTTCATTCGAATGTGCGGCAGCGTGCGCATGGAGCTTGCTTAAGCAGTAGCGATAACGCACATTTTAGAAACGGCGCCGAGGGTTGTTCGCTTCCGCGTCCGAACCGGGCCGGCTCTCGTGTGAGAGGATTGCATGACGATTGCGCAACAGGATAGAACGGCCAGCGCGCCGCATGGCTTCGACGTCGAGGTGACGTCGGGGCTGCAACGTTTTTCGGTGCAGCATGGCGAACTGACGCTGACCAGCGTGTTCCAGCCCATCTTCAGCCTCTCGCATATGCGGGCGGTCGGCTACGAGGCGCTCTTGCGCGCGCACGACGCGCTCGACCGCGCCGTGTCGCCGCTCGACGTATTCGGCGAGGCCGCGCGTCTGGGCGACGTGCTGCACGTGGACCGGCTCGCGCAGACGCTGCATCTGGAAAACTTCAAGGTGCTCGGCGCCGAGCGCGAGTGGCTGTTTCTGAACATTCAGCCCGGTGCGCTCACCGATCCCTATCATGCCGCCGCGTTGCTGGCCAATCTGCGCCGGCTCGATCTGCCGCCCCGGCGCATCGTGCTCGAAGTGCTCGAACAGCGCGCAGAAGACCTCGAACGTCTCGCCGACGCGGTGCGCCAGTTCCGCGAGCGCGGCTTCCTGATCGCACTCGACGATTTCGGCGCGGGGCACTCGAACGTCGAGCGCATCTGGCAGTTGAATCCCGACATCGTGAAGCTCGACCGCATCATGCTGTCGCACGCCGCGCATCGCTCCGACATGGCGACGATTCTGCCGGGACTGGTCGCGTTGCTGCACGAAGCGGGCAAGCTGGTGCTGATCGAAGGCGTGGAAACGGAGCATGAAGCGCAGATGGCGCTCGGCTGCAACGCGGACTTCGTACAGGGCTTTTTCTTCGGCCGGCCGAACCCCGGCGCAGTCGACGCAGTGCACGCGGTGGCCTGCATCGACGAACTCACCGAGCGCTATCGCGATCAGACCGAAGCGCGCGAGCGCCGCAACGCGAGCCGTCTGGCGCCGTACCTGCGGGCCTTCGAGCGCGCCGCCGAGCGGCTTGCCGCGGGCGAGCCGCTCGAGGAAGTGTGCTGGAACTTCCTCGCGCTCGATCACGCCGCGCGCTGCTTCCTGCTCGACGCGAGGGGCAAGCAGGCGGGCCGCAACGTGGTGCTGCGCGCCGATCGCGCCGCGCATGAGACGCGCTTTCTGCCGCTCGCCGACGCGCAAGGGGCGAACTGGCTGCGCCGCCCGTACTTCCGGGAAGCGATCAATGCGCCGGAGCGCGTGCATGTGACGCGCCCGTATCTGTCGATCAACGAGGCATTGCCGTGCGTGACGCTGTCGGTGGCGACGCGTGTCGGCGAGCAGACCTGCGTGTTGTGCGGCGACATCGATTGGGTGGAGGAAGAGCGGTTCTGAGATGATGTCGTTTTAACGACACCCGTCTGCGCTCATGTCCATCCTGCTCGAAGTCATTGCCACGACCGTCGCCGATGCGCGCATCGCCGCACAATCGGGCGCCGACCGTATCGAACTCGTCACCGCGATGGGCGAGGGCGGCCTGACGCCGAGCGTCGGTTTGATCGAAGCAGGGGTGGCCGCTGTCCGGATTCCGGTGAACGTGATCGTGCGCCCGCATAGCCGCTCGTTCGTGTACGACGCCGACGACTATGCGGTGATGCTGCGCGACGTGCGCGCGGTCAGGTCTGCGGGCGCGAACGGCATCGTGATCGGCATGCTGAATGCCGATGGCGCGATCGACCGCGAAGGGCTCGCGCGCGCGATCGATGCGGCCGATGGTCTGGCGATCACCTTCCATCGTGCGTTCGACGAAACGCGCGATCTGCGCGAAGCGCTCGACGTGCTACTCGGTTTCGACGCGGTGACGAACGTGCTGACGTCGGGCGGAAAGCCATCGGTGCTGCACGCGGAGGTTCAGATTCGCGAACTGGTACGACAGGCCCACGGTTCGCATTGCACGGTGCTGGCCGGTGCGGGTTTGACGGTCGATGCGGTGGCCGGCTTCGTGAGCAGAACGGCAGTCGAGGCGGTGCATGTCGGCTCGGGCGTGCGGGTGGGCGGCAAAGGACTTGCGCCGGTCGATACGGAAAAAGTCGCGCAGGTCAGGGCATTGCTGAACGCGAACCCGAGCGCCACCCCACACGGCTAACGCCAGCATGGCCGACACCGCATAACCGGATCAGCCGATAAAGAAAAAGCCGCTTCGAGCTCACACGCGAAGCGGCTTTTCCCATTCACGCTGCGCAGCGCGGTTTCGCCAGCAAAGGCTACTTCGCCACCACCACCGGAATCCCGCGCAACTGACCCGCGCCCTTCATCTCCTCAAGCGACTTCTTCACGGCATCACCCGTCGCCGCATCGATCTGCAAGCGCGTCGCCAGATCACGTTCGCCGCGCTTCACACCCGCCAGATTCGCCAGCTTCACGTGACCGTAGCCGCGCACGCGCGCATGCAGATCGGCGAGCTTCGCGACGTCTTCCAGATTGCTCGCATCGAGCTTCGCGAGCGCGCGCTGCAACGTGGTTTCGTAATCGCTCGCGAGTTCGCGCTCCATCTTGCGCTCCAGCGTGCGGCCGAACGGATCGAGCGGCGTGCCGCGCAGGCCGCGCCATTTCGCCAGCATCCCGAGTACCGGCCACATCCATTGGCCAAACGTTTTCTTGCTGGGATTGACGCCGGGTTGCGCGCGCGTGAGCGTCGGCGGCGCGAGGTTGAACTTGATGCCGAAGTCCTTGCCCGCCACGCCTTCGAATTGTGCTTCGAGCGCTTCACGGAACGCGGCATCCGTATGCAGACGAGCGACTTCGTATTCGTCCTTCACCGCAAGCAGACGATAGAACGTCGTGGCCACCGCGCGTGTCACACGTTCGCTCTTCGCATCCACGGCGGTTTCCGCGCGGCGCGCCGCGTCGACCAGCGTGCGATAACGCTTCACGTAGGCAGCGCCGCCATAAGTCTGCAGACGTCCTTCGCGATGCGCGATCAGTTCGTCGAGCGTATCGACGCGCACGGCCTGCTTCGCCAGGTGCCGTGCCTGCCACAGCGATTCGAGCGCGGCGGGATCTGCGGCGGCCAGCCGGCCGATCGAAAACGCCAGCTGGTTCATCGGCACCGCGACGTTGTTCAATTCGATCGCGCGCATCATCGCGCCGAACGACACCGGCACCAGACCGAGTTGCCACGCGTAACCGAGCATCAGGATATTCGCGCCGATGGTGTCGCCGAGAAAACGCGTCGCCAGCGCCTGCGCGTCGCACGTGGACATGCGCTCGGCGCCCGCCGCGTGACGCATCTTGTCGATCAGCGCATCGGCGTGCAGCGTCGCGTCCGGATTCTGCACGAACGTCGCGTTCGGAATCGCATGCGTGTTGACGACGATGCGCGTGCGGCCGTGACGTACCGTTTGCAACGCATCGGCGCTCGCGCCGACCACCATGTCGCAGGCGAGCAGCAGGTCGGCCTGTTGCGTGTCGATGCGAACCTGGTTGAGCCACTCGTCGCGCGCGGCGAAGCGCACGAACGACAGCACCGAGCCGCCCTTTTGCGCGAAGCCCATGAAGTCCAGCACCGACGCGCTCTTGCCTTCCAGATGCGCGGCCATGCTGATCAACGCGCCGACCGTCACGACGCCCGTGCCGCCGACGCCCGTCACCAGGATGTCATAGGGCGCGGCATCGAGCTGCGTCGCGGGAACCGGCAGCGCGTCGACGCGGGCGGCCAGCGCTTGCGGATCGAACGCGGCGCCCGCGGCCTTCTTCAGCTTGCCGCCTTCCACGGTGACGAAGCTCGGGCAGAACCCATTCACGCATGAGTAGTCCTTGTTGCATGACGATTGATCGATCCGGCGCTTGCGGCCCAGCGCCGTTTCAACCGGTTCCACCGACAGGCAATTCGACTGCACGCCGCAGTCGCCGCAGCCTTCGCAGACTTCCTCGTTGATGAAGAGACGCTTGTCCGGGTCGGGGAATTCGCCTTTTTTGCGGCGCCGCCGTTTTTCCGCCGCGCAGGTCTGGTCGTAGATCAGCACGGTCACGCCGTCGGTGTCTCGCAGCTGGCGCTGCACCGCGTCCATTTCGCCGCGATGGTGGAACGTGGTGCCCTTCGGAAAGAGATCGTGATGGCCGTCGTATTTCTCCGGCTCGTCGCTGACCACGACGAAGCGCGACACGCCTTCGGCTTCCACCTGACGCGCGATCTGCGGCACCGAGATACTGCCGTCGACCGGTTGGCCGCCCGTCATTGCGACCGCGTCGTTATAGAGGATCTTGTACGTGATGGTGGCTTTCGCGGCGACCGCCTGGCGAATCGCGAGAATGCCGGAATGGAAGTAAGTGCCGTCGCCGAGATTCTGGAACACGTGGCGCGTTTTCGTGAACATGGAATGCGAGGCCCAGTCCACGCCTTCGCCACCCATCTGGATCAGGCCGGTCGTGTCGCGCTCCATCCACGAGGCCATGAAGTGACAGCCGATGCCCGCCTGCGCGATCGACCCTTCCGGTACTTTGGTCGACGTGTTGTGCGGGCAGCCCGAGCAGAAGTACGGCGTGCGCTTCACGCTGTCCGCCGCGTTCGAGAGGATTTGCGGGGCGACCAGATCGACCACGCGTTCGCGTCGATCGAGCGCGGGCTTGTGTTTCGCGAGCCAGTTCGCGAACACCGGCAGGATGCGCGACGGCCGCAATTCGCCGAGCGACGACAGCAGCAGCGTGCCGTCCTCGGCGTGCTTGCCGATCACGACCGGCCGCGCGCCGTGCGTGCGGTTGTACAGATAGTCCTTGATCTGCTGCTCGATGACCGGGCCTTTCTCCTCGATCACCAGCACTTCGGACAAGCCGCTAACGAACGCGTCGATGCGCGTCATCTCCAGCGGAAACGACAAGCCGACCTTGTAGATCCGCACGCCGGCCGCGTCGAGATCGGCGACCGTCAGATCGAGGCGGCGCAGCGTTTCCATCAGATCCAGATGCGCCTTGCCGCACGTGACGATCCCGACATTCGCGTGCGGGCTCGGCGCGATCCATTTGTCGATGCTGTTCACGCGCGCGAAGTGTCGCACCGCGTCGAGCTTCGCGTGCATCCGCGACTCGATCGTCAGGCTCGGCAGATCAGGCCAGCGATTGTGCAGGCCGCCGGCGGGGACCGTGAAATCCTGCAGCATGGTCCATGTGGTTTGCAGCGCATCGAGATCGACCGTCGAGCCCGATTCGACCGTTTCGGAGATTGCCTTGTAGCCGACCCACGCGCCCGAAAAGCGCGACAGCGCCCAGCCGTACAGGCCAAATTCGAGCATGTCGGCGATGTTCGACGGATTCACCACCGGCATGTGCCAGGCCATCATCGCGAAGTCGCTCTGATGCGGCATCGACGACGACACGCAGCCGTGATCGTCACCTGCCACCACCAGCACGCCGCCATGCGGCGACGAGCCATACGCGTTGCCGTGCTTGAGCGCGTCGCCCGCGCGATCCACGCCCGGGCCCTTGCCGTACCACATCGCGAACACGCCTTCGACGGTCCGCTCGGGGTCCGCTTCCACCCGCTGCGTGCCGAGCACGGCAGTGCCGCCGAGTTCTTCGTTGATCGCCGGCAGGAAGCGGATATCGCTTGCCGCGAGCAGCTTGTTTGCTTTCCACAACTGCTGGTCGACCATGCCGAGCGGCGAGCCGCGATAGCCGCTGATGAAGCCGGCGGTGTTCATGCCGCGCGTTTTGTCGAGCGCGCGCTGCATCAGCGCGAGGCGCACCAACGCCTGCGTGCCGGTCAGGAAGATCCGGCCGCGCGTCGCGGTGAGATTGTCGGACAGTTTGTAGTCGGCCAGAGCGGGCGTGCCGTCGGTGGGCAGGCGAGCGGTCATAGGTGAGTCTCCATTGTCGATCGGAGTTGGCGCTTTAGCGCTTACTCCGATCCCATGCAAAGCGGTCGATGGGAGTTGGCGCTTTAGCGCTTACTCCGATCCCATAAACTGGTTGCCGAGTTGGCGCTGTAGCGCTTACTCCCGTCCCAGGCAAGATGGTTGCTGTTTCGCATCCGCGCGCGAGGGTGGGGACCACAAAATGCGGCTGCGGAAGAGACTCTATTTTTCAGCGCCGATGAGAGAGGATTTTTTCTACTTTGCCGGGCCGCTGGCGAATGGGCGCGACGAGTCGCGCGTTTCAATGACGTTTTGAGTTGAATTTCCCATGCCGCGGCGCGGTACGGGTATGCCCTGGGTGTTTCAGTGCCGTACAGCGCGGCGCTGGCCGCGGCTCGGCGCGTGACTGGGCGTGCCGCCTATTTCGCCACTCAGCGCACCGCCGCGCCGGCCGCCAAGTCCTGCTGAAGTGGCGCGGCGTCGAATGGCACGACTTCGTCGAAATGCGAGTAGTCGATGTGGCTCACGCCGTCCTGCTCGCTCATGATGTCGACGAAACGGTGTTGCCAGAAGATCTGGTCGCAGGTCCACATGTGGCGCGCCTGCATGGTTTGCGAAGTCGACTCGTCGACCCCTTCGAGCGTGAGCAGCAGCGACGTGTCGCTTCCTTTGAGCGTCTCGGCGGTTTCGCCGAACAGCGGACTGTTTTCGTCGATGATGTGCATCAGCGTCCAGCCCAGCTTGAACACCGGGTGCTGATCGCGCACCAGCGTGAGGTCGTAGAGCTTGCGCAACGTATAGCCTTCGGCGGAGGTTTCCGTGCGCAGAATGCGCAGCCTCGCGCGGGCCTCGGCGATTACAT
The DNA here is from genome assembly GCF_046026895.1 of Paraburkholderia sediminicola. Taxonomy (GTDB): domain Bacteria; phylum Pseudomonadota; class Gammaproteobacteria; order Burkholderiales; family Burkholderiaceae; genus Paraburkholderia; species Paraburkholderia sediminicola_C. The sequence goes on from NZ_JAQQEU010000027.1 coordinate 11,551, forward strand.
TCTGACGCGCGTTGGCCGCGCGCACCATCAGCGTCATGCGGCCGTCGAGCGGACGGACGATCGCGTAGCGGGCGAACATGATCTTCGCGTGCGGGCGTGAAAAGCGCGCGAAGATCAGGCCGGTCGCCAACGCGATGCTCGACATGCCGACGAAGATTTCCAGCGTTGAGATCCAGTGCGCGTAGACGGTTTGCGGGTGCATGTCGCCGTAGCCGACCGTCGCGAGCGTTTCGACGCTGAAGAAAAACGCGCCGCCGAAGCCCGCCGGAAACTGATTGGCGATCGGCGCCCGGCCGAGCATGTAGAGCGCGGCGAACGTGGTGTTGAGCAGCACGAACAGCATCGCGAGCGAGATGAAAAACGTCGGCCAGCTCACCACCAGCGTGCGGTGATAGAGGTCCTGCCAGAACGGTGTCGGCATGCCGTGCGCGATCACCACGCGATCGTCCAGACGCAGTTCACGGCTGCCGCGCGCACGACGATTTTGCGCGCCCGCTTCGACGTCGCCGATGCCGGAAAAACGATCTGACGGTTCAGTGGCCATCGCGCGCTCGGGGAGATGAAAACGGGCCAAGCGTAGCATGGCGCTCGGCGTGTGGAGGGTGATTTTCGGCGGGTGAAGTGGCGGTGTCGTGGTGTTTGCGGTTGTGTTGGCGCAGTGTGGGCAGCGGGGTTAATGCTTGCGTTGGTGTGGCGCGCGCAACGGGGCTGCGGTTATGTTCGCGAGGCGCATGCAACTCCATTCGTGCTCGCGTGGGCGCAGCGTGCGCCGCATGCGTCGGGCGCGCGCTACGGGATCGCTCGCTTATCGCTGTGCCGCCGCGCGCTGAGGTTGCGCACTTGTGCGCGGAACTCCGGCCGCCGCCCCAGCGGGGCGTCGCGTCGCGTCATGCCGGACACCCGCCTCGCGCGAACACCGCCTACGGAAAAGCTCGCGGCTTTGGAATCCCGGCCCCGTGCTCGATATCGTCGACCGCTTGCTGATGCGCGGACGCCACCGCTTCGGCTTCGTCGGCATAGCCGCCGTCGCCGCCGACCGTGGTCCACGATTTCACCGCTTTCTCGCGATGGCGGATTTCGTATTCCGCGTCCCAGCGCGCGCCGCTGAGTTCCAGAGGGCGGACGTGTATCGAATACACGCCGTAGAGGAAGAGCTGTTCGTCCATGAACGCCTCCTGCCGGTTGATTCAAGGTGGCGCGGCGCGACAGCGCGCGGCGCCGGTCTGCCTAGAGTTCGATTTCTCCGAGGATCCTGTGAGCGAGCGCCTTCGCTTCCTCGAGCGCTTCCTCCGGCGTCGACGAAGTTGCTTCCACTTCGTAGAGCGTGGTCTCCTGATCGTCGTTGGGAGCGCCTTCGTCGCGTGCGAGGGTCACGACGCCCTGCCACGTATCCGAGCGGACTTCCCTTGTCGAAGCCGTCGCCGTGTAGATGCCCTTGGTATAGGTGATGTCGTCCATGGCGCCGCTCCTTCCAACGGTTTCGGTTTTTCATCCTAGCACGATGATGGCGCTTCGGTTTCATGCCCCGGCGGCGCGCCATCTTCGCGACAATGCGCGCCGCACAAGGCAGGACAATTACAGCAGCGCGACGACCTCATCCAGCGACGGCGCGTGCGCGCCGGCATGCCGGCACGCGGCCGCGCCGGCCGCCAGCGCGAATGCGAGATGGTCGGGCCACGCGCGCTGCGGCGCGGTCATGAGGCTGAACAGCAGACCGCCGATCGACGCGTCGCCCGCCCCCACTGTATCGACCACCTCGACCCGCGGCGGGCGCGCCTCGATCACCGACGCGCCATCGATCACCATGGCCGACTCCGGTCCGCGCGTCACCATCACGGTGGCGGCCGGATTCATCGCGCGCAACTGCGCGAGGGCGGCGGCTTCGTCATCGGTCTTGAACAGCAGGCGCAGATCCTCGTCGGAGACCTTGATCAGATCGGCGAGCGCCGCCATTTTGCGCAGCGTCGGCTCGTAGCCGTGCTCCATCAGATTGCGGTAGTTCGGATCGAAACTGATCTTCACGCCGCGCGAACGCAACTCGGCCGCCAACGTGGCGAGCGTATCGCCGAGCGGTTGCCGCACGAGACTGATGCAACCGAAGTGCGCCCACTTCACGTGGCCGATCCAGCCCGCCGGCAAATGCGCCGGATCGAACGCGAGATCGGCGCCGTTCTCGCCCATGAAGAAGTACGCGGGCGGATGGGTCTGATGCACGATCGCAAGCAGAGGCGGGCGCTCGACGCGCTGCATGAAGCGCATGTCGAGACCCGCGGTGACGCTCGCGTTCCACAGGTCGTCGGAGAAGTTGTCGACGCCGAGCGAGCCGGCGCACGCAGTCGGCAAGCCGAGCCGCGCGACGCAGCGCGCCACATTCCAGCCCGCGCCGCCGGGCCGCGAGAGCCATTGCGACGCGCCGGTGCGCACGAGATCGGTGAGGATGTCGCCGGCGGAAACGAAGAGGGGAAATTCGGGGCTTGCGCTGGGATTGCTCATTGTGTTTTCTCCGCTGATTCGGACGTGGCGGACGCGGCGGCCGCGCCGTCGGGCAGCGCATGAGCCAGCACTTCGTAGCATGCGCCCATCGTGTGATAGTCGGTCTTGCCGGCCGGACTTTTTTCGTCGCTGTACTTGCGATTGTCGCAGGTGAGGATGCGATACCACGCGCCGTATTTGTGATCGACGAAGTGCGCCCAGCTATAGCGCCAGAGTTCGTCGTACCAGTCCCAGAAGCGTTCGTTGCGGGTGCGCTTGCCGAGCAGAGCGGCGGTCGCGAAGGTTTCGGCCTGGACCCAGAAATACTTGTCGTGGTCGCACACGGTGCGGTCCGGGCCGAAGCCGTAGTAAAGGCCGCCGTGGTCTTCGTCCCACGCATGCGTCATCGCGGCGTCGAACAGTTCGATCGCGCGGGGCAGCAGCCATGGCAACGGCCGGAAACGTTCGAGTATCAGCAGCAGCTTCGCCCATTCGGTCTGATGTCCCGGCTGGAAACCCCACGGGCGGAAGATGTTCGAACTGTCTTCCTCGTTGTAGTGCCAGTCGACCGACCAGTCCGCGTGAAAATGCTCCCACACCAGACCTTGTGACAGCTTGGCCTGCCGCAGCGTGATGTTCGACGCCACGCGTTCGGCGCGGTCCAGGTAGACGAGGTGGCCGGTCGCTTCATGCGCGGCCAGCAGCGCCTCGGTGGTGTGCATGTTCGCGTTTTGCCCGCGGTACGAGCTGACCCGCCACTCGGGCGATGCCTCGTCGGCGTAGAGACCGGCGGCGGCATCCCAGAAGCGGTGCTCCATCAGCTCGAAGGTTGCGCCGATCATCGGTTTCGCTTCCTCGATGCCGGCCATCGCCGCATGCGAATACGCGAGCAGCACGAACGCGAGGCCGTAGCAGTGGCGCGTCGCGTCGAGCGTGCGCTTTTTGCCGTCGCGCCATTCGAGTTCCCAGTCGTAGCCTGCGTTCTGAGCGTCCCAATGCGCTTCGCGCAGGAAGCGCAAACCGTGGCGCGCGTATTCCAGATGCTGCGGGTCGCCGAACTGCCGATACGCCATCGCGTAGTTGAAGATATAGCGGCAACTGCTTACCAGATGGCGGGTGGTTTTGTCGTAGATGGAACCGTCGTCGCGGAAGAAATGGAAGAAGCCGCCGCTCGGATCGAGCACGTTGGGCGCATAGAAGCGCAGCGTGTCCTGCACGTGCGCGAGCAGAAACTGGCGGCTGCGGAAGCTGTCGACAGGCGGCACAACGGCGGCGTCATTGGCGGGTTGAAGCGGGTCGGGTTGCGTCATGGCGTTTTCACCAAAGTACTGGCACGGACAATCAGTTGAACGGGCAAGCGGACTTCGAGCTCGGCGGGTGCGTCTTCAAGCAGCAACTCGACGCCGCGCCGGCCGAGCGCCTCCTTGTCGACCGAAATTGTCGACAGCGGGGGGGTGGCATGGGCGGCGGCAGGAATATCGTCGAAGCCGATGATCGCGATGTCCTGGGGCACGCGCAGGCCGCGCGCGAGGCACGCGCGCAGCGCGGCGAGCGCGGCGGCGTCGTTGTAGGCAAACACGGCGTCCGGCCGCGAGCCGGGCGCGTCGAGCAGGCGCAACATGGCGCGCGCGGTGCCGGTGTCGGGGTCGAGGCCGGCGTCGATGGTCACTTCGAGCGACGGGTCGAACAGCAGCCCCGCTTCGAAGAACGCCTGGCGGTAACCGAGCGCGCGCTGCGCAATGCTGAAGTGCGCGAGCGAGCCGCCGATGAACGCGACGCGCTTGCGCTGCTGTTCGAACAGATGCCGCATGGCGAGCGTGGCGCCCGCGGCGTTGTCGAGATTCACCGAGCGCAGACCGGGCGCCCACAGATCGATCAGCACGAGCGGGCGTTGCATCGCCATTAGCGTGGTCAGCGTTTCCGGCTCGACGAAGCCGGCCACCGCGACCGCGTCCGGCGCATGCAGGCGCATCTGCTGGATCACGTCTTCGGTGGGGCCGGCGGTCAGTACGGAAGGGACGATGCCGCGCTCGCGGCACGCGTCCTCCACGCCATGCAGCACATGCGAAAAGAACGGACTAGCGGCGAAGTTGTTGTGCTGACGGTGCAGCAGGAAGGTCAGCCGGCGGATGCGCGGACGCAACTGGGCAGCGTCGTAACCGAGCTGCCGAGCCGCTTCGACGACGCGCTCGCGGGTGGCGTCGGACAGGCCGGGCTGGTTCTTCAGTGCGCGTGAGACGGTGCCGATCGACACGCTCGCCGCGCGGGCGACGTCGCGGATGGTGGTGGCCATCGAATGAAGCGGCCGCCGGAATGCGGCCGCACGGGTGTTTGGGTTCGGGCGATTGTATAGTAAAACGACGCTAGAACCGCCCTTCGCGACTTGGACAAATACCCGGAAATACCCGTAGAGGCTGAGGTTGGCCCAATATATACTGTTTAGTAAAACGCGCTAAACAAGTGCCGATTTCCAGACTTCGGCGTGGGCCGGCGGGCGCTCAGTCGGAAGCCCGTAGGCTCGCCTCGGCCTGTCCTCGCATCAACGCCGCGCTTTCGTCGGCGTCGATCAGTACGAAGCCGCTCGCCGCGTGCTTCGCGCGGCGCTTGGCGAGCGCCGCGACCGACGCGATCTGCTCGCTGCCATACTCCGACGGGCCGCCGGCCGGCTCGACGCGCACGCAGCCGATCGCCATCGTCACAAAGCCGAAAAAGGTCGGATTGCCGCGCCGGTCCTCGCCTTGGATGCCGCCGGCAAGCCGCTCGGCCGGCGCGCAAAAGCGCTGCGCACCCTCCCCATGTCGCGCACCACGATCAGATCCGCTTCGTTTTCGATACCTTCGGCCACCAGTTGCGCGCCGCTCGCCTGCGCGAAGTGCTGCACCGCGCGTACGGCCTCGAATTTGAGCGGATCGCTGGCGATGTCGTGGATGAAGATGCGCTCGATCTTCACCACGTCCGGTCGCAGACGGACCCACAGTCTCATGCTGGCATTCGCGGTGCCATAGTCGTCGAGCGCGAATTGTGCGCCGGCCGCGCGCAGCGCCACGATCACCGGCAGGAATTCGGCGGCATCCAGCAGCGTGCTCCGCTCGGTCAACTCGACCACGATCCGCCGCGGATCGACGCCGCGACGGCGCAGCAGCGCGAGCGTGTCGTCGCGGTCGTCGGCGAGGCGGCGCAGCGCGCCCGCGCTGAAGTTCAGGAACAGCTTGCCGTCCACAGCAAGCCGCGCAAACGCGTCGACGCAGGTGTGCGCGGCCGCGCGTTCGAGTTCGATCGCGCAGCCCTCGGCGGGCGCCTGCGAGAACAGCGCGAACGGCGTTTTGAGCGGCGTGCCGGCCGGACCGCGGATCAGACCCTCGTAGCCGGGAATCGCCCCGCCTTCGACGTCGACGATGGGCTGGAAGACGGCGGACAGCTCGCGCCGGGCGATCAGCTCCTCGATGCGCGGCCCGGCGGATCGCGAGGGCGAGCAAAGGTGCAGGGCAGAAGGACGTAGCGATCGACCTTCGGCCTATCGGCCGGACCGGCCCCGAATTAAGTGAACTTCTGGCGACGCTCGGCACCGGGATGGTGCGCGGCCAGGAATCGTCCTATGCCGTCCGGCTGAGGCGACAGCGCCCGCGTTTGCGCGTGAAATAACAAAAAAGCCGCACAAGGCGGCTTTCTTCAAACGACGCTCAGGGAGGGCGCTTATGAATGTCCTGTTTGCATTGCGCGCGTATTCACCGGCGTGCCACGGCGGTGGCGGCCCGCTCGCGCGAGGCGAGCTGGGTCTCGCCGCTGGTGTCGCGCGCGCCCCAGCGTTGCGCGAGCGCGGCGCACACCATCAGCTGGATCTGGTGGAACAGCATGAGCGGCAAGACTACGGCGCCGACCGCATGCGAGGCGAAAATGACCTTGGCCATCGGCACGCCGGCGGCGAGGCTTTTCTTCGAACCGCAGAAGATGATCGTGATCTGGTCCGCGCGGTTAAAGCCCAGGCGCTTGCTGACGAAGATCGTCACGGCCAGCGCGAGCGCGAGCAGCACGACGCAGAAGAGCAGCAAGCCGCCCAGCGCGGACAGCGGAATCTGGTGCCACAGGCCTTCGGCGACCGCCTCGCTGAACGCGCCGTACACCACCAGCAGGATCGAGCCCTGGTCGACGAACTTCAGCACGCCGCGATGGCGCTCGATCCATTTGCCGATCAGCGGGCGCAGGAGCTGGCCGGCCACGAACGGCACCAGCAGTTGCAGCACGATGTTGCCCACCGTGTGCCACGGCGAGGCCCCGCCGGCGGCGGCCTGATTGGTGACGACGAGACTGACGAGCGCGGGGGTGATGAAGATGCCGAGCAGGCTCGACGCGGACGCGCTGCATACGGCGGCCGGCACGTTGCCTTTGGCAATGGACGTGAACGCAATCGACGACTGAACCGTCGACGGCAATGTGCAGAGGAAGAGGACCCCCGCATAGAGCGCCGGCGTGACAAGTGGCGAAAGGAGCGGCTTAAGCGCGAGGCCGAGCAGCGGGAAGAGCGCGAACGTGCTGAGAAGTACGACCAGATGCAGGCGCCAATGCGTCGCGCCCGCAATGATCGCTTCGCGTGAGAGCTTGGCGCCATGCAGGAAGAACAGCAGGCCGACTGCCACGTTGGTCACCCAGTTGAATCCGGCGGCGGCCTGGCCATGAACTGGCAGGAGGCTGGCAAGGACCACAGTGCCGACGAGGCACAGGGTGAAGTTGTCGGGAAGCAGTTTCGGGCGAGCCATGTCGGAATCTCGATTCGGTGATGCGCAATAGCGGCGCGTACGCATGACACACGCGTGAAGGAGGCGCCGCCGTTTATCGGAAACGACTATTGTTGCTGAAGTTCGATTAAATAGGCAAATTCATTTGCCGAATTGATTAATGATTAGCGTGCATCAAAAGGCGTCCTGGCGGTGGCTGAATGCCGCCGTTGCCTGAATGTCAGTATCGGTGACGGCCCCTCATTGGTCCATCGCGAGTTAACAATGCAGACGACCAGGCACGCGCCGGTTTGTCATAGGCAAGGAGGTTCGCGAAGCTCGCAAACGCCCGCCGCGCAGGATGTGTCGACGCTCGCGCGCACGGGCTGTGTCGCAGAAAAACGTCGCAGTAACAACGTGTTACATCCACGGCGGAGGCCTAACACTTTTTGGCTCGACACCCTCTGCCGCCGCCCATAAATTACGGTTCAAAGGCCGTCGGGATCACCCGCGTCGCGACATGAACGCGGCGTCTCTGCCAGTCCCAGAACAAGTCCATCGCAGCTCGAACGGTGGTCTTCAGGCAAGTCTTCGGGCATGAGAGTCACCAGGTGGACGGGTTGTCGAGAACTAGGCACTGGGCGTTGGGCGCGGTCATCGCTGCGCTGTGTTCGTTCGCCTTTGCAAAGGCGCCGGGAATGCCCCATGGCGGTGGCGGAGCCGGTCACTCGCATGTCGCTTCAGACCGCGCGATGCGCGGGGAAGCGCGTCACGGCGGCCACGACTACAGCACGTCTGCGGCAAGACCCCCGCGTAATCCGATGTCAGAGCGCGGCCGTGAATTTGCGGGCCTCACTTATGCGGACGGCTTCAATATCTATCGCCCCGGCATGCGGCGTGTGGCCGGACCGTCCGGTTATGCCGGCGATGGTGTTGGCCGCATGCAGTACGCGGGCGCCATTACGCCGGTCAGCGCCGAATCGCGCTCGGTGCCGCGGCCGCCACCCAACGGACCCGTGCGCAGCGGTTCGATTCGCGCCGACGTCGCGCGCTACAACGAAGAACGCGGCTCGGCGCGCGCCACGCAGCGCCCGGCCGACGACCCGCGTCCGCCAGAAGGCTCGCCATATCGCAACTAGCGCTAGCTGGCCGCAACTAGCGGCTGACGAGGCCGCCGGCGTGCGACCAACGGCGAGCAAGTAGCCGCCAGCAGTTCGCAATACGGGCAGTTCAGTCTCGCGGGCAACCCAGCCACCAAGCGATCCCCGCCCGCTCACCGCCTGCCAAATCTCGTTCGGCATTCCTGCCGGACCCTCGCCTGCGTTTCCCAACTGCCTTGTCTTCGGTCGCCGCTTTAACGCGTGCACCCCCTTGACCCGCCCAATGTGACGTTTCGACGCCACACTTTTTTTGAAAACGCTCGCAGGCAAAACCCCATCGTCGTCAAATCGGGGCTTTTCTGCGGCGGCGCGTCATTTCCATGTCATCGAAGTGCGTAATCGCCGGCTGGCGCGGTGTTCGCGCCGCTCGTCCGCTCGCGACGCCAGCGTCAATCCGATAACAACGCCGATGAGCAGCGCAATAGCAGGCCGATAAGCGACAAAACTAACCGAACCGATATACCCGCAATAACCAGCAATATTTTTGTCCATAAAAATGGTCCGCAAAGATGGTCCCGCCCTGATCGGCTCGATGATCGAGCGGACGACAACACTGCTTCGCGCGAGCCCCCCTTTCGCACAGCCACACCCCTTTTGACAAAGACTGGAGAACCCATGAAAACAAGCATCAGCCGTGCGCTGAAGACCACCCTCAAGGCAGCCGCGTGTGCCGCTTTGCTGGCCAGTGCATCGTCTGCTTTTGCGCAATCGAGCGTGCAACTTTACGGCCAGGTCGACGAATGGGTCGGGTCGCAGAAATTCCCCGGGGGGAAGACCGCTGTGGTGGTGTCCGGCGGGGGCATGTCGACATCGTACTGGGGTATGAAGGGGGCTGAAGATCTGGGCAACGGCTACAAGGCGATCTTCACGCTGGAAGGCTTCTTCCGCGCACAGAACGGCCAGTACGGCCGCTTCACGGGCGACACCACGTTCTCACGCAATGCCTACGTCGGGATCGAGTCGCCGTACGGTACGGTGACGGCCGGCCGCCTGACCACGCCGCTGTTCGTTTCGACGATCCTGTTCAACCCGTTCGTCGACTCGTATGTGTTCTCGCCGATGGTCTACCACACGTACCTCGGCCTCGGCACGTTCCCGACCTACACGACCGATCAGGGCGTGACCGGCGACTCGGGCTGGAACAACGCGGTGTCGTATGCGTCGCCGAACTTCAGCGGCCTGTCGGCCACCGCGATGTACGCGCTCGGCAACACGACGCAGAATGGCGCGAAGAAGTGGAGCGGCCAGGTGCTGTACTTCCACGGCCCGTTCGCGGCGACCGCGGTCTATCAGTACGTGAACTTCAACAACGTCCCCGGCGACCTCGGCAGCTTCGAAACGTCGGGTGTTCCTGGGCTGCGCAGCCAGAGCGTCGCGCAAGCCGGCGTGTCGTACGACCTGAAGTTCGTGAAGTTCTACGGCCAGTACATGTACACGTACAACAACCAGCAGGTCACGAGCTGGCATGTGAACACGGGACAGGGTGGCGTCACTGTGCCGTTCGGCCCGGGCTCGGTGATGGCGTCCTACGCGTATTCACGTAACGGCGGCGGTTCCAACCAGACCCGTCAGACGGCCGCGGTCGGCTACGACTACCCGCTGTCCAAGCGCACGGACGTGTATGCGGCTTACCTGTATGACCACATCACCGGTCAGTCGAGCGGTAACACGTACGGCGCTGGCTTGCGCGCGAAGTTCTAGGCGTCGTCTGGAGGCTGCTGGGGGGCCTGCTCTTAGGCGATGATGGGCGCCGTCAGCCCGGACAAGCGCAGGCCCTGGCGATTCGCCACGGACAGCAGCATCAACAGCAAAGCCCTCCTTCCGCCGAAGGCGGGCTTTGCCGCTTCTGGCCTTCACATCGCTCGAGTTTGCCGACCGCCTTTTGATAAACCCGGCAAAATGACGGCGATTGATTCCTGGAGCGAGCGATTGAGATGGATACCCTCGTTAGCATGAAAGTGTTCCGCCAGGTGGTCGAAGTCGGCAGCTTCGTCGGCGCGGCCGAGCGGATGGAGATGTCGGCGGCCATGGCGAGCAAGCATGTGATGCACCTCGAACAGCAGCTCGGCGCGCGCTTGCTGAACCGCACCACGCGGCGCGTCGCGCCGACCGAGGCGGGCCGCGAATACTACGAACGGCTGAGCCAGGTGCTGACCGAACTCGAGGAAGCCGAGCAGGCCGTCGGCGCGGCCAGTGTCGTGCCGCAAGGGCGCTTGCGGGTGTCGTCGCTGTCGGCGTTCGGCCTGAGCCACGTGATGGCCGCGGTGGCGGACTATGCCGCGCAGTATCCGCAAGTCACCGTCGACATGACCTTGTCCGACCGCGTCGTCGAACTGATCGACGAAGGCTTCGACGTCGCGATCCGCGCGTCACCGGGCGGTTTGAAGTCGTCGTCGCTGATCGCGCGGCAGATCGCGACCGCGCACCTCGTGCTGTGCGCGTCGCCCGCCTATCTGCGGCGGCACGGCACGCCGAAGAGCGTCGCCGATCTCGCGAACCACAACTACTTGCAGTACGCGGGCGTGTCGGCGCTCGAAATCGCGACCGGCGACGCGTCGCCGCGCGTGCGTCTGTCGGGCAATCTCATCGTCAACCATCTGGAAGCGCAGCGCGTGATCGTGCTGCATGGCGCGGGGATCGCGATGCTCGGCACCGAGGTGATCGGCGACGACCTGGCCGCGGGGCGTCTGGTGCCGCTGCTCGTCGAAGAAGTGCCGCCGCGTGAATTGCCGATCCATGTGGTGTACGCGAGCCGGCGGCATCTGTCGGCCAAAGTGCGCTCGTTCGTCGACTTTCTGGCTGAGCGGTTCTCGAATGAATCGCTGTGGCCGTCGCTGGAGCAGATCAGGGCGCTGGCGGGGCGTTAGCTGGGGGCGTCGACGGTCGCGGGCGGGTTGCTCGCGCGATCAAGTCAAGCTTGATGGGCGGGCGGTGTTGATTCGCGCCGGGCGCACGTTAGCCAACGCCCACCGCGTCCCAAAGCGCCGTAAGACCGGCCCAGGCGCCGCAACCCATTTCGCTATACTGGTTGCCAGCACCCATACGCGTAACGATCTGGGGGAGACATGACCGATCTGTCCACGCCGCAGCACGTGGGCGGCCAGAAGCTGCCCGCGGCCCGGCGCCTGCGCTTTGTCACCGCCGCCGCGTTGTTCGACGGCCACGATGCGTCGATCAACATCATGCGGCGCATCCTGCAGTCGAGCGGCGTCGAGGTGATTCACCTCGGCCACAACCGCTCCGTCGCTGAAGTCGCCAACGCGGCGCTGCACGAGGACGCCGACGGCGTCGCCGTGTCCAGCTATCAGGGCGGTCACAACGAATATTTCCGGTATCTGGTCGACTTGCTGCGCGCGCGCGGCGGCGAGCGCATCAAGGTTTTCGGCGGCGGCGGCGGAGTGATCGTCCCCGAAGAGATCGCCGAACTCGAGCGCTATGGCGTCGAAAAGATCTATTCGCCGCACGACGGCCAGCGGCTCGGCCTGCAAGGGATGATCGACGACATGATCGGGCGCTGCGCGCAAGGCGCGCGTGCGGCGATGGACGCGGGGCGCTCGGCGCTCGACGAGTGGGTCGCGGATCTGTCGGCGCGGCGGCTGCCGAGGTTCGAAGCGCGCGGTGCGAAGCGTGGCGACGATCAGGTGGACGGCACCGGTGGTTCCGCTGGGGAACCGAGCCAGGTGGGCGATGCGGCCAACGCGACGAACCGCAGCGCAGATGCTAATCGCACCGCGAGCACCGCCAACTCTCCCGACCTCGCATCCCCCACTTTCCGCCGTCTCGCGCAACTAATCAGCGCCTTCGAAGCAAACGCTGTCGATCCCACCAGCCGCGCAGCGCTGTCAGCCCTCGCCAAAGCCGCCGCGATTCCCGTCCTCGGCATCACCGGCACGGGCGGCGCGGGCAAATCGTCGCTCACCGACGAGCTGATCCGCCGTTTCCGGCTCGACTACGACGACGCGCTCACCATTGCCGTGCTGGCCATCGATCCGTCGCGCCGCAAGTCCGGTGGCGCGCTTCTGGGCGACCGCATCCGCATGAACGCGATCGGAGACTGGGGCAACGGCGCGCGCGTCTACATGCGTTCGATGGCGACGCGCGAAGCGTCGAGCGAACTCTCCGACGCGCTGCCCGACGCGCTGATGCTGTGCAAAGCGGCGGGCTTCGATCTGATCATCGTCGAGACATCCGGAATCGGGCAGGGCGATGCGGCGATCGTGCCGTTCGTCGACGCATCGCTGTACGTGATGACGCCCGAGTTCGGCGCGGCGAGCCAGCTGGAGAAGATCGACATGCTCGACTTCGCCGGCTTCGTCGCAATCAACAAGTTCGATCGCAAAGGCGCGCCGGACGCATTGCGCGACGTCGCCAAGCAGGTGCAGCGCAATCGCGCCGACTTCGCGAAATCGCCCGAGGAGATGCCGGTGTTCGGCACGATCGCTTCGCGCTTCAACGACGACGGCGTGACCGCGTTGTACCGGCACATCGCCGACGCGCTGCGGGCGCACGGGCTGCGCGCCGGCGGCGGGCATCTGGTGGCGCCTGACGGTCTGCGCTTTTCGAGCGGCCGCAACGCGATCGTGCCGCCGGCGCGCGTGCGCTATCTGGCCGACATCGCGCAGACGGTTCACGGTTACCGCGAGCGAGCCGATGCGCAAGCGCGCATCGCGCGCGAGCGTTGGCAACTGATCGAGGCGCGACGCATGCTTGAGGAGGCGAGTGTCACTGCCGCAGACTCCCCCCTCGACACCTTGATCGCCCAACGCACCGCCGCGCTAGGCGAGCGCGAGCGCAATCTCCTCGACGCCTGGCCGCAGACCGTGGCCGCCTATTCCGGCGCCGAACACGTCGTCCGCATTCGCGAGCGCGAATTTCGCACCGCGCTCACCGTGACGACGCTCTCCGGCTCTGAAGTCCGCAAAGTCGCGTTGCCGAAATTCGTCGACCACGGCGAAATCCTGCGCTGGCTGATGCTCGACAATCTGCCGGGCTACTTCCCTTTCACCGCCGGCGTGTTCCCATTCCGCCGCGAGAACGAAGACCCCACCCGCATGTTCGCCGGCGAAGGCGATCCGCAACGCACCAACCGCCGCTTCAAACTGCTCTCCGAGGGCATGCCGGCCAAACGTCTTTCGACCGCGTTCGACTCTGTCACGCTATACGGCGAAGAACCGCACGAGCGACCGGACATCTACGGCAAGGTCGGCAACTCGGGCGTCTCGGTCGCGACGCTCGACGACATGAAAGCGCTGTACGACGGCTTCGACCTGTGCTCGCCGCAAACCTCGGTCTCGATGACGATCAACGGCCCCGCGCCGACCATCCTCGCGATGTTCTTCAACGTCGCCATCGATCAGCAGATCGCGCGCAGGCAAGCGCAGCAAGGCCGCCAGCTCACCGACGACGAGCTCGCGGCGACCTGCCGCGCGGCATTGGAGAACGTGCGCGGCACCGTGCAGGCCGACATCCTGAAGGAGGACCAAGGCCAGAACACCTGCATTTTTTCTACCGAGTTCAGCCTGAAAGTGATGGGCGATATTCAGGCGTACTTCGTCGAGCACGGCGTGCGCAATTTCTATTCGGTGTCCATCTCCGGCTATCACATCGCGGAGGCCGGCGCGAATCCGATTTCGCAACTCGCCTACACGCTGGCGAACGGCTTCACCTACGTCGAGGCCTATCTGGCGCGCGGCATGTCGATCGACGACTTCGCGCCGAATCTGTCGTTCTTCTTTTCGAACGGCATGGACCCCGAATACACGGTGCTGGGCCGCGTGGCGCGGCGCATCTGGGCGATCGCGATGCGCGAGCGCTACGGCGCGAACGAGCGCAGCCAGAAGCTCAAGTATCACGTGCAGACTTCGGGCCGCAGCCTGCACGCGCAGGAGATCGACTTCAACGACATCCGCACCACGCTGCAGGCGCTGATCGCGATCTACGACAACTGCAATTCGCTGCACACCAATGCCTTCGACGAAGCGATCACCACGCCGACCGAGGATTCGGTGCGCCGCGCGGTGGCGATCCAGCTGATCATCAACCGCGAATGGGGACTCGCGAAGAACCAGAATCCGAACCAGGGCAGCTTCGTGATCGACGAATTGACCGATCTGGTGGAGGCGGCGGTGCTCGCCGAATTCGACCGGCTGACCGAGCGCGGCGGCGTGCTCGGCGCGATGGAGACCGGTTACCAGCGCGGGCGCATCCAGGACGAGTCGATGCTGTACGAGCATCGCAAGCATGACGGCTCGTATCCGATCGTCGGCGTGAATACGTTCTTGAGCGCGCATCCGCATGAAGCACCACAGCCGATCGTGCTGGCCCGCTCCACCGACGCTGAAAAGCAGAGCCAGTTGCAACGTCTGCGCGCTTTCCAGGCCCGGCATCGCGAAGCGGCGCCGGCGGCGCTCGAACGTCTGAAGCGCGCGGTGATCGACGATGACAACGTGTTCGCGGTGTTGATGGACGTGGTGCGCGTGTGTTCGCTCGGGCAGATCACCCACGCGTTGTTCGAGGTGGGCGGACAGTACCGCCGCAACATGTAGGCGCGCACTGCAACGCTTGCAGCGGATGCACGGCATGCGCTGCGGCCCGGCGTGGGGCGAGCCGCAGCGACGGAGCGCCAGCGCTCCCTTGAGTCCGCGCGTTAGCGCGCAGCCTGGCGCGCAATTCCCAGCCGCGCCTTCGCGTCCTCATATTCCTTCGACAAACGCTGCACCAGTTCGCTGACGCTCGGCACATCGTCCATCAGGCCGACACCCTGGCCTGCGCCCCAGATGTCTTTCCACGCCTTCGCCTTGTCGCTGCCGAAGTTCATCTTGCTCTTGTCCGACTCAGGCAGCGCGTCGGGGTCGAGCCCCGCGTTCAGAATGCTTTCGCGGATGTAGTTGCCATGCACGCCGGTAAACAGATTCGTATAAATGATGTCCGACGCCGTTGAGTTGACGATCGCCTGCTTGTAGCTGTCGACCGCGTGCGCTTCCTTCGTCGCGATGAAGCGCGTGCCCATGTAGGCGAGATCCGCGCCCATTGCCTGGGCCGCGAGGATCGAGCCGCCGTTGGCGATCGAGCCGGACAGCACGATCGGGCCGTCGAAGATGCGCCGTACTTCGCCGACCAGCGCGAACGGCGAGGTCGTGCCCGCATGGCCGCCCGCGCCGGACGCCACCAGGATCAGGCCGTCGACGCCCGCTTCCAGCGCCTTCTGCGCGTGACGCAGATTGATCACGTCGTGCAGCAGGATGCCGCCGTAGCTATGCACCGCATCGACGATTTCGCGCGCGGGCGCGCGCAGGCTCGTGATGAAAATCGGCACCTTGTGTTCGACGCACACACGCACATCCTGTTCGAGCCGTGTGTTCGACTGATGGACGATCTGGTTGACGGCGATCGGCCCGACGATCGCATCGGGGTTGGCCGCCGTGTGCGCGGCGAGCTGCGTCTGGATCTGTGTGAGCCATTCGTCGAGCAGTTCGGCGGGGCGCGCATTCAGCGCGGGGAACGAGCCGACGATGCCGGCCTTGCATTGGGCCAGCACGAGTTCGGGATAGCTGACGATGAACATCGGCGAAGCGACGACGGGCAGCGCAAGATTTTGCAGGACGGCGGGCAATGCCATGGTGCGAGTCTCCTGATTTGGGCGGACTGGTGCGAGCTTGAGCGCCCGGTGTTTGAAGTTTAGCGGCACAGGGGTTGCGGCGTGTCGCAGCGAACGGGTTCACGCTGCCCCGACGATTCCGCACGCATCGGCCAAGGCCGCTCGGTTATTTAAGAACGGTCGTTCGATTATAAGTGAAGCGCGGATTTCGCGCCGGCGGCTTGGTTTCGTACGATTGGAAGGAGTGTTCAGGTTCTATGCTTGCGTGGGATATCCCACCCCGTGCAGGCATTTGGGGCTTCTACAATGCAGTCACTC
Organism: Paraburkholderia sediminicola; assembly: GCF_046026895.1. Taxonomy (GTDB): domain Bacteria; phylum Pseudomonadota; class Gammaproteobacteria; order Burkholderiales; family Burkholderiaceae; genus Paraburkholderia; species Paraburkholderia sediminicola_C. Next base: position 27,810 of record NZ_JAQQEU010000027.1, read on the forward strand.
ACAAATGACAAAAGAGAGAGACGCCATGGCCTTCGAGAATTTCACGTCCTTTCGCGTCGCCGTGGGCGATGTCGATATTTTCGGAGTGAAGGGCGGAGCAGGGCCGCCTCTGTTGTTGTTGCACGGTCATCCGCAGTCGCATCTGATCTGGCAGCGCTGCGCCGCGCAGTTGGCTGCGCATTTCACTGTCATCGCAACCGATCTGCGTGGTTATGGCGCGTCGGGCAAACCCCCGAGCGACCCCACGCACGCGCCGTATTCCAAACGCGCGATGGCTGCCGAGCAGGTGGCTGTGATGCGCCATTTCGGCTTTGCGAAATTCCTCGTGTGCGCGCACGATCGCGGCGCGCGCGTCGCGCACCGGATGGCGCTGGATCACGCGGACGCGGTCGAGCGTCTGATGCTGCTCGACATCGCGCCCACACTCGCGATGTACGAAGCCACCGACCGCACGTTCGCGACGCACTACTACCACTGGTTCTTCCTGATCCAACCGGAGCCGTTGCCCGAAACGCTGATCGGCGCGAACCCGGCCGCTTATGTCGATGCAGTGATGGGCGGTCGCCATGCGGGCCTCGCGCCGTTCGAGCCCGCCGCACTCGAAGCCTATCGCGCGGCGCTCGCGCAACCGGGCGCCGTGCATGCGATGTGCGAGGACTACCGCGCGTCGGCGAGCATCGACCTCGAACACGATCGTGCCGACATCGAACGGGGCAACAAGATCGGCTGTCCGCTGCGCGTGTTGTGGGGCGATAAAGGTGTGATCGAGAAGTGCTTCGACGCGCTCGCCGAGTGGCGTCACGTGGCGCGCGACGTGAGTGGGCGTGCGCTGTCGTGCGGGCATTACATTCCCGAAGAAGCGCCGGACGAACTGATTGCTGAAATGCTGTCGTTCTTCGAAGCGGTCGAATAGTAGCGGCCGGCGGCTTGTTTCATGCGCCGTCGCGAGCGCGGCGGCGCGCGTCGCTCAACCGAGCGGCGGCAGACGGCGCGCGACCGGCGTCGATTTGACGATCGCGGTGCTGGTCTCCGCGCGCTCGCTCACTTTCGACAGAATCTCGTCGAGTTGCTCGATCGAATGCAGATACAGGCGGCAGATGAAGCAATCGTCGCCGGTCACCTTGTCGCATTCGACGAACTCCGGAATGCGCCGGATCACCTCTTCCACCAGATGCAGCTGACCGGGTAAGGGCTTCACGCGCACGATCGCCTGCAGCGTGAAACCGAGCGCGCGCGGATTGATCTGCACCGTGAAGCGCTCGATCACCCCTTGTGCTTCGAGCCGCCGGATGCGTTCGGCGGTGCTCGGCGCCGAGAGTCCCACCGCGCGAGCCAGTTCGCTGACCGCCTGGCGGGCGTCGTCAGCGAGCGCGGCGAGAAGCGCGCGGTCCGTGTCGTCGAGCGACGCCGGCGTGGACGGGGCAAGGCGTTTGCTCATGATGGCCTTCGATTATTAGGTTGCATCAGCGGATGGCCTAAGTTTAGCCATGTATTCGCGCAATCGGATTAATTACACTGCTGGTCATGCAGGAATCAATTCGAGGATCGAATCATGGCATCCGATGAAATTCGCCGCGGGGCCGCGGAGATGAGCATGGCGATGCTGATGTCCGGCACCATCGGCTGGCTGCTGGTGTCCTCGCAGCAAAGCCCGTTCAACGTGGTGTTTTTCCGCTGCATTTTCGGTGGCGCGACGCTGGCCCTGGTGTGCGCGGTGCTCGGCCTCTTCAGGCGCAAGCTGTTCTCTTGGCAGATGGTCGGCCTCGCGCTGCTCGGCGGTGCGGCGATCGTCATCAACTGGGTGTTGCTGTTCGCCGCATATTCGCGCGCGTCGATCTCGATGGCGACGGCCGTCTACAACACCCAGCCCTTCATGCTGGTCGCGCTCGGTGCGCTGGTGTTTCGCGAACGCATCAGCGCGTCGACGGTGGTGTGGCTGGTGGTCGCGTTCATCGGGCTCGTGTTCGTCGTGAAGGTCGAGCCAGCGGTGCTCGCGGTGCCGGGCCACTATCTCGTCGGGGTCGCTTATGCCGTGGGCGCGGCGGCGATGTACGCGGTGTCGTCGATCATCACGAAGCGGCTCAAGGGCACGCCACCGCATCTGATCGCGTTGATCCAGGTTTCGCTCGGCGTAGTGATGCTCGCGCCGTTCGTGCGCTTCGACGCGCTGCCGGCGAGCGGCGCGCAGTGGCTCGAGCTGGTCGTGCTCGGTGTCATCAATACCGGCCTCATGTATGTGCTGTTGTACGGCGCAATCCAGAAGTTGCCGACTTTGATGACCGGCGCGCTGTCGTTCATCTATCCGGTAGTCGCGATCATCGTCGATCGCATCGCATTCGGGCAGACGCTAGCCTGGATTCAGGTGCTCGGTGCAGTGCTGATTCTGCTGGCAGCCGCGGGCGTCAATCTCGGTTGGCGAATCGTGCCGCAGAAGCGCTTTTCGTCGACGTGGTAAGCACCATGTTTTTCTGGTTAGCGGCAACGCTACGGATTCCGGAATAACTTGGGCGTGCTATGAGGGCTATTGCGCACGATATTGGGGGTGCCATAACACCGTGTGTATGCGGCTTTAAATGACGGCGTCAAACATCTGTAGGGAAATCACCGATGCGGTGAAAAAACCGCCACGCGTATCATTCATACCGACGCTGATCACGTCCGACAGAATTTCCGCCGCTCGCCTCGAAGGTCGAGCGGCTTTCTTTTTGTGGCACTGTTTTTCGCGCAGAGGGTCCGACGGCGCTTTCCCGCACAAGCTCATGCGCTAGCGCGCAGCGCACTACGCCCGGCGCGCGACGATCCGCGTGCCATCCATCTCCAGCGGTCCATTTTTCGCCGCCAACTCACCGACGATATCCTTCACCAGCGCAGGCCATTGGCCACGCGGCTTGAGCATCGACGCCGCGGCGCGCATCACGGCGGCGTCGTCGAGCATTTGCCGCAGCGTGTCGAAACTCATCGCGCGGACTTCGAGCAGCTTGAACACGATCAGCACCTTCAACGCGTTCCTCGCGTTGCGCGCGGGGTCGGCGCGCAGCCACGCGACGCGCGAAAAGGCCCGTTCAAGGGCCTGTTCGACGTTCGTGAACGGCGCACCATGACCTGGGATCACGAGGCGCACGTCCAGCCCGGCAATCGCGTCGAGCACCGCCTGTTCTTCGGCGAACCCGCTTTCGCCTTCCAGCTCGGGAAAAATTACACCGAAGCCGTTTTCCCACAGTGCGTCCGCGCTGATCAGGATGCGCTCGTGCGCGCAGTACAGCATCAGCGAATGCGGATCGTGGCCGGGCGCGCCGAGTATCTGCCAGTCCAGCGCGCCGAGCCGCAATTGCGCTCCGGGCGCCATCGTGCCGGTGAAGCTGAAGCGCTCGCACGTTTGACCGGTCGCGCGAAAGGTGAGGCGCGCTTCGTCCCAGTCGCGCACGGCGTCGGCTTCGGATGCGGGAATCACGGTGCGGCACGGCCACGTCGCCTGCAACAGCGCATTGCCGCCGCAATGGTCCGAATGCAGATGCGTGTTGACGATCAGATCGAGCGGCCGCGCGCCGAGCGTTTGCCGCAGCAGCGCCAGCGTTTGCGGCGCGTGCGTCGCATAGCCGGTGTCGACGAGCGCGGCGCAGGCGTCGTCGACCAGCAGCACGTTGTTCGACGAAAGCCAGCCGCGTTCGAAGACCCGGATCGATTCCGGCAGCGTGATCATGGGGCAGGGACCTGCGCGTTCGCGTGCGCGGACGCTTCGGGCTTCGGCATCACGAGAATGGTCGAGCTGCCCATCAACACCGTCTCGCCGCGCTGGTTCACGACAGTGCCTTCGAGATGCGTCAGATCGCCGTTCAGGCTCGGCTTCCAATAAGCGTCACGCACGCGCCAGCGGATGGTCAGCGAGTCGTGCGCATGGACGGCCTTTTTCAGCTTGATTTCGAACTCAAGGCCCAGCGGTTGCGCGTAGGTCGAGAAATGCGTCGCCAGCAGCGCCATGAAATGCGCGGTTGGCTGCGTGCCGGACGCGATCAGACCGCCGAAGCGGCTTTGCGCGGCATAGGTCTCGTCGTGGTGCAGCGGGTTGAGATCGTTGACGAGCGTGGCGAACGATTTCACCGAGTCCGCCGACAACTCGAACATCGAGCTGAACGTCTCGCCGATCGTGACGATGCGCGGCGGCGCGTTCATCGCTTCACGTTGGTCTGGTTCGCCATGCACTGCGCGTGGCGTAGCTCGATGGCGTCCCATACCGCGCGCTTCTCGTCGTCGTCGAACAGCGACCAGCCGGCGATCTCGTCGATGGTGCGCAGGCACCCTTCGCACCAGCCGGTCGACGCATCCATCGCGCACACGCCGATGCAGGGCGACAACACGGCGCCGTGTTCGTCTGCGTGATCCATGCGGGCGGTCATCGCGTCACGCCGTTTCGCGCAACGCCACATCCACGACCGGTGCGTCCGTCAAGGCGATCAATTCCTGCGCCGTCAGATTGAACACCGCATGCGGATGCCCTGCCGCGGCCCACAGGCTCTCCAGCACGAGCAGGTCGGCGTCGATCAGCGTGACCGGCTCAGTGGCGTGACCGATCGGGCAGACCCCGCCAATCGCATAGCCGGTTTTTTCGCGGACGAATTTCGCGTCCGCCCGGCCGATCTCGCCGACCTGCGCGGCCACCTTTTTTTCATCGACGCGATTCGCGCCGCTCGCGATCACCAGCACCGGCGCATCGTCGTCGCGGCGGCGAAACAGGATCGATTTGGCGATCTGCGCGACCGAGCAGCCGAGTCCGGCGGCGGCCTCGGCGGAAGTCTTGCCGGTCTCCGGCAACATCACGACTCGCCCGGCGTGGCCACGTTCGCGCAACAACAGCGCGACGCGGCGTGCCGAGTCGGGCAACGTGGTGAGATCGTCGGATTCGAGGGACACGTGGTCGGTCATCGCTTCAGGTCCTGATTGATAGTTGAATGGGTTCGATGGGCGAGCCGGGTGAAATCCAGAGACGCCTCGATTCGCCGGGATACCCTCAAACGCAGTTCGCCGCGTCACTGCGCGCCTTGGCGAGCAGCGCTTTTCCGGCGCGCGACACGTTGGGCCGGCCGATCTCCGTCGAGATGAAATCGCCGATCGCCACGACCTGCGCAAGATCGACGCCGGTCTCGATGCCGAGGCCGTTCATCAGATACAGCACGTCTTCGGTGGCGACGTTGCCGGTCGCGCCCTTCGCATACGGGCAGCCGCCCAGCCCCGCCACCGACGCATGATAAATCTCGATGCCTTCCTGCAACGCCGCGTAGATGTTCGCGAGCGCCTGGCCGTAGGTGTCGTGGAAATGGCCCGACAGACGCTCGCGCGGAAACACGCGGGTCACCGCTTCGAACACTTCGCGGGTGCGCTTCGCGGTGCCCACGCCGATCGTATCGGCGATATCGATTTCATCGCAGCCGAGCGCCGCGAAGCGTTCGACCACATCCACCACCGACGCAACCGGCACTTCGCCCTGATACGGACAGCCGAGCGAGCACGACACGCTGCCGCGAATCCGCACGCCATGTTGTTTGGCGGCCGCTGCGACCGGCGCGAATCGATCGATGCTTTCCGCGATGCTGCAATTGATGTTCTTCTGCGAAAACGCTTCACTGGCGGCGCCGAAGATCACGATCTCGTCCGCCCGCGCGGCGAGCGCGCCTTCGAAGCCGCGCAGGTTCGGCGTCAGCACCGAGTAGATCGTGCCCGGCCGGCGTTCGATACCGGCCATCACGTCGGCGCCGTCGGCCATCTGCGGCACCCATTTCGGCGATACGAACGAGGCCGCTTCGACATTGCGGAAACCCGCCGCGGACAAACGGTTGATCAACTCGATCTTGGTCGCGGTCGACACGAATTCCTTTTCGTTCTGCAGTCCGTCGCGCGGACCGACTTCGACGATTTTCACTTGCTGCGGTAAGGCCATGATCTGTCTCCTGCCGCGCGAGGCGGCGCTTTTTCAATTCGCTTGTTCAGTTCGCTCGATCAATCCGGTTCAATCCCATCAGTAGCCGCGTTCGAGGCTCACCACGCCGCTGACGGTCTCGCGCCGCATGAGCGCCGCGATTTTCCGCGCAACCTGTTCGACGCTTTCTTCACGCAGCGTCAGTGCGGACGTGTGCGGTGTGATCGTGATGCGCGGCGCCTGCCAGAACGGATGATCGGCGGGCAGCGGCTCTTCGCGGAACACGTCGAGCGTGGCGGCGGCGAGCTGGCCGCTCGCGAGCGCGTCGAGCAGATCCGCTTCGACCAGATGGCCGCCGCGCGCGACATTGATCAGATACGCGCCGCGCGCGAGCTTCGAGAAGGTCCGCGCGTTCAGCACGTCGCGGGTATCCGGCGTATGCGGCAACAGATTCACCAGCACCTTCGCGCCGTCGAGAAACGCGTCGAACTGCGCCGCGCCGGCGAACGTGGTGATGCCATCGATTTGCCGCGCGCCTCGGCTGTAGCCGCGCACCGGCATGCCGAACGCCGCGACCGCTTGCGCCACCTGAGCGCCGAGCACGCCCAGACCGAGCACGCCGACCGTGAAGGTTTCGCGCGGATGCGGATCGAGCACGTGCCAGCGGCGTTCGTTTTGCAGCGTCTGGTATTCGTCGAAACGGCGCAGGTAACGCAGCACCGCGTGCGTCACATACTCGGCCATTTGCGGACCCATGCCGGTGTCTTCGAGGCGGATCAACGGGACGTTGCGCGGCAGCGTGCCGGGTTGTTCGTGTTCGAGCGCGAGGATCGCGTCGACGCCCGCGCCGAGATTGAAAATGGCGCGCAGATCGTCGCGGCCGGCCAGCATCTCATGTGGCGGACGCCACACGACCGCGAAATCGGCGGGTGCGGTGTCGCCCGGTTGCCATTCACGCAGATCGGCCTCGGGCAGCGCGCGGGCGAAGTCGTGTAACCACGCGGCGGGGTCGGCATGCGGCATGTAGAAGAGGATTTTCATACGGTCCGAAAGGCGCGTGGGTTGTCGGGTCGGGTGACGAGAGAGCCACGTCGCGACGGCTGCCGCGCTTCTGACGACGCTTGCTGCATGGGGCCTCCTCGTTGATGGATAGGCTTCATTCTACTTTTTCGACACGGATCGCGCGCGCTTGCGCACGGGCGCGCGGGATTCGGGTTCACGCGCTCGCGGAGTCTGGCCGTGTTGGCCGCCGGATTTGCCCATACGCCGAGCCATAACCAAAGCACAAAAACTTGGTTCGTCCGTCAGGCTCGCGGCGCGACAATGGCTGCCCGGATTCCCGCGATGAGGCACCTATGCTTTCATGCACCAGATCGACATGGCCGCCACGGCTCGTCACCGTTCCCGGCTTGCACGGCAGCGAGGGCGCGCATTGGCAATCATGGCTGGAGCGGCAGTTCGCGCGCTCGCTGCGGGTCGAACAGGCCGACTGGGATGCGCCGGATGTCGTGCGCTGGGCGCAGTCGCTGCGCGATCTGCTCGCGCGCGAGCGCGGGCCGTTCGTGCTGGCCGCGCATAGCTTCGGCTGCCTCGCGACCGCGCATGCGTTGCAGGAGGCGTCGTATGCGAACGATGTGGTCGGCGTGCTCTTCGTGGCCCCCGCCAGCCCGCGGAAATTCGCATGCGCGGGACCGTTCGACGCGCGCCGTCTCGGCGTGCCGTCGATCCTGATCGGCAGCGAAACCGATCCGTGGATGCCGCTCGCCGGTGCGCGCGAGCTCGCGCAGCGGTTCGGCAGTGCGTTCGTCAATCTCGGCGACGCGGGGCATATCAACACCGCGGCCGGTTTCGGCCCGTGGCCGCGCGCCAAATATTTCATCGATACGCTCGTGCATTGCGCGGCGCCGCTGCGCTTTCGCGAAGAGCCGTTCGAGGCCCCGCAGCACGCGTTCGTGTGAGCGATGTGGCGAGCCGTGCGGCCTGCCATGCGAGTCGCGCACACAACGCCTGCGCAGCGTGAGCGGTCTCGACGCGCGCCTTTGGCCCGCAAAGCGATCCGTTAGAATCGCGCTTCACGCCGCACGCTGGTGTGGCCACGGAATTCATTAAAAACGGGCGGGACAAGATGGCAGGCAAAACGGGGACATCGCGCTGGCTGGCAGCCGGCATGACGGCAATCACGCTCGCACTGGGCACCGTATCGACGGCGCATGCCGACGCGTCGTTGCTCAACGTGTCGTACGACGTGACGCGCGAGCTGTACAAGGACATCAACGCGAGCTTCATCACGGCGTACAAGCAGAAGAGCGGCGAGAGCGTGGCGATCCGCCAGTCGCATGGCGCGTCGAGCGCGCAGGCGTTGTCGGTGCTGCAAGGTCTGCAGGCCGATGTCGTGACGATGAATCAGCCCAACGACATCGATCTGCTCGCCGAAAAGGGCCAACTCGTGCCGGCCAACTGGCGGGCGCGTTTGCCGGACGACAGCGCGCCGTACACCACCACGATGGTGTTCCTCGTGCGCAAGGGCAACCCGAAGCACATCAAGGATTGGGACGATCTCGCGAAGCCCGGCATGCAGGTGGTGATCGCCAATCCGAAGACCTCGGGTAACGGACGCTATGCGTATCTGGCCGCGTGGGGTTATCGCAAGCAGCACGGCGGCACCGACGCGCAGGCGCTCGACTTCGAAAAGGCGATCTTCAGAAACGTGCCGGTGCTCGACACGGGCGGCCGGGGAGCGACGACCACGTTCACGCAACGCGGCATCGGCGACGTGCTGGTGACGTTCGAAAACGAAGTGTCGTTGATCGCCTCGGGCGTGGGCGCGGGCAGCTTCGAAGCGGTGTATCCGTCGGTGAGCCTGCTGGCGGCGCCGCCGGTGTCGATCGTCGACAAGGTGGTCGACAAGCGCGGCACGCGCAAAGAGGCGCAGGCGTATCTCGACTATCTGTGGTCGCCGGCCGCGCAGGAAATCATCGCGCAGCATCATCTGCGTCCGCGCGACAAGAACGTGCTGGCCAGGCATGCGGCGGAGTTCAAGCCGATCAGGACGTTCACCGTCGAAGAGATGTTCGGCAGCTGGCAGAAAGCGCAACAGACGCATTTCTCCGATGGCGGGACGTTCGATCAGATCATCGTCGACAAGAAATGAGTTTCTAGCTCGATGTTAAAAAGGCCGCCCGTTGTGAAACAGGCGGCCTTTGCAATTGCACGCGCTTCATCGAGCGCATTGCTTCATCGCATGCGATGAGGCCCGCGCTCAGTTCGGCGCAACGTGCTTGTCGCAGCCGTGCTCGCAGCCGCTCTGATCCAGCGGCATCTGCTGCGCGGCTTCGGCGCGAATGCCGAGGCGCTCCAGCAGTTTGCGGTCGGCTTCCGCTTGCGGATTGCTCGTGGTCAGCAACTGGTCGCCGTAGAAAATCGAATTCGCGCCGGCGAGGAAGCACATCGCCTGCAACGCTTCGTTCATCTGCTCGCGGCCCGCCGACAGACGCACCATCGCCTTCGGCATCGTGATGCGCGCGATCGCGATCGTGCGCACGAATTCGAACGGATCGATCGCTTCCGTGCCGGTCAACGGTGTGCCTTCCACCTGCACCAGATTGTTGATGGGAACCGATTCCGGATACGGCTCCATGTTCGCCAGTTGCGCGATCAGTCCCGCGCGTTCGCGGCGCGATTCACCCAGCCCGACGATCCCGCCGCAGCACACGTTGATGCCCGCGTCGCGCACGCGTTCGAGCGTGTCGAGACGGTCCTGGTAAGTGCGCGTCGAGATGATCTGGCCATAGAACTCCGGCGACGTGTCGAGGTTATGGTTGTAGTAATCGAGTCCCGCTTCGCGCAGACCTTGCGCCTGATGTGCTTCGAGCATGCCGAGCGTCACGCAGGTTTCGAGGCCCATCGCCTTCACCCCGCGAATCATGTCCTTGATCGGTTCGAGGTGACGATCTTTCGGATTGCGCCACGCGGCGCCCATGCAGAAGCGCGTCGCGCCGTTTTCTTTCGCGACCTTCGCGGCGGCGAGCACTTCGTCGACCGGCATCAGCTTGTCGGCTTGCAGGCCCGTGTCGTGATGCACCGACTGCGGACAGTACGCGCAATCTTCCTCGCAGCCGCCGGTCTTGATCGACAGCAGCGTCGACAGTTGCACGGTGTTCGCGTCGAAGTGCTCGCGGTGCGTTTGCTGCGCGCGAAACATCAGGTCGTTGAACGGCAGTTCGTACAACGCGACGATGTCGGCGACACGCCAGCGCGCGAGCGGCTTTGCGCTGCTTGCTGCGGAGTTGGCATGGTGGCTGGCGTCGGCGGACGCTGGAGCGATGTTCAGTTGCGTCATGGGGTCGATCCTCATGGATGGATATGATGGTGTGGCTCAGCGTTGCGTTTGACGCAGCGTCTGCAAAAGCCGGTTGATGTCGAGCTGATCGGCGGCGAGTTCGGGCGAAGCCGGGCTCAGATGCGGCACGATGCCGAGCAGCGGCGCGTCATATGCGCGAGCGAGATGCTCGCGGATCGACGCGATGTTTTCGTCGGGAAACGTCATGTCCGGATCGACGCGGTTCGCGACCCAGCCGGCGAGCGTGAGCCCGCGCGCGGCGATTGCTTCGGCGCTCAGCAACGCATGGCTGATGCAGCCGAGGCGCATGCCGACCACCAGCACGACCGGCAGCCTCAGCGCGACGGCGAGGTCGGCGGTGTCCTGCGTCGCGGTCAGCGGCACGCGAAAACCGCCGACGCCCTCCACGACGACGATCTCCGCGCGCTCTACAGCCTGTGCATGACACGCGACGATGTGATCGAGGTCGAGCGTGACGTTTTCCAGCGCGGCCGCGATGTGCGGCGCGGCCGGTTCCTTCAGCAGATACGGCGTGCGCATGGCCGGCGGCAGCAGCACGTTGGACGCGGCGTCGAGTTGATCGGCGTCCTCGTTATGCAGCACGCCGTTCAGTTCGAATGCACCGGCGGCGATCGGCTTCATCGCGGCGGCTTGCAGGCCTGCGCGAACGAAGCCGCGCAACAGTGCCGCGGATACGAGGGTCTTGCCGATTTCCGTATCGGTGCCGGTGACGAACAGGGACAGGGCGGGTTGATTCGCGCTGCTCATGCCGCGTTCGCTCCGAGTTGTTGCAGGCCGGCTTCGAGCCGGTCGAGGTCCGCGTGCGAGTGCGCGGCGGACAGCGAAATGCGCAAGCGCGAGGTGCCGGCGGGCACGGTCGGCGGACGGATCGCGGGCACCCACAGCCCCGCGCGATCGAGCGTGGCCGCGATCTCGAGCGTCGCCTCGTTCGCGCCGATGATGAGCGGCTGCACGGCGGTGTGCGAATCGACCGGAATCCATGGCGTCGCTTTCAGCATGGCGCGCGTGCGTTCGATCAACTGCTGAAGATGCGCGCGGCGCTGATCGCCTTCGTCGCTGCCGATGATGCGCAGGCTCGCCGACACCGCGTGCGCGGCGGCAGGCACGGACGCCGTCGTGAAGATGTACGGACGCGCGCGCTGCACGAGCCATTCGATCACGGTCGCATGCGCCGCGACGAACGCACCCGAGACGCCCGCCGCCTTGCCGAGCGTGCCAATCGAAATCAGGTTCGGCGAACGCAGCGCAGCTTGCGCGATTGCGCCGCGGCCTTGTGGGCCGAGCACGCCGAAGCCGTGCGCGTCGTCGACGATCAGCCACGCGCCGTGCCGCTCCGCGAGTTCGAGCAGGCGCGGCAGCGGGGCGATGTCGCCGTCCATGCTGAACACGGTGTCGGAGACGATCATCTTCACGTTGGCATCCGACGCGTCGAGCATCGCGCTCAACGCGTCCAGATCGCAGTGCGGATAGATCTGCACGTCGGCGCGGGACAGGCGCGCGCCGTCGATCAGCGACGCGTGATTCAGCGCGTCGGAGAAGAGCGTCGTGCCGCGTCCCGCGAGCGCGGTGAGCGTGGCGAGATTCGCCATGTAGCCGGTGCTGAAGTAGAGCGCGCGCGGCGCATCCAGGAAGCCGCCGGCGAATTCCGCGAGATCGTCTTCGAGTTGCGCATGCGCGCGCGAGTGGCCGCCGAGCAGATGCGAACCGCCGCTGCCCGCGCCGTAGCGCCGCGCGCCTTCGGCGATCGCTTCAATCAGCTGCGGATGCGCGGCGAGGCCGAGATAGTCGTTGCTGGCGAAGCCGATGATCGAGCGGCCGTCCACGGTCATGTGCGCGGCGCATGGCGTGTCGGCGGTGCGGCGGCGGCGGCGCAGGCCGCGCTCGTCGATTTCCTTCAGCCCTTCGTTGAGTGTGTCGAGCAAATGCATTAGCGGGTCTCCGCGAGCGTGGCTTCGAAAGTCTCGCGCGTGCGCGATGCAAGCAGCGCGAGTTCTTCGTCGTCGAGGATGTAAGGGGGCATCAGATAGACGGTGGTCGCAATCGGGCGCAGCAGCAGTTCGCGTTGCAACGCGTTTTCGAAGAAGCGGCGCGAGAAAGTCCTGGCATGCGGGGCGTCGTCGATCACGGCGTCGAATGCGAAGATCGTGCCGCACTGACGCAGGTTGCGGACCTGTTGGTGTGCGGCCAGCGGCGCGAGTGCGGCCTTCAGTTTTGCCGACTTCTCCGCGTTCGCAGCAAGCACGTTGTCGCTGGCGAACAGATCGAGCGTGGCGAGCGCCGCGCGGCACGCGAGCGGATTGCCGGTGTACGAATGCGAATGCAGGAAGCCGCGCGCGGTGTCGTCGTGATAGAAGGCGGCGAAGATTTCATTGCGTGACAGCACGATGGAAAGCGGCAGATAGCCGCCGCTAATGCCTTTCGACAGACACAGGAAGTCCGGCCAGATGCCGGCTTGTTCACACGCGAAGAAAGTGCCGGTGCGGCCGCAGCCGACGGCGATTTCATCGGCGATCAGATGCACGCCGTATTGATCGCACAGTGCGCGCAGACCCGCGAGATACGACGCGTCGTGCATGGCCATGCCGGCCGCGCATTGCACGAGCGGCTCGACGATCAGCGCGGCGATTCGCGCGGCGCGTGCTTCGAACAGTGAGCGAACGCGATCGAGCGCGCGGCGTGCGACATCCGCAGCGGTTTCGCCGGGTTGCGCGAGACGCGCGTCCGGCGACGCCACGACATGCGCCTGGCGGATCAACGGGTCGTAGGCGTCCTTGAAGAGCGCGACATCGGTGACGCCGAGCGCGCCGATGGTCTCGCCGTGGTAGCTGTTGGCAATGCAGACGAATTCCTGCTTGTCCGAGAAACCCCGGTTGCGCCAGGAGTGGAAGCTCATCTTCAACGCGATTTCGACCGCGGATGCGCCGTCCGAGGCGAAGAACGCGTGGCCGAGCGTGTTACCGGTGAGCGCGCCGAGACGCTCCGCGAGTTCGATCGCCGGCTCGTGCGTGCAACCGGCGAGCATCGCGTGTTCGAGCGTGTCGAGCTGGTCTTTCAGCGCCGCGTTGATGCGCGGGTTCGCGTGACCGAACAGGTTGACCCACCACGAGCTGATGGCGTCGAGATAGCGATGGCCGGCGCGATCGTAGAGCCACGCGCCTTGACCGCGCGCGACGGGGACGAGCGGCAAACGCTCGTGGTGCTTCATCTGGGTGCAGGGGTGCCACACGGCACGCAGGCTGCGGGCGACCCAGTCTTCAGGGGCGACTGAGGATGCTGCTGACTTTTCCAAAGGGTACTCCAGGGTGCTTTTCTTGCCGCTGCGCGAGTGGCTTTTTAGGGCCCTTTCGGGCGCGCTGCGCGGTGCCTTGGCGGGCGTGCGGGGTCGAGATTAGCGGTTTATTTGGCGCAGTGCACTAGGGGTTGGGGCGGCGGATTTGCTTGCGGAGTCGGGGTTTGGCGCTGTTCGGTGCAGGTGGTTTGTGTTTGCGCGCGAAGGTAGCGGATCGGCGGAGTTGACGACGACAAAGTAGTTGTGGGGTGTGGACGGGAAGTGGGCCGCCGGGCGGGAATTTGGCTGGGCCGACGGGTTGCGAGGCTTGGCGAGCGTTCGCTCTTTCGGCGGCAAGGTGCGTCTTCTTGGATGGTGCTAAGGCGACGGGCTACGCCTTCGCGGCTTCGCCATGGGGGCGCTTCTTCGCATTGATCCTATGGAGGCTTAGCGATGGCATCGAGATAATCAGCCCTTCGTTTCCGTCACCGGCCGAGTCGCGGGCCGTAGGAAATAGGGCTGAGGCCGCGCCCGGCAATACCGTCGTGCCGGCAGGCGACTCGTGCGCAGGAGTGCGCGAGGCACGCGCGATTGCGCCTTCTGCCTGATCCATTCACCAGCGGTGCTGTGCGGTAGCAGTCCACACATTGCGAGACCAGACTATAGGAAAATTGACTTGTAGCCTGACGCGCTAACACTCATCAAGGCTATTGAGTTTATCGACGGAGTGCCCGGTAGACGGAGTGCGACCAAACCGGCTGTGGCTCCCTCAAAGAATATCGAGCAGACCAGGGAATTGAATTGACGCATCTGCCTCGCGGCACGCGACCCATCAGCCGCCCTGCAGTCCCAAACCTGACCGCTACTCGCGGCTAGCAATAGCCCGCCGCCCTTCATCACCAGCAGCGGAAGAACCCTGCCCGCCATCCGCCGTCTGCGAACCCTGCGCGCCCCAAACAACCGAGTCATCCACCGCATACAACCGGCAAGGGTCCGAGCTCTGCTTCTGGCAATTGGCGACCGCCACCGACATCGGATCATCCCCGCCCTCGGCCCACGACCAAGCACCCGAGTCCGACACGGCAAACGCGCGGCTAGGATACTGATGCAGGAAGTTCCGATACCCATTGCGCCCGGCTTCATCGACGAACGGCACCGCGTCCACCGCATCGAGCGCGGCGAAGCCACTTGCCTTCGGCGCCGAAGGATCGGCGACGCGATATTGCACGCCCGTCGGCATCCCCACGCGAGCAAGGAAAGCCTCGACAGCCGGCCACCACACCCGCACGCCGTCGCGGTCGCCGACCAGCCGATGCGCGTCGTTCTTGTAGTTGCCGAAATCAACCATCTTCGCGCTCGCACCGTGCGCGCCGTAAGCCGAGTACATCGCGGCCACCAGCGGCGCGGTCCAGACCGAATCGTTGTCGCCGTACATCCACAGCGACGGCACCTTGGTCTTCTCGCCATACGCGCCGAATGCGTGCGTCAGGTTGCCCTGCCAGTCGGTGCAGGCGTCCTGCCGCAAGCCGCCCGAAAAATTGATCAGCGCCCGCACGCCGGGAGCCGCCTCGGTGCCGTAGGCCATCGTTGCAAGGCCGCCGTGCGACGTGCCGGCCACGACGATATGCGCCGCGTCCACGTAAGACTGCTTCGACATGTAGTTCACGGTCGCCGCCACGTCGCCTGCCTGGCCGAGGCCGTTGCGTTCGACATCGCAACCGTCCTGCTGATACACGCCGTTCGAATGGCCGAAGCCCTGGCGGTTCGGCGCGACCACGACGTAGCCGCGGCGCACGAATTCGCGCGCCAGCGGCAGCGGGTCGCTGCGCTCCTGCGTATGCGGGTCGCCGGGAATCTTGCCGTGGTTGAACACGATCATCGGAAACGGGCCTGCGCCGTCCGGCTTGTAGATCGTTGTTTCGAGCGTGACCGTGCCGTCGGCGTCGACCGGCACGCGAATGATCTGTTCATTCAGGCGGGCGGTCGGCAGGTAGAGGTCGTCGTCGAGCGCGATACGCGGCACGTGCGCGCGTGTCAGTGGTCCCGCCTGCGTGTCGGCGAGCGGATCGGCATGCGCGATTGCGACAGCGCATGTAGCCGCTGCACAGATCACCGCACACTTGGTCAGAACCTTGCTGAACACCATTCACGCACCTGCCTTAAAGACCTGCCCTGAACACCGTGATGTCTGTTTGCCGGATTCATGGCTGACATTTGCCTTTCGTCCGCGTTTTCGACAAACAAAAACACATTCGCGTACGCAGTGCGCGAAGCGCACGTACGCCAATCGAGATCGCACGGGATGAACCCAAACGGCCGACGCGACCCCACGCGCCGATGGTGAACGCCACTCATGCCGCTGAAACCTGACGCCGAACCCAAACTGTCTGGTGATCGGCAGGGCTCCTGCGCATTTTGCGGAGCCGGTATCGATCCGCTCTCGCAACGTGACGTCATGAAGCTAAGGCCTCATCCTGGCACGACAATTTTGTTTTGTGCAATCAAGGAGAACCCGCGCCGAAAAAATTGCGTGCTCAGTCAAGGAGCCCGTTTCTGTGAGTTTGAGCGGTCTTGTGCATGGGGGTGAGAGGGCGTAAATCGTGCTCAATCGCCATCACGAGGTGTTGCGCGGAAGCCCTGCCCGGTGGTGCAAGAAGAGGGCGACAACGTATCGCCTGGCCGAACTGGTGTTGAAAACCTGCCGGTGCAACAAATTCAGGGGTGCTTCGCGAATCCAATGACTTTCGACCGAGAAAAACCTTTCATGTGCCTTTCAGTTTACAAATCGACAGGGATAAACAACAGAAGGGTTCTCATTACCTTTCTCAATAGGGCGGTAGAAAAGGCAATGCGTGCGGTAAATCAGACCGGCGGACTTCCATCGGTCGATGCAAACCCTCTTTGCAATATGGCAACGTGCGAAGCCGCACATACTGCCTACCAACGATCAATAAATCTCTGATGCACGTCGGGTTGTGCGAAATCCTTTCATTCGAGAATATAGATCGAATAAAAATGAAAGGAAGCACAGAAAAATTCCAAATTTGTCCGTAAGGCAGGGGAAAGAAAATGAAGGGAATGCTTCCGGGTCTGGACGTTCTGCGGTTCCTGCTGGCCTGCTATCTGGTCATCTACCATACGTTGGTCTATTACCCGGCGGCGCAGGCAATGCTTTGGGCTGACCTATTCAAGTTGGGCGGCGGCGCGACCAGTATTTTCTTTATATTGTCCGGATTTATTCTGTCGCACGTTTCCGTAGAAATGATGCCGGGCGAAGTGAAAAAGGTTTCAGCATCACGATTCTTTATCAACCGGTTCACCAATCTTTATCCTATTCACATTATTACGTTAATGTTGACGGTGGGACTGATGATCGTTAATTCTCGTCCATTCGACGTTGAACTAAGTAATCTCGATTCCGCGCCGCCGATAATTCACACAATGAGCGCCGTGGAAGTGTCCATCAATGCGATTTTGCAAATCCTGCTGCTTCAGGCGTGGAATCCCTTTTACCTGTCGTTCAATATTCCATCGTGGTCGCTGTCGACGCTGTTCTTTTTTTATCTGCTATTTCCGGCCGCCGCACCTCGCTTGCTGTCCATGCGCCGCAAGTGGCCGATGCTGACGGCGATGTGGGCCGCCTGCCTTCTCCCGGCGGTCATCGTCGTCGTAAATGGGTGGTACGGCGTGGGGACGATAGGGATGCTCCACACCAATCCGCTGATACGGCTGCCGGAATTTTTGGCGGGCATTCTCGCTTACGGCATATTCGCGGGACACAATCGACAAATCACCGGACTCGTCGCGCGTCACCGGCGAATTCTGATAGGAACGCTAGCAGTGCTTTTCATCGGCGCCGCTTTTCTGTTCGCGGAGGGGCCGTCATTCTGGGAAGTCCTTCTTCACAACGGTGCGATGTTGCCCGCGCAAGTGGCGGTGATATTTGTTTCTGCGAGCTTGCTCCAACGCGCGTCACCACGCGTTGTCGGTTGGACGAGGCGGCTCGGTAACGCTTCCTTGTCGATCTTCGCTCTGCAAATACCGCTTTTTATCGGTTTTTTAAAAGTCCAGAAGGTGCTTGGCATTCCTTATCCGCTTTTGTCCTGCGTTCACAGACTGCATGTGTGCGCCGAGGCAGCCAGCCGGGTGCCGGCGCATTTTTCAGCGTATCCGGCCTATCTGGCCACGATTCTCGTCGGGTCGATACTGTTCCAGGAAAGGATCGTCGCGCCTCTTAGAAGCACCTTGCGCCGAGTATTGAATCGTCGGTGGGGATCGCCGCGTCCCGCGCAGATGCTGCACACGGCCTCGGTTCCGAAGGCACAGTAAGGCAGGTGCGGCGCATTGCGCGCCGCTGAATCGTGAAAGATCCCTGAACGGGCAGCGCGCGGGACCCTGCGCTAGTCGCTGACCTCGCCGTCGACATAGCGCCAGAGGCCGTCGTCGCCGCGCAGGAAGCGGCTCAGCTCGTGCAGCCGGTGCGCGCGCCCGCCCAACTTGTAACGTGCGACGAATTCGACGGTAGCGTGATCGGCGTCGATTTCGGCGAACGCTTTGATCTGCAGTCCGAGCCAACGGGGCGCGCCTGACGACGCGGGGTCCGCATCGAGATCGGCGGGGCAGGTGTGCGGCGCCCAGGTGGCGCGCAGATAATCCGTTGCGCCGACCACGTAGGCGCTATAACGCGAGCGCATCAGTTCGAGCGCACGCGGCGCGGGCTCGCCGCCGTCGATATAGCGGCCGCAGCATTGCGCGAAGCGGGGCGCCCTGGCGCCGCTGTGCTGGTCGGGCGCGGCGCCGCCGCAAGGGCAGTCGGTAGGTCGTTGCATCGTATTCATCAAGCTTTTAATTCAAACCGCGAGCAATCAGAATTTTCTGGATGTCGCTCGTGCCCTCGTAAATCTGGCACACGCGCACGTCGCGATAAATCCGTTCGACCGGGAAGTCGCTCAGATACCCGTAGCCGCCGTGAATCTGCAAGGCCGCCGAACAGATGCGCTCGGCGGCTTCGGACGCGAACAGCTTGGCCATCGCCGCTTCGGTCAGGCACGGCTGGCCAGCGTCTTTCAGCGCCGCCGCGTGCCAGATCAGTTGACGCGCGGCTTCGAGTTGCGTCGCCATGTCGGCGAGACGGAATTGCACCGCCTGGTGCGAAAACAGCGGCGCGCCGAAGCTCTCGCGTTCCTTCGCATAACTCAACGCGGCCTCGAACGCCGCGCGCGCCATGCCGACGCTTTGCGCGGCAATGCCGATGCGCCCGCCTTCGAGCCCAGACAGCGCGATCCGATAGCCTTCGCCTTCCGCGCCGATCAGGTTCGCGGCCGGCACGCGGCAGTCTTCGAAGACGATCTGCGCCGTATCCGACGAATGCTGGCCGAGCTTCTCCTCGACTCGCGCGGCCACGTAGCCCTTCGCATCGGTGGGCACGATGAACGCGCTGATGCCGCGCTTGCCCGCCGTCTTGTCGGTCACGGCCATCACGATCGCGACGTTGCCGTTCTTGCCGCTGGTGATGAACTGTTTGACGCCGTTCAACACGTACGAGTCGCCGTCGCGCGTCGCGGTGGTGCGCAGCGCGGACGCGTCCGAGCCGGCTTGCGGTTCGGTCAGGCAAAACGCGCCGAGCATCTCGCCGCGCGCGAGCGGCGTCAGCCAGTCGCGTTTCTGCGCGTCGTTGCCATAAGTCAGCAGAATGCTGCACACCGGGCAGTTGTTGACCGAGATGGCCGTCGACGTGCCGCCGTCGCCCGCGGCGATCTCTTCGAGAATCAGCGCGAGCGCCAGCGCATCCATGCCCGCGCCGCCATACGCTTCTGGCACCAGCACGCCGTAGGCGCCGAGTCCGGCGAGCTGCCGGTGCACGTCGCGCGGGAACGTGCGCTCGCGGTCCCACGCGGCCGCATACGGCGTGATCGCTTCGCGCACGAAGCTACGCAGCGCGTCGCGGACCATCAGGTGATCCTGATCCAGCACCATAAAGTTGTCTCCCCTTACCAGTCGAGCGGCGTGCCGTCGTATTGATAGAAGCGGCCGTTGAACGCGTCGCGCGCGGCCGCCGCCTGCGCGAGCACGTCGCGCATGCCGGCGACGCTGCGCTCCGGGTCGATTGCCGCCTGCGCGCCGCCCATGTCGGTGCGCACCCAGCCGGGATGCAACGACACGCACGTGGCGCGCGACGCTTCGAGCGACGCGAGCTTCAGCGCGTCGTTCAGCGCCGCCTTGCTCACGCGATACAGCCAGCCGCTCGTGCCGCTCGTGTCGGCGATGCTGCCCATCTTGCTGGAGATCACCGCGAAGACGCCGCCGGCTTCTTCGACGAGCGGCAGCAGGATCGGCACCAATTGCATCGGGCCGCGCACGTTGGTGTGCATCACGTGATCGAAGTCCTCGGCGGTGATCGTCTCGATGCGCTCGGTTCGCGGGCCGTACACGCCCGACACCACGATCGCCGCATCGAGCCGTTCGCCGTCGAGCTTCCAGCCGAGCGCGGCGATCTGCTCGGGCGCGGTCACGTCCACCGCGAAGGTTTGCGCACCGAGTGCGTTCAGCGCATCGAGCGCCGCGTCGTCGCGCGCGGTGGCGAGCACGCGCCAGCCGCTTTTCTTGTACTGCCGCGCGAACTCCTGGCCGACGCCGCGCGACGCACCGACAATCAACACTGTCTTCATCGAATACCTCAGCGTTCAGACGACGCGGTCAAGCGCGTCAAACCAGTTCGACACCCATCGCCGTCGCCTCGCCGCCGCCGATGCACAGCGTCGCGACGCCGCGCTTCAGGCCGCGCTTCTTCAATGCGCCGATCAGCGTGACCAGAATCCGCGCGCCGGATGCGCCGATCGGATGGCCGAGCGCGCAAGCGCCGCCGTTCACGTTGACCTTTTCGTGCGGCAGATGATGCTCCTTCATCGCGGCCATCGTCACGACCGCGAACGCTTCGTTGACTTCGTACAGATCGACGTCGTCGGCACGCCAGCCGTTCTTCTCGAACAGCTTGCGAATCGCGCCGACCGGCGCGGTGGTGAACTTCGCCGGTTCCTGCGCGAAGGTCGAGTGGCCGACCACGCGCGCGATCGGTTCGACGCCGAGGCGCTTCGCCGTCGATTCGCGCATCATGACGAGCGCGGCGGCGCCGTCGGAAATCGACGACGAATTCGCCGCCGTCACCGTGCCGGTTTTGCTGAAGGCGGGCTTGAGCGTCGGAATCTTTTCGAGGTTGGCCTTGAACGGCTGCTCGTCCTGATCGATGGTCACGTCGCCCTTGCGGCCCGCCACTTTCACCGGCGCGATCTCCCACCCGAACGAGCCGTCCTCGTTCGCGCGCTTCGCGCGGTTGAGCGATTCGACGGCGAACGCATCTTGCGCCTCGCGCGTGAAGTCGAACGACGCCGCGCATTCCTCGGCGAAGGTGCCCATCAGACGGCCTTTTTCGTAGGCGTCTTCGAGGCCGTCATAGAACATGTGATCGATCACCTGCCCGTGGCCCATGCGCATGCCGCCCCGCGCCTTCGGCAGCAGATACGGCGCATTCGTCATGCTCTCCATGCCGCCCGCGACGATCACGTCGACCGAACCCGCGAGCAGCATGTCGTGCGCGAACATCGCCGCGCGCATGCCCGAGCCGCACATCTTGTTGACCGTCGTGCTACCGGTGGCGAGCGGCAAGCCGGCGCCGAGCGCGGCCTGCCGCGCGGGCGCCTGGCCGAGGCCGGCGGGCAGCACGCAGCCCATCACCACTTCGTCGATCTGTTCGGGTTTGAGGCCCGCGCGCTGCACGGCGGCCTCGATCGCCACCGAGCCCAACTGCGGCGCGGTGAGCGATGCGAAGTCGCCCTGAAAGGCCGCCATCGGCGTGCGCGCGACACTCACGATCACAACCGGATCGGCCTGTGCTTCGGTTCGCTTGTCGTTCATGTTCGTCTCACTCATATTTAAGCTCCTTGATCACACCTGCGACGATGGCCGGCACGTCGCCGAGCTGCGCCGCGTCGGCGGCCACCACGTCGTTGTCCGCGTTGCGCGGGCCGCTCGCCGACACCGCGGCCACGCACTCCTTGTAGGTCGCGTCCAGCGCGGCCGCGTCGCTGATCGTCATGCCGAGGTTGCGCATCTTGCCGTCATGCACGCCGTACGCCCAGCCGTGCACGGTCAGTTCCTGGCCGCGCGCCCATGCGTCGTTGACAATGGTGGTGCGGCACACGTTCACCACCTGTTCGATCGTGTTCAACTCCACCAGCCGCCGATGCCGGGCTTCACCGAGCGGCCACTCCTCGATCAACGCGGCGTGCTTGCTGCGCACGTCCTGCACGTGCGCGAGCCAGTTGTCGGCGAGACCCACGCGGCGGCCGTGCAGTGCCGCGGCCACGCCCGAGCAGCCGTAATGGCCGACCACCATGATGTGCTTGACCTTCAGCAGATCGACGGCGAACTGGATCACCGACAGGCAGTTCAGATCGGTATGCACCACCACGTTGGCGATGTTTCTGTGCACGAACACTTCGCCCGGCGGCAAGCCGATGATCTGGTTGGCCGGCACCCGAGAATCGGAGCAACCGATCCACAGATACTCCGGCGCCTGTTGATGCGCGAGGCGCGAGAAAAATTCGGGGTCTTCGGACAGCTTGCGTGTGACCCAGGCGTCGTTGTTGTCGAACAGATGCGAGAGCGGGTTGGAAGAGATGGAAGCGTTCGTGTTCATGATGCGTCTTGGCGGTTGCTCGACCCATTGACAGGTCGAAGTCGTTACATAAGATCCGGACGATGCAGTCGCTGATGCGGGCGGCGCAGGCGCTTCACGCCACGCGCGCGCTCGGCACGTCTGCGCGCGCATCCGGTGCGGCCGATGCAGTCGATGCAGCAAAACGCGCATCGGCAAAGCGCTCCGGATAGCGCACGCAGAAGCGCACGCTGCTGTCGTACGGGAAAAAGTCGGGCAGTTCGCCTTTCAATAGATGATCCTTGTACCGTTGCCACAGCGCAGGATCGAAGAAGTCCGCGTGATGCTCCATGAAGGAACGGCGCACGCGTGGGTCGCCGAGGAGGAAAGTGCCATACGTTTCCGGGAAAATGTCGTGCGGGCCGACCGAATACCACGGCTCGCACGACATTTCGTCCTCCTCGTTACGTGGCGCCGGCACGGCGCGCACGTTGCAGTCGGTCAGATATTCGATCTCATCGTAGTCGTAGAACACGACGCGGCCATGGCGCGTGACGCCGAAGTTCTTGTACAGCATGTCGCCGGGGAAGATGTTCGCCTGGATCAGTTCCTTCACCGCGTTGCCGTATTCCTTGATGCCGTGCTCGACGTCGCTGTCGTTGCCGTTTTGCAGGAACAGATTGAGCGGCACCATGCGGCGCTCGATATACATATGGCGAATCACCAGGTTCGCACCGTCGTATTCGATCAGCGACGGCACTTCCTTTTCGAGTTCGCGCACAAGCGCTTCATCGAGCCGCGACACCGGCAGCGCGACGCTCGAATATTCGAGCGTGTCGGCCATGCGGCCGAGGCGATCGTGTCGTTTGACGAGCTGATACTTTTCCTTGATCTGCGCGCGCGTGGTTTCCTTCGGCGGTGGAAAGCTGTCCTTGATCAGCTTGAACACATAGGGGAATGACGGCAGCGTGAACACCAGCATCACGAGTCCCTTGATGCCGGGTGCGACGATGAACTGATCGCTCGAATGCGACAGGTGATGCAGCAGATCGCGATAGAACAGATTCTTGCCCTGCTTCTGCAAACCCACCGATGTATAGATTTCCGCCTTCGGTTTGCCCAGCATGATGGTGCCGAGAAATTCGACGTAGGCGGACGGCACTTCCATGTCGACGAGGAAATACGAGTGCGCGAAGCTGAATATGATCTGCAGTTGCTCGCGCGTGAGCAGCACCGTATCGAGCGCAAGCACGCCCGGCTTCACATGACGCAGCGCCACCGCGAACGGCAGCAGCGCATCGCCGTTGATGATCCGTCCGACGATATAGGCCGACTTGTTCCGAAAGAATAGCGACGCGAGCACGTGAATCTGGAAGTTCGGTGCTTCGTCGAATGCGCCGAACGTGTCGTGAATCGTCTGCACCACGCAGCCGACGTCGCGCGTCAGGTCTTCGAACGGCGGTTCGAGCTGGAAGTTCGTGACGATGCGTTCGAGCGTCGCGGCGAGGCCATCCTTGCCGGGGTAGTACGCGCGAAAGGTCGGCTTCGCGGCCGGCTCGTCGTTCTCGAGGTATTCGGTCGATATCGCCGGGCGCACGAAAATGAAATCGTTGTTGAAATACGAGCGGTGCAGGATCTTGCAGCACACCGAATTGAAAAACGTCTCCGCGCACTCGGGCTGGCGGTGCGTGGTGAGGAGGCCGATGTAGTGCAGCTTGATCTGCTGCCACACTTCGTCGTCGATGTTTTCGGCGTCGTATTCGTCTTCGAGCGCTTCGACGCATTCCTCGACGCGCTCGTCGTACGAAGTGATGCGCTCGCGCGCGAGCTTTTGCAGGGCGTGCCAGTCGCCGGCTTCGAAAAGCGTCTTCGCGCGGATCGCTGCGTCGCGGAAGATCCGGTAATGGCGGTCGAATCCTTCGAGCATCGTCTGGGCGACGTCAAAGCCGATTTGCGACGACAGCAGTTTTGGGAAGTGATTCATGTCGACCGTGCATTCGTCCCGTGTCGTGAAGACACCCGTGATTGTATCGTCCGGGTGGGCCCGCGACGCATCGCGCCGCTCGGCTCGCGCCTCGACGCCGTGTGGGCGTTCTCGGGCGTTGGCCGACTTTCAGACTATCTCCGCTCATTGCGCCGGTTCGGTTCGGGTTCACCGGCGTAACTTCCAGCAAAAAAATTCGCGTTGCGCTTTACTTCACGGCGCTTCACTGCGATACGTTGCGTTTCCTCTGCAGCGTGCCGCGCTCACGCGGGCCGAGCCTCACGTGCCCCGCTATCGAGTAGCGCACGCGCCTGCGCTTCATATTGCGCGAGATCTTCGAGCGTCGCGTTGAGGTCTTCCAGTTGACGCTCCAGCACCTCGCGGTGACGCGCCACCGTGGCAAGGAACGCATGCAATTGCGGCACGGTGTCGGTCGGCGATTCGTACACATCCAGCAACTCGCGGATTTCCGACAGCGTGAAGCCAAGCCGCTTGCCGCGCAGCGTGAGCTTCAGCCGGGTTCGGTCGCGGCCCGAATAGACCCGGCGCAGACCGCTTGACCCTTCGCGGCTTGGCGAGAGTAAACCCTGATCCTCGTAGAAGCGGATCGCGCGCGGCGTGACGTCGAATTCCCGCGCGAGCTCGGTGATCGTGTATTGCGTGTTCATCGGGGCATCCCGTGGCCGGGCAGAAAATCGGATTGAACGATAGAATCGACGTTTACGTTATCGTCAACTTGAGCTGAACGCAACCATTGCTGCAACCACGGCGCGAGAGGGCAGGTACAGCCACCATAACGCCACTACCGTGCCACAACCACGCCGGCCGGCATCGCATACCTTGCCATGACGGACGGCCGACGGAGGAAGACATCCCCAATGAATGTACTCGAACATCAACTCCAGTACCCATTCAACGACCGCTTGCCGGAAGCGGGCCACACGATGGAGGTCGCGCCCGGCGTGTTCTGGCTGCGTATGCCGCTGCCCTTTGCGCTCGACCACATCAACCTGTGGCTGCTGCGCGACGAGATCGACGACAAGCAGGGCTGGACGGTGGTGGACTGCGGCATCACGTCGGACACCATCAAGCAGAACTGGGAGACCGTGTTCGACTCGCTGCTGGACGGCTTGCCGGTGCTGCGTGTGATCGTCACGCACTGCCATCCGGACCACATCGGCCTCGCGCACTGGGTGTGCAGCGGCGGCGACAAGCAGCGCTGGGACGCGCGGCTCTGGATGACGCTCGGCGAATACATGCAGGCCCGCGTGATGGCCACCGGCGACGGTTCGAATGCGGGCGGCGAGGCGGCGGCGCGGCACTTCGCGCGGCATGGCCTGAACGATCCGGACTCCCTCGAACAACTGCGCAATCGCAAGAGCTACTACTCGAGCCTCGTGCCGGCGATTCCCGCGCAATACCGGCGTCTGCGCGAAGCGGACGGCGTGAAGATCGGCGGCAAGACGTGGCGGGTGGTGACGGGCTTCGGTCATTCGCCGGAGCATTGCGCGTTGCATTGTGAAGAGACCGGCGTGCTGATCTCAGGCGACATGGTGTTGCCGCGCATTTCGACCAACGTGTCGGTGTTCGACATCGAGCCGGAAGGCACGCCGCTCGCGCTGTATCTGGAATCGCTCAAGCGCTACGAGGGGATGCCAGAAGACACGCTCGTGCTGCCGTCGCATGGCAAGCCGTTTCGCGGCGTGCGCACCCGTATCCAACAGTTGCGCGAGCATCACGATGCGCGCCTCGCCGAAGTGCGCGAAGCGTGCAGGGAGAAGCCGCGTAGCGCCGCGGACATCGTGCCGTTGATGTTCAAGCGCCAGCTCGATATCCATCAGATGACGTTCGCGCTGGGTGAGGCGCTCGCGCATCTGCATCTGCTGTGGCTCGCGGGCGAGCTGAAGCGCACGCAGGACGCGGACGGCGTGATCCGTTTTTTGGTGGCGTGATCGTTCTGATACGCGGATAAAAAAGCCCGGTTTGCGCTGTTGCGCAAACCGGGCTTTTTGCTGTTCGTACGCCTTTGTGTACCTTCCCGCGCGCGCGAAGTTATTGCACCGCCACCGTCCCGAAGTTCTGCCGTCCAAACGGACTCACGTGATAGCCGCTCACGTTCGTGCGCGTGATCGCTGCGGCGGTCGGGTAGCCGAGCGGAATCCACAGCGCCTGATCGTGGATGATCTGCTGCGCCTGTTCATACGCTTTGGTGCGTTTGGCCTGGTCAGGCGTGGCCTTGCCGTCGGAGATCAGCTTGTCCAGATCCTGATCGCAGAAGCGCGCGAAGTTGATCCCGGACTTCACCGCGTTGCAACTGAAGAGCGGCGACAGATAGTTGTCCGGATCGCCATTGTCGCCGGCCCAGCCCATGAACAGCGAATCATGCTGGCCTTGCTTGGCCTGCTTGATCAATTCGCCCCATTCGATCACCTTCACGTCCGCCTTGACGCCGATCTTCGCGAAGTCGGCCTGGAGCAGCTCGGCGCCCGCCTTCGGATTCGGATTCAGCACGCTGCCGTTCGGCCGCACCCAGATCGTCGTTTCGAAGCCGTTCGGATAGCCCGCGTCGGCGAGCAGCTTCTTCGCCTTCACCGGATCGTACGGCCATCCCTTGATCGATTTGTTATAGCTCCATGTATTCGGCGGATACGGGTTCGTGGCCGGCGTCGCGGTGTTGTCGAACACGGTCTTCAGATACGTGGTGCGGTCGAACGCCATGTTCAGCGCGGCGCGCACCTTCTGATTGTCGAGCGGTTTCTTGTCCGTATTCAACGCGACGAACGCCGTCATGAACGCCGGCGTCTGCACGATGGCGAGCGCCTTGTCGCCCTTGGCGTCGGCCAGATCCTGCGGCTTCGGTGACAGCGCGATCTGGCATTCGCCCGCTTTCACCTTCTGCGCACGAACCGTCGCGTCCGGCGTGATCGCGTAGATCAGGCGATCGATTTTCGGCTTCGGCCCCCAGTAGGTCGGGTTCACGTCATAGCGGATCACCGCGTCTTTCGTGTAGCTCTTCAACACGAACGGGCCGGTGCCGACCGGCTTCGCATTCAGATCGACCTGCTTGCCGGCCTTGAGCAACTGGTCGGCGTATTCGGCCGAATAGATCGACGCGAAACCCATGGTGAGGATCGGCACGAAGGTCGCGTTCGGCGCGTTCAGTTCGAACCTGACGGTGTTGTCGTCCACCTTGCTGACCGACTTGATGAGCTTCGGCAAGCCCATCGACTGCGCATGCGGGAAGCCGCTCGCGCCCGCCACCTTGTGCCACGGGTTGCTGTCATCGAGCATGCGCTCGAAGGTGAAGACGACGTCGTCCGCGTTCAGCGCGCGCGTGGGCTTGAAGTAGTCGGTAGTCTGGAACTGCACGTTCGGGCGCAGATGGAACGTATAGGTGAGGCCGTCGGCGCTCACGTCCCATTTGTCGGCCAGCGCCGGCGCCACTTTCTTCGCGGCCTCGTCGTACGAGACCAGTGAATTGAAGATCACATCCGCCGACGCATTGGTCGTGACGAGCGAATTGAACTGCACCACGTCGAAGCCGTCGGGGCTCGACTCGGTACAGACAGTCAGCGGTTTGGCGAGTACGAGCGCGGGCGCCGTGAACAGTACGGCGGCTGCGAGCAGTTTGAAGCGCATAGGTTCTCCCATAACAAGCGCAGTCAGGCAGTGCGTCTGGTTGTGTGGTTATTCCGGTGACGCGGGCAGGGCGTTGGCGTCGTCACCGATTGTGATACGTTTGCGGCGCTTGCGCAGGGTCGGGTAAGCCAGCCCATGCGCGTCCCGGCCTTCGCGAAAGCTTATCGAAGGGGGATGGCGACGACAACAACATAATCCGCATATCCATATGGTCATGCCGCGCTCGCTCGCCGCATCAGATAGTCGACGCCCTCGATCGCGCGCACGCCGTACCACGACACGCTCTCCCCGTCGATCAACTCGATGCGTTTGCCGGCCAGGCGCGGATCGCGCGCGAGCGCATCGCGATGCGTCGATGTGAAGCGATACGGCTCGCTGGACAGCAGGATGCGATCGACGCCGGCGAGCCACGGCGCGGCGTCGAAGTCGAACGTCGGATAGCGCGCGGCGCCTGCCGCTCCGCCTTGCCCGTCGGGCAGCGTGCGCCAGTTCACGAGCCGCAGCATGGCGGCGATATACGTGTCGCGCGCGACGGTCATCCATGGCTCGCGCCAGATCAGATACAGCACGTTCTGCGCCGCGAACGCGTGTGTCGCGGCGGCGCGCAACCGCTCTTCTAGCATTTCGCTCAGGCGGTGCGCTTCCTGTACGCGGTCGAAGATCGCGCCCAGCAGCGCGTACAGCGCGAGGTTGTCTTGCGGTGTCTGCGGGTGGGTCACGACGATGTGCGGCACGTATGCCCGCAATTGCTCGACGGTATCGCGCTCGTTTTCGTCGATATTGACGATCAGATGAGTAGGGCGCAGCGCGCGAACGGCGTCCAGATTCACAGCCTTGGTGCCGCCGACTTTGCGCACTGCGCGCACCTTGTCGCGTGGATGCACGCAAAAGCCGGTGCGCCCGACGATCTGCCCGTCGAGGTGAAGTGCGAAGAGGGTTTCGGTAATGCTCGGCACCAACGACACGATGCGCGCGTGGACACCCGCTGTTTCGTGCGCGACGCCGGCTGCATCGAACGCACGGGGCTGCATGATTTATTCGGCGGTGACGCGCGGCTTGCGCGGCGCGCGTTCGAACGCGTAGTCGTAGAGCCAGCGCGGCAGTACATGCAGCAGCATCGCGACGATGCGCATCTGCCAGGGGAACACGGCGAAAGCGGTCTGCCGCCGAATCGCATGCACGGCCTTCACCGCGAAGCGGTCCGCGTCCATCAGGAACGGCATGGTGTACGGATTGTGCTCGGTCATCGGCGTGCGGATATAGCCGGGCGCGATAGTGACCACGCCGATGCCGTAAGGCCGCATCTCGACCCGCAACGCTTCGAGATACTTGAGCGCCGCCGACTTCGACGCGCTGTATGCGCCGGAGCCCGGCAAGCCGCGCACACTGGCGACGCTGGCGATGCCGACCAGCGTGCCGCGCTTCGCGGCGATCATCGCGGCGGCGAACGGCTCGAAGGTGGCGACCATGCCGAAGTAGTTGACGTCCATCACTTCGCGGAAGGCGCGCAGATCGCCCTGGCCGGTAACGGCGCCACGGCTGATGCCGGCATTGGCGATCACGACGTCGGGCAAGCCGTGGTGCGCGATGAAGCGCGCGGCCGCGTCGGCGAGCGCTTCGGCGTCGCGAACGTCGACGGAATAAAGGGCGACGGCGTTGTGCGGATGGGACTGCTGGAACGCGGCGAGGGCGTCGCCGCGGCGGGCAACGAGGCCGAGGATTGCGCCGCGCCTGGCGTACTCGTCGGCGAGCGCGAGGCCGATGCCGCTCGAAGCGCCGGTAATGAAAACCTTCAGTGGTGAACTCATACCGGCGCCTCGTCTTTACATCTTCTTGGCGCGGACCTGCTGCACCAGGTAGTCGAGTACCTGGATCGTGCCCGGCAGGCTGTTGGTCGCGGCCGGCCCGGTTTCGTACTTGCCTTGTACGGCCAGCGTCGGCACACCGTCGATCTTGTAGTCGTCGAGCAGCTTCTTGTCTTTCTGCAGCGCGCTTTGCACCGAGAACGAGTTGTACGCTTCCATGTACTTCTTCGGATCGACACCGTTCTTCGCGAGGTATTTGGCCTGATCTTCCGGCGTCATCAGGTAGTTCTTGTTGACGTGGATTTCATTGAAGACTTTCGGCGTCAGCTCCGTGGCGAGGCCCAGCGCGTCGAGCGCGTGATACATCTTCGAATGCGGGATGAAGTCGTCGCGGAAGGCAACCGGCACGCGCCGGAACACCACGTCCGGACCCTGCTTCTTGACCCATGCTTCGAGGTACGGGTTGAATTCGTTGCAGTGCGGGCAGCCGTACCAGAAGAACTCGGTGACTTCGATCTTGCCGGCCGGCACGTCGGTGGGCTGCGGCGTGGCCAGCACGGTGTAGTCCTTGCCCGATACCGGCGCGGCGGGCGAGGCCTGCGCCGTGGCGGCGACCAGGCCCAGCGAGAGAAACAGGATGCTCAGCAGTTTTTTCATGTTGGGTTGACTCGAATAGGCGATGAAACGGTGGCGCCACACAATTGCCCGTCACCGTTTTTAGTTTCGGCATGAGACGTTGCAGTCGTCCGACGTGCTTGTGACACGCGCCGCGCGCCGATAGTTCGGTGGCTGCGCGTGCCGACGATTACCGTTTGTTTATTGTTTGGTAAAGCGGATCACGGCGGTATCCACGCCCGCGTCCGACAGACGCTGACGGCTCGAATTCATGTCCTCGAACTTCGAGAACGGTCCGATGCGCACGCGATAGTACGTGACGCCGCCCGCATCCCGCTGGGTGACCTTCGATTCGAAGCCCTGGAACGCGAGACGCGCGCGCTGCTGTTCGGCATCGGCGGCGGTCTTGTACGCGCCCACTTGCAGGAAGTAGCCGGTATTCGCGTCAGCTGGCGCGGGCGCTGCGCCCGAGCTCGGCTTGCCGTTCGCGGCCGTGGCAGCCGACGTGCTCTTCGGCGCCGAGCCCGCCGCAGTGGCGGCCGGCGCGCTGGACGCTTGCGGCTTCTTCGCCGGAGCCTGCGCGACGCTGGCGCCGGTGCCGTTATCCGGCGATGGCTTCGGTGCGACCGCCGTGCCGTTCGCATTGCCCCCCGACGGCGGCACTTCGACGATCTGCGGTTCTTCGAGCATGCCCGACTGGGTTTGCGAATTGGTCTGGCCCGGCGCAGTGTTCGGCGGCGCGGGCTGCGCGGCTTGCGGCACCGGCTGACCCGGCGTCTTGCCTTGCAGCGGACGGTTCGGATCGTATTGCGCCTGGCCCGTGCCGGTGCCGGTGTCGGACGCCGCGGGCGGCGCCACCTTGGATACGAACGGCGTAGGCGCACGGGTGATATACAGCGCCACCACTACCGCGATCGCAAGGCCGACGATCAGGCCCAGCACGATGCCGAGAAAAGTCCCCCCGGTTTGTTTCGATTGCTTTGTTGTGCGGCGTGGTTTTGCCATCGTATGAATCACCTGCAAAAAGAATCCAGGAACGGCCGCCGATTATAGCGACGGCCGCGTGCATGTTGCGCCGGAGGAATTACATCTTGACGGGAGCGGAGACGCCGATCGTCGCGAGACCATTGGCCAGCACCTGACGCGTGGCGGCGAGTAGCGCGACGCGTGCATTGCGCTCAGCCGCATCGTCGACCAGCACGCGTTCGGCTCTGTCATTGTAGAACGAGTGGAATTCCCCGGCGAGGTCGCGCAGGTAGAACGCGACCGCGTGCGGCGCGAGTTCGTCGGCGGCGTGTTGCAGCATGTCCGGGAACTCGGCGAGCTTATTCAGCAGGGCCATTGCGCGTTCGCTCATGAGCGGAGACACATCGACGCTGGCGAGCGTGCTCTCGTCGATGTTGATGTCCGAGCCATAGCGCGCCTTGCATTCGGCGATCACCGAGCAGATGCGCGCGTGCGCATACTGAACGTAATGCACCGGATTTTCGTCGTTCTGCTTCAGCGCGAGGTCGATGTCGAACACGAATTCCGTATCCGCCTTGCGCGAGATCAGGAAGAAGCGCACGGCGTCGCGGCCGCGGCGAATCGTCTCCTCATCGATCAGGTCGATAGCCGCTTCCGAGCCCGGCGTCGCGCCGCCCGACCATTCGATCAGATCGCGCACCGTCACGTAGCTGCCGGCGCGCTTGGAGATCTTCACCTCTTCGCCGTTGCGCATCACCGTGACCATCTTGTGCAGGATGTAGTCGGGATAGCCCTTCGGAATGCCGATGCCGAGACCCTGCAGGCCGGCGCGCACCCGCGCGATCGTGCCGTGGTGGTCCGAGCCCTGGATGTTGATGACCTTCGTGAAGCCGCGCTCCCACTTGGCGACGTGATAGGCGACGTCCGGCACGAAGTACGTGTAGGTGCCGTCGGTCTTGCGCATCACGCGGTCTTTGTCGTCGCCGTCGTCGGTGGTGCGCAGCCACAGCGCGCCTTCCTGTTCGTAGGTCTTGCCGGCGGCGATCAGCGCATCGACGGTTTTCTCGACCCGGCCTTCCGTGTACAGCGACGACTCCAGGTAGTACTGGTCGAACTTCACGCCGAACGCCTGCAGGTCCATGTCCTGCTCGCGGCGCAGGTAGGCCACCGCGAAGCGGCGGATCGCCTCGAGGTTCTCGACGTCGCCCGCGCCGGTGACCGGCTCGCCGTCGCTCGCGGCCACCGTGGCGCCGTTCAGATAGTCCTTGGCGATGTCGGCGATGTATTCGCCGTTATACGCCGAAGCCGGCCAGCCTTCGTCGCCCGGCGCGAGGCCGCGGGCGCGCGCCTGGGTCGACAGTGCGAGCGTGTGGATCTGCACGCCGGCGTCGTTGTAGTAGAACTCGCGATGGACGTCCCAGCCCTGCGAAGCCAGCACGTTCGACAGCGCGTCGCCGAGCGCGGCCTGGCGGCCATGGCCGACGTGCAGCGGGCCGGTCGGGTTGGCCGACACGAATTCGATCAGCACATGCTTGCCGGCGTCGCGTTGCGAGCGGCCGAAGGCCTCTTTCTCCGCGAACACGGCGGCGATCACCGCCTGCTTGGCCGAGGCCGCGAGACGCAGGTTGATGAAGCCGGGGCCGGCCACTTCGGCCGCCTCGATCAGCCCCTTGGCTTGCGGCTGCGCGAGCAGCGCGTCGACGATCTGTTGGGCCAGCTGGCGCGGATTGGCGCGCAGCGGCTTGGCCAGTTGCATCGCCACATTGCACGCGACGTCGCCGTGCGCGGCGACCTTGGGGCGCTCCAGCGTGATGGTGGGCGACACGAACGCGGCTTCGGTCGCGCCTTGCGTGGCGAGCGCGACCTGCTTCACGGTGTCGGCGAGCAGTGTTTCGAGGGTATGTTTATGTGCGGGCAGCATGCTTGTTGCGAGTCCAGTGAGGCAATCCGGTGATGCGGAAGAGGCGCCGGCCGCGCGGCGGGCGCAGCCGATTCGTCAGAAGCGTGGAAAGCGGCGATGCGCCCGGCGCGGCGCAGCGGTCGGGCACGTTGCCTGCAACGCGCTTGACGGTGCATGGCAGCAAGCCGCGGCGGTGACTGCCGCGGCTTGCGGGGTTGCGTCCCATCGGCCCGGCCACGCTGCTTGCGCTTCGCCGCGCGCGGCGCATTGCGGCGCGCTTTTCCGTCCAGACGGATTTTAGCAGGTGCTAATATGTTCAATGGGATGCCCAGCAAGGGCCGTGGCCGCCGCACCTGATTGGCGAGTCAACGTAGCGCGCGCCGGCGGCCGCCTTTGGGTCGCTCGCGCGTGAATCCGACATAACGAAAAAGGGAACAGTCATGCTGATTACTTTCAAATGCCGCGCCTGCCCAGACGTGATGATGCTGGAGAATCTGGCTCAGTATCTGGTCGGCATTGTCGGCAAGCGCCTTGGGGCGCGGGGCGTCATCACTTACGACGAACTGGGCCCGGCCATCGAGAAACTAGAGGCGGCGATCACCTTCGACAAGCAGGAGCGCGCCGAACACGACGGCCACTTCCATGAGGGCGAGGAAGGCCGCGACCATCACGAGATTCCGCCGGGGCTCGCGCAGCGCGCGTATCCGTTCCTCGACATGCTGCGCGCGGCGCAGAAGCAAAACGCGGACATCGTCTGGGGGCTGTGATTGCAGTGATGGCGGGCGAGGGCATGTGCTGCCACGGCAACGCCTCGTGATCCAACCACGGCGCATCAAAGCACCCAATGAAAAGAGCCCGCTCGATGCGGGCTCTTTGTCGTTCAACGCGCTGTTCCGATCGATGGGCCGGGCTGTTACTGGCTCGCGGCGTCCGCCGGCGCGGCCATCGGAGCCGACGCGCCTTTCGTCGTTTTCTGCTTCTTCGGCTTCTTGACGTGTTTCTCCGTCGGCGGCGAATACGAGCTCACCGCGCTGGAGCCGCCCGGGGCAGCGGGCTGGGCCAGCGCCGCCGAGGCGCCCACCGCGAGCGAAACAGCAGTCAATAACAGCGTCAGCTTCTTCATACGATTTTCTCCGTTGGCGATTGCAATTGGATGAGCCGACGCGTTTTGGCCGCGTCTGGCGGGATAAAGCCGCTTCAGTCTACAAAGCCGAAAATTGCGTTGCCGCAAATATTCAGTCTTTCAGACTCGATATAGTGGGTTTCCCGCCACATGGCTCACAGCAACGGCGCCAACGCCCGCTCGGCATCCTGTTTCGACAGCGACATGCGCTGCGCGTAGT
This sequence comes from Paraburkholderia sediminicola, assembly GCF_046026895.1. Classification (GTDB taxonomy): domain Bacteria; phylum Pseudomonadota; class Gammaproteobacteria; order Burkholderiales; family Burkholderiaceae; genus Paraburkholderia; species Paraburkholderia sediminicola_C. The sequence goes on from NZ_JAQQEU010000027.1 coordinate 62,254, forward strand.
CTTCGAGCTGATCCTGGCCTATCTTGCCGACCGAGAAATACGTGCTGTCCGGGTGCGCCAGATAGAAGCCCGACACGCTCGCCGCCGGCAGCATCGCCAGCGATTCGGTCACGCTCATGCCGATTTCGGTGGCTTGCAGCACGTCGAACATGTCGCGCTTCACCAGGTGATCCGGGCAGGCCGGATAGCCGGGCGCCGGGCGGATGCCGCGATATTTTTCGGCGATCAGGTCGACGTTGGAGAGGGTTTCGGCGTTCGCGTAGCCCCACAGGTCGCGCCGCACGCGCGCGTGCATCGCTTCGGCGAACGCTTCCGCAAAGCGGTCCGCGAGTGCCTTCAGCATGATCGCGCTGTAGTCGTCGTGATCCTTTTCGAACTGCTTTTCCTTCACATCGACGCCTAGGCCCGCGGTCACCGCGAACATGCCGATGTAGTCGGCCACGCCCGAGTCCTTCGGCGCGATGAAATCGGCGAGCGACCGGTTCGGCCGCATCACGCCGTTCACCACCGGGCGCACGCTTTGCTGGCGCAGATTGCGCCACGTGAGCGCAACTTCCGAGCGTGATTCGTCCGTGTAGATTTCGATGTCGTCGTCATTCACGGTGTTGGCCGGCAACAGCGCGATCACGCCGTTGGCCTGCAGCCAGCGGCCCTGGATCAGACGCGCGAGCATCGACTTGCCGTCGGAGAACACGCGCCGCGCCGATTCGCCGACGATCTCGTCGTTCAGGATCGCCGGATATGGGCCCGCCAGGTCCCACGTCTGGAAGAACGGACCCCAGTCGATATAGTTCGCGAGGTCGCTCAGATCGAAGTTCCTGAACACGCGGCGGCCGATGAACTTCGGCTTGACCGGCTGGTAGCTCGCCCAGTCGACCTTGGTCTTGTTCGCGCGCGCTTCGGCGAGCGTGACCATCGGCTGCGCTTTCTTGTTGGCGTGCTGCTCGCGGATGCGGTCGTAGTCGGCCTTCAGTTCGTCGACGTACTTCGCCGCCCCTTCGTCGGACAGCAGGCTCGACGCCACCGACACCGAGCGCGACGCGTCCGGCACGTACACCACCGGGCCTTCGTAATGCGGCGCGATCTTCACAGCCGTATGTACGCGCGAGGTGGTCGCGCCGCCGATCAGCAGCGGAATCTTCTTTACGCGGAAGTAGTCGTCGCGCTGCATCTCCGATGCGACGTAGGCCATCTCTTCGAGGCTCGGCGTGATCAGACCCGACAGCCCGATGATGTCCGCGCCTTCGACCTTCGCCTTCGCGAGAATGTCGTTGCACGAGACCATCACGCCCATGTTGACCACTTCGAAGTTATTGCACTGAAGCACCACCGACACGATGTTCTTGCCGATGTCGTGCACGTCGCCCTTCACGGTGGCGATGACGATCTTGCCCTTCGCGCGCACGTCGCCGCCGGCCGCTGCGAGCTGCTTCTTTTCTTCTTCGATGAACGGGATCAGATGCGCGACCGCCTGCTTCATCACGCGCGCCGACTTCACGACTTGCGGCAGGAACATCTTGCCCTGGCCGAACAGGTCGCCGACGATATTCATGCCGTCCATCAACGGGCCTTCGATCACGTTGATCGGCCGGCCGCCGTCGGCGGCGATCTTCGCGCGCACTTCCTCGGTGTCGTCGACGATGAAGTTGGTAATGCCGTGCACGAGCGCGTGCGACAGACGCTTCTCGACCGGCTGGTTGCGCCACTCGAGGTTCTCTTCCTTTCTGGCGGCGCCGGTCTTGAACTTGTCGGCGATTTCGAGCAGCCGGTCAGTGCCGTCTTCGCGACGGTTCAGCACGACGTCTTCCACGCGCTCGCGCAACTCCGGATCGAGTTCGGCATACACGCCGAGCTGCCCCGCGTTGACGATGCCCATGTCCATCCCCGCCTGGATCGCGTGATAGAGGAACACGGTGTGGATCGCCTCGCGCACCGGGTCGTTGCCGCGGAACGAGAACGACACGTTCGACACGCCGCCGCTCACCTTCGCGTACGGCAGGTTCTGCTTGATCCAGCGCGTCGCGTTGATGAAGTCGACCGCGTAGTTGTTGTGCTCCTCGATGCCGGTGGCAATCGCGAAGATGTTCGGATCGAAGATGATGTCTTCCGGCGCAAAGCCCACTTCGTTCACGAGGAAGTCGTACGAGCGCTTGCAGATTTGCGTCTTGCGCTCGAAGGTGTCGGCCTGGCCTTGTTCGTCGAACGCCATCACCACGGCGGCCGCGCCGTAGCGGCGAATCAGGTTCGCGTGATGACGGAACGCCTCCTCGCCTTCCTTCAGCGAGATCGAGTTGACGATCGCCTTGCCTTGCACGCACTTCAGGCCCGCTTCGATCACTTCCCACTTCGACGAGTCGATCATGATCGGCACGCGCGCGATGTCCGGTTCCGACGCGATCAGATTCATGAAGCGAACCATCGCCGCTTTCGAATCGAGCATCGCCTCGTCCATGTTGACGTCGATGACCTGCGCGCCGTTTTCGACCTGCTGGCGCGCGACGGCGACGGCATCGTCGAACTGGTCGTTCAGGATCATTCGCGCGAACGCTTTCGAGCCCGTCACGTTGGTGCGTTCACCGACGTTGATGAAGAGCGTCCCGGACGTGACGTTGAACGGCTCGAGGCCGGCAAGGCGCATGGTGTGATCGGTCATGGCGTATGTGCGAGTCGATTGATGCGTTGAGGTGCGGCTTGGGTGCGTCTGCTGCGATGATGCGGGAGCGGCGGCCCGTGTTCAGGCCGCCCGACTCATGCGACTCAAGCGGCGTCGCGATACTGGGTTGGCCACTGGCGCGGCTTCACTTCGGCGAGCGCCTGGGCGATCGCCGCAATGTGCTCCGGCGTCGTGCCGCAGCAGCCCCCGGCGATATTCACGAGACCGGCCTGGGCGAATTCCTTGAGCAGGCCCGAGGTATCCGCGGGCAATTCGTCGAAACCCGTATCGCTCATCGGATTCGGCAAACCGGCGTTCGGATAGCACGACACGTAGGTGTCGCACAGCTTCGCCAGCTCGGCGATGTACGGCCGCATCAGCGCCGCGCCCAACGCGCAGTTCAGCCCGAACGTGAGCGGCTTCGCGTGACGCAGCGAGTTCCAGAACGCCTCGACGGTTTGCCCCGACAGAATCCGCCCGGACGCGTCCGTGACGGTGCCGGAGATCATGATCGGCAGACGCTCGCCGGTGTCCTCGAACAGTTCGTCGAGCGCGAACAGCGCGGCCTTTGCGTTGAGTGTGTCGAAGATGGTTTCGACGAGGAACAGGTCCACGCCGCCGTCGAGCAGCGCCTTGGCCTGCTCGTAGTAGGCCGTGCGCAATTCGTCGAAGGTCACGTTGCGCGCGCCCGGATCGTTCACGTCAGGGGAGATGCTCGCAGTCTTCGGCGTCGGTCCGATCGCGCCGGCGACGAAGCGCGGCTTGTTCGGCGTCGAATACTTGTCGCACGCGGCGCGCGCCAGTTTCGCCGACTCCAGATTCATCTCGACGGCCAGCGCTTCCATGCCGTAGTCCGCTTGCGCCACCGTGGTCGCGCCGAACGTGTTGGTTTCGATGATGTCGGCACCGGCGGCCAGATACTGCTCGTGAATCTCGGCGATGATTTGCGGCTGCGTGATCGACAGCAACTCGTTGTTGCCCTTGATGTCGCGCCCGTAGTCCTTGAAGCGCTCGCCGCGATAGCGGGCTTCGTCGAGCTTGTAGCGCTGGATCATCGTGCCCATTGCGCCGTCCAGGATCAGGATGCGCGACTTGAGCAGCGCGGGCAGCGCCGTGCCGCGCGTATAGGCGGACTCGGGACGGACTGGCGTGGCGGTTTGAGCAGGCTGGTTCATGGCGGACGAGGGCTTGCGCCGGCTTTTTCGGAAAACCTGTCATTGTAGCCGCTGCCGGCCGGATGCGCCCGGCATGGGCGAAGCGGCCGCCTCGGCTGTCGTGACGGGGGCGGTGAGGAAAAGAGAACGCGAATCCAGAAGCGCGTGGGTCACCATCGCGGGCGACCACCGCCTTGACACGCACGCGCACGAGCGCCTGCATAGAAAACGGCCCAGCGAGGCGAAAGCCTGCTGGGCCGCTTCATGATTGCTGACCGTCTTAGCAAAGGGCCGCCGGCTGGAGCGGCGGCGCGGTCAATCAATGTGGGTCGCCAAGAACGTCGAGTTAAATCTTATATCCCCGTGGTTAGTGAAGGATCACCGGCTGATGCATCAGGCTGTCGAACTGGCCGAGAAATTCGTCGACTTCGTCCAGCGACGGTTCTTCTTCGATCAGCTTCTGGACGTGCTCGCGAAAACGCGCGGCCATAGCACCGTCAATGTAGATCTCACGCTGCAAGTTCTTGTCGACGATCTCGTAGCCACCCGACTTCATGGCCAGCAGACCTTCCTGCGGCGGAAACTCGACGACACAATAGTTGGGGCTGTTGTAGATCATTTGCATGGCGACACTCCTTATTTCCGTTGGCTCCTGGCCGTTTCTGCGCCATACGTGGAGCGTATGTTGTGGAATTCAAGGGGTGGGTCCGGATAGACGCTTGTAAAAGTTCCGAACCTACCGGTTAGACCGGCCTTTCAAGAAACGTTTCAAGCAGTGCAGCAAAACGGTGAGATTGCTCGATGGGCGCGAGGTGTGCGGCGTCGAGAAGGTCGAACTGTGCGCCTTCGATGGCATCTGCTATTGCCTGCGTAGCAGCAGGTAACGTGCCCGAGTCGTGGCGGCCCGCCACAGCGAGAGTTGGGCAACGGATGCTTCCCAGCTTACTGCCTATGTCGAAATCGCGCAGCGCTTCGCACGCCATTGCGTAGCCTTCTGGCAACGTATGCGCGAGCACGTCGCGAATCTGTTCGACTGCTTCGGGATGCGCGGCCTGAAAGTCGGGCGTGAGCCACCGGTTCATCGTCGAGGACAGCAGCGCGGCCATGCCATCGCTGCGCGCCGCATGGGCGCGCTGGTCCCATACCGCGCGGTTTTCCGGCAAAGTGCCGCTCGTGCTGTCGGCAATTGTCAAACTGTCCACGCGCGAAGGCTGGTTTAGCGCGAACTGCTGGGCGATCATGCCGCCCATCGACATGCCGACCAGATGCGTCGTCGGCGCACCGAGCGCATCGAGCAGCGCGGCGAGATCGTCTGACAGATCGCTCACGCCGAACCGTTTATCTGATAGGGCCGTCTCGCCGTGGCCGCGCACGTCGTAGCGCAGCACGGTGTAGTCGTCGCGGAAATAGCCGGCAAGCTGGTCCCAGACGGACAGGTCGCCGCCGAGTTGATGAATGAACGTCAGCCACGGGCCGCCGCCCTCATTGCTCAGCACGTAGCGCGTTTCGATTCCATTGATGTTCACTTGCATGCGGGCTCCTTAAAGGGAACGCAGTGGAAGGGTTCGTTCGCGCCCGCCGTGTGTTGCTTCGGCCGTATACGCGGCAGCCACGCGAACTGTTGCAGCAATGCGTGCGAGTCAGCGTTGACGCTGAAGTTTCGGCGATCTTTGGAAGACCCTGCTCATCAAAGGGATGTCAGGGCTTGATGACGCCTGGCCCGGTCGAATCGACCGGCGAAGCGGGCGTGACGCCGGGCGTAGTTGCCGATGCGTCGGCGGCCTGTGGGTTGGCCGAATTGTCCGGCGAAGAAGGGGAGCCCGCGGCTGCGCCGTTGCCATCAGCCGAGCCCGTGCTGTCGAGATCGAGCTTGCCGTGCCATAACAGCTCGAATTGCGTGCCGTTCGGTTCCGTTTGCACGATGCGCGCCGGCAGCCAGCCGAGCGACGGTGCGAGCCACACGTCGATGCGGCGCATATCGCCATCATGGCGAGGCAGGCGTTTGAAATGACGCGCGTCGAGAAAGCCTTCGGTGGTGCGGATCGTTTCGTCGCCGATCGTCTCGACCGGCCAGTTTTCGCCGCTGTCGTTATCGACCACGAAGAACTGCCGTGTCACGCCAGGCTTGTAGGCGGCCGGATCGCCGCGCACGAGGCTGGCGAGCTGCATCACCATGCTGAAGCGGTCCTGGGCGCCGTCTGGCAACGGCAGCGAGGCAGGCGTGCGCGTGAACGCGATCTTTTTTTCGTTGCGATTGAAGATCGCGATGTCTTCCGCGCGACGGCCGCGCTTTTCGACGTACTGGTCCGGCGCGAGGCCGAACGCGTCGATGCGGCCATGGCTCGAATAGACGAAGGGGCCGACGAAAGGCACCGGCACCGAGACAATCATTTCGTAGCTTTGCCCGTTGCTGGTCCAGTGGATCGTACCGGGCGGGTTGCGCACGCCGTTGTAGAACGTGTCGTACTGCAATTCGCCGGATGGCGGGACCGAAAACTTCACGCCAGTCGACGCTTGCGGCGCGCTGGCCGCGGCGGGTGCGCTGGCTGCGGCGGTGGCGGCCGCATTGGCCCCAGCGTTCGCATCGGGTCCGGGCGTCGCGGCCGGCGGCGCACTGGCCGCCGCGTCCGATGCCGCTACAGCCGGCGGCGCGGCTTGCGTGGCCGGCTGTAGCGCGGTCAGCACATGCTCGCGCGGCGGACTCGCGACGGCCTTGCGCGCCGGCGCCGGGGCAGGCTTGGGCGGCGCGGCGGCGGCGGGTTGGGTGTCGATCCGCTCGGGCGTCAACAGCGCAACTTGCACCGGCACGCGCCCATGGTCCGCAGGATTTAGGGTCGCGCGGTTGCGCTCGAACCACTGCGCGGCGATCCAGTGCACAACGGCCACCGCCGCGAGTACCGCAAGCCACCGCCATGTGCGCGAACCATCGCGCGGCCCGTTGGGCGGCGGTCGATTGGTACGGCGTGTGGTGGAAGCAGTGGCCATCGGCGATTGAATGTGTGGGACCGAAAGGGTTGGGATTGCTGAGCGTGGCGCGCTTGCAGCGGTTGCCCGCAAAAGCCGCCTGATCCGATGCGCTAGCACGTGATCGGGCGCGTGATCTTGCCGCGAACGGTTTCGACCGCCTGGTCACGCACGATGTTCCGCGCCGGCGAAAACGCGCGCAAGCCAAACGTTTGCACGGCACGTACTGCGTAGTGCCGCCAGCTTCAAGTTTCAACGCCTTTGACCGGGGCGCGACCGCGACTCAATCCGCGTGACGCGGCGCGGCACTATACCCCAGCTCGTACGAAAGCTTTTCCGCGCATTCACGCAGCGCCCTGTCCATCTCGCCGCCCCAACTGATATCGAACACGCCTTCCTGACCAAGCGTGACGAGCCCGAGCGCGAGTTCGCCGGTTGAGTCGAACACAGGCATGCAGAACGCGTGGATGGTCGGCAGCAACATTCCTTCCACGCGCGCGGCCTGGTGCTCGCGCACCTCGGCCAGAACCTTGTCCACCTCCTCACGCGTGCGCGGGCCGCTCATGTGTGACGAGCGACGTGAGTCGGCCAGTTCGCGCTCGAGCATCGCGGCGGTCTTGCTTGCCGGCAGATACGCGGCGAACAGCAGGCCGGTGGCGGAACTGAGCAGCGGCATCACGTCGCCCAGTTTCAACGATGCCTTCTCCGGATGGCTCGATTCCATCCAGTGGACCATGGTCGGCCCCTGATTGCCCCATACCGCGATGCCCACCGTCAGATCGAGCCGGTCGCGCAGTTCGGCGAGCGCGATACGCGCGAGCTTCACGCCATCGACGCGCGCAAGCCGCGCGAGCCCCAGTTGCAACGCGAAGCCGCCCAACTCGTAGCGGCCCGACAGCGGGTCCTGCGCGACCACGCCGAGGCGCAGGAAACTCACCAGATAGCGATGCGCTTTCGCCGGACTCATGCCGGCGCGTTGCGCAAGATCGCGCAGCATCATGGCGCGCGGTTCGCGGGTCAGCACGTCGAGCAGTCTGAAACCGACCTCGATCGACTGGATGCCCGAGCGCAGTTTCTCTTCGCCAGCCTCGATGCTTTCGTCGTCGGCTTCGCGGACGTCGAGCGGTTCAGCGGTGGCGTTGTCGGCGGAGGGGCGGATCGCGCCGGAGCGGGCAGTTGAGGGCATGAGCAGGGCGCATCGAGCGCGTTCAAAAAATGACGGAAAGAAATGAGTGGCTGCGCGTGACAAGGGGGCTTGCAAGCGGGCTTACACGCGTGGTCAACAACCAGGGTTGGCAAGCGCAGCCGCGCAGCGACACTCGCGAGCGCGCCTGCCATCACGCCTGGCAACGCACGACTCGTAGCCTGCGCGCCGCAGCCGCCTCTACCCGCACAGGCCCTCGTCCACTTGGGTCACGCCGATTCACCATCGTAGAATAGATTCCCTCTATCGTCACTAACACGGTTCACTCCTCTATGAAACTTGCCACGCTGAAGGACGGCACGCGCGACGGCCAACTGATCGTCGTGTCCCGCGACCTGCACACCGCGGGCATCGCCGACGCGATCGCGCCCACCATGCAGCGCGTGCTCGATGACTGGGCCTTCTACGCGCCGCAACTGCAGGACCTGTACGACGCGCTCAATCAGGGCCGTGCGCGCAACACCTTTTCTTTCGACGCGAAGGAATGCATGGCGCCGCTGCCGCGCGCGTTTCAATGGGCCGACGGCTCGTCGTACGTGAACCATGTCGAACTGGTGCGGCGCGCGCGCGGCGCCGACATGCCGCCGGAATTCTGGACCGACCCGTTGATGTACCAGGGCGGCAGCGACGACTTCATCGGTCCGAAAGACGACGTGGTGTGCGCATCCGAAGCGTTCGGCATCGACTTCGAAGCGGAAGTCGCCGTGATCACCGCCGACGTGGCAATGGGCGTCACGCCCGACCAGGCGCTCAGAAGCGTGCGTTTGATCACACTCGCCAACGACGTGTCGCTGCGCAATCTGATTCCCGCCGAACTCGCGAAGGGCTTCGGTTTTTTCCAGAGCAAGCCGGCCACGTCGTTCGCGCCAGTCGCGGTCACGCCCGACGAACTGGGCGAGCATTGGCGCGAAGGCCGCGTCCACCGGCCGATGATCGTGCACTGGAACGGCAAAAAGGTCGGCCAGCCGGACGCTGGCACCGACATGGTGTTCCACTTCGGCCAACTGATCGCGCACGCGGCGAAAACGCGCAACCTGCGCGCCGGGGCGATCGTCGGCTCGGGCACGGTGTCGAACAAGGACGCGAAGCGCGGCTACTGCTGTATCGCCGAGAAGCGCTGCCTCGAAACCATCGAGCACGGTGCGCCGCAAACCGAGTTCATGAAGTACGGCGATGTCGTGAAGATCGAAATGCTCGACGACGCGGGCAAGTCGATTTTCGGGTCGATCGAGCAGGGCATCGCGCCGCTGGATTGAAGTTGGGCTTGAGGCCGGGTTTGAAGCTGGCTTGTCGGGCGCAACGGGGCATGCGACCGGTGAGCGCATCCGCGCGAACCTCGACGCAAACCCTCGTACGGGCGAAAGGGTTTCGCCCGATGCCGCCGCCCCGGCGCGCGGCTACACTGACTTGCGCGGCGGCAGGGCCGGGGTGGCTGGCCGCTGGGTGTTGGAAAAACCCGCTTCAGACCCGTTGAAACCCAAGACCCGAGACCCGCGACCAGCGGGCCGTGAGCGGGCATCGGCAGTCCATCAAAACGAAAAACCGACGTGAGGAGACAGCATGCCGCGATTGGAATCTCTTGAATCTGGAAACGTGCGCGCGAACGCGAGTGCGGGCCTGCCGCGCGGCCGGCTCGCGCGGCGCGCCGCCACGCTGTGCGCGGCGCTCGCTTGCGCATTGCCCCTGATGGCGTCCGCCCAGGTCAAGATCGGCCTCGTGCTGTCGCTCACCGGACCGGCCGCGTCACTCGGCATTCCCGCACGCGACACGGTCGCGTTGCTGCCCAAACAGATCGGCGGACAGACCGTCGAGTACATCGTGCTCGACGACGCCTCCGACACCACCCAGGCCGTGCAGGACACCAAGAAGCTGATCTCCGAGAATCACGTCGATGCGATCATCGGTTCGTCGATCACGCCGAATTCGCTGGCGATGATCAACGTGGTCGCCGACGGTCAAACGCCGATGATCTCGCTGGCGTCGTCGGCGAAGATCATCGAGCCGGTCGACGCGAAACGCCACTGGGTATTCAAGACGCCGCAGACCGATGCGATGATGGCCTCGGCGATCGCCGAACACGCGAGCACGCACGGCGTCAAAACCATTGCGTTCATCGGCCAGGCCGACGCGCTCGGCGAGACCTTCTACGCCGAAGTCGCGAAGTTTGCGCAACTGCATCATATGGACATGGTGGCGAGCGAGCGCTTCAATCGCACCGATCCGAGCGTGACCGGCCAGGTTCTCAAGATCCTCGCGACCCATCCCGATGCGGTGGTGGTGGGCGCCGCGGGCACACCCGCCGCGCTGCCGCCGAAGACACTGCGCGAACGCGGCTACAAAGGGCTGATCTATCACAATCACGGGGTCGGCAATAACGACTTCCTGCGCGTGTGCGGCGCCGATTGCAACGGCACCTTCCTGCCCGCGAGCCCGGTGCTGGTCGCCGCGCAATTGCCGGCGGACCATCCGGCCAGGCGCCTCGCGCTCGACTACATCGCGCGCTTCGAGGCGCTGCGCGGAGTGGGCAGCGTGTCGGCGTTCGGCTCGTACACCTCGGACGCGGGTGCGTTGCTCAACCAGGCCGTGCCGATCGCGCTGAAGGCGGGCGCGCCGGGCACGCCGGAATTTCGCCGCGCGCTGCGCGACGCGCTCGAAGCGACGCATGGACTCGCGGACACCAACGGCGTGGTCAACATGAGCGCCACCGATCATCTCGGGCTCGATCAACGGGCGCGCGTGATGGTCGAAATCAGGAACGCGAAGTGGGTTTATCAGCCGCGTTGAATGCGCAGCCCATGCGCTTGCCGGCCTGGCCCCGGTTCAACCGGCTCAACCGCCGCAGCAACATACGGATTGCTTATCATGTCTCACGCACCATACAGTAACGACGCGTATTACGCGCACTACCAGTCGCTCCAGTTGCATCGTCATCCGCATGGCGTGCTCGAAGTCGTGATGAGCGGCGAGGGCGCGAACAAAAGCGGGCTCGCCACCGCCAACGCGCGGATGCACTTCGAACTCGCCGAGATCTGGCGCGACATCGACCGCGATCCCGACACGCGGGTCGCGATCATTCGCGGCGCGGGCAAGGGCTTTTCGGCGGGCGGCGATCTGCAACTGGTCGAGGACATGGCGACCGATTTCGACGTGCGCGCGCGCGTGTGGCGCGAGGCGCGCGATCTCGTCTACAACGTGATCAACTGCAGCAAGCCGATCGTTTCGGCGATGCACGGTCCGGCGGTCGGCGCGGGACTCGTGGCGGGGCTGCTCGCCGATATTTCGATCGCGACGAAGGGCGCGCGGATCATCGACGGGCATACGCGTCTGGGCGTCGCCGCCGGCGATCACGCGGCGATCGTCTGGCCGCTGCTGTGCGGGATGGCGAAGGCCAAGTACTACCTGATGCTGTGCGAGCCGGTGAGCGGTGAAGAAGCGGAACGGATCGGCCTGGTGTCGCTCGCCGTCGATGAAAACGATCTGCTGCCCAAGGCATTCGAAGTCGCGCGCAAGCTCGCCAATGGTTCGCAAACGGCGATCCGCTGGACCAAGTACGCGTTGAACAACTGGCTGCGTTCGGCGGGGCCCGCATTCGATACGTCGCTCGCGCTGGAATTCATGGGTTTTGCCGGGCCGGACGTGCGCGAAGGCGTGAACTCACTGCGCGAGCGCCGCGCCCCCGATTTTGGTGCAACCGACCCGTGGCGCGAACCGCCGCAGCAACCGCCGGGGAATGGTGCAAACAACAGCCCCGACAACGGCGCCGACAACGGCGCAGCGAGCCACGAGCGGCCCTGACGCCGTGTTCCGCAAGGTATGATCGACTCAACAGCGCGCGCATCGCGCTCACTCCTTCCCCTTATGCAGCGAGGCGACAAGCATGACCGACACGACTGATTCCACGCCGCCGTTTCCCGGCTTTCCGGGTTTTCCGCCCGCTGAAATACTCGATCAGATGTGGGGCATGATGCGGCTCTCGCCGTTCGGTTCCGCGCTCACCGGCGCGCAATCTGGCGGCAGCCTCGGGCCGTCGCTGTCGATGATGTCCGACATGATGGCGCCGCTCACCAACATCGAAGAACTCGACAAGCGCATCACCGACATGCGCGCGGTCGAACAATGGCTAAAGCTGAATCTGAGCATGCTGCAGTCCGCGATCCAGGCGCTCGAAGTGCAGCGCGCGACGCTCGCGGCACTGCGCGCGTTCGGCGCGTTCGCGCAGTCATCGATGGCGCAGCCGGCTGCGGTGCCCGCCGCGCCGAGTCCGGCGCCGGCGAGGGGCTGGCCGCATCCGGCCGCTCCGGCCGCGCCAAGTGCCGCGTCGCCGGAAAGCGCCGCGCCGCAAGCGGACAACGAGGCTTCAGCCGGGAACGGCGAGGAAGAGACGCCCGCCACGCCCGCGTTCGACGCGTCCGCATGGTGGAACCTGCTGCAATCCCAGTTCAACCAGATCGCCCAATTCGCGGTGACGCAACCGTCAGTGGCTGTGGCCGCAGCGGGTGGACGGTCGGCAACGGACGCCGCACAAGATGCGGCGGGCGCGCCGCCGGCGGGCAGTTCGGCGGCTGGCGCCTCGCCTGCGTCGACCGACGACGCGAAGGCCGCCACGAAACGACCGGCTGCGAAGCGGGCGCCGGCAGCCGCCAAGCGCGCGGGTAGCACGAGCGCGAGCGGTTCAGGCTCGAAAAAGTCCACTTAACGGCAGGAACGAAAGTCAGAACGAAAAGCGGGGGAGCAAGCCATGCAACCGCACGACTCGAAACGATAAGTTGGCCGCGTGTCATGGTTTTGCCCCCGTTTGTCCGCGACACTGCGCGGATCGCGCGATGTGTTGAAAAATGTCAATCAACTAGCGCATTTGCGGCCGTTGTCGCGCGGGTTGGGACAAGTCAGCGTGCTATCATTGTGTAAGCTTAATTTGGCTTTTGGGCGTGCGCTGAAAAGAACCACTCCAGCCGCCCTCGCTTGATTCGACGCCGGGAATCACCGGCGCAGGGCTGGACGGTGCGGGTTTTCATCGCAAACTGGCTCGACCTCAGGCATAGGGTATCCCTCACCCACGGTTGGCCGCCCAGCGCATAACTTATCCAGAGTTGACCGCGCTGGCGCACGCGCCCGGACTTCTTTGCTGCCCGGTGCATCTGGGCAGCCGATTACCGCGTAAAATTGAACGCTTGGCCGACAGACGGCGTTTTTCGTTCGTCGTGAACAAGAATTGCGACACGTAGTAGTGACAGACACAGACAGTATGCGCAGAACAGGGGTGGGACTATGAACACCATGCTTTATCCGGAACTTTATAAATCGCTCGAATCCGTTCGATGGGACATGGAGAAAGACATTCCCTGGGACAAGTTCGATGCATCGCTATTGACCGACGAGCAGGCCGCGACGATCAAGATGAACGCGATCACCGAATGGTCGGCGTTGCCCGCCACGGAAATGTTTCTGCGCGACAACCATCACGACAGCGATTTCTCCGCGTTCATGAGCGTGTGGTTCTTCGAAGAACAGAAGCATTCGTTGGTGCTGATGGAATATCTGCGCCGCTTCAAGCCCGAACTGTGCCCGACCGAAGAAGAACTGCACGCGGTGCGCTTCGAGTTCGATCCGGCGCCGCCGCTCGAAACGCTGATGCTGCACTTCTGCGGCGAAATCCGCCTGAATCACTGGTACCGCCGCGCGGCCGAATGGCACACGGAGCCGGTCATCAAGCAGATCTACGAAACCATTTCGCGCGACGAAGCGCGGCATGGCGGCGCGTATCTGCGCTACATGAAGAAAGCGATGGCGCAAACCGGCGACATCGCGCGTGCTGCGTTTGCGAAGATCGGCGTGCTGATGGCATCGGCGCGCCGCACGGAAAAGCCGCTGCATCCCACCAATCTGCACGTGAATCAGGCGCTGTTCCCGCGCGACACGATCCAATCGCGCCTGCCGGACCCGGAATGGCTCGAACGCTGGCTCGACGAGCAGATCCGTTTCGACGACGGTTGGGAAAAGAAGGTGGTCGAGCGCATTCTGCACAATCTGTCGATTCTGTTCGAGCGCACGTTCAATACCGCGCAGGAATTGAACCGTTATCGCAAGGAAGTGGTGACGCGCTTGCAGGCGGAGCAGAAGTCGGCGGAACAACTGGCTTGAGGCGATTGATGCGGGTGAGTTCGCGCGATGGGTGCGGGAACTCAGGCCCGCTTCGGCGGCCGCGCTGAGCAAGGTTTTTGCGGTTTCAGAAAACGGTCCGGCAGGCGTGAGCTTGCCGGACCGTTTTGCTTGATGGCGTGCGCCGTGTATCGTGACGGCATTTTCTCTCTTTCTTCCGCTCTGTGATGGCTGCTACTTTCGAACGCAAAATTCTTACGCGCGATGCACTGGCGAAACTGCGTCCGTCGTTGAACGCGCCAGTCGTGTTCACCAACGGTGTGTTCGATATCCTGCATCGCGGGCATGTGACATATCTCGCCGATGCCAAGGCCCTGGGCGCCTGTTTGATCGTCGGCGTGAACAGCGATGCTTCGGTGCGCATGCTCGGCAAGGGCGACGACCGGCCGATCAACAACGAAGCCGACCGGATGGCGTTGCTGGCGGCGCTGGAGAGTGTCGACTACGTGGTGTGCTTCGGCGAGAAGACGCCTGTCGAGTTGATTTCGGCGCTGCGGCCGGACGTGCTGGTCAAGGGCGGCGACTACGATATGGACGCACTGCCCGAGTCGGCCATCGTGCGCGGCTGGGGCGGCAAGGCGCTGGCCATTCCGTTCGAGCATGATCGCTCGACCACCGCGCTGCTAAAGAAGGTTCGTGCGCAAGGCTGATTAGCCGCCGCTGCGGACGTGCTGTGGCGATGTCGTCACGTCGTCATCTAGAGGGGAGCCCGAGGCCGGGCGTGCCACGCCGCCCGCTCGAACCTGGCCGCGCATGCCTCGTTACTGCGGCAATTCGGATGCCGCGATCGGCGCTGCCGGCGCCGGACCACCGACCACCGGCTGATCGGCCGCTTGCGCAGTCGCGACCGCTTGCACTTTCAACCAGTCCGGGTGAACTTCGCGATTCAGGTGCACAGGCTCACGTCCTCCGGCGGTGGGCGGGGGGCCGAAAACGCCGCGCACCGCGACGAATGCCAGGATGTTGGCAAGTAACAATATGGCGATCGGCCAGCGAAGCATTGTCGGTTGTCCCCGTCGAGAAAAAAGTAAGCCGCTGCCGTCCGCAGGCCGCGACTCAGACGCCGTGTTGTGTCGCGCGTTCGGCGGCGATCAGCGCCAGGCCGGACAGCACGAGCGAATCGTGGCGAGTATGCGGTACTTTGAGCGCGCTCGCCACTTCGTCCACCGCGCCGCCGCCGACCACCAGCCGCACCGGCACCTGCCACTCATCCCGCAAGTCGCGCCAGGTCCGCTCGATCAAACCCGCTTGTGCCAGCGTGCAACCGGCGGACAAGGAGCGCGGCGTATCGGTCGCGAAGAACGGGCCGCGGCGCGACGCGTCGGGCGCACTGCCGTCATCGAGCAGGCCGCGGGCCGCGGCGGCGTCGAGCGTCGGCAGTTGCGCGGTGTGCTCGCCGAGCGAACGCATCATCAGCGTCCAGCCAGGCGCGATCAGACCGCCGACAAAGCAGCCGTCCGCCCGCAACGCCTCGAGCGTGGTCGCCGTGCCGAACGTCGCGATCAGCAGATGTTCGCCGGGAAACGCCGCGTGCGCGCCGATCATGCCGGCCCAGCGGTCGCTGCCGAGCGCCTGCGGCGTGGTGTAGCGATTGGTCACGCCGCATTGCTGCGCGCGAGCGCGGATCGTCGTGAGCGGCAATTGCGGCCAGTGCGCGTCGAGCAGCGCCGTAATCCGGGCGGCCACGCCTTCGCCGGCGACGTTGGACAACCAGGCGCCGACGGGCGTCGGCAAGCGCGACCAGTCGGGTTGATCGGCGCCGCCATGCGTGACATGGGTGAGCGCGCCGGCCGCGAGCTGCGTGCCGTCGGCTCGCACCAGTGCCCACTTGATCCGGCTATTGCCCGCGTCGATCAGCAGATGAGGCGCGCCGCTCGTCATGCGGCACCGTCGGACAGGCGCAGCGAGACGTCGCCGGTCGCAATGGTCTGGCGGCCGCTGGCGGTATCGAGCAGCAACTGGCCGCGCTCGTCGACGCCCGACGCCACGCCGCGCGTCAGTTCCTCGCCTTGTTCCAGTAGCACCACTTCGCGGCCCGCGTACGCATGTACGGCGTTCCAGCGCGCCTGGAAGGGCGCGAAGCCTTCCGCGCCGAAGCGTTGCAGCGCCGGTTCGAGCGCGTTCAGTTCGGCGGCGAGCGTGTCGGTCAGATTGGCGTTGGGCAGCGCCCGTTGCAGCGCGGTCGGCACGGTGCCGCGCGCGTGCGGCGGTGCGCCGGCGTTCAGCGCGCCGACCTTGGCCGCCAGCTCGTCGGCGCCCTTCACATTGGTGCCGATGCCGATCACCACGGCGCTCGCGTCGTCGGTGCTCCACGCGGTTTCGATCAGGATGCCGGCCAGCTTGTCGCCTTCGAGCAGAACGTCGTTCGGCCACTTCAGCGCAATCTGGCCAGGGCCGGCGACCGGCAGCGAGCGCAGTGCGTCGACCAGCGCGACCCCGACGGCGAGACTCAGGCCCGCCAGCCCTTCGAGCGGACGCGGCAGCACGCACGCGACCGAAAACAGCAGCGCATTGCCCGGCTCCGCATACCATGGACGGCCCCGACGGCCACGGCCGGCGGTTTGCAGATACGCGACCCGCACGATCGGCCGCGGCAGCGCCCCGGCTCGACGCGGCAGCGCCTTCACGCGCGCCATCAGGTCGGCGTTGGTCGAGCCGGTTTCCTCGACGATTTCGATCGGCCAGTCATGCGCGTGCGCGCCGAACAGCGCGACGGCGCGCTCGCGGTCGATGCGCCAGTCGGCGCCCGTTGCAGCCGCGGGCGCGGCCTGGGATGGAGTCTTGGAAGCGTTCATAGCGCATATTGTAGCGACAGCGAACTCCCTGAGGTTTCGAGCACGGCCTATCCGCCGCGCGTTCGCTACAATGGCCCCTAAACCGATAACCAGATTCTCGCGATCCTTGAACTACGACACTCCGCCTGGCCTTGAAGTCGTGGCCGGCAGCCAAGGCAAGATCGTCCGGCTCTCGGGCCAGTGGACGGCGCTCGCGCTCGCGCGCGACCGCGACACTGGGCATGTGATCCCACTGCTGCGCTCGCTGACGGGCGCCGAGGGCATCGGCCAGTGGGACCTGTCGCGGGTCGACCGGATGGATCACGTCGGCGGCCAGGCGCTGTGGCGCGTGTGGGGCCGCAGGATGCCGCCCGACACCACGCTCAACGATACGCAGCGCGACATCTTCGAGCGCATCGCGTTGCTCGACACGGTGCGCGAGAAGGCCGAGCCGGTGGTCAAGTACGACCCGTTCACGCGCCTGGGCCTCGGGATCTTCTCGTTCTTCGAACACCTGTACGGCGGCGTCGCCATGCTCGGGCGCGTCGTGCTCGATCTGCTGGCGATCCTGCGCAAGCCGAAAATCACGCCGTGGACCGAAATCTCGGCGAACATCTACAACGCCGGCGCCCGCGCGCTGCCGATCACCGCGCTGGTCGCGTTCCTGATCGGCATCGTGCTCAGCTATCTGTCCGCGCAGCAGTTGCGGCTCTTCGGCGCCAACCAGTTCATCGTCAATATTCTCGGGCTGGCGGTGATCCGCGAACTGGGCCCGGTGCTCTCGGCGATTCTGGTGGCCGGCCGCTCGGGCTCGGCGATCACCGCGCAGATCGGCGTGATGCGCGTGACCGAGGAACTCGACGCGATGCGCGTGATGGGCATCCCGCATGGCTTGCGCCTGATCCTGCCGCGCGTGGTCGCGCTCGGCGTGGCGATGCCGCTGCTCGTGATGTGGACCAACATCATCGCGCTGACGGGCGGCGCGCTCGCCGCCAAGATCGTGCTCGGCATCGACATGAGCTACTTCGCGCGCGCGCTGCCGGGCGTGGTGCCGATCGCCAATCTGTGGATCGGCCTCGGCAAGGGCGCCGCGTTTGGCATGCTGATCGCGATCGCCGGCTGTCACTTCGGCTTCCGCATCAAGGCCAACTCGCAGAGTCTCGGCGAAGGCACGACGACCTCGGTGGTGACTTCGATCACCATCGTGATTCTCGCGGACGCGGTGTTCGCGATTCTCTTCCAGAAAGTGGGGCTCGGATGATCGCGCCACTCACCCAGGCCGTGCGCGGCCAGCCCGTGCCATCGATCGCCGAGCCGGTGATCGAGGTGATCGACATCACCAAGCGCTACGGCCGCAACATCGTGCATCAGCATCTGAGCCTGGACGTGCGGCGCGGCGAGATCGTGTCGATCGTCGGTGGCTCGGGCTCCGGCAAGACCACGCTGATACGGCAGATTCTCGGCCTGGAGCGGCCGTCGTCCGGCACCATCAAGCTGTTCGGCGAGGACCTCGCGACCGTCTCGCCGGAAACCGCGCTGTTGATGCGCAGCCGCTCCGGCATGCTGTTTCAGCGCGGCGCGCTGTTCTCGTCGCTGTCGGTGTTCGACAACATCGCGCAGCCGGTGCGCGAACTCGGCACGGTGCCCGAAGACCTGATGCGCGACATCGTGATGCTCAAGCTCGAGATGGTCGGCCTGCCGTGCAAGCATGCGTCGAAGATGCCGTCGGCGCTGTCGGGCGGGATGATCAAGCGCGTCGGCATTGCTCGCGCGATCGCGCTCGAACCCGAACTGCTGTTCCTCGACGAACCGACCGCCGGGCTCGACCCCGAGGCATCCGATGAATTCGTCGAACTGATCTCCGCGTTGCATCGCGCGCTGGGTTTGACGGTGGTGATGGTCACGCACGACCTCGACACGATGGTGGCGCTGTCCACCCGCGTCGCCGTGCTGGCCGATCGCAAGGTGCTGGTCGCCGCGCCGGTCGAAGAGGCGGCGGGCGTCGATCATCCGTTTATCCGCGAATATTTCCTCGGCCTGCGTGGGCGCCGCGCGTTGCAGGCGCTGCCGCCGGAGCGCCGCGCGAAGCTGCCGCGCGCGGCGCTCGCGCCGGCGTCGTCCGAATTGCCGCTGTGAACCAGGAACACTGACAATGGAAAACAAATCGCACGCCTTCTGGGCCGGACTGTTCACGATCGTCCTGCTGCTGGCCATCGCGGTGGCGGCTTTTCTGTTCAACGTCGACCGTTCCGTGCGGGTGCCCTACGATCTGATCGCGCGCACCAACGTGACCGGGCTCTTTGCCGATGCCGCCGTGCGCTATCGCGGGCTCGACGTCGGCAAGGTGCAGTCGATCAAATTCGATCCGAGTCATCCGGGCCAGATTCTGGTCCGCATCCTCGTCGATACGCGCGCGCCGATCACCCATTCGACGTTCGGCAGCCTGGGCTTCCAGGGGGTGACGGGGATCGCCTTCATCCAGCTCGATGACAACGGGCGCGATCCGCGGCCGCTGCCGTCGTCGATTCACAATGTGGCGCAGCTGCCGATGCGCCCCGGCCTGCTCGACCAGTTGCAGCAGCGCGGCGACATATTGCTGCGCAAGCTCGAAAAGGTTGCCGACGACGTGAACAATATGCTGTCGCCGGAGATGGCCGCGCAGTTGCGGGGCACGGCGGCGAGCCTGCAGAAAGCCGCCGACGGCGTCGCCACGCTGACCCAGCAGATCGCGCCGGCCACCGCCAAGCTGCCCGCGACGATCGATCAACTGAATCGCACGCTGGCATCGACCAACCAGCTGGTCACCGGCCTGAACCGCCCGAACGGCCCGTTGGAGACCAACCTGAACAAGGTCGGCACGGCGGCGCAGCAGGCCGGCGAAGCGCTCACGTCGATGAACGGCACGTTGCAGGAGTTGTCGGCGCGGGTCGGTTACGACACCTTGCCGCGCGTCAACTCGCTCGCGGAGGACGTGCGTTCGGCGGCCCGCTCGGTGGACCGCGCGGCGGACACGTTCAGCACCAGTCCGCGCAGCGTGCTGTTCGGCGCGCCGGCTGCGGCGCCCGGCCCGGGCGAGGCCGGCTTCACGTGGCCCGCCGCCGGCGCCGCGCGCTGAATCCGAAGGTTTGAAGAAAGGAACGTTCTCATGTCACGCTCGATTCAACGGTTGTGGTCCTCGGGCGCCGCTGCGGCGGTGCTGCTCGCGTTCGGCGTGCTGGCTGCGGGTTGCGCGGGCAGGTCCGCGGTGGTCTCGGACATTCGCTACGATTTCGGGCCGCCGGGCGCGGTGGCGTCGGCAGATTCGCTGCCCGCCGTGAAGGTGCTCGACGTGACCGCGCCCCCGGTGCTTGAGTCCGACCGGCTCATCTACCGGCTCAGCTACGTCGACGCACAGCAAACGGCGTCGTACGCGAACAGCCACTGGACCATGATGCCGTCGCAGTTGCTGACCCAGCGTCTGCGTGGCGTGCTCGGTTCGCATGGCACCGTGTTGACGGGCGCCGACGGCGTGGCCGCGCCGGTGCTGAGAGTCGATCTGATGGAGTTCGAACAGGTTTTCGACAGCCAGATGGAAAGCCACGCGGCGATCAGCGCGCGCGCCACCCTCACGCGTAGCGGCAAGGTCGTCGGCCAGCGCACGTTCAGCACGCGCGCGCCTGCCGCTTCGGCCGACGCGCTCGGCGGCGCGCGCGCGCTCGCCACGGCCAGCGACGATCTGGTCGCGCAGATCGCGGCGTGGCTCGGCGCGCAGGCGACGGTCGCCGCGCAATGACCGGCCGGCAGCGCACGCAACGGAGCGCTGCATGAGCGAAAGACCCTGGCTGCGCCGTCCGTCGGTGCTGGCGCGGCAAGCGCTGCTGCTGTATGCCGCGCTGATCGTCTACGGTTCGTGGTATCCGTTTTCGGGCTGGCGCTCGCTCGGTCTCGCGCCGTTCGCCTATCTGTTCGATCCCATGCCGCAGTACCTGACGGCGTTCGACGTCCTCACCAACGTGGTCGGCTATATGCCGTTCGGCGCGCTGGTGGTGCTCGCGGTCTATCCGCGCTGGCGTGGTCCGCTGGCGGTCGCGGCGGCGTTCGTGCTCGGCGCGCTGCTGTCCGGCACGATGGAGGCGGTGCAAACGTATTTGCCGACGCGCGTCGCTTCCAACCTCGATCTGGCCGCCAACACGCTCGGCGCGCTGCTCGGCGCGGCAATCATGTCACCGGCGACCGGCGCGCTGCTCGATCGCGGCTTGCTGAGGCGCGTGCGGCTGCTGTGGTTCGAGCGCGACCACGCGGCGCTCGCGTGCCTGGTTGCCGCATGGCCGTTCGCGACGATGTACCCGGCGCCGCTCCTGTTCGGTCTCGGCAACTGGCCGCGCGCGTTGTGGCAGCGTTTCGATACGACGACGCAGGACGCGCTGCTCACGTGGACGCCACCGGGCTGGCACGTCGGCGCATGGCCGGCGCTGGCCGCCGCGTGGCTGCCCGACGACGCATGGGAAGCCGTGATCACCACGCTCAACCTATTCGCCGCGCTCGCGCTGGCGTCGCTGCCGGTGCGCCGCCATGCGCCGCGCGTGCGTCTGCTGCTGCTGTTCATCGTCATGACCTTGTGCGTGAAGGTGGGCGCCACGTTCCTGCAATCGCAGTCAGGCCTTGCATTCGACTGGGCGACACCTGGCGCGCTCGCGGGGCTGGTGGGCGGCACGGCGGGCGCGCTCGTCGCGCTGCCTTTGCGGCGCAGGACGCGCGCGGCGCTGGCGGGCGTGGCGTTGGCGGTTGCGCTGGTGTTCGTCAATCTGCTACCGGTGAATCCGTATTTCGATGTGGTGCTGGCTGACTGGCGGCAAGGGCGGTATCTGCACTTCAACGGGCTGGCGCGCTGGCTCGCGTGGATCTGGCCGTACACGGTGCTCGTGTGGCTCGCGTTTGTCGTCGAGCAGGCGTGGCTCAGGCGGCGCACGAAGCGCGTGTGAGATGTGCGTGTGAGATGTGCGTGACGCGTACGTGACGCGCGTTTGAAGCGCGCATGAAGCCCACCTGAGCGGCACCGCGGGCCTGGCCCGCGCCGGCGGTCATCAGCCCCGCTCGCTATAATCGTCCGCACACCAGGCGTGCTGATAGCGCCGTTGCCTTCCCTTACAGTCTCGCCCCCGGACATCATGGACTCCTTCTACAAGTACCACGTCTTCTTCTGCCTGAATCAGCGCGACCCCGGCGCCGAGCGCCCGAGCTGCGCGAACTGCAACGCTCAGGAGATGCAGGAGTACGCGAAAAAACGCGTGAAGAAACTCGGCCTCGCCGGCCCCGGTCAGGTGCGCATCAACAAGGCCGGCTGTCTTGATCGCTGCGAGCTTGGCCCGACCCTAGTCGTGTATCCGGAAGGCGTCTGGTACACGTATGTCGACGCGAGCGACATCGACGAGATCGTCGACTCGCACCTCGCGAACGGGAAGATCGTCGAGCGTCTGAAAATCGATCAATAAGCATTGCCATGAACGTACACACGAAGAAATATCTGATCGACGGCCCGGTGGGCAAGATCGAGGTCGCGCTGGATCTGCCCGACGAGATGCGCGAGAACGGCGCCGCGCCGCGCGGCATCGCGCTGGTCGCGCATCCGCATCCGCTATTCGGCGGCACGATGGACAACAAGGTCGCGCAGACGCTCGCGCGCACGCTCGTGCAGTTGAACTACGTGACGTATCGCTCGAATTTTCGCGGCGTCGGCGAAACGCAAGGCGAACATGACGCGGGCATCGGCGAGCGCGACGATCTGCGCGCCGTGCTGGATCACATGCGCGCCGAACCCGGGCAGAGCGACTTGCCGCTCGTGCTTGCGGGCTTTTCGTTCGGCACGTTCGTGCTGTCGCATGTGGCCGCGCAACTCCGCGAGGAAGGTCAGGAGATCGAGCGAATGGTGTTGGTCGGCACCGCGGCGAGCCGTTGGGACGTCGCGCCCGTGCCGGAAAACACGCTCGTGATCCACGGCGAAACCGACGAGACGGTTCCCATTCAATCCGTTTACGACTGGGCGCGTCCGCAGGAATTGCCGGTGGTCGTGATTCCGGGGGCGGAACATTTTCTGCATCGGAAGTTGCACGTGCTGAAGCGGATCATCGTCGACGCATGGCGATGAGCCGGGCGCCGCGCACGTTTTCCGGGGTACAGGTACGCGAAATCTCAAATTAATCGCCGACCGTTGCGCAAGATTGGCGGAATAGCACGCGTATAATGAGCGCTCTTTTTTGGGCGCAGCGCCGCCCAGCCGGCAGTTCGCGCGTCGTGTAGCGTGCTATTCGCGCGCAGCGGTGCCGGTGCGGGGCGTGCTGCGTGAACCGATCGCGTCGCCGGAAGTCCAATGGGCGCCGCGCCGTTTTACGGCCAGACGTCCGCTGACCGGCTCTTCCAAACTATGCGCCCTGCGCGCGAAGTATTTTTCCGCACGAATCGACCCTATGCGTTTCTCCACCACCGGCCGCACGTCATTCCCGTCAGTTGTTTCTTTCGTTCCCGTCAAGTTTAGCCGCGCCGTCACCCTCGGCATCCTGCTGCCGGCGACCCTCGCCGCCAGCAGCGCGTTCGCGCAAGTGCCGCCGCCGGCGGTGAACGCGCGCTCATGGGTGCTCGTCGACGCCACCAGCAACCAGGTGCTCGCGTCCGGCAATGCCGACGAGCGCGTGGAGCCGGCCTCGCTGACCAAGCTGATGACCGCGTATCTCGTCTTCGAAGCACTGCAGACGAAGAAGATCACGATGGACCAGACGGTGATGCCGAGCGAAGGGGTGCGCCGCGTGCGCACCGACGAGTCGCGCATGTTCATCGAAGCGAACAAGCCGGTGACCGTGCACGATCTGGTGTACGGCATGATCGTCCAGTCGGGTAACGACGCGGCGATCGCGCTGGCCGAACTGGTCGGCGGCAGCGAAGCGCAGTTCGTCAACATGATGAATACCGAAGCGCAGCGCCTCGGCATGAAGAACACCCATTTCGCCGACGTGAACGGCATGCCCGACGCGCAGCACTACACCACGGCGGGCGACCTCGCGGTGCTGTCGGCGCGCCTGATTCGCGACTTCCCCGACTACTACAACATCTTCTCGGTCAAGGAATTCACGTACAACAAGATCAAGCAGCCGAACCGCAATCGTCTGCTGTGGATCGACCCGACCGTGGACGGCCTGAAGACCGGCCACACGCAAGCGGCGGGCTACTGCCTGATCGCGAGCGCCAAGCGTTCGCTGCCGGGCGCGACCGACGCGTCGCGCCGCCTCGTCTCGGTGATGATGGGCGAGACCAAGGAGCACGACCGCGTGCAGGACAGCCTGAAGATGCTGAACTACGGCTACACCGCATATGACACGGTGCGGCTGTACAAGGCGAATCAGGTGGTCGGCACGCCGCGCGTCTACAAGGGTGCGCAGGACAGCGTGCAGATCGGAGTGAAGGGCGACCAGTACATCACCGTGCCGAAGGGCATGGCCGACAAGATCAAGCCGCAGATCGAGCAGATCGATCCGCTGATCGCGCCGATCGCGAACGGTCAGCAGGTCGGCACCGCGAAGCTGGTGGCCGACGGCAAGGTGCTCGCGCAATTCCCGGTGGTCGCGTTGCAGGCCGTGCCGCAAGCCGGCGTGGTGGGTCGCGTGTGGGATTCGCTGATGCTGATGGTCAACAAGAAGAAGTAAGAGCCCGTTCGCAATGACCGCTGTTTCCGATGTTTCCGCTGTGTCGTTGGACCCGATCGTTTATCTGAATGGCGAGCTGGTGCCGTTGTCCGAAGCGCGCGTGCCGGTTCTCGACCGCGGCTTTATTTTCGGCGACGGTATTTACGAAGTCGCGCCGCTGTACGCACCGCTGCTCGGGCATCCGGGCGGCCGCACGGCGTTTCGCTTCCCGCAGCACCTCGCGCGGCTCGCGCGTCCGGTCGGCAAGATCGGCATCGCCAATCCGTTCGACGACACCGGCTGGCGTGAACTGATCGAGCGCGTGGTCGCGGCCAACGAGGCGGACGGCGGCTTGCCGGCAGACCAGGACGCGATTGCCTATATTCAGGTAACGCGCGGAGTCGCGAAGCGCGGCCACGCGTTTCCGGCCGGCATCCAGCCGACCGTGTTCGTGATGGTCACGCCGCTGCATCTGCCTGACGCCGGGCAGCGCGCGCAAGGGGTTCCCTGCGTGAGCGCCGAGGATCGCCGCTGGCTCAATTGCGACATCAAATCGGTGTCGCTGCTGGGCAACGTATTGATGGCGCAATACGCGGCCGAAAACGACGCGTTCGAGACGATCCAGTTTCGCGACGGCATGCTGACCGAAGGGTCGTCGTCGAATGTGTGGATGGTGAAGGACGGCGTGCTGTCGGCGCCGCCGCGCAGCTACAAGATTCTCGAAGGGATTCGCTACGGTCTGATCGAAGAGCTGACGGGCGAATGCGGGATCCGCTTCGAAGCGCGTGAGATCGCCGAAGCCGAGTTGCGCGCGGCCGACGAGATCATCGTCAGTTCGGCCACCAAGGAAGTGCTGCCGGTCACGAGGCTCGACGGCCAGCCGGTTGGCGAGGGCAAGCCGGGTTCGGTCTTTGCGGCGCTGTATTCGGCGTATCAGCGAGCCAAGGCCAAGGAAGCGCAACAAGCGCAGCAAGGAGTAAAGAATGAATTCCGCGAACGACTCATTGTTTGATTTCCCCTGCGATTTCCCGATCAAGATCATGGGCAAATCGCACCCGGAGTTCGCCGAAACCATCATCACGGTGGTGCGCCAGTTCGACGGGGAAGTCGACACGTCGCGCGTCGAAACGCGGCCGTCCAGCGGTGGCAACTACACCGGTCTGACAGTCACGGTGCGCGCCACGAGCCGCGAGCATCTCGACGATATCTATCGCGCGCTGACCGGCCATCCGATGGTCAAAGTGGTGCTCTAACGCAGCGCGCATTATTCCGTGTCACGGCGCGACGCGCAACGCGTCCGCCGCGAGACCGGCGCATGCGGCGGGCCCCGCCTCACAAGCCCGGTCGAACAACTGCTTGAACCTTCCCACCTCGTCGAACACCCAGTCGCGGAACGCCTTGACCCGGGCGGTTTCCAGCATTTGCGGCGGGCAGATGAAGTAGTACTGCCATGGGCTCGGGCCATCCACATCGAATAGCCGCACGAGGCGGCCCGCGGCGATCTCGTGCATCGCCAGCGAGCGGCGCGTGAGCGCGACCCCCTGACCGTCGATCGCGGCCTGCAGCAGATTCGACGAATCCTGGTACAGCACGCCGCGCTTCGGTTCCGGCCAGTCGCTGAGGCCGGCGGCGTCGAACCACGGGCGCCAGAGTTCGTCGTCGGAACGCAGTAGCGTGACCCGGGCGAGATCCGCCGGCGTTTTCGGCAGCTTGCCGCCGTTGAAATTCGGCGCGCAGGCCGGAAAGAAAATCTCCTCCAGTAACAGTTCCGCGTGCAGCCCCGAATATTTGCCGAAGCCGAAACGGATCGCCACGTCGACGTCGTCGCGCGCGAAGTCCATTAGCGCATTGGTGGAGAGCAGTTCGAGATCCCATTGCGGATGCGCCTCGATAAAGCTGCCGATGCGCGGCGTCACCCAGCGCGCGGCGAACGACGACAGCATCGACACCACGAGGCGCCGTTCGCGATCGCCGGCGCGGATTTCGCGGGTGGCGTCGGCGAGCGCCATCAGCGCGCCGCGCACGTGCGTGGCGTAGCGCCGGCCGGTTTCGGTGAGCCGCACGCGTTTGCCGTCGCGCGCGAACAGCGAGACGCCCAGTTCGGCCTCGAGCGCGCGAATCTGATGGCTGACCGCGCCGTGGGTGACGAACAGCTCGTCGGCGGCGCGCGAGAAGCTCTCGTGACGGGCGGCGGCCTCGAATGCCTTGATCGCGTTCAGCGCGGGAAGTTGACGGAGGTCCATCGCAATATTTCTCACATAGCGGTGAAAATTGATCGTTTTGCGTCAACCCTTGCTACGCCTACGATTGTAGCCATGAAACGATTTTTGGCGAGGGCATCATGCGAGAAATTTCCTCTAGCATCGCGTTTGAAATCCGTAACGGCGAAACGCTGCCGATGAAGGTCGCCCGCAGTACCAAGCTGGTCGTGCACGGCGGGGCAATCTGGGTCACGCGCAGCGACGATGTCGAAGACTACTGGCTGCAGCCCGGCCACACGCTGCGGTTGCGGCGCGGCGAGCGGCTCTGGCTGAGCGCCGAGGGCACCACGCACGCGAAAGTCGCGTTTTCCGTGCCGACGCGTTGCGACGAGCGCGCGCTGAACTGGCTCGCGCGGATCGGCGAACGGCTAATGATGCGCTTGCGAGGCGGCTGGCGCACGGTTTGAGGCGGTCGGGCGGCGCCGCGCGGGTCGGTGTGACGGCGCGGCGAGTGTGGCCATGGGCGGCGCGCGTCTGCGTCTTCCCAGCCATGAAACGCCCGCCCATCATCCGCACGCTAGTCAACCCGCACCGCGCCACCGCCGTCGCCGCCTGGCACCCTCGATGCGGTCCGGCCCGGCGCCGATTCCGAGTTTTCGGTAAACTGCCGGGATCATGTGCGCCACCCAGGTTTCCCCGTCTCCCTTGCCCGTCACGGCGCCGCTTACGCTGCGCTGGCGCGGCAGCGAACCCTACGAAGTCAGTTTCGAAGCAATGCGCGCGTTCACCGACGCCCGCACCGCCGACACCCCCGATGAAATCTGGCTGGTCGAACACCCTCCCGTCTTCACGCTAGGCCAGGCCGGCGATCCGGCCCACCTGCTGGCCGCCGACAGCGGCATCCCGCTGGTCAAGGTCGACCGCGGCGGCCAGATCACGTATCACGGGCCCGGGCAGGTGGTGGCCTACCTGCTGCTCGATTTGCGCCGCCGCAAGCTCATGGTGCGCGAGATGGTCACGCGGATCGAGCAGGCCGTGATCGACACCTTGGCGGCGTATAATCTCGCCGGAGAACGCAAGACGGGCGCCCCCGGCATCTACGTAGCGCCAGGGCCGGCCGCCGGGCTCCACGCCGGCGCCAAGATAGCGGCGCTGGGTCTGAAAATCCGCAACGGCTGCAGCTATCACGGCGTGAGCCTGAACGTGAAGATGGACTTGCGGCCGTTTCTGGCCATCAATCCATGCGGCTACGCGGGGCTCGAAACGGTCGACATGGCAACGCTCGGCGTCGCCGCCGGCTGGGACGACGTGGCCCGCACCCTGGCAGCATGCCTCACCGCAAACCTCGACGGCAGTCCCGAGGCCGTCGCCCAATCACAGGCCGGTGCGCTCACCGCCTGACTGGACCCGAACGAATGACTGACGTTACCGCGAACCTCGCAGCTTCTCCCGCGCCCGAAGGCGTGCCGGCCTACGACGCCACCGCGAAGCAGAAGGCGCAAGCCAAAACCGCCCGCATCCCGATCAAGATCGTCCCGATCGAAAAGCTGAAGAAGCCGGACTGGATTCGCGTCAAAGCGGCAACCGGCAATTCCCGCTTCTACGAAATCAAACAGATTCTGCGCGAGCACAATCTGCACACGGTGTGCGAAGAGGCGAGCTGCCCGAACATCGGCGAATGCTTCGGCAAGGGCACCGCGACCTTCATGATCATGGGCGACAAGTGCACGCGCCGTTGCCCGTTCTGCGATGTCGGTCACGGCCGTCCCGATCCGCTCGATACGGAAGAACCGGGCAACCTCGCGCTTACCATCGCCGCGCTGAAGCTGAAGTACGTGGTGATCACCAGCGTCGACCGCGACGATCTGCGTGACGGCGGCGCCGCGCACTTCGTCGAGTGCATTCGGCAGACGCGTGAGCTGTCGCCGGACACGCGCATTGAAATTCTGACGCCGGATTTCCGCGGCCGTCTGGATCGCGCGATCGGCATTCTGAACGCGGCTCCGCCCGATGTGATGAACCACAACCTCGAAACGGTGCCGCGTCTGTACAAGGAAGCGCGTCCGGGTTCGGACTACGCGCATTCGCTGAAGCTGCTGAAGGACTTCAAGGCGCTGCATCCGGATGTCGCCACCAAGTCGGGCCTGATGGTCGGCCTCGGCGAAACCGAGGAAGAAATCCTGCAAGTGATGCGCGATCTGCGCGAGCACAACGTGGACATGCTGACGATCGGCCAGTATCTGCAGCCGTCGGAACACCATCTGCCGGTGCGCTCGTACGTGCATCCGGACACCTTCAAAATGTACGAGGAAGAAGCGTACAAGATGGGCTTCACGCACGCGGCAGTGGGCGCGATGGTCCGTTCGAGCTACCACGCCGATTTGCAGGCGCATGGAGCGGGTGTGGTCTGAAGGGTTTAACTCGCTGCTTCAAGTGTCAAAAAGGCC
The DNA here is from genome assembly GCF_046026895.1 of Paraburkholderia sediminicola. Taxonomy (GTDB): domain Bacteria; phylum Pseudomonadota; class Gammaproteobacteria; order Burkholderiales; family Burkholderiaceae; genus Paraburkholderia; species Paraburkholderia sediminicola_C. The sequence continues at coordinate 91,462 of NZ_JAQQEU010000027.1, forward strand.
CGCACGTGTGCGGGTTTTTTTTATGGCTCGGCGTCTCTGCCCGGAGTGCGCCAGCCGAAATTATCGCGCGGCGAATCCGTCAGTCGGCGGATTTTGCGCCTTCACGTTGAGCCGAAGCGCGAAACGCTCCGACAAGCTTGTCGACGATCTGGTCGAGCGCCACGTGCTCGTCGTCGCTGAGTACCGACAGCAACTCCGCTTCCAGCTCCCGCCCCAGTTCGTCGCTGGCCGCGCGCGTGCGCTTGCCGGTGGCAGTCGGCCATAGCTGCAAATGGCGTGCATCGTCCGGATGGATGGTCCGCCGCACCTGCTTGCGCTCGATCAGGTCCGCCATCACCTTGGACAGCAGCGTCTTTTCAATCAGGGTTTGCTCCCTCACGGCCGTCGCCGTGATGCCGGGTTGATCGCAGATGATCCGCAGCACGCGCAGCGAGCGCACGTCGAAACCGCACGCGGGTTTGTACACCGCATTGGCGCGGCTGATCATCTCGGTCTTGATCAGGTCCAGTTTGAACGTGAGGTATTGCGCAAACTTCATGTCTTGGGCAGCGACGCTGGTTTTCGGTTTGGCAGAGGGCATACCGCTTCGGGTTATCCGGTTCGGGGTGGGTGGGAGCGTCCAGGGCGCCGCGCGTGCTGGCGCCCGCATGAATCCCGATGATAGACGAACCTTCGTTGCCGTAGCGATCTGTACGTAAAATCACTAGTTGAAAGTTTCAACTATTAAAGTATCTTTGTGAAACGGGTTTCGCCCCGCTACGGTGAGGGCGGGAAGCCACGTACATCATGTTTCAAGGGATGCAGGCATGCAGACAAATGTGGAGTGGGGTGCGCTCGCTGAATCGATGCGGACGTGGCGGCGCGAGATTCACCGGCATCCGGAGCTTGGCTTTCACGAGCATCGCACCGCCGAAATGGTTGCCAACCTGCTGACCGGTTGGGACCTCGAGGTCAAGACCGGGGTCGGCGGCACGGGCGTGGTCGGCACGATTCGCGGCACGCTGGGGGCGGGTCCGTCGATCGGGCTGCGCGCGGACATGGACGCGCTGCCGATGCAGGAGAAGGGCACCGTGGCGCACCGCTCGACGCACGACAACATCTTCCACGGCTGCGGTCACGACGGCCACACGGCCATTCTGCTGGGCGTCGCGAAGCACCTGTCGGCGCATCGCGCGTTTCGCGGCACTGTCCATCTGATCTTCCAGCCCGCCGAAGAAACGTTGCGCGGCGGCTCGGAGATGATCCGCGACGGCCTGTTCGGGCGCTTTCATTGCGACGAAATCTACGCACTGCACAACAACAACGCGCTGCCGACGGGCAAGGTCGGCGTGCGCAGCGGGGCGATTCTGTCGGCCTGCGATCTCTTCAGGATCACTATTCAGGGTGTCGGCAGCCACGCCGCGATGCCGCATCGGTCGGTCGATCCGCTGATGATCGGCGCGGCCATCGTGCAATCGATTCAGAGCATCGTGAGCCGCAATATCGATCCACTGGATACGGCTGTCGTCAGCGTCTGCAAGTTCAACGCGGGTACCGCGATCAACGTGATCGCGGATACGGCGGTGCTGGAAGGGACCGTGCGCACGCTATCGGTCGCCGCGCAGGCGTTGACGTTAAAGCGCCTGCGCGACATCTGCGACGGTGCGGCGCGCATGTACGGATGCACGGTGGAATTCGAGCATCTGCAAACCTCACCCCCCACCGTCAACACGCCCGAGCAGACCGAAGTGGTGCGAGCCGCCGCGCAACACGTGCTGGGCGTCGACAACGTGATCCCAAACGTGGCGCCGCTGATGGCATCCGAAGACTTCGCGTTCATGTTGCAGCAGCGCCCGGGCTCGTACTTCTTCCTGGGCCACGACGGTTTGACCTGCCATCACCCGGAATTCGATTTCGACGACGACACCGCGCCGGCTGGCGCGGCGGTGTTCATCGAAATCGTGCGGCGTCGGCTGGGTTAGACCCGCGTGTCAATCACCCCATCAAGGAGAACAGGAATGTCCACAAACCCCATGCCGTCACCGGCGATGGTCAGAAAGGTGGTGATTGCCTCCATTCTCGGCAATGCGTTCGAGTGGTTCGACTTCGCCATCTACGGGCTGTTTGCGGCGACCATCGCGCGGCTGTATTTCCCGGCCGACAATCCGCTCGCCTCCCTGATGCTGACGCTGGCGACCTTCGGCATCGGGTTTGCCGTGCGTCCGCTCGGCGGCGTGCTGTTGGGCTTGTATGGAGACAGAGTGGGGCGCAAGAAGGCGCTGTCGATCACGATCGCGCTAATGGCGGTCGGCACCGGCATGATCGGCTTGCTGCCGACGTATGCTGCAATCGGCGTCGCCGCGCCGATTCTGATGGTGTTGGCGCGGATGATCCAGGGCATTTCTGCCGGCGGCGAGTTTAGCGGCGCGACCACCATGCTGGTGGAATTCGCACCGGCTCACCGCCGCGGTTTCTTCGGCAGCTTCCAGATGTGTTCGCAGGCGCTGGCGTTTTCGCTGGGGGCGGCGGTGGCGTATCTGCTCACCACGCGGCTCGACGCGGCGCAACTGGAAAGCTGGGGCTGGCGCCTGCCGTTTCTGGTCGGCATCCTGATCGGACCGGTGGGGTGGATCATCCGTTCGAAGGTCGACGAATCGCCGGAGTTTCTCGCTTATCGCCGCTCCGCGATCACTGCGACAGAGAAGGCCACGCGCACGCCGCTGCGCGACCTCGTGCGAAAGTATCCACGCGAGATGATTTCCAGCACCGGCATTTGCGTGGTGGGCACGGTCTCCGCGTACGTGTTCGTGTTCTTCCTGCCGATCTTCGCGAAGCAGCGGCTCGGCATCGCGGCGGCGGACGCCAATCTCGCCACCTTCCTCGGCACGGCGGTGATCCTGCTGTGCTGTCCGCTGGCGGGTTATCTGTCCGACCGCTACGGACGCAAGGCGGTGTTGCTGCCCGGCATGCTCGGCTACGGCGTGGCTGCGTGGTTCTTCTTCCACCATTTCATCGCTGCGCCTTCGTTCCAATCGCTGCTGATGTTGCAAGTGGGCGTCTCGTTCTTCATGAGCTTTATCTGGGCGCCCGTGCCTATTGTATTGACGGAAGTATTTCCGGTGGGCGTGCGCTCGACCGGCGCTGCGCTGACGTACAACCTGGCCGTGCTGCTGTTCGGCGGGCTCGCGCCGTTCATCAACACGTGGCTGGTCAAGATGACGGGCAGCAATGCCGCGCCGTTGTACTACGTGCTGTTCAGCCTGTTGATCGGCGTGGTGAGCACGCTGCTTCTACCTGAACTCGGTGCAGGCAGGCTGCGGACGCGGGCGGCATCGTAGGCGCAATGACCTACATCCGCAGACCTCGGCTCTTGAGCCGATAAACAAGCTGGGGTCGCGTAATCCCCAGCGTGCGCGCCGCAGCCGACAGATTGCCTTGCGCGCGCTGCACGACGCCTTGAGCAAAGCCGTTTCAATATCGTCGAGCGAGGTCGGTTCGATATCGCCGCTGATCCCCATCAGCAGACTGTTCACCTTTCTTGCGACGCGCTCGATTTCCGCGTCGGGCGTGGCGGCTGTCTGGTCCAGCAAGGAACCTGTCGGTGTCAACGCGCCGTTGGTGCCGAGGCCGAACATCTGCGCGTCGATCGTTTCGCCGCTTGTGAAAAGATGGCTGATATCGATTGCGCCGCCATCCGGCGCGAGAATCACGCCGCGCTCGACGACGTTTTCCATCTCGCGGATATTGCCGGGCCAGCCGTAGTTCAGCATCGCGTCGATGGCACGGCCGATAAAGCCGGTGACGTCACTCTGATGTGAAGTCGCCCCGTTCAATGCCGAACAATTCCGACTCGACCAGTGCTTCCGGAATCGCGGCACAGTTGACCGCGATGAAGGGACCGTTGCTGCACGCGCTGATGCGGTGTAGCGTGCGCGCGCATCCTTCCTTGTCCACGCCGCTCTGCCGAGAAACAGGACCGTCGCGCGCGATCGGGCGGAGCTTTACAACCACGAATTTTTCGTCGAGTTGACCGCGCGGCACGCGAACTTCACCAACGTCCCCGCGCTTTCCAGCGAGGGCTGAAGATTCCGCGTGGGATGGCTTTCACGGCTTCGTTCACGAAGCCGTGAAAGCGCATTTCGCCAACGATTTCCGTGGCCATAAGGCGTGTCTGTGCGGGCCGCCGGTGATGATCGAAGCGTCCATCAGAACGCTGATGCGAGGGCAACTGTTCCAACGCGACATCTATACGGAGAAGTTCCCTGACAGTGCGGGCGCTGCGCAAGCGTTGGCGAAAAGCCCGCTGTTCAGATCGCTATGAGAGCGGAACAGGACCGCATACCCCGTTCACGCCCGCGGCGAACGGACCGGATACCGTGCAGTATGGAAGTGGTCTGCGTTGTATTTTTGGGCAGCCGGTAGATTTTGTCCATTTCAAGCTGGCATTCAGCCCGAATTTCAAGGATCGAGGCGCGGCGGTTGCTATCGCCGCGTTTGCCGACGCGCGATACTACGGCCGGGACTCGCGCGTGAAACCGGCACGCCGCGGCGCGCGCATCACGCATGGCCGTGCTGGAAGCCATGGTGATTGCGGTGGCCGGCAACGCGTCGAGAGCAAACTCAACCGCTCTAACTGGAAGGTAACGAGACGTGGCAAATGGGATTGATCGCGGTTCATCCGCACAATGGCCGTATCCGCGCCTGGTCGCGCATCGCTGCGGCGGCACGCTGGCGCCGGAGAACACGCTGGCCGGCTTTGACGCCTGTGTGCGCCACGGCTACCGGATGGTCGAATTCGACGCCAAGCTGTCCGCCGACAACCAGCTCTTCCTGTTGCACGACGACACGCTCGACCGCACCACCAACGGCCACGGCGCCGCCGCCGAGCGCACGTGGCAGCAACTCGCCGAGCTCGACGCCGGCGCCTGGCGCGCAGCGCAATTCGCCGGCACGCGCCTCGCGACTCTCGCGGATGCGGCGCGGCGATGCGCGCGCGACCGCATTGCCGCCAACATCGAAATCAAGCCGTGTCCGGGTCGCGACGCACTCACCGGGTCACTGGTGGCGGGTGGCGCGTTGACACTGTGGCAAGGGCAAACGCCACCGCTGCTGTCGGCGTTTTCGTTCGACGCGCTGGCCGCGGCGCGCGACGCCGCGCCGTCGCTGCCGCGCGGCATGCTGTTCGAACAGGTGCCGGCGGACTGGTTGCGGATCGTGCGCGAACTGGACTGCGTGTCGTTGCACGCGAGCCACCGGTATTTGAGCGAGCCGTTGGTCGCGCAAATCCGAGCCGCTGGGCTGCGTGTGCTGGCCTACACGGTGAACGATCCGGCGCGTGCGCAGCTGCTTGCACAATGGGGCGTCGATATGATCTGCACGGATCGCCTCGACCTGCTGCCGCACGACATGCTGGCCATGCGTCCATGAAATGCCGGAGTCGATCGAGCCGGCGCAGCGTGCCGAGCGTCGTCGATATGCCAACGCAGCGGCAGACCCACCGGGCACGCCTGCTCAAGCCGGCCGGGGTTTTCCCTGGGACATCGCTTCGATGAATTCCGGATTCCCCGACAGCGCCCGTCCGGATTTCCGGAATCCCGGACGGCATCCGCCTTTGGAATATAAAAACATGATAGAAATCAAATAGATAGTCTCGGTACCGAGCTGGCATCGACCTTGCGAAATAGATCACGCGGCCGCAACGGTCCGACAACTAAAGCAAGGAGACAATGATGTCCGATTTCCCTTCCCGGTATTTCTAGATTCGTCGTCTTGTCGCGGCCTATTGCCGTGCACGGGCGTAACGAATCCTCGTTCGCGTGATGCGCAGTGTGGCAGGCCTTGAGCTCATCTCCACCCAGCAGGAACCATCGTGAAGAAACCTTTCTATAAAGTGCTGTACGTCCAGGTGATCGTGGCCATCATCATCGGTATTGCACTCGGGCACTACTACCCGAACCTCGCCGTCGACATGAAACCGCTCGGCGATGGCTTCATCAAGCTGATCAAGATGGTGATCGGGCCGATCATCTTCTGCACGGTGGTGACGGGTATCGCCGGCATGGAAGACATGAAGAAGGTTGGGCGCGTGGGCGGCAAGGCGCTGCTGTACTTCGAAGTCGTCTCGACCTTCGCGCTGGTGCTCGGCCTCGTCGCCACGCACGTGCTGCGGCCCGGCGCCGGCTTCAACATCGACCCGGCCACGCTCGACGGTAAGGCAGTTGCGTCCTATGCCGCGAAGGCGCACGGCCAGACAACAGTCGACTTCCTGATGCATCTGATCCCGGACACGCTGTCGTCGGCTTTCGCACAAGGCGAAATCCTGCAGATCCTGCTGATCGCGCTGCTGTTCGGCTCGGTGCTCGCGACGGCCGGGGAGAAGGGCAAGGTCGTGACGAACTTCATCGAGGGTCTCTCGCACATCCTGTTCGGCATCGTGCGCATCATCACGAAGCTGGCGCCGATCGGCGCGTTCGGCGCGATGGCGTTCACCATCGGCAAGTACGGCATCGGCTCGCTGCTGCCGATGCTCAAGCTGATCGGCACGTTCTATCTGACCTCGATCGTGTTCGTGGTGGTGGTGCTCGGCATCATCGCGCGCATCGTGGGCTTCAACATCCTGCGCTTCGTTGCGTACATCAAGGAAGAGATGCTGATCGTGCTCGGCACGAGTTCGTCCGAAGCCGCGCTGCCTCAACTGATGTTGAAGCTCGAAAAGCTCGGTTGCTCGCGCTCGGTGGTGGGCCTCGTGGTGCCGACCGGCTATTCGTTCAATCTCGACGGCACCAACATCTACATGACGATGGCCGTGCTGTTCATCGCCCAGGCGACCAACACCGAGCTCACGTGGATGCAGCAGCTCACGCTGCTGGCGGTGACGATGCTGACGTCGAAGGGGGCGAGCGGCGTGACGGGCGCGGGCTTCATCACGCTGGCCGCGACGCTGGCGGTGGTGCCGACCATTCCGCTGTCGGGCATGGTGCTGATTCTCGGCATCGACCGCTTCATGAGCGAATGCCGCGCGCTGACCAACATCGTCGGCAACGGCGTGGCGACGGTGGTGGTGTCGGCGTGGGAAAAGGAGCTGGACCGCAACAAGCTGAATGCCGCGTTGCGCGGTGACGTAGCGGTCAAAGAACCGGCCAGCGCCGCCTAAGCCGCGCGCCGGTTCAGACTCCCACCGTAACGGCCGCGGACGCCCGCCATGAAACCGGGTGCTCCGCGCCGATCCACTGCGCCGCCGCCGGCCAGCGAAGCTGGCGCCGACGGCGCGCCGCCTTATGCCACAATGTCCGATCCCTACCGAACGGACATGACCAACGTGACGCGCCGCCTGCTGATCCTCTTCGCGCTCGCTGCCGGGCTCGCGGCGGCATGCTGGCTGACCTACAGCATCGCGTGGCAAAGCGGGATCGACAACTTGCGGCGCAATGCCGCCGTGCGCGTCGAGCGCACGGCCAGCGCGCTGAAGAGCACGCTCGAGCGCTACGAATCGCTGCCGTATCTGCTCGCCGAGCATCCCATCGTGCAGGACGTGCTCGTCGATCCCAGTGCGGCCAACGTCGAGCGCGCCAATCTCTATCTCGAAGACCTCAACCGTCATGCGCGCGCGACGGTGACGTACATCATTCCGCGCGACGGTTACTGCGTCGCCGCGAGCAACTGGCGCGGGCCGGGCAGCTTCATCGGCGCGGGCTATCAGTTCCGGCCGTATTTTCTCGATGCGATCGACGGCCGCGTGGGGCGCTTTTTCGGCATCGGCACGATTTCGCAGGCGCCGGGCTATTACATCTCGCAGCCGGTGCGGCGCAACGGCGAGATCGTCGGCGTGGCGGTGGTGAAACTCGATCTCGAATGGTTTCAGGGCGCGGATGCGTCCGAGCCGCTCGTCGTCACCGACGATCACGGGGTGATCTTTCTGTCCTCGGTGCCGGCGTGGAAGTACCACACGATACGGCCGCTCTCCGGGCCGGTCGCCGATTCGATCTACCAGGCGCGTCAATACGCGCAGCAGCCGATCGCTCCGCTGCCGGTGACGATCGAGCGCACGCTCGAAGGCAACGCGCAGATCGTGCGCATCGGCGGCGGCCGCCAGGCGCCGCGCTATCTCGCGTCGCGGCGCAGCATGGGCGAGCCGGACTGGCATCTAATCACGATGTCGCCCGTCGATCCGGTCGACGCCGACGCGCGCAAGGCGACCATCGTCACCGGTTTCGGCTATATCTCGATCGTGCTGCTCGCGTTCTACTGGCGCATGCGCCGTGCTCGGGTGCGCGAAGTGATGCGCAGCCGCACGTTGCTGCAAAAGGCCTACGCGGAACTGAACCAGCGTGTCGCCGAACGCACCGCGGACCTTTCCGAGGCGAACGAACAGTTGCAGAAGGAAGTGGCCGAGCGCACGCGCGCCGAACAGGAATTGCGCGCCGCGCACGACGAGCTGATCCAGGCGAGCAAACTCGCGGCGCTCGGTCAGATGGCGGCCGGCATCACGCATGAACTGAATCAGCCGCTTGCCGCGTTGCGCGGGTTCTCGGACAACACGCGGGTGCTGCTCGAACGCGGCGACCAGGCGTCGGCGCGCGAGAATCTCGAAGCGATCGCGGCGCTCACCGAGCGCATGGGCAAGATCACCAATCAGTTGAAGCTGTTCGTCGGCCGGGCGCGGCCGCGCAATGCGCGCGCGCCGGTCGTGCGGGCGCTGCGCAACGTCGTCGGATTGCTGCAGAAGCGCTTGCAGGGTGTCGAAGTCGAGTTCACCTTGCTTGATGCGGCGAGCGGCACGCGCACACCGCTCAGTCTCGCCGACGACCATCCCGAACTGATTGCGAATTGCGACGATCTGCGGCTCGAACAGGTGCTGATCAACCTGCTCGGCAATGCGCTCGACGCGACCGCCGGCATGAGCGCGCCGCGCATCGTGGTCGACATCGAAGTCGCGGAGGCGAACCTGTTGTTCGCGGTGAGCGACAACGGCCCCGGCATTCCCGACGATGTCCTGCCGCGCCTGTTCGAACCGTTCTTCACGACCAAGGAGATGGGCCAGGGGCTGGGCCTCGGTTTGGCCATCTCCTCGTCGATCGCACGCGATTGCGGTGGCTCGCTGGTCGCGCGCAACGCGTCGGACGGCGGCGCACTATTCGTGTTGACGCTGCGCCGCGCGCGCGTGCAGACGAACACACCGGCGGACCCGCTGACCACCGGCACCTGAATCAAGATGGAAAACGCGATGAACGACGGCCTGCAAGTGCTGTATATCGAAGACGACGAACTGGTGCGGCGCGCCAGCGTGCAGAGTCTGCAACTGGCGGGCTTCGAGGTGATCGGCCATGCGTCGGTGGAGGCCGCGGCGAAGATGATCAGCGCGGATTTCTCCGGCGTGATCGTCAGCGACATTCGCCTGCCCGGCGCAAGCGGTCTCGATCTGCTCGCGCAGTGCCACGAGCGCGCGCCCGATGTGCCGGTGATCCTCGTCACGGGCCACGGCGATATTTCGATGGCCGTGCAGGCGATGCGCGACGGCGCGTATGACTTCATCGAAAAGCCATTCGCGTCCGAGCGGCTGATCGAAACCGTGCGACGCGCGCTGGAGCGCCGCAAGCTGGTGCTGGAAAACCTTGCGTTGCGCCGGGAGTTGGCCGGGCAGGGCACGGTGGCGCCGCGGATCATCGGCCGCAGTCCCGCGATCGAACAGGTGCGCAGGCTGATCGCGAACATCGCGCCGACCGACGCGTCCGTGCTGATCAATGGCGACACCGGCGCGGGCAAGGAGTTGATCGCGCGCAGTCTGCACGAGTTGTCGCCGCGGCGTGACAAGCCGTTCATCGCGGTGAACTGCGGCGCGCTGCCGGAGCCGATGTTCGAGTCGGAGATGTTCGGCTACGAGCCGGGCGCTTTCACCGGCGCGGCAAAACGGCGGATCGGCAAGCTCGAACATGCATCCGGCGGCACGCTGTTTCTCGACGAGATCGAGAGCACGCCGCTCGCGTTGCAGGTCAAGCTGCTGCGTGTGTTGCAGGACGGCGTGCTGGAGCGGCTCGGCTCGAACCAGCCGATTCGCGTGAATTGCCGCATCGTCGCCGCAGCCAAAGGCGACATGGCCGAGCATGTCGCGGACGGGTCGTTCAGGCGCGATCTGCTGTACCGGCTGAATGTGGTGACAATCGCGTTGCCGCCGCTGGGCGAGCGTCGCGAGGACATCGTGCCGCTCTTCGAACACTTCCTGCTGGATGCGGCGGTGCGCTATCAGCGGGCCGCGCCGATCCTCACCGATCGCCAGCGCGCGAGCCTGATGCAGCGCGACTGGCCCGGCAACGTGCGGGAACTGCGCAATGCCGCCGATCGCTTCGTGCTCGGCGTCGCCGACGATCCGGTCATGTCTTTCGCCGATGACAGCGCGGCCACGCAGCCGTTGAAGGAGCGCGTCGAGCAATTCGAGCGGGCGATGATTGCGCAAGCGCTGGAGCAGGCGGGGGGCGTGGTCGCGGTGGCGGCGGACAAGCTGCAGCTTGGCAAAGCCACGCTCTACGAGAAGATCAAGCGATATGGCCTCGCGGCCAAAGGGGAAGGGGAGCGCTGAGGAGTGAGGGCGCCGGCGGCACGAGAGGCGAGGCCGGCGCGTTTGAATCTGATCGGTTCAGAATGGGCTGGCTGGCGTTACGCCTTCAGCGCTTTTTCCAGCAACTGGTTGAGTTCTGCGAACTGCGGCTCACCGACGTAGCGCTTCAGAATCTTGCCGTCCTTGTCGATCAGGAACGTGGTCGGCGTGAGCTGGACGTTGCCGAACTGCTTGGCGGCCGAGCCGTCGTCCATCGCAACCTTGAACGGCAACTGGCGCGTTTGCGTGTAATTGGTCACGTACATCGGCGCGTCGTAATTCATTGCGACGGCGACGAATTCGAGGCCCTGGCCCTTGAAGCGGTTATAGGTCTCCACCATCTGCGGCATCTCTTTCATGCAGGTGTCGCAATTCGTCGCCCAGAAGTTGACGAGATACACCTTGCCTTTGAGGTCGGCGGTCGTGACTTTCTGGCCGGACAGCAGCGTAAAGGTCGCATCGGGCACGCGCTGTTGACCGGCAAACGCGAAGTACCCGGCGACGGCCAGCGCGATGGCCACGGCAGCCGCGATCAGGTAGCGAAGCGGGTTCGCGCGCCGCGCGGCGGAGGGATTGGAGTTCATGAACAGAACCTCGGGAGTCGCGCGGACGGCGCGGGACAGTGGGTCGGTTGGGGCGCCAGCCCCGGTGCTGAATGGCGTCGCTATTGTAGCTCCATTCCGCTAGGGCGGCAGGAGCGCGGTCGGCAGCGGATAATAGGGTTTTACGTTCTGGTCAGTCCGATCTGTCCCCATGTTCCTAGGTCCTTGCCGCGTTTGCCGCCGCGTTTGCCGTTTTCTGTGCCGAATCGCTTTGTGTTTTGCCGTGGGTAGCCGTTGCCGGCCTGAGCCGTCCGCTGAGATGAGGCCGCCCGGTTTTCCAGACGCTTCTTCGCGACTGCCGCGGGGGCTTGCGGTGCTCGGCATGGCGGCCGGCACGCTGGCGCTTGGCGTCGCGCTGAGCGCCTGCTCGCCGACCTTCGACTGGCGCACCATCATGAACAACGACAACGGCTACACCGTCGACTTCCCGGCGAAGCCGGGCAACGATCAGCGCGCGGTGCAAATCGACGGCGCGCCGATGCAGATGGCGATGCAGACAGCCGAGGCGGGCAACGCGGTGTTCGCGGTCGGTACGGTGATGTTGCCGGACGACCGCGAGGCCACCCAGCGCGCCGCGCTCGATTTTCTGCGCGACGGCCTCGCCCGTAACGTAGGCGCGGCGCCGGACCCGCATGCGATACAAATCCCGCTGGCCGCAGGCGGCAAGGTGCCGGGCCTGGAAATGAAGCTGACTGGCGAGGCAGGCTTGCAGCACGAAATGCGTACCGTCTACGCGCGTCTCGCGGCGCACGGACGGCATGTCTACCAGGCGGCGATCATCGCTTCCAAACCGTTGCCGCAGGAACAGGTCGACCAGTTTTTTTCGTCGTTCCAGCTTTATTGAAATCGGCATTTTTGGCCGATTCGGCGCGCGATAGATTGCCACAGGCAGTGAAAGTTCCTTCGCAGCATCACGCGCTAATTCCCGGTTTACGTTGAAGTTTTCTGCTTCCGTGACGAGCCTGTGGATAACTCTGTTGAGAACTCGGCTCCATTTGCCGTAGATGCCCATGCCGTGGGCCTTCTGTCAGTGGCCGCCCGCTGGGGTCGTTTTAAAAAACTCAATCAAATCAAAGCCTTTTTGGCGCGCCCTTCGATATGCCTTTCAGATGTATCCAAATCTATCAGAAGGGCGTACATGTGCATAAGTCAAGTCTTGACAGCATATTTTTCTCTTCATCCCGAGCCAAAAGCCCGGCGATATTGGATCGCTTCCGCGATCTGCGCGGCGCCCGGCATCGCAGAACCGGCTAGATCGGCGATGCTGCGCGCGACCTTGAGCACCCGGTAGTAAGCACGCGCTGACCAGCCGAAGCGCTCGCCGGCTTCGCGCAGCAGAGATTCACCCGCCGGGTCGGGACGGCAGACTTCGTCCACGTCCCGTCCGGCCAGTTCATGATTGGTTTTGCCTTGCCTAAGCCATTGCCGCTCGCGCGCGACGCAGACGCGCCGCGCGATGACGGCGCTCGCTTCGCCCGTCGTGGTCGCCCGCGCCGACAACTCAGCCGGCGTGAGCGCCGGAATCTCGAGCTGGATGTCGATCCGGTCGAGCAGCGGGCCGGACAGCTTGCGCAGATAGCGTGCCGCGATCTCCGCCGTACAGCGGCAGCGGCCGCTTGGGTCGCCGCGCCAGCCGCATGGACAGGGGTTCATCGCGGCGATCAGTTGGCAGGCCGCCGGGAAATCCGCCTGCAAGGCGGCGCGCGAGATCGTGATGCGGCCAGCTTCGAGGGGCTCGCGCAGCGTTTCGAGGACCACGCGATCGAATTCGGGCAGTTAGCTTTCTGCAGCGTTTACAAGCTCTACCTTGTCAATTTGAATGTGGGGTTCGTTTTCATTTTCTTTAACTTGGGCAAGCCGGCGTAGCCGGCGCGTCAGTCTCAAGTGTGTGCAACTTCGGAACCGCCCTTAGGGCGGCTGTCCACACCCTTGTGGTGTGGGCAGCGAAGTTGTGCACACGGGGAACTGCCGAAACGGCGTCACTGCCGCACGCTGAGACATGTCTGGAACCTGCTCGTTCGTTAAGGTCTTATCTGGTGAGACCTTCAGCGCGCTGCGTGTCGAGCAGTTTTCTAAGATGCTTACGCTCCAACTTTGATAAGCGGCCCCAAGCCAGCACTAATTCCGCGAGGTCCTCGTCCTCGCAGTAGAAATACGCCACTGGGACGCGCAGCGCTTTGGCCAGCTTCATAGCGATTTCAAACGGTGGTTCGTGCACGCCTGTCTCATAACGACTAATGCGAGCACTCGCCGTATGTTCATCAAGCCCAATTTGGATGCCCAATTTGTCTTGTGGAATTTCCGCCTGACGCCGGGCACCCCGAAGTCGCCGACCGAAAAGTGAGGCTGATTGTTGGATTGTCATTCTACGAATATCGTAGGATTCGCTTGCCGAATCTCTACGTAATTCGTAGAATTGGATGTGCCGACGGCATCTTCCTGCGATATAGAGCAATTGGTAGTTCGTCAAGGGCGTCTGGTAGCGAGCTCAATCTGAATCGACTGTTAACCTGTGAACATACGACCGACCGCCTGGCGAGCGGACAGAGACCGCCCGTATGCAGTGAACTGACCTTTTATGCTATGCGAGGAAGTTATGGAATCCCGGAGTAATGCAAATCACAGCGCCTTGATGACCCGTTTGCTAAACACCTCGCATGCCAACGTGGACGACGGCACATTTAAAGCGCAGGAAACGGTGAC
>NZ_JAQQEU010000028.1:0-100296 GCF_046026895.1 Paraburkholderia sediminicola
CTACTCCTGTGTGAATCTCTGTGGATGTCTTTTGTTGATCTCTGTCACTAGTGATCGCCCGGTAATCCAGCGTGCGCGGTGCGTAGCCGGCGAGCATGCCGTGCCGACGCGCAACGGGAGCACAGAGTCGCGCTCAGTATTGGAGAACAGCCGAAGTGTCAATCAAACGTAATAACGCGTCTTTCGGGGTTTATACGGATTTGTACCATCTAGTTAGTTTCTTCTGATTTCGATTTGAAGGTGCCGACCACGGCGCACGGATCGCTCGCGTGCAGGATGCAGCAGAACAAACCGATGCGGAGCTTCGCTGGCGAAAGCCCGATTGCCCCGGGGATGGCTGCTGTCGGGCCTTTCAAGCCAGTCTGTCGCGGCAGGCGCAGCGGGCCGAGCATACGCATCCGCCGGAGCGGGAAGTGGACACTAACGACGGCCGACTGGCTCATGCGAGAGATCCGCCGGCGGTCGAATGCATCCAGTGAGCGATGGGCCTCTGTCTCATTTCCGACACACTCGGGCCCGTTTGCGTGGCAAAGCAGGTTGCCACGGCCGGTCCGCAAAGGTCGGCGACGGTCAGTTTTTCATGATCAGGCAGCCTTCTCGTGCTGCTTGCGTTCGAGTTCGCGCACAAGCGGCAACACGCGTTTGCCGAAATATTCCACCTCTTCGATGAAGTGGAGAAACCCGGCCAGCACGAGATCCACACCGACCGATTTCAATTCGACGATGCGTTGCGCGATTTGCTGCGGCGTGCCGATGAGGTTGGTGCGGAAACCGTCGTTGTATTGCACAAGGGCCGCAACTGATGGTCGATCACGAGCGCATGACGATCGCTGCCGCCGGTTGCGGCGAGCAGCACCGGGAGGTCGAGCAGTGCCTCGTGATGGACCAGATCGAACAGATGCTTGAAGAGCCCCGTATACGAAGTGCGATACACCGGACTCGCGACCACCAGCAGATCGGCCGATTCGATGGCCTCGAGTTCTGCCTCGACATCCGCCGGAGCCTGAGCGCGATGCACGGCGCTTGCGAGGCGTGGCACGATGTCGCTCAACTCGATCAGATGCGTATCGAGAGGGAGCGCTTCGCCGAGTTTGGCGAGCAGCCTTTCGACTACGACCAGCGTGCGCGAAGGCCGCTTCAATCCGCGGGAGACGGCGACTACTTTTAACAGCTTGCTCATTCTAATGGTCCTTCGATCGGGGAAGAGTTAATCTGCAGTGCGACGTAATTAGCGAATAGCATGACATCGGTTATACCGGCGGCACGCGCTGGCAGCGTCTATCCGAAGCGAAGAACACAATGGGTTTCATCGAAGATCCCGATCCCGGGTGGAATTGTTTCAGGCGATCCACTATAAGCAATCCCCGAGCGGTTGCTTCTAATCATTCGTGCATTGCAAATGACGCGGTTTGCGAACGCAGCCAGCGGCGGCGCGCGCGGATCGACGCAGTGCGAAAGACGACGCGCGCCGAACGAAACGAAAACTTCCGGTTGATCTCGCCGTAAGCGTGGACTACAAATCTATGCTGAGCGTCGTTGTGCCACACAAGGAGAGTTCCATCATGGGTATGCGCCCGGATCCCACGTTTCACGCGTCGCCGAAACTCGCGATGGATGCACCCGCGGAAGATTACGCGTACACGCTGCTGCTCAGCCCCGACTTCTCGCAGCCCGACGCGCTCGCCGTCGTCGACGTGAAGCCCGGCTCGCCGACCTACAGCAAAGTCGTTCATACGGTTGCGGTGCCGCACAAGGGCGACGAGT
The DNA here is from genome assembly GCF_046026895.1 of Paraburkholderia sediminicola. Classification (GTDB taxonomy): domain Bacteria; phylum Pseudomonadota; class Gammaproteobacteria; order Burkholderiales; family Burkholderiaceae; genus Paraburkholderia; species Paraburkholderia sediminicola_C. Next base: position 1,765 of record NZ_JAQQEU010000028.1, read on the forward strand.
TCCATCACTTCGGATGGAATGCGTGCTCGTCGGCGTTATCGCCGCTAACCGGCCACGCGTTCCTCGAACGGCGCTACCTGATCATTCCCGGGATGCGCTCCTCGCGCATCTACATTGTCGATACCAAGCCTCATCCGACCCAGGCGCGCATTCACAAGATTATCGAACCCGAGGAAATCTTCCGCAAGACGGGTTACTCGCGTCCACATACGGTCCATTGCGGGCCCGAGGGCATTTACGTCAGCACGCTGGGCGGCGGTGGGAAAGACGGCACCGACGGGCCGCCCGGAATCTTCATCATGGACTGCGAGACGTTCGATGTGCTTGGTCGCTGGGAGATCGACCGGGGTCCCCAGGAGAAACACTACGATTTCTGGTGGAACCTGCCGCGCGACTACATGGTGTCGAGCGAATGGGCATTGCCGCCGCAATTCGAAAACGGGATTGTCGCCGCGGATCTTCTGTCCAACAAATACGGGCACCGCATCCACTTCTGGGACCTGCGGGCAAGGCGCAACGTGCAGACGATCGACCTCGGCGCGAATCACCAGATGGCGCTCGAAGTGCGGCCCGCGCACGATCCCACCCGCGAGCACGGGTTCATCGGCGTGGTGGTCGACACCACCAATCTGGAAGGGTCGATCTGGACCTGGTGGCGCGAGGGTGGACAGTTCCACATCGAGAAGACGGCGACCATTGCGCCCGAGCCCGCCGCGGGGGAACATCTCCCAGCGTTGCTTCAGGGCTTCGGCGCGGTGCCGCCGCTCGTCACGGATATCGATCTCTCGCTCGACGACAGATTCCTGTACGTCGCCTGCTGGGGAACCGGCGAGATGCGGCAATACGACGTGACGGAACCCCGCAAGCCCAAGTTGACGGGTTCGGTCCACCTCGGCGGGATCGTGCGGCGCGCGGGTCATCCGAACGGCGAAGCCTTCGCGGGGGGGCCGCAGATGGTCGAGATCAGCCGCGACGGCAAGCGCGTCTATTGGACCAACTCGCTGTATTCGACCTGGGACGACCAGTTCTATCCAGCGGGGGTGCCGGCGGCGCAGGTAATGGCGCGCGCCGAACCCGGTGGCGGCCTCACGCTGGCCGACGATTTCTGGGTGAGCTTTCCGCAAGGCTACCGGGCTCATCAGATCCGGCTCGAAGGTGGCGATTGCTCGACCGATTCGTTCTGTTATCCATCGGTGGGAATTTGATCGGGGAAGGCGGGCCGCGCATCGGCCTTTGGTTAGCGATCCTTGCGAGCGGTCTTTATCACGGGATCAACCCGGCAATGGGTTGGCCGCTCGCCGTTGCGAACGGTTTGATTCAGCGGCGCGCGCGGGCGCTGCTCGCCGCGCTGCTGTATCTCGCGGCGGGGCACGTGCTGGCGATGTTCGTCGTGATGTTGCCGTTCGCGATGCTGGCGATCCTGTTCGAATGGCAGCGCGGAACACAGATCGGGGCGAGCGTGCTCGTCATCGGTTTTGGTGCGTGTCTGCTGGTCTGGCGACGCCATCCGCGTGTGCTCGCGCGGATTCCGCCGTCGCGTCTCGCGCTATGGTCGTTCGCGATTGCCATTGCACACGGCGCGGGGCTGATGCTGGTGCCGATCTATCTCGGGCTGTGCCGCTCGTATGGAATGGAACACGGGCATCGGGCCGCGCAGGTCCTGATCGGTGACAACCTGCGCATGGCGTTGTTGGTCTCCGCCGTGCATGGCGCTGCGATGATCGCTGCGGGCGGCCTTCTCGCGTGGCTGGTCTATCGCTATCTGGGGCTCAAGTTCGTCTCGCGGAGCTGGTTCAATCTGGATAGGGTCTGGGCGAGCAGCCTCATCATGGTGGGCGCGGTCTCGTTGGCGAACGCCGGGCTCGGCTGATCGCTGCCCGTTCGCCGCCGATCCGGTTCAGCGCAATTCGAGCCACATCGGCTGATGATCGGACGAGCGGCTGTGAGGGTCTACATCGCACGACGTGAGGCGCGGTTTGAGATCCTCCGTGATGAAAAGAAAATCGCATGCGAAGGGTCCGTCGGCCCATTGCTCATGATCGTACAGGCCGACGGTCGCCGCGCGCGGCTCGCCAGGATGCGCGCAGGCCCACGCGTCGACAAACGCGGGGGCGCCGGCGATCGGTTCGAGCATCCGGCAATACGCTGCATCCTCGAACGCGCTGTTGAAGTCGCCGCAGAGAACCGCGCTCATCGGGCGACCCGTGTCGGCAAACGGGCTGTCCGGCTTTTCCGCGCGCGCCGGAAACCGCGCGTGATCGCACGCTTCCAGATGCAACTCCCGCAGTCGCTCCACTTGCGCTAGCCGCTGCTTTTCCGAATAGAACTCCAGATGCGTGCTGATCACGCGTAGCGGGCCGACGTCGGTGTCGAGCACCGCTTCGAGCGCGACGCGCAGCATCGATGGTTTGGCGGGATCGGCGGGCCATGGAAGCGAATGGCGCAGTACCTGCCGGACCGGCAAGCGGGTCACGATGGCGTTGCCGAACTGCCGGCGATGCCGGCCGTCGCGCAGGGATGGAAGATCGGGGCCGATCGCGTCGATCACGGTCATCTCGGGCAGCAAGCCGCCGAGCTCGGCGAACTGATCGGACGATGGCGAGCCCTTCAGCCCGCCTGCCGCTGGCGCTTCGTTGAAGCCGCGTGTCACTTCCTGCATGCACAGCACGTCGAAGTCGCACAAGTCGCGCGCTTCCCGCACGATCCGGGCGAGATCGACGCGGCCGTCTACGCCGCATCCCCATTGAACATTCCAGTCGACGAGTTTCATAAATGACATGAGCTACTGAATTTAAACGAATAACTTAGTCGTACCGCTGGCGATATGCGTATTGTTATACGATTCCGCGCGCGCTCGTACGGCTTTGAAAAGCTGCAGGGTTTGAACCGTCGAAAAAGTCTCGCGTGGAAAGTCATTCGTTGCGCGCAAGCAAAATGGCCAATGCTGCGGTCACCGTCCCTTTGCAAACGCAAGCACACGTTAAGCCCGGCAGCATTATCGGTGCCCGCCACCGGGAGGCTGATTACTCCAGTCGCGTCGTGGACGGATTGCCCGTTTTGCAGGCCGGCTCACATCGCGTTGCCCAGGTGTGACACGCAAGTCCGTTGGTTCGCAAACGGGGAGACGTCGTGTGACGAAGCGGAAATCGTCGGCGCGACACAAGCGCGTGTCGACCAGCAACGCGCGCGGTCTCCCATGTTCGATCATCAGCTCCCGTTGTTCCCTGGTCGACGTGGCTACCGCGACAAAACCTTTCAACCTCAGCAGTAGGGCGAGCGACTCTCCTACCGGAATGTCGGCATGAGCACCACGCTTTGCGAATCGACCATACCGGGGGAGAGCTTCTGGCGCCACAGCGCGAACCGTCCCTCGTCTTCATGTGGTGGACGCTGATTCATGGGCGGCGTCGGGATAAAGCCCACGCTGGTTCATCTGGGCGAAGCTTGGGTTCAGGGGACGACAGATGACTTCATATCGCCGCTGCGCATCTTCCCCGACCGCTGCTAACCAGGTCGGCTTTTTTACGTCGAACTCGGTCCGGTGTGGTTTTTTTGCGACCACCCGGCCAGTCGGCACGGCGGCGGAGCCGTCCTGCAAGGGTCTTTGAGGTAAGACGGCAAACATCATACAAGACGCCGAGTTTGCATCCACTGCGAGCCTGGATACCATGTGCAAACACGTCAGCATTCCCAACGCGCGGCGTGTGTGTGTTTGGCGCGCCGCAGCATCGCCTGCGGTTTTTTTTCGCCCGCACGCGACCGCACTGATCGACTTCCGTCGCAGGGTTATTTTCCGCCACTTCCCGTCGGTACTTTCCCCCACCCGCGCCTATGCGGCATGGCGGTTGCTCGCCCCTGAGTGCCGATGCAGGCAGTCGCGAGACGAGGAGGCGTAAATGTCCGTACAGACCTATGCGTCGTACCGTGGGTACAGCATCAATGTTCAGGTCACTCCCGCCAGGACGTTGTCTTTTCACGGCGTCGGGCGTCGATACAAAGTGTCGTGGATCATTATTGGGCTTGGAGATCCATCCAAGACGATAGCAAGTTTTCCAGAGCGCCTCGCATTCATTTCGGATCGCGAAGCGTTTAAGTATGCGGAGAACCGCGCGCACACGTTCATTGACTGCATGCTTTCCCGAAAACGCGGTATGCATTCTGCGGGCGAAGTCGTGCACAGTGCTGAGCGCGTGCCCGATCCGGGAGGGTAAAAGCGTATCGACCGGCGCACTGCCCACTGGAAAAAACTTGCAGCCATCCTCGTGGCGACCAGGGTTGCGACGACTTCCCGGGAGTGCGCCTTGCTCGCTATCGGCAGTGGCAGTGGCAGTGGCACAGGCGACGCGCCCAGTTCGCGGTTGAAGCGCTACTTAGGGCACGCCGGAATTTCGTCTGATTCGGGGAGGGACATGTCGCAAGTTCTGGTTGGACTTTTCAAATTGTATCGCGACGGCGACGAGGCGTTTCAGGCATTGCAGGCGCTAGGGTTAGCCCCGTGTCATGGGCATCTTTACCAGGCGGGGAAACACGACCCGGCGCCCTCGTTGCGCCCGGAAATGCTGGAGTGGGATTCTCACGGGGAAGAGCGTGCCGAGTATGTCGCCCATGGTGAGTATCTCAGCATCTGCGGCGCAGCGAATCGCTTCACCGGAGAAAGGAGTCACGCTGGGCCGGCTTCGGATGTCCACGGAGTAAGCGGAGACGCACCTGTGCGCACCCTTCTGATCATCGACGACATAGGCGGTCTGCGACCTGCAACCGCTTGCGAGGTCTTGTATGACTATGGTGCGGTGGCAGTAAAGGACCCGTCGGGACACTGGCGCTTCTCCCCTCGCCGAAACGTCTGCCGTGAACGAAGATAAGCCGGGGCGCCGGCCCGCGTGAGGGGCGACTGCGCAAGAACACGTCAGGGTATCCGTACGGGTTCACATGCGAAACGCCACGCGCGCCGTGTTGGGCGAGAGACGGCGGCATCCCTATTGCTGTTGTGCCTGGAGCGAAAGATGGCCAACGTGCTGCTCGTTGAGGACGAAGCTGATTTGCTGCATGCACTGGAAGCGCTGCTCATTCTTGAGGGGCATAACGTACGCACGGCAGAGAACGGCGCAGAGGCACTCCATGCTGTGTCGCAGGCTGTTCCCGACATTGTCGTGACCGACGCCGTGATGCCGGGCATGGATGGCATCAGGCTTGTGCGTGAATTGAGAGCCGCGCCCCTGCTTGCCCACATTCCCGTGATTTTGACGTCCGCTATTAACGTACCGCGAGACCTGCCGGTTTTCGCTTTCTTGCACAAGCCGTTCAGTGCAATCGAACTGGTCGGCCTGATTAACAGGCTTCTGCTGTAGCGGCGTCTGGCCAGGCCGCGCGTTCCTGAATTGGCTTATTCCGGCATGTCGTCGCCCACGGCAAGGACCATAACGCGCTCCTGTCGAGATCGACAGCGCTCTTGTGTCGTTAATATGACGACAGACAGCGCCGCAGTGACGTGGGTTGCCGATTGACAGGAAGGGGAGCGTACGCTGACGATCGTGTTCCAGTACCATCGTGAAGAAGGCGGTTTCTTCGGCATCGCGCATTTCCGATCCGTCCTCAATTGACCTTGATGACTTCGAGTTCGTACTCGGGCATCCATTCAGAGCCAGTGCCTCCGTCGCTGGTCACGACGCCGTTATCGAGCTGGTCGCGAATCTGTTCCTCAAATTCTTCGACAGAACTGCAGTCCATTTCGTCCAGTTCCGCATCCGAAACTTCGATCCTGATGATCACGTGAACCTCCTTTCGTATGTATCGGCTTTTCCAGTGTAGTGATTTACGTGATGCGCGCGTCGACACGGTAGCCGATCGCACTCGTCACACCGTTGACGCCGCACCCTATTAGCTGCACAAGTGTTACCACGCATAATGGGCCCTGGTCACTGTGCAGTTGCTGTTTGTTTACCGCCTCGCGGTGCGTGGGCAGAGGGGCGCTATCAGCAGCAAGCACTGTACCCGCCCGACCCATTCCCGAAAGGCGTTTGACGTACCTTACCGGCATAACGCGGCGGCTGTCGGTGGATGGCCTGTAATTCCGGGCCTCGCAGTCGAGTTTAATGCGGTGTGGCACCTCCCGATAAGGTTGAATCGCGGGTTGTCCACGGTCGGGCGGCGGGTCGCCTGTCACGACCACGACGCTGCCCGGCGGTGGGCAACCCGCGCGGCGATAAGCTTTGATCTTGCGCATGCAGGTTTTCGAACTCGAGCGGCGAACAGTAGCCGATGCTGCTGTGCAGGCGGCGTATGTTGTACCAGCTCTCAAGAGCGGAATTTCGCCATCGCCCCCTTGAAATTTTCACCGTAGGTTCTATCTTTAATTTCGCTCAGGCAGATGCGCCGGTCATATCTGGTGCACTGCGTGTTTCGATTTGTTTGCCAGCGGCCTGGCAGGCGAACTGGAGCGCGTAGGCCCGTTCGCCTCCTCGCTGCATCATAGGAGGATACGATGAGTGATCTCTTTTCCAGAGCCGACCTGTTCAGTGAGTTTGACCGTCTGCAGCGGCAGATGGACAGCCTGTTCGGCGGCTTCCCGTCCAGCATCCGTTCGGGCCGCTTCGGGGCCTTTCCACAACTCAACATCGGTACCACCGAGGACTCGATCGAAATCGTCGCGTTCGCGCCGGGCCTCACGCTGGCCGACCTCGACGTGTCGATCGACAAGGGCCTGCTGACCATCAGCGGTGAGCGCAAGCCTGCCCAGGCCGGCAACGATGACAAAACCCGCGACGACGCCCGCACCTATGCGCAGGAGCGCTTCACCGGCAGTTTCCGGCGCGTGATCGAGCTGCCGCAGAATGCTGACCCCCACAGGGTGCAGGCGCGCTACACCAACGGCTGTCTGTCGATCACCGTCGGCAAGCGCGAAGCGTCGAAGCCACGGGCCATTACTGTCCAGTAACGCCAGTTATTGAAGGAGCAAGCCATGAACGACAGGACACAGGTTGCTGAATGCGACCAGAAAGCAGTGGCGCGACGCGAGGGCGACCAGCCGGCACGACGGATGACGCTCACACCGGCTGTCGACGTGTTCGAGGACAGTCAGGGCATCACGCTGTGGGCGGACCTGCCAGGCGTCACAAAAGACAAACTCGACGTGAAGGTGCACGACGGCAACCTCTATATCGAGGCCGAAGCGGTCGTGCCCACACCCGCCGGTCTGCGGCTGCAGCACGCCGAGATCCGTGAACCGCATTTCGCGCGCGCGTTCTCGCTAAGCCCGGACTTCGACACATCGAAGATCGATGCAAACCTGCAGGACGGCGTGCTGAAGCTGACGATTCCGCGTCGCGACGAAGCACGGCCGCGACGGATCGAGGTGCAGACGAACTGAGCCCGGAAGAGCAGCAACGGCGACAGGAGAGCAACCGGTGGCGGCTGCGAGGTCGCCACCGCTCGGTTCGTGGACGCGCGGATGCAGATCGTCATGGTCCGGCTCTCCTGCCAGATCATTGAGGAGCAGCAGATGAACATCGACCCCAAAAAGTGGAACCCTTTCAAATTTCTCCGCGGCTCAGCGCGCAAGCCCGATGCGGACGGTCCGCAACGTCCGCCGGCCGACGAACCATGGCGTGCCGGATGGCCTGATATTCAGCGGCTTTTCTCACGCGATCCGTGGCGTGCGATGGAGGATTTCCTTCACGATCCCTTTGCAACGCGCGGCCCGCTCGATCGATGGTTTGGCGACTTCAGTTCATCGCGTTTCCAGCCGCGCATCGACGTGGTCGACGAAGGGAAGATACTGCGCGTGACTGTGGAGTTGCCAGGCATGGAAAGGGAGGATCTGACCGTCAGTGTCGAGGACGGGGCGCTGGTGTTGCGCGGCGAGAAAAAACAGGACGTGCACAGCGAGGAAGACGGCTGCTATCGGCTTGAGCGCGCATATGGGGCCTTCACACGCACGGTCCCGATGCCCGAAAACGCCGATCCCGACCACGCTCTCGCAAAGTTTGACAGGGGCGTGCTTACGTTGACCGTGCCAAAACAGGAGCCGCCGCGATCCGCGAGCCGCACGATTGATATCGGCTAGTGGCGGGCAAAGACGGTGCGCTTGCGAGGTGAATGAAGAGGGAGCAGCTCGGGTCGTTAGCTCAGCGGGTAGAGCAGCGGACTTTTAATCCGTTGGTCACTGGTTCGAATCCAGTACGACCCACACGATGCAGGCGGGCATTACGGCCCCACCATTTGCGGGCGCTCGCGTTATCCACACAGGTCGGTTCTGAAGCGGTTGGCTCCTGTCGACCGCTCTTTCCGCCCCTCGGGCAAGAATGCGTTGCACGAATGGACGAACGTCATGGCTTCGATCGCACCTCGACGGACCGCCCTATGGATTGCCCGACATGAAGGCCGGGCAGATCATTTCGGGGCGGCCTTGGTCTGCGGCGTCAACGCGGGCCGCATGCCGTCATTAGGCGCCAGGAAAAGCAGGGGTTTCCCTGCCTTGCCTCACGCAGCCGCCGCGAGGCACCGCGATGCATGCTGCTCGGGTTTCGCCTGCTCCCGGCAGGTAGGCGGAACATGTCACTGCGGAAGCCCGGCGGTTGCGCCGGATTGTTCAGGCGTGCGGGCTTCGCCCGCTGCCTGGGCGCAGGCATTCGCGTCAAAGCCGCCGCCGACGGGGCCGCCCTGAATCGCGTGGGGATGCCGCTCCTTCGGACACGTCGCGAATGGGGACCCTCTGCGCGAGCCGATGGCACGGTCGGACGGCGCGTCCACGAAAAACGATGCTTCGAGTGACCGCAGTGGACGTCAGGACAGTCGGGCAGCCTCCCGTGAGGCCCTGCCCCAGCGAGACAATCGAGGCGCCCCCGGCAACGTGCCGGCGCGAAACCCATAGCTTCGATAGCGCTCCGCGAATCGCCCCTGCACAGGAGGGCCGCTTGAACGTTATATAGGAGTCGCGGACGCGCCCCCTCATCCAGTATCGGGTCGCTGACGGTCCATCAGCTCGGCGCGCCCTGGTCGACTTTCTTTTGACGTAGTTCGGCATCATGCACCTGCCGACGCATTTCAAGCACGGCAGGCGGGACCACCCGGCGACGGGCCAGCGCCCACGGGAGAGCGCTCATCATGGCGAGCGCGTCGCGCGCAAACGCGCCTTCTCGCCACAGAAGCGCGAAGGCTAGCCCAGTAGTGAAGCAGGCGTCGCGCCAAGGCAAACGCAGCCACGAAATCCATGCTGCATTGCGCGCCAGCAGCCGGCGTCTCAAACGGCTGTCGCGCGCCGGCGACGGATGATGATGCACCACCGCCGAATCCAGATAAACAATTGCGCCGCCGGAAGCGAGCACGTCGAGCGCCACCAGTTCTTCTTCCCCTCCAATGAAAAGACGCGGCTCGTAACCGCCGACCGCCCGGAACACGTCGGTCCGGAAGACGCAGGCGCCCGCTATGTAGCCCGTCAACTGCGGGCCGGGTAGATCACGGCTCTCCAATGGACTGTTGCGCATACGGACACATGTCTCATCCAGTTCCAGCGACTCGCCGACCAGCACCCGGGCGCTCAGCACCGCGACGCGCGGCGAGGCGTCGAGCAGACGAACCGCTCGCGCCAGGGCGCCCGCGTCCCACCACATATCGTCGTCGCAGAAGGCGACGTAGTCGGTCGATACACAGGCGACGGCCTGATTGCGGCCCGCGGCGCCTAAATTTGACGGGCACTGCACGACGCGTACACCCGGCAACCCCGCCTCGATCAGCGCGACGGTACCGTCGCTGGATGCATTGTCGGCAACTATCACCCCGGGCTGCTCCGGCAACGCAAGGAGGCGCGACAGGCAGTGCATCACTTCCGTCGCGCGGTTATGCGTGAGGACGACCACCGAGATGCGATGCGCGAGTGACCGGTCCCGGTGATAAGCGTTCATCTTCATTGAAAAGCCTCGCGGTTTGTCTCGCCTGACAACAGTCCTGAGCCGGCAGATCTCCGTTGCAGGAGTCGATCCTGCCGCCACTATCCGATGGCGTCGGGCAAGGCCCCGGGCTGCCGGTCATCGCCTTTTCCGTGTCGCCGGTCGAGGCAACCCATGAGGGTCAGCGTCGGGTTCGCTGCCATTTCCAGCCCTTTCCGGGGCCGACTCAAAGCCATCGACCGTGCGGCGCCCGCGGCTAACGGGGAGCGAAACGGGGATACCGCGCTCAGCGTCGACCGCGCTTGCCTGGGGTTCGATGCGACACGACGAACGTCAGCGACGGCGCAGTCGTAGCAACGAGCGGTGATACGTCAACGCGGGGGGCGCCAACGGAAACACACGCTCCATCGCGGCAGTGTTTGGAAGGAGAATGCGATCCTCGGGCCGAAGGACTTGGTAAAAACAGCGCGCGTCGTCCTGGTATCAGCGCCCAGCGCCGGAGATCTGCCAGACTTCTGGTTGACCTTGTTGCAGCGTCCCCGACGCGTCGATCGAACGCTTGCAGTTCCCTCGCCGGTGCGGTTTATTCGCGAGGAGCCGGCGAACCACAGTCTGAACCCGACGGGCGGGGCAGGTGACAGAGACGGCAAGGCGCGTACCTTCATAGCGGGCGAGGTGAAAGTGTCGCGGCGAATTCCCCAACAGCAGCCGCGCTCAGTTCGGTGCTGGCCTGCATCCGCGCGCGAAAATAATGTGCAGTCTCGAGCAAGCCGTCGTCGAGCGAAGTTCGCGGCTGCCAGCCGAGCAACTCACGCGCCCGGGAGATATCCGGCTGGCGATGCCACGGATCGTCGGTCGGCAGCGGATGCAATTCCAACGGCGACGCCGAGCCTGTGATCGTGACTATGCGCCGCGCGATCTCGCGCATCGTGACCTCGTGAGGATTGCCGAGATTGACCGGGCCGCCCGGATCGTCGTCGACATTCATCAAACGGATAATCGCGTCGATCATGTCGTCCACATAGCAGAACGAGCGGGTTTGCGAACCGTCGCCATAGAGCGTCAGCGGCTCGCCGCGCAGCGCCTGCATCATGAAGTTCGACACGACCCGGCCATCGGAGGGATGCATGCGCGGCCCATACGTATTGAAGATCCGGGCGATCCGGATCGACAGCCCGTGCTGACGGCGGTAGTCCATGAACAGGGTCTCGGCGCAGCGCTTGCCTTCGTCATAGCACGAACGCGGGCCGATGGGATTCACATGACCCCAGTAGTCTTCAGTCTGTGGATGTACCAGCGCGTCGCCATACACTTCGCTCGTCGACGCCTGGAAGATTTTCGCCTTCACGCGCTTGGCGAGCCCGAGCATGTTGATCGCGCCGTGCACGCTGGTTTTGGTGGTCTGCACCGGATCGTGCTGATAGTGAATCGGCGAAGCGGGGCACGCGAGGTTGTAGATTTCGTCGACTTCCACGTATAACGGAAAGGTCACGTCGTGACGCATCAATTCGAAGTTCGCGCAGTCCAGCAGCGGCGCGATGTTGTCCTTGGTACCGGTGTAGAAGTTGTCGACGCACAGCACGTCGTGCCCTTGCATGACGAGGCGTTCGCACAGGTGCGAGCCGAGGAAGCCGGCGCCGCCCGTGACCAGAATCCGTTTGCGGCTAAGTTCTTTCATGGTGCTCTGTCCTTCGCGCATGGCGACTGAGGTTGGATTCAGGCGGTGACGTGCTGCAATACCTCGTGCCAGTCCTGCGTGAAGCGGTCGATATGAAAACGTTCCTGCGCAGTGCGCCGCGCGCCTTCGCCCAGACGTCGGGCTTCGGCGGGATTGCGCAGCAGATCGTTCATCGCCTCCACCAGCGCGTTCACGTCGGTGTCCACGAAACCGTTTTCGCCATTGCGGATCACGGTGGCTAGTTCGGTGGTCGCAAGGCCGACGATCGGCATGCCGATCGTCATCGCCTCGACGATTGCCAGACCCAGGCTGGTCCAGCGAATCGGGTTGAAGAGAAAGCGATAGCGCGCGCTGAACGCCGCGAGATCGAGATTGCCGATTTCACCGATGCCACCCAGCCGCTCCGCGTCCATGCCGACCAGATCGAGCGGCACGCGCGTGCGGGTTTCGGCGAACACGTCCGCGCCGAGGCGCCGGCCGCGTTGCGCCAGATGGTTGACCACCACGATGCCGCGCTCAAGTTCGCCGCTGTAGCGCACGCCCTCGGGCACCACCACGCCATGTTCGATAACCCGGGTCGGCGTGACGCCGCAATCCCACATCAGCTGGTTGAAGTGGGTAACGTGCACGAGCAGCGTGTCCGGGTCGTCGACCCAATGCCATTGCTGGAATGGATTATCCTGGGGCGGATCGTGCTCGATATAGACTCGCGGCAGACGCTGTTGCGCCGCGCTCAGCACGTGTTCGCGGTCATGTTCCCAGTGCGTCTTGTGCTGGTACAGGATCACGTCGAACGGTTGATCGGGCACGTCGTCAATACCGATCTCGTGCACGTTCTCGCCCCACGGCAGCACGCCGACCCTGCCGGCATATCCGGGCGGATGACCAGGTTTCGTGACCAGATAGAACTCGTGTGGCGCCTGGGTCAGGTAGTACAGATAGTTGCCGTGCACGTGCCAGGTCAGCACGCGCAGACGGCGGCAATTACGCAGCATGATGCCGCTCCTCGAAAGTCTCCGCGTTCGCACGCGCGTGCAACGCGTTCGGCGCGCCAGGATGCGCGCCGCTATCCTCGGCGAGTTGCGCGCGCGCGGTCTGGACCACCTGCTGCACGCTGACATTCAACGCGCACGGATGACCATAAGGGCAGTCGCGGAACAAGCAGGGCCGGCACGCGGGATAGTCGGCGAGCACGCGATGCCGTGCGTGGTCGAGCGGTGCCCAGCGTCGCGTGTCGCTGCCAGACGCGATCACCACCGACGCGGTGGCCGTGGCGGCGGCAATGTGAGAGATGCCCGTGTCGTTGCAGACCACCAGCCTCGCGTGCGCGACGAGCGCGGCAAGTGCGCCGAGCGAAGTGCCGCCGGCCAGATGCAGCGCGGGCGCGGTCATTGCGCCGAGCACCGCGCCGGTCAGCAGCGCTTCGGCGGCGGTGCCGGTGATGGCGATCTGCCAGCCGTCGGCGGCCAGGTTGTCGGCCACAGCGGCAAAGCGCTCGGCGGGCCAGCGGCGCGACGGCAATTGCGCGCCGGGGTGAATCAGCACCAGCCTCGGCGCTTCGATGCCATGCTCAGCCACCAGCGCGGCGTACTCCTCGCCGTCGCGCGTGCCCAGAGGGAACCACAACTGCCGCTCGGTCACAGGCGCGCCGAGCGCATTCATCAGCGCGACGTAGCGTTCGGACTCTGGCAACCCGTCGGGCCAGCCGATGAAAACGCCATGTCGCGCCGCCTCGTCGGGCTGCACGAAGCCCACATTGGCCTGCGCGCGGAGTTCGAACAGCAGATCGTTCGCGATGCCGCCGCTGCCGTGCAACTGGATCGCCAGATCGAAACGCCGTGCGCGCATCTGCGAAAAAAATGCGGGCAGCCCGGCGTTCGACTCACGCTGTTCGGGAAAGCCGACCGCGCCGGGAAACACGATCAGCTCATCGACGAGGTCCGCGTAGCGCTCGACGAACGCTTGCGCCCATGGCAAGCCGATCAACGCGATGTGCGCGCGTGGCGCCGCCTGTCGCAACGCTCGCAGCGCGGGCACGGCGCACAGCATGTCGCCGAGTTGCAGCGCGCGAAAGATGACGATGCGGCGCGGCGCGAGCGTTGCCAGAAACGTGGGAGCATTCATAGAAAGAACACCTTGAAACGGACGGCGCCGTAGAGTCGCCAGAAGATGGAAAGGAATGGAATCGGAATCGACGTCCACGCCATCTCGGCGATATGCCGCCAGCTTCGATCGCGGCCGCGCAAGCGGATCACACAGAAAGACGCCGTCAGCACGAACCACCCGAGCGCGCCGCCGGACGCGAGGGCTGCGTTGCCGGCAGGCCCGCCCATCAGCGCGGCCAACGCGGCGCACAGAATCGCGTAATAGAGCAGCGGCGGCCGCGCGCGAATCCGGTTTCTGAATAGTTTGGGATGTTTTCCATAAAGCAGCGCGTCGAACTGGCTCTTGCGCTGCTGCGCGATACTCACGCCCCAGCGCGCGGGCCGCACCGGATGCACGACTACCGCATCGATTGCGCGCACGATCTCGCCGCCTGCGCGCATGAGCGTGAATTGCAGATCGGAGTCCTCGCGCCACGCGGCGGTGAAGCGTTCGTCGAAGCCGTCCGTCGTACTGAGAAAGCTGCGGGCGACGAACGCATTCGCGGTCGCAAACTCGGCGCGTTCGAGGCCACTCGCATCTGCTTCGTAATCAGTCGGCAACGGCGGCAGCGGCACGACGATCGTTCCAGCGGCCGCCGCAGCGCCTTGCGCGAGTGCCGCGACGCCGGCGCTCAGCCATCGCGGATCGGGCAGCGTGTCGTCGTCGGTGAACGCGATCAGCGGCGAGCGCGCGAGCCGCCAGCCGGCGTTGCGCGCGCCGGCCGGGCCCTGCGTGCGCGTGACCGGTATGTAGCGCACCATTAATCCGCGCCCGGCTTGGGCCTGCGCAATGCGTTCGACGCATGCGCGCGTGGCTTCGTCCGGACCGTCGTCGCAGACGAGGATCTCGTAGCGGTCCGCCGGAAAGTCCTGCTGACACAGGGCGTCAAGGCACACAGCGAGCATCGCCGGCCGGCGATAGGTCGGCACGACCACGCTGATGTCCAGTTGTGAGTGCGGCGCATCGGCACAGCCGCGGACAATCGGCTCAGCGGCGCCGCGCGGACTGCCGAAGTCGCTGCGCAAATCGAGCGGACCGGACGCGGATGAACTCATGCGCGTACCTCTGCTTTCTCGACGAGGAATGGGCCGATCACGAGGGCGTCGAGCGGCGAGGTCCAGAACGATTCCACCGCGTCGCGCGGCGAATTCACCATCGGCTCTCCACGCGTGTTGAACGACGTGTTGACCAGAATCGGCACGCCGGTGCGTTGCATGAACGCGGCCAGCAGGTCGTAGTAGAGCGGATGCTGCGTGCGGTTGACGGTTTGCACGCGCGCTGTACCGTCCACGTGGCGCACGGCGGGAATCCGTTCGGCCTTCTCGGGACGCACGTCGAAAACGAACAGCATGAACGGCGCGGCTCGGCCACCAACGAACCAGTCGCTCGCATGTTCTTCCATCACGACCGGCGCAACCGGGCGGAAGTCCTCACGATCCTTGATCTCGTTGAGCTTCGCCTGCATGTGGGGATCGACCGGCGACGCAAGGATCGAGCGCGCGCCGAGCGCGCGCGGCCCGAACTCGGTGCGGCCCTGATACCAGCCGATCACCTTGCCGTGGGCGAGCAGATCGGCTGTTTCGCCGGCGATGTCGCCGAGCCTGCGGTAGGGCACTTTCGACCAGCGCAGGAACTGTTCGATTTCCGCCTCGCCATATTCCGGGCCGAGGTATGCATGATCCATCGTCCAGCGACGCTGACGGTCGCCGTGTGCGCTGCGTTCCCGGTAGTCGATCCATAGTGCCGCGCCGAGCGCGGTGCCCGCATCGCCGGCGGCGGGTTGAACCCAGACGTCGTCGAATGGGCCGGCGTCGCGCAACTTCGAATTCATCACGCAGTTCAGCGCGACGCCGCCGGCCATGGTGAGGGTGCGCAGCCCGGTCTGCCGATGCAGCCAACCGGCCAGTTGCAGCACGGTTTCTTCGAGCACGCGCTGCAGCGAATGCGCGATATCGAAGTGGCGCTGTTCGAGCGGACCGCCACGCTCGCGCGGCGGTCCGAAACGCGCGGTCAGACGCGGTGCCTCGACGGTGTAGCTGCCGTCATTGCGATAGCGAACGATCTCGCGAAATACATCGAGGTATTGCGGCTTGCCGTATGACGCGAGCGCCATTACCTTGTACTCGTCAGACGAATGCAGAAAGCCGAGCCACTCGGTGACGGCTTCATAGAGCAGCCCGAGGGAATGCGGCAGTTCGACCTGCTTGAGCCGCGCATACTCGCCGCCGACGAACTGTCCCATGCTAGTCGTCACGCCTTCGCCACGGCCGTCCATGGTCAGCACGGCGGTGTCGTCGAACGGCGCGGCGAGGAAGGCGCTTGCTTCGTGGGCAAGATGATGTTCGACGAAGTGCCATTCGAAGCCGTGGTCGCGGTCCACGCCCTGAAAACGCTTGCGCAAATGATGCGGCGCGCCGTCGAGCAATTGCCCCTTCGCGTTCGCGATGTAGCTCAGGAACAGTGGGTCCCACGGCGATGCGGACGGGTCCGTCAGGCGTGTATTGGCGGGATCGAACGGCAGCTCGATGGTGGCGCTCGCGCGGCCAGGCATGCCGCCGAACAGCGCGGGATCGTACGAATAGGCCACGTGGTCGATGTCGGCGAGGGTGATGCCGGCGGCCTTCAGGCAGTAGTCGATCGCATCGAAAGGCAACTGCCAGGTCGAAAACGGCACCGGGCGTTTCGCATGTTTGACGTGCGTGAAGCGTTCGTCTTCCGCGGCGGCGAGGACCACGCCGTCGCGCAGTAAGGCTGCGGCGCTGTCGTGATAGACGGCATTGATTCCGAGTGTGTACATGGGCGTTCGCAATGAAAGAGGGTTCAGGGAACCAGCGGTTCGTCGGCAAGCGGCGGCGCGTCGGTATGGCGGGCGTTGCCATTCGCGTCCGGGTTTGGGGCGGCCTCGTCCGTGGGCATGTCGGCGCGCAATTCGAGCGCGGCTTGCACGACCTCGCCAGGCGCGACGCCGAGCAGACACGCGTGATGCTGTTGCGGACACACGCTGCGGTAACACCACCGGCATTCGACATCGCGAAACAGCACGCGATGCGGCGTTTGCCACGGCGTGTGCTGCGGATTGGTCAGCGCGTACAGATCGACAACGGGAGCGCCCAACGCGGAAGCCAGATGCACTGGCCCGCTGTTGTTGGAAATGAGCACGCTCGCGCGTTCGATCAACGCGGCGAGTTCGCCGAGCGTCAGCATGCCGCTGAGATCGTGCAGTCGCGTGCGAGCGCCTGGCGCGGCGGCGCGGATCACCGCCTCGACCAGCGGCCGTTCGCTGGAACTGCCGGTGATCAGTAACGATGCGCCGGTCTCGCGCGCGAGCCGGGTGGCGACTTCGCCGAAACGCTCGGGCGGATAGCGGCGCGACGCTGCGGTCGCTCCGGGATGTAGCACGAGCCATTCGGTCGCGCGATCGACGCCGCGCGCCGACAATTGCGCGTCGAGCGTGCGCCGGTCGGCCTCATGCACACAGAAGCGCATGCGCGTATCGAGCGAGTGCGCGCCCACCTGGCGCACGAGATCGAGCTGGCGTTCCACTTCATGACGCGTGCGTTGCTGGGGTTCCGGTTCGCGCAACCAGTCGGTCAGCAACGCATAGGGGTTTTCACGGCAATGCGCGAGACGGCGCGGGATGCCGGCCAGATAGCAGAGCATCGCAGCCGGCAGCGGGCTTTGGCTGTATACCGTGAAGATCACGGCGGCGTCGAAACTGTTGCGCCGCAGACGCTCCTGCATCTGGTGATCCTCGGCCAGCGTGCGCATAGCGCTCGACGCATGCGCGACCCAGGGCGCGTCGTATTCGATCAGGTCGTCGACATCGTCGAGAAAAGGCGCCAGTGCCACACCGCTGCGCGACGCAAGCAGCGTGATATGACGATCCGCAGCGGACTCTCGCAATGCGTGCAGCGCGGGCGTGGTCATCAGCACGTCGCCGAGATTGTCGAGCCGCACGCACAGAATGCGCTTGACGTCGTCGCCCCAACGCGTGAGCGGCGTTGCTTCCAGCGGCGCCCACGCGTGAGCGAGCGTCGGCTGCGCAATTAGCAGTGGGGCGTTCATCGCGTGGCTTCCGCGTGGAACGTGGTGGGGGCGCCACTGTCATGGCGAACGACGATCCGCGCGGCTTCGTGCAAATCGGCGGCGCGCGCGAGCGGCACGCGCAGCGGGCCTTCGATCCACTCGGTCTCGTGGCCGTTGTCGAGCAGCACGGTGCGGCAGCCGGCACGGTTGCCGGCTTCGACGTCGTCGAGAATATCGCCGACAAACCAGCTGCGCGCGAGGTCGATGCCGTGTGCGCGCGCGGCGCGCAGCAACAGGCCCGACCCGGGCTTGCGGCAATCGCAGCCGACGTTGTACGGCGGCACCGTGCCATCCGGATGATGCGGGCACCAGTACGTGCCGCACAAGGTTGCTCCGCACCCGGTGAACAGGCGGTGTAATTGCGCTTCGACATCCTTCAGCGCCGAGCGCGCGAATAGGCCCAATGCTACGCCCGGCTGATTGCTGATGACGAACAGCGCGTACGGCGACGCGCCCAGCAGCGCAAGTGCGTCGCGCGCGCCAGGAGTCAGGCGCATCAACGCGGGATCGATGTTGTACGGCACGTCGTCGAGCAGTGTGCCGTCCTTGTCGAGAAATACAGCGGGTCGCAGCATGATGAGCGTCCAGGCGAAAAACGTAAGTGGATGCCGAGGTGGTGACGCTGCAGCGGCATCTCGCGGTGTCTGTCTTTGCGGGGGGACGCAGCGTTACCTGAACGACGCTCCGGCCGTGGCGCGCCTCGGCATTTCCCCCCGCTCGTCGACGGTTTCCGTCGGCGCCACGTATGGCGCCCGCGCCACCCGCGCATAGATCTGCGCGAGCAATTCGCCCACACCGCGCCACGTGAATTCCGCGTGCGCGCGAGCGAGACCCGCTTCGCCCATCCGGCGCGCCTGCTCGGGGGCGCGCCGCAACCGATCCAGGCGCGCGGCGAGCGCGGCCGGATCGCGCGGCGGCACCAGAAAGCCGGTCACGCCATCGACCACGGAATATCGAATGCCGCCCACGTCCGCGCCGATCACCGGCGTGCCGCATGCCATCGCCTCGACCGGCGTGATGCCGAAAGGCTCGTACCACGGCGTGGTCACGAACACATTGGCGGCGCTGTAGAAGTAGCGCAATTGCGCACGGCCGCGCCGCCCGACGAACGTCGTTTGTCCCGCCACGCCACACTCGCTGGCGATGCTGCGCAAGCGCGCGATTTCTGGTGTGGCGAGTTCGTTCGGCGCGTCGGAGTTGCCGCCCACTACATACAATCTCGCGGACGCGTGCAAAGCCTGCTTCAGAACGCCCACGCCGCGCACCACGTTGTCGATCCCTTTGCGTTGCACGAGCCGGCCAAGTTGCAGCACGATGAATTCGTCCCGCTGCCAGCCGAGCGCTTCGCGCGCGACGGCCCGATTGATCGGCCTGAACTCGTCGGCGTCGAAACCGCAAGGGACGATCTGGATACGCGCGGGGTCGGCGCGGTAGTGCTCGATCAGGTCGGCTTTGTCCTGCGGGCACTCGGCGACGATCACGTCCGACAGCGCGACCAGATTGTCTTCGATTACGAAGCGTTCGTCCGGAAAGCCGTCGTTCGCGCCCTGATGAATCCGGCGTACCCGGCCGAGCGCATGAAAGGTGGTGACGAGCGGAATGCCGAGTGCCGCCTTCACCTTCAATGCGGCGAGACCGGACATAAAGAAGTTCGCGTGCATCACGTCGTACCGCGCACATTCGCAGCGAAAGAATTCGATGAGGAATGCTGCGAACTCATCCATGAACGGCAGCAGCTGTTCCTTCGGCAGTTGCATCGGCGGACCGGCAGGCACATGGATCACGCGCACGCCGTCCATGTCGGAAACGAGCGGCAGCAGAGCGCGGTCGCGCCGCGTGAACACGTCGACCTGATGGCCGGCTTCGAGCAGCTGGCGCGCAACGTTTGCGACGTAGATGTTTTGTCCACCGCTATCGACTCCACCAGCAACTGCGAGCGGCGAAGCGTGTTCACTGATGAGAGCGATTTTCATGAGATACCTTCCCGGCATGCATTGATTGGCGGACGTGGATGGTGGTCGGCATCCCGGGCAGGTGGTGCGAATCTGCGCGGTCGCGGCTTACCGCGGGCCGCAGCATGCGGTGTGCCAAACCGCATGAGAAAGGCGTTGCGGACAGCGCGACGCATTGCCTAACTGATTGAAGCGGTGTAGCGCGCCCCGTTTCGTGCCGGGAAGCGCTGTGGCGTTCCCTGTTTCTACAATCGCGAATGTAACTTCGCGCAGACCGGCCCTTCAGTACCGCGATCAGTCCGGCGCGCCCGGTTGGCGGATAAACGCGAAACACGCAATATGTAGGGCTTCTTTTACCGAAGACGCGAGCCTGCAAACGCGCACCGTTCGAGCTCAAGACGGCCTCAAGCGCATCTCGCGCCTCCTCCTGATCGTCGACGTCTTCGGGAGGCGAGGCGTTGGAGTCGCTCGCGCGAGCAGATATGAGCCAATGGCCGCACGTGTTGTTGTGCGACATCGTGCTTGCCGATGAAGATGGCGACGACGTGTTGCGCCGACTGCGAGCGCTAGAGGCCGAGCGGGAAATACCTTTGCAGTCGCGTTTGCCGGCTGTAGCGTTGACCGGCTACACCGATGCGGAAGACCGCAAGACTGCGGAGGCGGCGGGGTTCCAGACGCTGTTGGGAAAACCCGTTTCTACCGGAGGTTGATTGCCGAAATCGTCGGCGTGGCGACAGCAGCTGCGCGGCGACATGCGAAGCGCCAGGTTGTACGCCGCGACTCGGACCTGCATGTGGCATGCGGCCTTGGCACGGTGCATGTAGCGTTTTTCAGGTACGCACGTCGACTTCGACGGACGCTGTTTTCCCGCCGGTGGTCGCCACCGTTGCGGTGACCTGCTGCTCAGCGGCGTGCACGCGCCGCCGCAGATTGAGTACCCGCGGCGGGACGACGCGGCGGCGCTGCAGCGTCCACACGAGCCCGCGTAGGAGCTCGACGCTGTCGCGAGCGAAGCTGCCTTCCCGCGCGAGCAGGTCCAGCGCGCGAAACGACGCGCGCCAGGCTTCATGCCACGGCAGACGCAGCCACGCGATCCAGGCGGCGTTGCGCGCGAGCGTGCGCCGTCGCAGACTGCTGTCGCGTACGGGCGACGGATGATGATGGACTGTCAACTGATCACAGTAGACGATCGCCTGCCCGGTGGCGAGCACGTCGAGCGCCACCAGTTCTTCTTCGCCACCGATGAACAACCGTGTCTCATAGCCCAACGCCACGGAACAACGACGTGCGAAACACGCACGCTCCCGCCATATAGCCGATCAACGCCGGATCCGGCAGCCCATCGCTGCCGAGCGGGCTGGCGCCCATGACTGCGCAGGTCGGGTCCGTCACCCTGTCTTCTCCTACCAGGACACGCGCGCTCAGCACGCCGACATTCGGCCATGCATCGAGTAGTTGCACCGCGCGTTCGAGTGAGCCGGCCTCCCACCAGGTGTCATCGTCGCAGAAGGCGACATAGTCCGTATCGACGAGGGCGGCAGCGTGATTTCGGCCGGCGGCTCCGAGATTGTGTTTGCATTGGATAATGCATACGATCGGAAACAGCGCTCTAACCAGTGCAACCGTACAGTCGTCAGACGCGTTATCGACCACAAAGATTGGCGGGTGTTCCGGCAGGGCAAGCAGGCGTTGGAGGGTTGCAATCAATTCGTCGGCGCGGTTGTATGTCAGCACGACAACGGAGATGCGTCGGGCGAGCGGCTGTGTTTCCATGCGGTTCAATGTCTTCTAACGATTCGGTGACGGTGTCCAGAAAGCGTTGTGGCTTTGGGGCCGTGTACGGGCGTTGCTCTGTGCGTCGGTTTCGCGAAGGCGCCAGTAGCGCTCGGATGAATAGAGTCCGGCTTGTCCGTCCGGGCCAAATGCGCGCAACTGGCTCTGATAGGCATTGATCGCCGCCCGTTTCAATTGACGATGGCGCGCGTTTGCCGCGACGCCGACCACGTCAAAGGGCTGCGCGGCGAAGCCGAGTTCTTCGATCGTTCGCAACCGGTTCGGTACGATGTCGGGCATCGTTCGATAGGGCACGTCTTCATAAGCATGCATTCGGACATGCCCGAACCGGTGCATTAGTTTCATGCATGCGTTCGCTACCATGGTGTGATCGGAATGAAAGAGGCCCATTGGCATCATGACGGACGAGGGTTTGACATCCCGGAGCGTTTGCTGGATCGCTGCAACGAGAGAATCTTCCATAGACGGGACCTTGTATTGCGCGTCACAAAACGGCAAGTGGATCGGAAAGGCACCCAATAAGTCTAAAGCGTGAACGTCCTCCGCCTTGCGCGCTTGCATGGCTTCGAATGCGTCTGCAAACCCGGACTGCCGATCCCAGTCGGTGGTCATATTTTTGTCGGGTGCGGCCGTGAATACCGTACACACGAAGGGCGCGGGGTGCGCTGCGAGCAACACGCCACAACTGAGCACCGCGTCGTCAAGATGCGGTGAAATCACGAGGAGGCGTCCGTGCCATTTCATTCTGATGACCTCGCGAGGAAACGGTTCCGCCATACGTAGATGAAAGCCGCCGTCTGTCCGGCGCTGGGCGCCTGGACCGCTTCGAATCGATGACGGTCAAGGGTGCATAGGCTTGCGGCTGCCAGTTCGTGTCGTCTCGCTCCTAGTCCGGCCGCGACCGATTCGCCGAACGCAACGCCCCAAGGACGAAGCCCACCGCTGCAGCAATCGCGAGCGCCGCAAACGGCCGCTCTGCCGTAGCTTGCTGGACGACATCCGTGAAATCAGCGTAGAGCTGCCGTGCTTGCCCACGCAGCTGCTGCGCCTGCTCACCGACTTGAGTAACGGCATTGCCGAGCAGGTCCTGTGCGGCCTGCTGCACATTGCCCGAAGCCTCTCGTACTGTTGCTTCTCCGTTGCTCGTTTCCATGGTCTGCTCTTCGAGTAAGTGCGATCGCACCCGTACCGCAAAGTGCGTCGGTGTGGAAAAAAGCACTAGCCATGTGCGCGCGGCGTTGACCGGCCCGTCCGCAAAGCCGTGTGCAAAAAGCCCTGCGCAAGAACCGGACCCATCTGGCGGTCCAGTTGCGTGCGTACGCCACCACGCCATGCTCAAAAATTGGCAGGGGTTGATCTTCATTGCAACCGGGACAGTGAAGATCTCCGCACTCACCAGACCGGCGCTCTTGATCGACGTTGTCGAGCGGACTGCGAAGGCCGCATTACCTTGATCAGGTTCTCGCGGATCTCGCCATCGTTACCGTGAAAAGCAACGGTGGACCTCGTTAGACCCGGCATTCAGCTGTGCGCATTCTGCGTGAATGAAGCCTGCGCTTAGACCCGGCATGCTGGTTGCTGCCGCCCAGTAGACGCAACGAACGTTCGCCCGTCATAACCTACTCAATCGCTCCTGGAGAGGTCACGCATGAAACGAATAACAGTCGCTGCAGCCGCATGTGCTTCTTTGTGGCTGCTTTCACCCGTGGTCAACGCGCAGACCCAAGCCGCATCCACCACGGCGGCGAACCCCTTGCCTCAGCTGGACAGGGATTTCGTCCAGGCGGCCAGCATGTCGTCGTCGACCGAAATCGACGCAGCGAAACTCGCGTCCAGCAATTCCAGCGACAAGGATGTCAAGTCGTTTGCTCATCACATGATGTTGGACCATACCAAGCTGACCGTGCAGTTGAAGATGGCGGCGCCGCATGGTGTCGAGGTGCCGAAAGACAATTCGGACACCAGCGTTCTTGACGCACTGAAGCCGTTGAAAGGGAAGGAATTCGATCAGGCTTACATAAAGAAGGTGGGCCTTGAAGGCCACCAGTCGGCCATCGCAGCGTTCGAGAAAGAGATATCGGACGGACAGAACGGGGACCTGAAGAAAGCGGCGCAAAAGGCGCTCCCGACGATCAAGGAGCATTACAAAATGGCGCAAGATCTCGCGGCCAAAAAGGGCGTCGCACAGTAGTCGGCTCGCGAACGCGGGGGAGCGTGACGGAGGTCATGCAGCAACGCGCAACGGTCCGGAACCTCCTGGCAATGACCGGCGCGAGGCACGCGTTCGCTTTTGCGAAGCCATGCACGGTTTCGCCACCTGGTATCCCGCTTGCTCGTTGGTGATTTTCCCGTGGCTGTGCTGCGGGCCTTCCTTTGCCGGGAGCTTCGTATGCCATCCGACAACACCCCTTCGACAGCGCGCCGCAGGTTGATGCAAGGAGCCGCAGCGGGACTCATGACAAGCGTGGCCGCTCATGCATTCGGACAAGCTAGCGGATCCGAAGCGACCGGAACGGCCGGCGCGGCTGGCCTGGCTGACCCGCGCGACCTGCATCCTCATCCGCCGTTTCCGCCTCAGCAACAGCCATGGCCTGGCCTCGCGGGACGCATGACACCGCGCCCGGACCACGGCGAAGCCGGCTATGTCGGCACCGGCCGCCTGACTGGCCGGCACGCGCTGATCACCGGCGGCGATTCCGGCATCGGCCGGGCGGCGGTCATCGCGTTCGCGCGCGAAGGCGCCGACGTCGCGATCGTCTATTTGCCGGCGGAAGAGCCGGACGCGAGGGAAGTCGTGCTGATCATTCGCGCGGCGGGCCGTAAAGCGGTGGCGTTGCCGGGCGATATCCGCAGCGAGAGATTTGCGAGGCATTGGTAGCGAACGCGGTGCAGCAGATGGGCGGCCTCGACATCCTGGTCAACAATGCCGGACGCCAGCACAGTCACGACTCGATCCTCGACATCAGTACGGAAGATTTCGACTGGACGTTGCGCACCAATCTATACGCGATGTTCTGGATCACCAAGGCAGCCATCCCGCACATGCCGCCGGGCGCAGCGATTATCAACACGGCCTCGGTCAATGCATACGATCCGTCGGCGAACCTGCTTGACTACGCGCTGACCAAGGCAGGCATCGCAAACTTCACGAAGGGCCTCGCCAAACAGATGGTCAAGCGAGGCATCCGGGTCAACGCGGTCGCGCCGGGGCCATTCTGGACCGCATTGCAGGTCAGTGGCGGGCAGACCATGGAGAACCTCACGCACTTCGGCGAGCAGGTACCGATGGGAAGGCCGGGGCAGCCGGCGGAGATCGCGCCGCTGTATGTGCAGCTAGCATCGACGCAGGCAAGTTACGTGACCGGCCAGGTATTCGGCGCGTCGGGCGGCGCGGGGCAGCAATAACCGCCACGCATGGCACGCATGGTCGTCGAATGCCGCCATCCAACGAACAGGCCGATGTCGATCACATGCGGGATCGTCTTGTGCAAGACAGCGTAGCAAGAGGCGCCCGCGGTCGGCA
The DNA here is from genome assembly GCF_046026895.1 of Paraburkholderia sediminicola. Taxonomy (GTDB): domain Bacteria; phylum Pseudomonadota; class Gammaproteobacteria; order Burkholderiales; family Burkholderiaceae; genus Paraburkholderia; species Paraburkholderia sediminicola_C. Next base: position 26,827 of record NZ_JAQQEU010000028.1, read on the forward strand.
CGAAGACGTGGTTCGGGTGGGGAACGGGTTACCTGACGCCAGGGTGCCGCCGCGCGTGCGACATCCGCTGGCGCCCGCGCGCCGGAGAGCCAGCAAAGCGCTCAGTACGCTGCAGGCGGCGGTTCGTCTTCACCGCGCACGCCTCGGGGCATGCTGAAATTCATCGGCTGGCGGGGGCAGGGGAACTGCTGGCAGCCGAATCTGCATTCGCTGCACCCCCTGCTTTGTCACCGGGCTTGCAACCGGCGGAAATGGCTATGGCAAACGCCACGATGGCGCCCGTCAGGATTCGCGTATAGAAGGTCGGGTTCATTGTCGTCTCTCGTTAAGTGTCATTTGCACCTATCTGCGCAGCAGTCCCCGCGCGTAGCGATGTGGCCGTCCCATCGCATCGTTTCGCCTTTTCCTAGCGAGGCTGATTGCCAACTGGTGCGGTAACCGGCGGGGCATGACAGATCCGCTGTGAGTTCCATTCTGGGACAGCACGGAGCTTGCCTGGAAATCGTCCGCACAGGGCGGGGCATCGCATCATCCGGTTGCCGGCTTCGGCCCTGGTAGTTCCTTCCCGGGCCACGACAAGCGGTCGCGGCATTTCTTCGCGCAGCCCGCCTTCCGTTGCAGCATAGCTGTGGTCCGCCGTACCTCCTGAACGCCCCGGTACACATGCGCGACAACAGCAGGTGCCTGTCCACGGCCGGGCACGGCACATGCGCGGACTTAGTTCGAGACAAACGGCTGGAGGACTCACCCATGCGCGTCGTTACCATAGCGATCGCGGGCGTCGTCATAAGTTCTGAAGTCAGGCCCGATTCGGAAGGTGGCTATCAATGGATCGTACAGGTCGCCGAGCAAACGGGGGATCACCGGCTGATTCTGGAGCAAAGGGGAACATGCGGCAGCGTTCCACGCGGCGACGCGTTGGACATGGCCGCCCTGATGGCTCGCAAAGTCGCAACCGGCCTCGCGGCGGCGAGCGCAAACCCGCGACGCTAAATTTCGCGGCGCACACCCGGTGGCGCGAACGACTGGCAACCGCTGCGGCCCTGCGGCCATGCCGGTCGAGCGACGCGATCGTTCTGAATGTCGCGATGTGACGAACAAAACATCTTGCATAAAGTCATGATGACGCCTCGCCGCTTCTAGATGGCGACATGCCACGAATGGGCGATGCCCCTTGCTGATTCGTGCGCCGTGTAGGCGGCGAAAGGAAACAGGTATGGCTTCCGTCCTGCTGGTCGACGCGAATGACGGTTGGCTGGGTTCGCTTGGATTGTTCATCGCGGCCGAAGGGCATCTTGTGCGCACCGCTCACAACGGTGTCGACGCGCTGCGTTTCATCCGTGAAAGCTCACCCGACGTTGTCGTGACGGACTGCAAGCTGCCCGTGATGGATGGCGTCGATCTGATCCGCGCGTTGCGCGCGGACCCATCGTTCGCGTCGATTCCGGTGATTCTCACGGCCGAAACACGTCGGCGGCCGCGCCTACCCCATGTTCGTTTCCTCAAAAAACCATTCCCAGCGACGGTTTTGCTGCGCGAGTTGCAGCGCCTCAGCCGCCGCGGCCGCGCGCGCGAATCGCTAAGGCTGATGACAGCGCGGCTCGCACATATCCGTCGTGGCGCGTATGGCTGACCTCGATCCCGCAGGCTTCGTCCTCCCCGATGTCGGCCGACACTCGAGTGTTTCGCGGCGGGTAGGAGGCTGATTGCTTGGCCGTTTGACCCGCCCGCGTCCGCAGCGGTCGTGCGTCATGCGCGGAGCGAAAGAAGCAGCGCTACTGTCCAGATCACCCACTCGCACGCTCGCATGCCGCGCTTCAGGTTTTTCATTCCGTGCTGTCCTCAAAGGGCTCACGGATTGCCCTACCCACATGGCCGACTCGCGTGGAAACCATCCTTGTAGCGCGCCGGTGAGTCGTTTCAGCGCAGGACGGCCCGGTCGGCAGAGGAGTCCTTGAGCGGTGCAAGACGGTCGCACCCTGACGGAATTACGACTCATACACGCGAAAATTGCAACGACTGGTTTGCAAGGCCGATGGAGGATGTGGCCTGGCTCGCACTCCGGCGATGAGGGAAAAGTTATTCGCCATTGCCTCGTGCGCTGGCGACGGCCCTCCTGGTCATGCTGGGACCCGAGCGCGTTTTTGAACACTACCCGCCCTATGGTCCGAAGAAGGTGTCACAAAAATGGCCCGCTGCGCTGCAGGAGGAAGCGGGGGTAAGTATGCCGCCCACGTCTTGCCGCCCCGACGTCGAGCAGGCAGTCGTAGCACACGCCGTCAGCGCGCATATACCGAGGCGCGCAACAACACGCAAAAGGTAAGGTAAGTATCGCTTGTCTACAGTCATCGCAGTTCAGAGAACAGAGTATGTGCGTGTGCGGTTGTGCGCCAAGCGGGCTGCGGCTGCGGCGATGCGCCGCCGACCGCCTGAGCAAAACCCGCCGCGCGCCCCGTCATGTCCTTCATCAGCGACGCCTTGCTGTCGTAATAGCCGACGCGGGCAGTCGAGCAGTGCTGCCGCGAAAGTGTTTCCCGAGGCGCCGCTCGATCCTCGTACGCAGTTTCCGGTCATGCTCAACGCCGGACGCTTGCGCCCTCAACAAGCGTACGGTTGCCTTCTCCATAGCATATGCGTCGCGTGGCGAGTCGACCAGGTCCTGTTCGGGCGTCCCCTGCTGACCGGTTCGTATGAGGAGTGGCCATACGCGCAGCGCCCTGTCGTATCGGTGAAGGAGTGCGTGCAAGCGCTATTCCAGCGCACAACGCCGCTCGTAGCCCATGGCGCGGCAGTGACAGCAACACGCGTCGCGTTGGCGGGAAAGCGGCTCTGTCTCGTCAACACTTACGGCAAGACCCGGCATACGTGACAGACCGATAGAGATCGGCGCTTCCGCCTGAAATCCCGCAATTGATGATGGGCTTCACCCAGGACGGCCAACTCGACGCAGTATGGTGGAAAGTCGTGACAGGGCACTCGGTATTTCAACCACGAAGGAGCGGCAAAATCGCGAAGCTCTGGTGAAATCAGCAGGGCGCGTTCAAGCGGGGGCTGACGGGTGACAGTCCGGTCAAGCTCCGCAACTTGTCTTGCAGAAGCTTCCGCTGAAAAGCCGGCGCGGGTATTAAGGGCTGAGCGGAAGTCTATGAACATGTGGCGCGCTTTCCGAGCTTCGACATCGCCAACCCAAGTGCGTAAAGGCTCCCATTCGCCAGCAGTGTCTCCACGCGTTCAGCGCGCCGCGCTCTGGCGCTTCCTGGCGGGCGCTGCATCGCCTTCTTGTGACTTCTGACAAAGTGAAGAGGCGACCTCCGCGCCGTAAAGAAAAACGATAGCGCAAAAATATAGCCACATCATCAGGACCGCGAGCGAGCCTGCCGCGCCGAACGCTCCCGCAGTTCCAGCGTGCGCCAGGTATAAGCCGAACAGGTTTCGTCCCACCGTAAACAGCAACGCTGCGACAGTCCCGCCGATCAGCGCGGGACGGAAGTCGACTCGCGTATCGGGTAGCCATTTGATCAGCGCGCCAAGTCCAAAAGCAAGTACGATCAGGCCAACGATAGACTGCACGATGTCAGCAATGACGGTCAGCGTCGAACTACCGAAAACGGCGCGCCCCGCGCTCTGTATGGCGGCGTCGAGGACGAGGGAAACCACCAGCAGAAAGCTCAGGCCCATGAGCAGGCCGAGCGAGACGAGTCGCGCGCGAACCAGCAGGGCCAGTCCAGCCAGTCCTTTTGGTGATTTCGCCGCGAAGACCACGTCGAGCGCCGTATTCAGAGACGAGAACGTTGCCGACGCGCCGACCAGAAGCAGTACGACCGAAACCGCCGCAGCGATGCCACTGCCACTGGAACGATGTGCGTGTTCGACGACAGCCTGCATCGCACTGGCGGCGTCATTGCCGAGTAGCTGCCTGATCTGAGCGAAGAACTGGCCCTGCGCGGCCTCCTTGCCGAAGAACCAGCCTGCTATCGCGAGGACCAGCAACAAGGTCGGAGCCAGTGAAAACGCGGAATAGAAACCGATGCTTGCGCCCATCATTGCGCACCGGTCGGAAGAAAATCGGTCGACGGCGTCTTTTACTACGGCCACAACCTTAGGTCGGTTCGACTGCAGACCCGTTTTACGGGGCAGATATTCCATGCTGTTTCTCCCACCGGCTCGCTGCAATTGCGCTTCCAGTCGACGAGCTGCGCGGCGCTGCCGCGTCGCGCAGCCTAGGCCGAGAGGTCCTTTTTTACTTGCGGCTGCTTGCCGGTTTGCGGTTCGAGGTCCGGATCGACATGGTCGTGCTCGGGAACGTAGGGGCCTTCGTCCGGGTGGTCCTTGCCCTTCGGGAGCATGGACGCGTCCATGCTCCCGTGCTCGCGTTGCTCCACGGTGCCATCCGGCCTGAGTTTCACGTCGCGGTCCTGCGTGGATTGCCGCCGCTGATCGGCGCGCTCGACTGGATCTGAAGGCTCTTGCATCATCTTGTTCTCCTTTAGACGCTGTGGCGTACGACGCTATTCTGCGAGCAAGGGAAATGCCTGTATGCCGAACCGGCGAAAACGGCGCAGTGCCCGGCGAACGCCGCTATGCGCGCTGTCCCTCTGACGTCGAAGCGACGATGAACGAGTCTTCATAAGCGCACATTGCTCGTCAGTCTTCGAACTTGGCACGCACGTGCTCCGCGAGCACTTCCGGCCGAAAGGGTTTGCGAATGACCTCCATGTCAGCCAGCGCATCGCCCGGCGCGTAGCCCGTCACCAGGATGACAGGAAGATCGGCATAGCGGGCCTTGATCGCCTCGGCGACTTCGCGGCCGTTCATGCCGCCAGGCAGCGCGACATCGCTGATCAGCAGATCGAAACGAGCACCTGCATGAAGGAGGCGCAAGGCGGCCGGGCCGCTGTCGGCTTCGAGCACGCGATATCCCTGTTCGCGTAACTGCTCGGCCGTCACTTCCCTCACAATCTCCTCGTCCTCGACCAGCATGATGGTTTTGCCGGTATCGCGGCCGTTCGCCGTATGATCGTCCCGTTCAGCGGGCGCCGGCATGCACAGGCGCACCGTCGTGCCTTTACCCGGCGCAGTGTCCACCTGCACGATGCCGCCAGACTGCCTGACAAAGCCGTAGATCTGACTCAGACCGAGACCGGCGCCTCGCCCTGCCGGCTTGGTCGTAAAAAACGGTTCGAAGGCCTTGTCGAGTACCTCCTGCGACATGCCAACGCCTGTATCGGACACAGCGATGCAACAGTAACGTCCGGGCTGCGCATCCTCGAAGGAGGAGAGTTCCGCTTCGGCCAGTATGACGTCGGTCGTGCTGATGGTGAGCCAGCCGCCATCCGGCATGGCGTCGCGCGCATTGACACACAGATTCAGCAGGGCACTTTCCATCTGATTCGGATCGCACATGGCCAGCCATTTGCCGTCCGCGAGCTTCAGTTCCACATTGATGGTTGCGCCGACGGCGCGGCGGATCATGTCCTCCATATCGCATGCGATCGTGTCCAGACTCACGAGCCGCGGCTCGAGCGTCTGCTGGCGCCCGAACGCCAGCAGCCTGTGCGTCAGCGCCGCCGCGCGCAGGGCGCCCCGCTCGGCGCGCTCCACGAGGCCGACGACCTCGGTCGGGCGTCCCTGCTGCATGCGCACGCGGATCATGCTCAGACAACCGATGATCGCCTGTAGCATGTTGTTGAAATCGTGAGCGATGCCACCAGTGAGCTGGCCGATCGCCTTCAGCTTTTCGCTATGACGCAGGCGTTCCTCCGCGCGCGAGCGCTCGCGGCTTTCGCGGTGTAGCGTGTCGAGCGCCGCCTGCAACTCCGCCGTGCGCGCCGACACGCGCGCCTCGAGTTCCTCGCCGCTGCGTTCCAGTGCTTCGCGAACGCGCGCCTGATCCTCCACATCGGTAGACGTGCCGAGCCAGCCGACGATTCGGCCGTCGGCCCGCACCGGCGTGGCGCGGCTCTGGAACCAGCGGTAGGCTTGGTCAGCAGCCCGGCGAATCCGGTGCTCGACGGCGAATTCGCCGGTGGCCTCGCACGCTGCCCAGGCCGCCATCGCTGCGTGCCGGTCATCCGGATGGACCGCGTCGAGCCACCCCAGCCCTAAACTGCTTTCTTCGGAAATGCCGCTATAGGCAACCCATTGCGGACTGCCCCAGGTGCGCTCTCCCGAACTGCTTGAAGTGAATACCAGTTGCGGAATCTGCGTGGCAAGCGTGCGGTAGCGTTCCTCGCTCTCGCGCAGCGAGGTGGCGTGCCGCCGCGTTTCTGCGGCGATGCGCAGCCGTTCGACAGCGGCGGCAAGCAGGTTGGCATATGAGCGCAGAAACTCGGTATCTGGACGCGAAAAATCTCGCGGCTCGAGACTGTCCACCTGAAGGATTCCATAGGGGCGCCGGCCTTTTCCACCGAGAATGACGACATTGACCAGCGCCTTCACGCCCGCATCGACGATGAACTGAGGGTAGCGAAAGCGCTTTTCCGTGGCGATGTCGCGGGATATGGCCGGCTCGCCAGATTCCAGCGCATAGCCTTCGGATGAGCCGGATTCCGCTTTGGCCGTCGCCCGTCCCACGACTCCGGGGGGCCATCCTACGCCGGCGCGCACTAGCAGGGTCGTCTCGTCGTCCTGCAATTCCATGACCTTCGCCATGTCGGTTCCCAACGCCTCGCCGACCAGCCGGCAGGCCTCGGACAATATTTCGTCAAGATTGTCTGAGCGAAGCGCCAGTTCACCGAACCTTGCCAGGACGGCCTGTTGATGAATAAGAACGGCTTCACGGTCAGCTGTGCTCACGTCGGATCTCCGCGGGCTTCCATGGATGACGACATGGGGCGAATCGTCAACCGGATCAACAGATATCGAGTCCCCGGGCGTGACGAGCGAGAATCGTTCCCGCAGCAGGGCTTGGCTCAGTGGAGGCAAGCCGTAGGCGCGAGGATGAGCCTGCTGATGCGAGCGGGACAACGCGCGGGCGTGGAACGCTCGATGCAGCGCGTCTGCTGGTCCAGCCGAAAATCGCCGTGAAGAGGTGGCAGCCACTCGTCGAAGTCGCCTCGGTTGACAGAAGCGGGCGCAAGACCGGGACGCGGCGCCACGTTCGCAACCTGGAGGCGGTGTCGTCGGGTGGTCAGGTCGTCGAGAGCGCGTGAGGCTCGCGCGGCCAATGAGCGCGCGAGCCAGCGCCCCGTCAGGCTGCTGCTGCCTGTGCGTTACCGGCTTTTTCCGCAAATTCGGAAAGCTTGAGATCGGTCGCCTTCTCCTCTTCAAGCGTCGCCTTGAGCAGTTTGACGCCCTCGGCGAATCCCAGTTGCTTGCCAATAGCGCACAGACTGCCATACGCCGCTATCTCATAGTGCTCGACCTTCTGGGCCGCGGCTACCAGGCCAGCGTCCAGCACGGGGCCTTTTTCGATTTCATCGATCAGTTCCTGACCTTCCTCGATCAGGCCTTCCATGGCAACGCACTTCATCCGTTTCAGGCGGATGCCGCAACTTTCAACCACTTGGTCGATCCGCTCAACCTGTCCCTGTGTCTCCTCCAGATGTGTCTTGAACGCGTCGCTCAATTGCGGATTGGACGCGGCACGTGAGAGCTTCGCCAGCGCCTTGGTGAGTTGCTTCTCGGCGCTGTAAATGTCCGACAGCATATGAACGAAGAGATCATCGACTGTTTTGCGCTGAACCATGATGGACTCCTTGAGAGGTTGTACGGGACGGAAGTCGAGCAACGCGTATGCCACGGCACTCAGGAACGGTTCGGCTTGGGGACGGCCGGTTAAATCCACGCAAGGCTGGGGAATCGGAATATTGTTGGGGAATGGATGCGAACGCTGCTGACGGCAAGGCAGCCGAGGGCGCGCGTCGAGATGAATCCCTGCAGCAGTCGGCCATTGACTCCTAACGCCGCGCATCGCGCAAAGAGAAAGGGTCCCTCGGCCCGCGTGCGGCCCCCAGTTTCGCGATCGGAGATCGGCGGCGAAGGAGATCTTGATGCGAGCAGAAACGATAGAACAGCGAAGCGGACAATTCGCAAGCCTAGGTGGCATCCGCTACAACCCATCTTCCGGGCACGACGCATGCGCAGTCCCAGGCGCAGGTATATCTCGTTGCGTTCCTGCGCGCACATCACGCCAGAGTATTCGCTCTGAGACATGGGTCGGCGACATTCCGCACATGCGCTCGTCCTCGCCCGCATAACCCGTTTTCCAATCAAGTGTCCTCTGTCCGACGTGCCTTCCGCTGCTCACGGCGGGACGAACGTCAACGGAACCCACAATCGTTTTCTGGAGAAATACGATGTTTGTGCACAACAAGCGACTTCAATACACGGTCCGCGTAGCCGCGTCCAATCCTGGTCTCGCCAATCTGCTCCTCGAACAGTTCGGCGGCCCGCAGGGTGAACTGGCCGCAGCGTGTCGTTACTTCACTCAGGCGGTAGGCGAGGAAGACCCGGGCCGGCGCGACATGCTGTTCGACATTGCGACAGAAGAACTCAGCCATCTGGAGATCATCGGTTCGATCGTTGCGATGCTCAACAAGGGCGGAAAGGGCCAGCTTGCAGAAGGCGTCGAGCAGGAAGCGGAGCTCTACCGTTCGCTCACGGGGGGCGGCAACGACTCGCACACCACGGCACTCCTTTATGGTGGCGGGCCGGCGCTGACCAACTCGGCGGGGGTGCCCTGGACGGCCGCCTATATCGACACGATAGGCGAGCCGACTGCGGACCTGCGATCGAACATCGCCGCGGAAGCGCGTGCGAAGATCGTCTACGAACGGTTGATCAATGTGACGGATGATCCAGGCATCAAGGAAGCTCTGGGATTTCTGATGACCCGCGAGATTGCCCACCAGAAGTCGTTCGAGAAGGCCTTGCACTCGATCCAGCCTAATTTTCCGCAAGGCAAATTGCCGGGCGTTCCAGAGTTCACCAACGTGTACTACAACATGTCCGATGGCGACGATGCACCGCGTGGTCCGTGGAATGACGGACCCGGGTGGGAGTTCGTCGAGCAGCCGGAACCGGCGGTCGATGGCGGCGATGGCCTCGCCAGCGTTCAGGTTTCTGAAAAAGAAGTCGAAGTGTTGAGTGCGATGGCATCGCGGACCGCTTCCGCAACTGAGACGGACCCCGTCACCGGTGCCGATCTGGGAGCCGGGCAGCCCACAGCAGTGTCGAAGTAAAAGCGCCAGCAGCAACGGACGCCGCCGGCACCCCTATGTCGGCGGCAGTCGTGCCCACCATGTCGTATTACGGCGCCACGCGCGCCTCTTCTGATCACAACGGAGTCCTTATGTACGTTGAGACCCTGAACCAGCTCTCCCCGCCCCATCTCGATGCGGTCATCGAGGCAGCATTCGACTGTACTGTGGAGATCTTTACCGGCATCCAGAGAGTCTTCGAATTGAATATCCAGACCGTGAGAACATCGTTGTCCGAGCAGCAGGCCTTCGCCGCCGCGGCACTCGCGTCCGGATCTCTTAGCGAGATAATCGATCTCCAGTCGCAGCGATACCCGGCCGCAATTAAAAAGACCTCCGCATACTGGCGGCATGTGGAAGATATTGCGGTTCAGACACGAGACGGGCTTTTCGGGGTCATGCACGAGCACTTCGGAAGCTTGTTTCAGACGTTCGCCGAGATGTTCGACATGGCGTCTACCGGCTTCGCGGCGTCGCACCGCGTCGGCATGTCAAGTCCGCTTGCCATGGCGCAACCGATGCTTGCCACCGAGGGGCAGGTATCGATCGTAGACAGTTCGGGAATGTCGTTTCGTTCAACGGTCTGCCGAACCGCAGGCCACGTTCACCCGCCCCCCCGCCGTAGACAATGGGAAGACGAGTTATTTTCGGCGTGCTGGCGTTTAGACGCTGCCTAGGCGCCAGCTCGACGGTTGCTAATTGAAGATTGCAATATGACACTTGACGAACGCCTGCGCAGCATGCGCAAAACAATGCGCGATATGTTCGGCATCGACGGACTGCGTCCCGGCCAGGAAGACATCATCCGCAGCGTGCTGGAGCGGCGCGACACGCTCGCCACGATGCCGACTGGCGCGGGCAAATCTCTCTGTTATCAATTGCCGGCACTGCATCTGGAGGGCACGACGTTGGTCGTGTCGCCGCTGATCGCGCTGATGAAGGACCAGGCCGATAAGCTGCTTGCAGCAGGGATAGACTGCACGCTCGTCAATAGCACCTTGCGCAGTCGCGCGGAACGGGAAGCACTGAACCGAATCTCCGACGGGCAGAGTGGGATCGTTTTTGTGACGCCCGAGCGCCTGGCGCAACCGGCGTTCATCGACATTCTCCGCGCGCGACCCGAGCAACGCGTGGGGCTGGTGGTCGTCGATGAAGCGCATTGCGTGTCCCATTGGGGCCACGATTTCCGCCCCGCGTTCCTCGAAATCGCCGGCACGGTGAAGGCGCTTGGTCAGCCTCCTGTGCTGGCGTTGACCGCGACGGCAACAGCGAAAGTGCTGGACGACATTATCCGCTCACTCGGCTTGCGCGATCCGCGCGTGGTTCGCACCGGCACCTTGCGCGAGAATCTCCGGTATCGCGTGGTTCAGGTCGGGGCCGCGGGTGGCAAGGATGGGGCCGCGCGCACCATGGCCGCCAAGCGCGAGCAACTGTCGACACTGCTTGCATCGCTATTGGGTTCGGGCATCGTCTACGCGGCTACCGTTCGCGATGTGGAGCGCATCCATGGCTGGCTGAACGAGGCGGGCGAATCGGTGTCACGCTATCACGGCCGTCTGTCAGCGGCGGCGCGCGAAAAGGCACAGGAGCAGTTCATGTCGGGCGCAACACGGCTGATGATCGCGACCAACGCATTCGGTATGGGCATCGACAAAGCCGATATCCGCTTCGTCATCCATTACCAGATGCCCGGCAGTCTCGACGCTTACTATCAGGAAACAGGCAGGGCAGGGCGTGACGGAGAGCCGGCCGATTGCATTCTGCTATTCGATCTGAATGACCGCCGGGTGCAGCAGTTTTTTCTCGCTGGCCGCTATCCGAGCGCCGAGCTCGCCCAACGCGTCTACGACGTGTTGACCGCACGCACTGCCGACACGAAAGCCGTCTCGCTCGCCGAACTGAAGGACGCATTGCCGGATGTCGGTGTAGGCAAGCTGGAAGTCGCCTTGAACATGCTGGTGGACGCACGCGTGGCGTGCCGCAACCGGCAGCGCCGATATCGCGTTCGCGTGCGTGAAGCCGCTCGGGAAACCGCACACGAAACCGTCGCGAAAGCTGCCGCGCGATTCGAACAGATGAGCGCGCACGACAGGGAAACGCTGCAACAGATGATCGACTATGCGCAGACTGGCCAGTGCCGATGGCGTGCGATTCTGGACTACTACGGGGACACGCCGGCCATGGAGCGCTGCGGCGTCTGCGATAACTGTGTGAATCCTCCACAAATCGACGTCACGCACGATGCGATCGTCGCGCAGGAAGCATTGCCGGAGCAGTCGTCTTTACTGAAAGGGGAAAAGGCACCGAAGCGGCGTATCTGGACGTCCGGCGACGCGGTTCGCGTGCCGCGCTTTGGCGCAGGCGAGGTCGCGCTCGCCAGCGGCGACCAGGTGGCAGTCCACTTTCCGGACGGTAGCACGCGCACGTTCCTCGCAAGTTATGTCAGAGCGGGGCGATGAGTGGAGATTCACGCGGGCCGGCCGTCGTCTTCAATTGCCGCTTTCGTCGCGCAATCTGCATTCATCTACAGTCGCAACGACGAGGCGTAGCCGATAAAAATGCATGCGCATATCGCCCTGCCAGGTAACGCAGCCCAGCGCATCGGTACGCGGCATCAAGACAGGTGCGATCCGATGCCCCGGCAATCGCCGCCCAGCCCCGTGCGACGACTGCCTTTCTCTCAACCACTGAAACTCCAACCGCACAAGCCACTAAAAAGCCACTCACGCGGCGGGCTTAAGAACTACCTTCGTCCAGCCGTCTTCGCGTTCGTCGAAGTGCTGGTAACCTTCCGGCGCCTTCTCGAGCGGCAACTCGTGAGAGATGATTTGCGACGGCCTCGCTTTGCCCGCCGCTATCAGGTCCCGCAATTTCCGGTTGTAGGCCTTCACGTTCGCCTGGCCCGTCGCAATATGCTGCCTTTCATCCATAGCTGCCCGAAGTCGAGTGCGAGCTGGCCCTGCTTCGCCAGTTGATCCTCGGCTTTGGGATCTTCGGCCACGAACACGCCGACCACGCCGATCCCGCCCGTCGGACGCACTGCCTTGATGAGGTTGTTCATCGTCAGGTTCTTCGCGCGCACTCTCTTCTCCATGCTTCGTTTCCATTGCATGTTCCTCAAGTAAGTCCGATGGCGCTCGCACCGCGAAACGCGTCGGGTGTAGAAGAGGCACCGCAGTTTTTCGAGCGGCATCGGACGGGCGTCCTGCCCGACCGTGCCACATAGTGAGCGAGCAAGAAGTGCGCAAGCGCCGGGCCTACCAGGCAATCCAGCGAGTGTGCAGCGGAGGTATGCAGCCAGCGGAACTGGGGGCGCTGCCGATCCGGCCTGCATTGTCCCTTGCGCCGGGCGGCCACACAGCCCGGTTTGCCGCCGGGTATCACTGTTGGCGAGGAAAACTCTTTCCTCTTTGGTCTGTCTGCCGACGAGGTGGAGCGTGTCAAGCGTGAGGGCTACCGCCCTGAGGATCATGTTCAAGGCAATGCGGAGTTGCGCGAAGCGCTGGAACTGATCGCAGAAGGATACTTCTCACGCGGCGACCGTGAGGTGTTCCGCCCGCTCGTAGAGAACCTGCGCAACTGCGATCCGTTTCTGGTGCTGGCCGACTACGCCGACTATGTCGCGTGCCAGGAGCGCGTGAGCGTCGCCTGGCAGGATCCGGGATACTGGACGCGCATGTCGATCCTCAATACTGCGCGCTCGGGGAAATTCTCGTCCGATCGCGCCATCGGCGAGTACTGTGAACGAATCGGGAACATTTCCCCGGTAAGGATAGCCCTTAACTGAAGGCCACAGGCTCGCAGCGCCGCAGAAGCTTCCCGCCATGCGGCGTTGCGAACCAACACCAAGGATGAAACAGTCTATTTAAGCTGGCGACCCAGGGTCTCCGGCACCATCGCCAGACCGATTAACGACAGCAGACCGCATCCGATCACGTAATACGCGGGCGCACTGGCGTCGTGCGTCAAATGAATCAGCACGGTCGAGGAAAACTGCGCAAAGCTGCCGAAGACCACCACCGCGACGTAGTAACTGACCGACAGGCCCGTGGCGCGCAGCCGCTGAGGCAGCACTTCGCTTACCAGCACGAGGGTGGAAGCCGAAGTCATCGCCATGGGCACGGCCAGACAGGCACTCACTGCCAGCAGGCAGGGCAATGTAGGGTAGCTATTCAGAAAGACGAAGGCCGGATAGATCATGACGAGCAGCGCCACGCGCGACCACCAGACGACAGTACGGCGACCGCGGCGATCACTGAGCCAGCCGGCTAGCGGCGAGAGAAAAGTGAGCACGAGCGAGCCGACAAAACCGGCCCAGATCGACTGGGACAGCGGAATGTGCAACTGGATCGTGGCGTAGTTGGGAAGATAGAACACGACGACGTGCACCGCGGACGCGAGACCGATCATCAGCAGCACGCTTGCGAGCAACACGCGCCAATGCTCTTTCATCAACTGCCGATGGGTGTGGGCATCGCTGTCTCCCCACTTCTTCGGCACCAGCGTTTCGTCGAGGCGGCTGCGGATCATCACGCTGATCGGGATCACGAGAACACCGATCACGAATGCCATCCGCCAGCCCCACGAGGCTAACGACGCGGGCGGCAGAACGTTGGTCAACGACAGCGCAACGAGTGCGGCAAATACCGCCGCGAGTCCCTGACTGAACGGTTGAAAGCTCGTATAGAAGCCGCGCGACTTCTCATCGGCGTACTCGAGCAGCATCGCGCTGGCGGGGCCCATTTCACCGCCGATCGCAAAGCCCTGAAGCAGGCGGGCGAGCGTCATCAGAATGGGCGCGAAGATGCCGATCTGAGCGTAGGTCGGCGTCAACACGAGAAGGGCTGCGCTGAGGGCCATGAGCCAAAGCGTAAGGATCACAGCGGGCTTGCGCCCAACCCGGTCCGCGTAAGCGCCGATAACCAGTCCGCCGATAGGCCGCATCACGTAACCGATGCCGAATGCGGCGAAGGATAGCAATAGCTGGCCGAACCGGTCGGTGACGGGGAAATACATTGGGCCGATCAGCGTGGCGAAAAAGTTGTACACCACGGAGTCGTACAGTTCCAGTCCGCTGCCGACCGTGATCGCGGCGATAGCCCCCGATTTGCTAAGTGGCCGCGATCCGGATCTGACCGAAGCGCTGGGATGCACTGGCGCATGAGAGGCGCTGCGTTGATTGGGCATGAATATCTCCTGAATTGTCTGGCTGCGCCAGTGTGTGCCCGCTCTTTGGCGGATCGGTTCGATAAAGCTGTACGGCAGTACCTGAGTGCGGCTCGCGTGGTGGCGCGAGACCGCTCATTTCCTTCGTCGTGCCGGGCCGTTCGAGCTGGCGAAGCGGCTTTGCCGGACCGGGACACGTTGCTATGTCACGGGGTCATCCGGGCGACGACGTCACGCGCCGGGTTGTGAGGGGCCGACGCCGCATCGCGCCATTGCTCCATGAGTTGATCCCAACGAACGCGCACCGCCGCGAGATTGCGCGCCTTGACGTGACCGTATCCGCGAATTCCCTCCGGAACACTGGCAATCTCGAGCGCCGCGGCAAGATTGTCCTGGGAGAGTTGTTTGAGAATTTCCTCGACGCACGCGCGGTATTCACCGATCAGTCGACGTTCCGTGCGGCGTTCCTCGGTACGGCCGAACGGATCGAACGGGGTGCCGCGCAGCATCTTCAATGCAGCAAGCCCACGGAAGGCCGGCCGCACCCAGGACCCGAACGGACGCTTGATGGCTTCACCGCGAGCGTTGCGTTTGGCGAAAAGCGGGGGGGCCAGGTGGTGCACGAGACGGACGTCGCCCTCGAACATCGATCCTACGCTTGCGGTAAACGCAGCGTCGGTATGCAGGCGCGCGACTTCATATTCATCCTTGTATGCCATCAGCTTGAACAGGTAGCGTGCGACCGTCTCGGTCAGGCGGCGGCTGCCGTACCGCGATTCCGAGTCGCGCACCTGGTCCACGAACGCTTCATAGCGAGCGGCGTATGACGGGTTCTGGTACTGCGCGAGAAATGCAGCCCGCTTGCTGATGAATTCGTCGAGCGACGGCGTTTTCGTGATCTGGATCACCTGCGAATTCGCCCCGCGTACCGGTACGCTGGCGAGGTCATGCGCGCAGTGGCGCCCCCATTCGAAGGCCACCTTGTTGTTGTCGATCTGCACACCGTTAAGCTCGATTGCGCGCATCAGCGATTCACGCGTCAGCGGCACGCGGCCTTTCTGCCACGCATAGCCGAGCAACATCAGGTTGGAGTAGATGGACTGTCCGAGCAATTGCGTCGCGGCCAGTTCGGCATCGAAAACACCCAGTTGTCCGTGCGCGACGCTACGGGCGATCGCCGCCATCGCCTCGTCGCCGGGAGCCTTCCAGTCGGGATTGCGCACGAACGCGGCGGTCGACGTGACGTGGCTGTTCAGTACGACGAAGGTCCGGCCAGGCTGCATCATCGCGAGCGTGGACTTTTGCGAAGCGACGACCGTATCGCAGGCAAGCACCAGGTCAG
Organism: Paraburkholderia sediminicola; assembly: GCF_046026895.1. Taxonomy (GTDB): domain Bacteria; phylum Pseudomonadota; class Gammaproteobacteria; order Burkholderiales; family Burkholderiaceae; genus Paraburkholderia; species Paraburkholderia sediminicola_C. The sequence goes on from NZ_JAQQEU010000028.1 coordinate 42,535, forward strand.
CCATCGCCACATCGACCCGCGCGGCATGCAAGGCGTCCTGCCGATCCGCAATCTGGATGTGGCTCCAGGTCGCGCCGCCCATCTGAGCCATGCCGGTCGCGTCCTGCGTGATCACGCTCTTGCCTTCGAGATGGGCCGCCATGCCAAGCACCTGGCCGATCGTGACAATGCCGGTCCCGCCCACGCCTGCCACCACGATACGGCGTGCGACGGTGGCATCGGGCAGGTCCGGTTCCGGCAGTGCCGGCATGTCCGCGAGCGTCACCTTGCGCGCGGCTTCAGGCTTGCGCAGCCGTCCGCCTTCGACGGTGACGAAGCTGGGACAGAAGCCCTTCACGCATGAGAAATCCTTGTTACACGTGTTCTGGTTGATCTGCCGCTTGCGGCCGAATTCGGTCTCGAGCGGCTGAATGGCGACACAGTTGCTCTCTACGCCGCAATCGCCGCAACCTTCGCACACCAGTTCGTTGATGATCACGTGCTTGTCGACTTCGGGCATCGTGCCGCGCTTGCGCTCGCGGCGCTTTTTCGTGGCGCACATCTGGTCGTAAATGATGACCGTGGCGCCTTGCACTTCCCGCAGCTCACGCTGGACCGCGTCGAGTTCATCGCGATGCCGTACCGTCACCCCGGTGGCGAAGCCGGTCGCCGCGGCATATTTGGCCGGATCGTCCGTCACCACGACGATGCGTTTGGCGCCTTCGGCCGTCAACTCGCAGGTCATGGCAGGCACGTCGAGCTGGCCGTCTACGGGCTGGCCGCCTGTCATCGCGACGGCGCTGTTAAACAGAACCTTGTACGTGATGTTCACGCCCGCATGGATCGACTGCCGGATGGCAAGCAGGCCGGAATGGTTGAAGGTGCCGTCGCCGATGTTGGCAAACATGTGGGTGCGGCGGCTGAACGGCGCTTGCCCCATCCACGCGACACCTTCGCCCCCCATCTGGGCCCACGAAGTGGTGGAGCGGTCCATCCAGGTCGCCATGCCGTGGCATCCGATACCCGCGGTGGCCTGCGATCCCTCCGGCACGCGGGTGCTGGTGTTGTGCGGACAGCCCGGGCAGAACCAGGGTTTCCGCTCGGAATCGCCCGTGAGCAGACTGACTGCGCACTCTCTGGCCTCGATTTCCGCGAGCCGTCGATCCATGCGCGCCGCGACGTCCGCCGGTACGCCGAGCCGCTTCAGACGCGCCGCGATCGCCTTCGCGATCAGTGCCGGAGAGAGGTCTGCTTTTGCGCGCAGCAGCCAGTCCTCGCCCGGCGCCCGGTGGCTCCATTCGCCGCCGGCATGGTCGGCGCCGGCTTCATGGTATTTGCCGACAACGACCGGACGTGAATCGGCGGGGTAATGATAGAGCTCGTCCTTCAACTGCTGCTCCACGATCGGTCGCTTTTCTTCGACCACGAGAATCTCGCGCAGACCGCGCGCGAATTCGCGCACGCTCAGGGGTTCGAGCGGCCAGACGACGCTGATCTTGTGCAACCGGATGCCCAGTGCGCGGCATTGCGCTTCGTCCAGACCGAGGTCGAGCAGGGCCTGGCGCGTATCGCCATACGCCTTGCCGCTGGCCACGATACCGAAACGGTCATTGGGCCCTTCGATCACGTTGTGGTTCAAACGGTTTGCGCGGATGTAGGCGAGCGCGGCAGGCCACTTGTACTCCATCATGCGCGCTTCCTGCACGAGCGGATCGTCCGGCCAGCGGATATGCAACCCACCTTGGGGGATCGCGAACTCGCCCGGGAGCACTGTCTGAACACGGTGGGCGTCCGTCAGTACGGAAGACGCTGCTTCGACGACTTCCTGAACCGTCTTCATGCCGGCCCAAAGACCGCTGTAGCGGCTCATCGCGAACGCGTGCACGCCGAGGTCCAGGATGTCCTGCACATTGGCAGGGAAAAACACCGGCAGGCCGCAGGCGATGAAGGTGTGGTCACTCTGATGCGCGAGCGTGCTGCTTTTCGACACGTGGTCGTCGCCCGCCAGCGCGATCACGCCGCCGAGTGGCGCGGTGCCGGCGAGGTTCGCATGCTTGAGCGCGTCGGCACTGCGGTCGACGCCCGGGCCTTTGCCATACCAGATGCCGAACACGCCGTCGTATTTTTTGCTGGGCGCGTCGAATTCCAGTTGCTGCGATCCCCACAACGCCGTGACACCGAGCTCTTCGTTGACGCCGGGCTTGAAAACGACATGCTGTTCCGCCAGATGTTTTTTCGCCTGCCAGAGTGCCTGGTCGTAGCTGCCGAGGGGCGAGCCGCGGTAGCCCGAGATGAACGCGGCGGTCTTGTGCCCGGCGTGCTCATCACGCGCGCGTTGCATGAGCGGCAGGCGCACGAGTGCCTGCACGCCATTCATGAAGGCACGCCCCGTTTCCAGCGTGTATTTGTCGTCGAGCGTGACGACTTCCATGGCCTTACGGGTCGTTGCTGTAAGAGGGGCGTTCATATGAATGTGTCTCGTCGGTATTTGTATTAAGGATGGCTAAATTGTCGGGCTGGATACCCACAATGCCGGAGTGCGTGGTCCCTATCCGGGAAAGCTCACGCGTAAGCGATCGCCGAGGGCGCGCAGTTCGTCCCTGATGGACGCGGGCAATACCACGCCTTCCTCGCGGGCCTGCCGCTCCAGCGCGTCGCCGCGTTCGCCCGGCAGTCGCGCGCCGTCGCCGCCTGCCGTACGGTACGTCTGCGTCCATTCGTCCATGTAATTTCCAAATGCTGGAGATTGGGCGTATTGATCGGGCCGTACCAGCCACAGGAACGCTGCTTGCATCGCATCGCGGCGCTGCGGCGGGGGCGCAGGGGCAGCCGCCGCCAATGCACCGGCGAGACATTCGACCATCATCGCAATGCCGATACCCTTGTGGCCGCCCATCGGCAGCAGAAAGCCACCGAGTGCGCGCTGCGCGTCGGTCGTCGGCTGGCCTTCGGCATCGAGTGCCCAGCCTTCCGGAATAGGATCGCCATCGCGCGCGGCAAGCAGTATGTGTCCACGTGCCGCGACGCTGCAGGCTACGTCGAAAACGATCGGCGCGTGCCCAGGGCGCGGGCAGCCGAATGCGATCGGGTTGTGTCCGATGGCCGCGCCGCGAAATCCGTCCATCGCGAGCGCGGGCGGCGTGTGCTGGCCCATCATGCTGAAGGCGCCGCCTTCAGCGGCGAGCAGCGTGTGGATGCCCAGCGCGCCCAGATGACCGCACGCCTGGATCACGATCAATACGGAGGCGCTCGTCTTCAGCGCGTCGAGCCCGAGCCGAACCGCGTAAGGACCGGCTAACTGGCCCATCGCGCCGTCCGCGTTGAGCACGATGCCGCCGGGAAATGACCGGTACGTCAAGTCGGGCTGGGGGTTAAACCTGTTCGACTGAAGCCGCTCGACGTAGGAAGCCAGACGCGTCATGCCGTGCGTCCCGTAGCCCCGAAGTTCACTGCGGACGAGCACCGATGCGGCTTCGGCGGCCTGTGCGGGGGCGACGCCACAGATTTCAAAAACCCTGGATGTCCAGTTTTCGAGGGCGTCGGGGAGCAGGCGAACACTCATTGTCCATTCTCTCGGGTAATGACGAGCCGGTCGGAAAACGGCCCTGAATAGATTGACTGGTAGTAGACCGGCCGGTTGCGCAGCGTGTAGCCCCGCAACTCCATGATGAATCCCGGCTCGTTCGGGTCGAGGCGCAGTTCCTTCGCTGCCGCGGCTGGCAGCGTGCCGAACTGAATCCACTGGTCCACCCGCAACGTCGGCAGCGAAAGCCGCTGGGCGACGAGTTCACGCAGGTTCTTTTCCAGCGCGGCGCGGTCCACTCCGCCAAGCTCGGCGAAATCCTCCTCACGCAGCCAGAACTCGCTGTAGAGATCGAACCGTCCGCCCACGCTGATGACACGCTCGATACGCACGAATCCGTCGCCGCCGAGGAACTCGGACCATGCCCCCTTCCGTTTGAGCCGCTTCACCGAACGTGCGTGAACGTAGGAGGGAAGGTCGTTGCCATCCGCGTCGCGAAAACGCAGGTAGCGCACGTCGGCGGGCGCGACGCGCGAGCCCGACACGAAGGTGCCGCGACCCTGCTCGCGGGTGATGAGTCCCGAATGCACAAGCTGGATGAGCGCTTTCTGAACCGTCCCGACGCTCACGCCGTGGCTCACTGCGAGGTCGCCCTCGGAGGGCAAACGGTCGCCTTCGCGCAGGGACCCGGATTCGATGTGCCGGATGATCGCTTCCGACACCATGGATAGTTTTGTCATGTTCTCTTAGAGACTGCGTTCAAACCGGCTGACGGCAGTTTCCCGTACATCGAGCACTTCGCTGGCGAGACGCGTGCCCGATGCCACGTCCGTTGCATAGCCGTACAGCCGGTCACCTAGATCCGAAATTTTCATTCCCTGTTCGAGAATGCCGCTGGCGTCGAAGTCGATGTTGTCCGCCATCGTCCGCAGAGTATGGATGTTGCCACACACCTTGACGGTGGGCGCGACCATGTTGCCAATGGGGTTCCCCACGCCAGTGCCGAAGAATGTGAGTTGGCAACCGCCGGCAGCGAGCGCCGTCAGGTTTTCGACGGCGGCAGCCGGTGCGTCCATGAAATGAAGTCCCTTGCGGTGTGGCGCCTCTCCGTACCGCAGCACACCGACAAGCGGAGTCGAGCCGGCCTTGGCCATCGCGCCGAGCGCCTTTTCCTCGACCGTGCTGAGGCCGCCGCGCTTGTTATCCGGCGATGGCTGCGACTCGCGCATATCCACTCCGCGCAGGATTGCGGAGTGTTCCATCTTGCGAACGGCGTCGACGAACGCGGCCCGGACGGATTCATCCGCTGCACGCGCGGCGAACAGATGTTCCGCGCCGATGAACTCCGACGTTTCGGAAATGATGACGGTCCCGCCTTCCGCAACCAGACGATCCGCCATGCGCCCAATGGTCGGATTGCAACTGAGGCCGGACGTCGTATCCGAGCCGCCGCACTCGACGCCCACGACGAGTTCCGACATCGGGCACGGTTCGCGCCGCAGGCCCGAGGCGGCGATCGCGAGGCGCAATGCCTTGCGTGTGCCTTCGGCAATGCAGTGAATCGTGCCGTGCGGCTGGAGATGAACGGTCTCCACGGGCTTGCCGGTAGTGCGTATGCGCGAGGCGACGTCCTCCGTCGACGATTCCTCGAGCCCGACCACGAGGACGGCTGCGATGTTGGGATTGCGTCCGAGACCGGCGAGCGATTCGTACGCGAAGTCGAGATCCGGGCCGAATTGGCCTCGCACGAACAGTGTGGTGACGGGGATCGTACCGTCGACTGCGTGAGCAATCGTCCGGGTCACGGGGTTGCAATTGTCCATGACGGACACGATTGCCACCCAGTTGCGCACGCCGACGGTGCCGTTTGCGCGCCGATAGCCGAGAAATGTTGTCATCTGCTTACCCCTTGTTCAGATCGCCGCGTGCGCGGGTCGAGTCGATGTTGTGTACATGCGCGTGTTCTCCGATTCTCAGCGACTGGCGCGCGGTGCCGATCACCTGACCGTATTTGAGGATCTCCGCGCCAGCAGGCGTCTGCGTAATGCAGACCTTGTGCCCGAATGGCACGTCCTGCCGCAGCGTGATCTCGCCTGAACGTTCGCCCTGGAGAACACAACGGTCGCCTTCCGTTCCAGGATCGAGCAGCGTGGCGACATTGTCTGACGGGTTGAGCACAATCGCACGAGACATTGTCCAACTCCTATATAGATGTTCAACTTAATGTAGGACCCGAAGGACGGTTAGTCAAGCCGTAGTTCCCGCGATCCTTGGGACAAAGAATAGAACGGACGATGAATGTCCTATATAGGTGTTTGCCTGTACTCCTATATAGAAGTTGTTGACTTGTGGATGGCCGCCGTCTATCTTTCAATCCACGTAATGCAATGCGCCGGACGTACAGGGAGGGAGATTTGCGATGAACGTGAATTCGCATCTGGAGAAGATCGCCAGACTGGAATCGCTGCGTGCGCGCTTCGATGCGCTGGAAGATTTTGAACTGTGGTTCTGGGCCGGGATGACGGGCGGCACCCATGCGGTGAATGCAGCGCTGCACCATGCGGGGATCACCGCCGCCGATGATGTCTACGCGGCGCAGCCAGGGGTTTACCTCGTGCCTCAGCCGGACGGCACGCTGCGGCACGCATTCAGGCCTTTAGGGGACGTGCTGCATGTGGGCAGGCCTGCTGTCAAGGCGCCCGTGCCCGAGGATATCGCCTCGATGATGCACTTGATGGAAAGCGTGGAGCAGTATCGCGACCCCTGCGTCCGTCACGGCGTCGTACCAACAGCCGCGATCGTGAAGGAGTGCGATACGGCTGTGCTGGAATGCTTTCGTCTGTTGAATCAGCGGCTGAGGAGCGCTTCATGAACATTGAGCAGCACGTGGCCGCCGCCGAGCGGATCGAGCATTCGCTTCGGAAATGCCGCGCGGAAGATGTCGAAATGCAGATCGAGGCAGCAATGCTGGCTGGCACGCATTGGCTGAACGCTGCGTTGCACCGCATCGACGTCACCCAACCGGCAAGCGATGCGTTCCACACCTATCTTCTAACTGTCAACGAGTATCGAAAGCTCTGCGTGGCAAAGGCGGACATGGTTCGCGCGCTGTCGGAGATCGAGGACCTGCGTCCGGCATTCGTGCGCGGCAATATGCCTGGCGCCCAGGCCGCCGCGGACCGTGCGCGGGAGTTGCTATCGGTCATTCGGCTCAAGGCCAGGGAAGAACCCTGACCAGCGCTAAAGACCGTCCATATTTAAAGGAGGAGACACCAGTGAAAGCAGTACGTGTAGTGCCGACGCCGCACGGCGGCAAAGTCGAAGTGCAGGACATCCCCGTACCGCAGGTTGGGGCTGGACAGGTGCTCGTCAAAGTCCATGCAGCCGGGTTGAATCGAGGCGAGATCAACCAGGCGCGCGAGCTCCGTGCGGGCAACGCGATTACTGCCGGCGTCGAGCTGGCCGGCGAGGTGGTTCAGGTTGGCGATGGCGTCACGGCCTGGCGTGAAGGTGATCGCGTCATGGGTCACGGCAAAGCCTGTCAGGCGGAATACGTCGTCATCGATCCGCTTGCGCTGATGCGCATACCAGACAACCTCTCATGGGTCGACGCAGCCGCTTTCCCCAACGTTTTTATCACCGCGCACGATGCTGTCGTGACGAACGGCGAGCTTCGCGAGGGAGAGTCGATTCTGGTCAATGGCGCATCGGGGGGCGTCGCGATGGCGGCGATCCAGATCGCCTCCGTGCTGGGCGCGAAGCCCGTAATCGCAACATCCCGCTCCGCGGCGAAGCTCGACAAGCTCAGCCAGTTCGGCGTCGACGTATGCATTGATTCATCGCGCGAGTCACAGCTCGATGTCGTCATGGCAGCGACCGACAAGCGTGGTGTTGACGTGATCATCGACACCGTCGGCGGCCCGGTATTCGAGGCGAACATGGACAGCCTCGCAGTCAAGGGGCGGCTCGTCAATATCGCGCGGCTTGGTTCGGCAACCGCTCAGATCGACCTGACCAAGCTTTGGCTCAAGCGCCTGAAGCTGATTGGCGTGACGTTCCGCACGCGCACGGAGCAGGAACGGCTCGAATGCATCCAGGCGTGCGCGCGCGACCTGCTGCAGTTTCTCGAAGCGGGCCTGATCCGGCTTCCGATCGACCGCACATTCGCGATCGACGAAATCGCCCAGGCGCACGCGTATATGCAGCTCGATCAGCATGTCGGAAAGATCGTGCTGACGGTTGCATGAATTTGCCCAGATCAAATATATCGATTAACAGGAGACTTTTATGAGCATCCAGATTACTCCCTTGACCGGTTCGGTCGGCGGCCTGGTCGAACGCGTCAACCTGAACGAGCCCATCACACGCGATGTGTTCGATGTGCTGCACCGCGCCTTTCTCGAGCATGGCGTGCTTGTGTTCCGCGGGCAGTTCCTGCAACCGGGGGCGCACGTCGAGTTCGCGAGGCTCTGGGGCAACCCTGCGCAAAGCAATCCGCTGGACCCGGCGGTGCCCGGATTCCCCGGCCTGATCCAGGTCACGAAGATCCCAAAGGAGACCGCGTCGACCGAAGCGTGGCATTCCGACTCGATCTATACGCCTGTGCCGCCGAAGATTTCGATTCTCTCGGCCGTCGTCGTACCGCACGGCGGCGATACGATGTGGTGCAATCAGTACGTCTCTTACGACCGCCTGTCGCCGGTCATGCAACGCATGATCGAGGGTTTGCGCGCACGGTTTACCGGGCTGCGGCTTGCCCGCATGAGAGGCATCGACAAGATTCCGTCCGCCGTGCATCCGATTGTTCGCACCCACCCGGAGACACGTCGCAAGGCGCTTTACGTTGGCCATCCCGATACCGCCCAGCAGATCGAGGGAATGACGGTTGCGGAAAGCCGGCCGTTGCTCGACTTCCTGTATGAACACTCCACCACGCCGGACAACGTTTACCGCCACATGTGGCAGGCGGGCGACGTCGTGATGTGGGACAACCGCTGCACGATGCACTACGCCGTGCACGACTATGGTGAAGCTGAACGCGTGTTGAACCGCATTACGCTGGAGGGAGAAGTTCCAGTCTGACGCATCGTCGGATCGCCCGATCGACAGGCCACCGGTTAAGAGCAGTGACGGGTGGCGTCGATTGGAATTTAATTCGCTCTCCGAATCGAAGCGCAATTGGAAAGAGCCGGTAGGAGAAGAGGAGATCAAATGAAAAAGACAACGCTAGCAACGGCAGTGGTGGCAGTGGCCACTGCCGTTGCGTCGGTCCCTGCGTTTGCGCAAAGCTCGGTAACGCTGTACGGGATCGTCGATACGGGCATCGAGTATTTCACCCATGCCACGCCCACGGGCGGTTCCATCGTGCGGATGCCGGTGATCGGCGGAGGAGACGTGCCGTCGCGCTGGGGGCTGAAAGGCGCGGAGGACCTTGGCGGCGGATTGAAAGCGATCTTCACGCTGGAAAGCGGTTTCTCGGCGTCAAACGGCGCGCTGCAACAGGGTGGCCGCCTGTTCGGCCGGCAGGCTTATGTCGGTTTGAGCGGCTCGTGGGGCCAACTCACGTTCGGCAGGCAGTACAGCATGACGAACTGGGGCATGGTGGAGTCGAACATCATCGGCGCGGGTGGATTCGGCGGGCTGGCGTCGTTCGATCCTTATCTGCTGGCCGCACGCTTCGACAACGACGTCGTCTACATGGGCACGTTTTCCGGGGTAACTGTCGGAGCGAGCTATTCGACCGGGCGCGATTCGAGTACAGCGGGAAATTGCCCGGGCCAGACGGGCAATGACTTCCTCGCCTGTCGGGCGATCTCGGCCATGCTCAAGTACGACGGCAGTACATGGGGCGTTTCGACTACCTACGACGAGCAGCGCGGCGGTGCAGGCGCCACGCCGGTCACCGTCGTCCCGGGTCTGCCAGGCATTGCCTTCACGAACTCCGGCGATACAGACCGACGCTACCAGGTGGCCGCGCACGTCGATATCAAGTCAGTGCGTGTGGGCGCGGGTTGGCTGCACAGGGTGGTGGAGGGCAACACACGGTCGGCCAGAATCGATATCGAATACCTCGGCGCATCGGTGCCCTACGGCGCGTGGGTCTTCGATGGTCAGGTCTCGCGTATCGATAACAGCGAATTCGACGCCGACGGCACGATGGGCACCTTGCGGGCGAACTACAACCTCAGCAAGCGGACTGCGCTTTACGGCGTATTCGCCTATATGAAGAACAACGGCAAGGGGGGCATCTACTCGGTGTCGGCCTCCAGTACGGTCCCCGCGGCTCCGCATCCCGGGTCGAATCAGCTCGGCGTCGAGCTTGGCATCCGGCATCTCTTCTGAGGGAAGGCATACCGCCATGCGGCCGCAAGCGGGAGCGACAACAGTCATACGTGACGAACACGCCCGGGATGCGCGGACACGCGATCCGCGGTTTGGATCGAGCAGGTTTAAAAACAGTATCGCGCAGACAGGCGCAATGTGAGGTTGCAAATGGAGATTGGAATTCCCGCTGAGTCGGCAGGCCGCAAAACATTGGTCGCGGCGACGCCGGAGACCGTGAAAAAGCTCGTCGCCCAGGGCCACGACGTGACTGTCGAGGCGGGTGCCGGCGAATGCGCACATTACACGGACGACGCGTACCGGAATGCGGGCGCGCAGATTGGCGATGCGGCTGCGGCTTATGGCGCACAGATCGTATTGAAGGTGGCTTCGCCGACGGCCGACGAATTGCCGTTGATGAAACCCGGGGCCGTGCTGGCTGGCATGCTCGATCCGTTCAACGCGGAAAACGCCGAGCGGCTTGCAGCAGCGGGGGTGACCGCGTTCGCACTGGAAGCGGCGCCGCGCACCACGCGCGCGCAAAGCCTGGACGTCCTTTCGTCACAGGCCAACATCGCGGGCTATAAGGCCGTGCTGATTGCCGCGCACCACTATCCGCGCTTCATGCCGATGCTGATGACGGCCGCGGGCACGGTGAAGGCGGCGCGCGTGCTGGTTCTCGGCGTAGGCGTCGCGGGCTTGCAGGCGATTGCGACCGCCAGGCGTCTCGGCGCGGTGGTCGAGGCCTCTGACGTGCGTCCCGCAGTGAAAGAGCAGATCGAATCGCTCGGCGCCAGGTTTCTTGACGTGCCTTACGAGACCGACGAGGAGCGCGAAGCAGCGCAAGGCGTGGGCGGCTATGCGCGACCGATGCCGCCGTCGTGGCTCGCACGCCAGTCGGCGCTCGTGCATGAACGGGCGAAAGAGGCGGACATCGTGATCTCGACGGCGCTTATACCGGGCCGTCCCGCGCCGACGTTGGTTTCTGTCGAAACCGTGCAGGCGATGAAACCGGGCTCGGTGCTGGTCGACCTCGCCGCGGGGCGCGGCCCGGTCATTGACGGGCACCGCGGCGGAAACTGCCCGCTCACCGAGCCAGACAAGGTTGTTGTGACGGACAACGGCGTGCAGATCGTCGGCTATACGAATCTGGCAGCCATGGTACCCGCCGACGCGTCGTCGCTCTACGCGCGCAACCTGCTCGACTTCCTCAAGCTGATCGTCACGAAGGAAGGCGCGTTGAACATCGATCTCGCGGACGACATCGTCGCGGCCACACTGCTCGCCCGTGACGGTCAAGTCACGCGCAAAACCTAGCAAGGATGTTGCATGGGACCGGAGTAAGTGCTTTGCATGGGACTGGAGTAAGCGCTTTGCATGGGACTGGAGTAAGCGCTTTGCATGGGACTGGAGTAAGCGCTTTGCATGGGACTGGAGTAAGCGCTAAAGCGCCAACTCCAGTCGACAGCTAAAGCGCCAACTCCAGTCGACAGCTAAAGCGCCAACTCCGGTCGACCGCAATAGATTGCATGGGACCGGAGTAGGCGCTAAAGCGCCAACTCCGGTCGACAAAGGAGAAAGGAATGGAAGTCATCAACCACACCATCATCAATCTGACCATCTTCGTGCTGGCGATCTACGTCGGCTACCACGTGGTCTGGAACGTCACGCCCGCCTTGCACACACCGCTGATGGCCGTGACCAACGCGATCTCGGCGATTGTCATTGTCGGCGCGATGCTGGCAGCGGGGCTGACCGTGGGCGACACCGGCAAGTTATTCGGCACGGTGGCCGTTGCACTGGCGGCCGTCAACGTATTTGGAGGTTTTCTCGTGACGAGGCGAATGCTCGAGATGTTCAGGAAAAAGGAGCCGAAAAAGATTATCGGTTTAGTGAAGGCCGCAAAGGAGGCAGCATAATGAGCATGAACGTTGTTACGCTCCTGTACCTCATTGCGTCGGTCTGCTTCATTCAGGCACTCAAGGGGCTCTCGAATCCGAAGACGGCGCGCACCGGCAATACCTTCGGCATGGGCGGGATGGCGATTGCGATCATCACGACCATCGCGCTGATCGCCAGGCAGGCTTCTACGCTCGGCTCGAACCTCGGGCTCGGGCTCGGCCTGCTGCTGGTCGCGCTGGTGATCGGCGGCGCGGTCGGCGCGTTCGTCGCCGCGCGCGTCGAGATGACCAAGATGCCCGAACTGGTCGCGGCGATGCACTCGCTGATCGGTCTCGCGGCAGTCTGCATCGCGTATGCGGTGGTGTCGGAGCCGGCCGCGTTCGGCCTCGTCGATCCCGAGTATCCGATTCCGGGGTTCCTGCCCTTCGGCAATCGCATCGAGCTGTTCATCGGCACGTTCGTCGGCGCGATCACGTTCTCCGGTTCGGTGATCGCGTTCGGCAAGCTGTCGGGCAAGTACAAGTTCCGGCTCTTCCAGGGCGCGCCGGTCGTGTACGGCGGCCAGCATCTGATCAACCTGATGCTGGCGATCGCGATGCTCGGTTTCGGCATCATCTTCTTCCTCACGCAATCGTGGCTGCCGTTCATCATCATGACGATCATCGCGTTCGTGCTCGGCGTGCTGATCATCATTCCGATCGGTGGCGCGGACATGCCGGTGGTCGTGTCGATGCTGAACTCGTATTCGGGCTGGGCGGCGGCGGGCATCGGCTTCTCGCTGAACAATCCGATGCTGATCATCGCGGGCTCGCTGGTGGGTTCGTCGGGTGCGATTCTGTCGTACATCATGTGCCGGGCGATGAACCGTTCGTTCTTCAACGTGATTCTCGGCGGCTTCGGCAACGAGCCGGGCGCGGCGGCCGCCGGCGGTTCAGCCGAGCAGCGGCCGGTGAAATCCGGGTCGGCGGATGACGCGTCGTTCATGCTCGGCAATGCGGAGACCGTGGTGATCGTGCCGGGTTATGGCCTCGCGGTGGCGCGTGCGCAGCATGCGTTGAAGGAACTGACCGACAAGCTGGTCGAGAAGGGCATCGAGGTGAAGTACGCGATTCACCCGGTGGCCGGCCGGATGCCGGGACACATGAACGTGTTGCTCGCCGAAGCGGAAGTGCCGTACGACATGGTGTTCGAAATGGACGACATCAACGGCGAGTTCGGCCAGGTCGACGTGGTGCTGGTGCTCGGCGCGAACGACGTGGTGAATCCGGCCGCGAAGAACGATCCGAAGTCGCCGATCGCGGGCATGCCGATCATCGAGGCGTATAAGGCGCGCACGGTGATCGTCAACAAGCGGTCGATGGCGGCGGGCTACGCCGGGCTCGACAACGATCTGTTCTACATGGACAAGACGATGATGGTGTTCGGCGATGCGAAGAAGGTGATCGAGGACATGCTGAAGGCGGCTGCATGAAGCGCCTCCCGCACCGACTTTTCACGAGTCAAGTCCACGGCGGATCGTCGTGGCGAGCGGGCTCCTGTCGCCGGACGTGCCACGTCTGCGTAGCCAGGGCCCGCCGGTTTGGGCACGCGTGTACGTTGCCTGGCCGGCTTCGACTGCGATCCACATCGAGATCGAATCAACGTCGGCAATTTTCAATGTCTGTACGCGAAGAGGGTTGAATGACAACTACTGATGCCACTGATATCGATCTGGGCGCGCTCGGGCTCTACCTCGAACGGTCGATCGAAGGCTTTAGCGGACTCGTGACCGCGCAAAAATTCCCGGGCGGTCAATCGAATCCCACTTTTTTGCTCAGGGCAGCAAGCGGCGAGTATGTGCTGCGTCGACAGCCGTCCGGGCCGTTACTCAAATCGGCCCACGCCGTGGACCGTGAGTTCCGGGTGATCGACGCATTGTCGAAGACTGATGTGCCCGTCGCTCGCGCGTATCACCTCTGCGAGGACCGGGACGTGATCGGGACGATGTTCTATGTGATGAGCTTCGAGCAGGGGCGCATTTTCTGGAACCCCGCACTGCCGGAAATCCCGCGCGATGAGCGGCGCGGCTACTACGACGCAATCGTCCGCGCGATGGCGACACTTCACGACGTCGACGTTAGCGCCGCAGGATTGTCGGACTACGGGCGATCGGGCAACTACTTCGAGCGGCAGATCAGCCTGTGGACGCGGCAGTATCGTGCCGCCGAAACTGAACACATCGACGCAATGGAGACTCTCATCAAGTGGTTGCCCATTCGGTGTCCCGCACCCGTGGATGAGCGTTCGCTCGTGCACGGCGATTTCCGCATCGACAACCTGATTTTCGATCCACACGAATCGCGGATCAAGGCTCTCCTCGATTGGGAATTGTCGACCTTGGGCCATCCCGTTGCCGACCTGGCGTACTTTTGCATGTGCCTGAGACTGCCTGCCGATGCGCCCATCACGGGTCTTCAAGGTCAGAACAGGCGTGCGTTGGGCGTGCCCGAGGAGCAGGAAATTGTAGATCGGTATTGCGATCTGCGTGGCATCCCGGCCATCCACGGGTGGCACTTTTATCTCGCAGTGAGCTTTTTCCGTCTGGCTGCAATTATCCAGGGCGTGAAAAAGCGCGCATTGGGAGGCAATGCGTCGCATGCGAATGCGCGGAAGGTGAGCGAGATGGTAGAGCCTCTGGCGCGCATGGCGGTGGCGGTCCTCGAAGAGCAAAGTTGCGCGGGCTTTCAACGATAGATGATTCGGCGCGCCGGTCGACCCGACCGTGAGCTGAATTCCGACGCGAAGGTCGTGCGTCTACAGACAGGTGGAGTTTCTGGAGTAACCCAAATATGAGTACCAACCTCTTCGATCTGACCGGAAAGGTCGCGCTCGTCAGTGGCGCAAGCCGCGGCATTGGCGAACAGATTGCCTTGTTGCTCGCACAGCAAGGCGCACATGTGATCGTGACAAGCCGGAAACGTGAGGAGTGTGAGGCCGTGTGCGCGCGCATCATCGAGAATGGCGGAAGCTCGGAAGCGCTTGCTTGCCACATCGGGCGCATGGAGGATATTGCCGTGGTCTTCGACCATATCCGCAAGGTCCACGGGCGGCTTGACATCCTCGTGAATAACGCCGCAGCGAATCCTTATTTTGGACATATTCTCGACACCGATCTCTCGGCATTCCAGAAGACCATCGATGTCAATATCCGCGGCTACTTCTTCATGTCGGTGGAAGCGGGGCGACTGATGCGTGAACAGGGTCGCGGCGCAATCGTCAATACCGCGTCGATCAACGCGTTGCAGCCGGGCGACATGCAGGGCATCTACTCGATCAGCAAGGCTGCCGTCGTCAACATGACCAAGGCGTTTGCAAAGGAATGCGGCCCCTATGGCATACGTGTCAACGCACTGCTGCCGGGCCTGACCAAAACGAAATTTGCCGGCGCGCTATTCGAAACAGCGAAGATTTACGAAGAATGGATGAGCCGCATTCCGTTGCGGCGTCACGCAGAGCCGCAGGAAATGGCGGGCACCGTCCTTTATCTCGTATCAGACGCCGCAAGTTATACGAATGGTGAATGCATCGTCGTGGACGGTGGATTGACTATCTGACAATCGAAATAACGGAGACAGCATGCAATTCGACTACACCCCGAAGGTCAAGGAAATGCAAGGGAGATTGCTGGCCTTTTTTGAGCAGCACATTTATCCGAACGAGCGGCGCTATCTGGATGAGATCCGATCGAACCGCGAAGCGGGCAATGCGTGGGTGGCGACGCGCGTCATAGAGGAGCTGAAACCGCTCGCGCGCGAAGCCGGCTTGTGGAACCTGTTTTTGCCGCGCTCGACGCGGGCGCCGGAAGGCCTGTCGAATCTCGAGTATGCGCCGCTGTGCGAGATCATGGGGCGGGTGCCCTGGTCGCCGGAAGTGTTCAATTGTTCGGCACCCGACACGGGCAATATGGAAACGCTCGAGCGCTACGCCAGCGAGGCATTGAAAGACCGTTGGCTGGAGCCGCTATTGCGCGGCGACATCCGGTCTGCATTCCTGATGACGGAACCGGCAGTGGCATCCTCCGATGCGACCAACATTGCCTGCAGCATCGAGCGCGATGGCGACCAGTACGTGATCAATGGAACGAAATGGTGGTCATCCGGCGCTGGCGATCCGCGCTGCAAGGTCTATATCGTAATGGGCAAAAGCAGTCCGGATGCGCCGCGTCACGCGCAACAGTCGATGATCGTTGTGCCGGCAGATACGCCAGGAATTTCCGTCAAGCGCCCACTGTCGGTGTACGGATATGACGACGCGCCGCATGGACACATGGAAATCGAGCTGCGCAATGTGCGCGTTCCGGTTTCCAACCTGCTGCTTGGGGAAGGGCGCGGCTTCGAAATCGCGCAGGGACGGCTCGGACCCGGCCGGATTCACCATTGCATGCGCAGTATCGGCGCAGCGGAGCGGGCACTCGAACTGATGTGCACGCGCAGTCTGGAGAGAACGGCTTTCGGCAAACCGATCGGCGAGCAGGGCGTGACGCAGGAGCGCATCGCGCAGGCCCGCTGCGAGATCGAAATGACGCGGCTGCTGACGCTCAAGGCTGCATACATGATGGACACGGTCGGGAACAAGGCCGCGAGGGCCGAGATCGCGATGATCAAGGTGGTGGCGCCGAACATGGCTTTGCAGGTACTCGACTGGGCGATTCAGGTCCACGGTGCGGCCGGTGTGTCGGACGATTTCCCGCTGGCGTATGCATGGGCGAACCAGCGCACGCTGCGGCTCGCCGACGGCCCCGATGAAGTTCACCGCAATGCAATTGCGCGGCTCGAGCTCAATCGCTACCGGCAGATGCAAGCGGTCTGACAGCATAGTCGGGTGCTGCGTTTGCAAAGTGATCGTCGCGATCAACAAGGATCCCGAAGCGCCGATCTTCAGCGTTGCCGATTTTGGTCTTGAGGCCGTCAGTTCGGCGCAATCCCCGAACTGACGGCCGCTCTTTGACCCTCGTTGCGCTGATGAACACATAGCCGGAGCGGCGAGCGGCTTTGAGAATGAAAGGGCTGGCGTAGGAGCGCAAATGGATATCAAAACGGTAGGCGTGGTAGGCGCGGGCACGATGGGGCAGGGAATCGCCCAGATCTTTGTCTGTGCCGGCTTTGGCGTCTTGTTGGTGGACCTGAGTGACGCGACGCTAAAGAACGCAGTTGAAAGCATTGGCATCGGTCTGGATCGCCTTGTCAAAAAGGACAAGCTGACTATTGCTGCAAAACAGGACGCGTTGTCGCGCATCGCGACATCCGCCGACTACGCGCGCTTGGGTACCGTCGACTTTGTAATCGAAGCGGCGACCGAGAATCTGGACGCGAAGTTGCGCATTTTGCGGCAGATCGCCGAGGCGGCGCGTGACGACGTTGTCATGGCATCGAACACGTCGTCGATATCGATCACGCGGCTGGCCGCTGCGGTTCCGAATCCAGCGCGGTTTGTCGGCATGCATTTCTTCAATCCCGTGCCCGTGCTGCCGCTGGTTGAGATCGTGCGCGGCTTGCAAACTGGTAAAGAGACGGTTGAAACCGTACGGGATTTGACGGACGCGCTGGGTAGAACGCCCATCGTCGTCAACAGTTCACCTGGCTTCGTGGTGAACCGCCTGCTTGTGCCAATGATCAACGAAGCCTTTTGTCTCCTCGCCGAAGGCGTGGCGTCGGCGGAAGAGATCGACGCAGGTATGAAGCTCGGCGCCAATCATCCGATCGGGCCTCTCGCGCTTGCGGACATGGTGGGGCTGGACGTGTGTCTGGCCGTGATGGACATCTTTCATGCGGATTTCGGCGATCCGAAGTACCGCGCCAGCCCGCTGTTGCGGGAAATGGTCAGCGCGGGCTACCAGGGTCGAAAGAGTAGCCGCGGGGTTTATGACTACAAATCCGGTCACGCCTGATCTGTCGGTTCGCCCACCAATGCGCGGCTGGAATGCGGCATGGTCACACGTTGGAAGCGACGGGTTCCACTGTTAATAGCGTTCACGAACCCGGATATCGCCTCAATCGGTTGCTCATTCGACAAACTACCGGCTGGAACCCTCCTCGCCGAAGGGTGGGCGAACGGCAATGCCCAGTTCGCATGGGTTGGATCTTGCACCGGGCGGTCACGAATGATTTTGCCCGTTCAGACCATGCGCCTCGGCCGGATAGATGCAGACGTTGGCGGGACGGGACGATCGGTGAAAGGCAAAATTGCATCCCTTTTTCAGAGTAACACTCCACCCGGCAGACACGGCCCGATGAGAGTCGGCTTCCGGACGCTCCCGCGCCCGCAGTAGCCTGGCCAGGAAGCATCATTGGCACGCACCGTTGCCCGGACGTTCAACTCCCGGATTCACGCAGGGGGGGCGGTGGCCGCAATCGCATGGCGGCCTGTCAACCACCAGAGTGCGGCAACGCAAGCACTTGCATTCAGCCAAGCCAACCACATGCATATCGAGCGACTACGGCTGCGCCCATGCCCACAGTCGCAAACCAACTGAGTGCGCGCAGCGCCCAGTGGGCGCTCAGATCGCCCACTGATGAGTGCCTCGTGCTGAGTAGGACGAGCAATACCATGACTGGGGTTGCGGTCGTGCCGTTAACCACCGCGCTCCAGTACAACAGACGAATCGGGTCCAGTCGTAATGCCGCCAGTACGACGCCAAGCGCGCCTCCCAACGCGACGATTGCGATCAGCGCGAATGCGATACGCCGATTGTGCTGCGGGTCAATCGGCCAGCCGATCGTGCTGGCGACCGCGTGTGCCGCCGAACCGGCGAGCGGTGGCAACGCAAGCAGAGCACTGCTGATGAGCGCCACACCCAGGAGGTGCTTATCGAACTGACCCGCGACCGGCGCGAGCACACTGGCAAGCGATGCCGCTGAATCGAGAGCCCGGCCGCTGGCGTGGAGCGTGGCCGCCGCAGCGATCAAGATCGACACAGCAACCGCGTTCGATAGCGCGGTTCGGATCAACGTATCGCGACGAATCCTTCGCAAGCGCCTTTGCGCGGCTTCGTTACGCTGCGTACGATCGGAGCATTCGCCTTGCGGGCGCTGCGCTTCAACCTGCTGTTCCGCCTGGGAGTACAGCAGATATGGACTGATGGTCGTACCCAGAACCGCGAGCAGCATCTCCAGGTAATCCCCGGACCACGAAATATGAGGGACGAAGAGTTTCGCCGTCAGCCTCGTCCACGGCAAGTGGAGCACGATGTCGACCCCGACATACGCAAACAGTGAAAGCGCGAGCCATCTGAGCACGCGCGCGTACTTTGCATAGGGAACGAACCACTGTAGCGCGATAGAGAGAATGAGAAAGAACGTGGCGGAGCCGGGGATGGAACCCAGCCACAGCAAATGCGCGCCGACACCCATCGCGACGACATCCGCGGCAATGTTGAATGTGTTGGCAATGAGAAAGCGGCCGACGGCGAGGAAAAACCATAAGCGCGAGTAGTGCTCGCGCATGTTTGTCGTCAATCCGTTGCCCGTCAGAACCGCGATCCGGGCCGACACGAGTTGCAGCGCGACAATCGACGGATAGCTCAGCACGCAGCTCCACAACATGTCGTATCCGAACTGCGCGCCCGCCAGCGAGTACGTGGCAATGCCGGCCGGATCGTTGTCGGCGGCCATCGTGACGACGCCGGGACCGATGTCGGCCGCCCAGGAATGCGCAGGGGTGCCCCCTTCGGCATTGCCACTCGGATAATGTGTGGCTCCCTTCTGGTCGTTTGGGGGCATGGTAGCGGTCTGGCAAGGAAGTCAGTGCATGCGAGATTTGCGCCGCCGCCAGGTCCTCTGGCCACGCTGCTGGAGAGCCCGGGAAGGCTTGGGGCGCTTGCGGCCAGGACGACAGCGGCGGGTCTGGCTTTGCCGTGCGGGGGCACTCATCACGCTGCGCATGAGTGACCCGCACGATTCGTTCCGCGTAGATCGATGCGCTGATCATCAGTTGTCTGGGTTCGCAGCGTGGCGTCGAAAAACCCGCGTGTTTCTATTCGATTGATGCAACTAACCGTCAATGATCCAAGCATGCCCCTTCCAACGATGCGCTGCGCGTACGCGCGCTGGTACGGCATCGAGTACTCACGTCATTGCGCTGGTTGGCCTACTCGACTGGGCTTGATTCGCTGCGTCGCCGCCGTTCTTAGCGCTATTGTCCGAAATGCAACCCCTGGTGATCAACGCACCGACTATAAGTACCCCAAGCCGCCCAACATCTTTCCCGCGTCGGTCTGCTGCTTTACCGCTGGTGCGCCACACTTGACGCACGTCGTCGCCTTGGCGCTAACCTCGTTCCCGCATTCCTGGCGGTTCCCAGCGGGGAAACGGCCGATCGTCTGCGGCGCGCACTACCCCTCCAGACAGCTTTCGGCACGCGCACACATGGCGTCGTGGCGTTGAAAGATGGCCGACGAGCCATGACGGGTCCTGGTGATGCGATCAGACAGAAGGCAACCGGCGGCATGGTGGAAATCCTGGCAACGGCAGCGGATCGCTAGCGCCGTGCACGCCCCGCGCAAGCGAAGTGAGGCGCCGACGCTTCGCGCGCAACACCAATGAACCCCGCAACTGCGAACGAGCAATGGTCATCGACATATCACTTCAGGCCGTGAACAGGGGCAATCGCTGAATCCAGTGCCGCCATCCTTGCCCTGCGACCATCGGACGAGTACACCGCCGCCCTCGAAGCCCTTGAGGCAGCGCGACGTGCGCTCAATGCCCGTCAGAAGCGATAGTCCGGTGCCGGCGCATCACGCTAGCTGTTATCCGATCGTCACGGCAAGGCAAACGCAAGCTATGCGAATGTTTGATCGGCATGCGCTTGCGCAGGGTAGCTAAGACTCCATATGGCCAAACGGTTGCCATCTGTCTGCGCCGCAAAGTTCGCGATGCTTATGAAAGTAGGTCGCGTCGTGCACCCGTTCGTATGCAGCCGCTCCTTTGCCGCTTCTCCAGGGTAAGGAAGTGTTCGCCTTCGACGCAATCACCTCAAAGGCGGGTCGCCCGACGTCCTTGCGATCTCGCCGGGCGTGTGGTGGTCTGCCATTCGTGCCTCCGTGAACAGTCGACTGTGCCGGCCGCAGGCAAGCGCGACGCGTCGAATCGCTGCGCGGTGCTAACTGTCACGAAGGTCCTGGCGTCGCCGCTCGCGGTGATCCGGTCCGCGCAGACGGTCACGCGTCAGAGAGCCCGTCGGTCTTTCGGCGGCCGCCGCGGATCAGAAAACAGCAGCGTCCCTATCTGGAGGTCGCCGCGGCGATGGGCGTCTGTTGCCGCCTTCGGCGCAGGGTCCCACCGGGGCCGGGCTGAGATCCGATGATGTCACCGCGAACGGCCGTGGCCGCCACCGGTCGCCCAATAATGGCTGCCACCGCCGCTGCCCCAGCCGGCGGGTGTGCCGGCCCCGTATGCGTGCGAGCTGCCCGCGTAGCCGGAGTAGCCGTGGCCCGCGCCGGCATAGCCCGGGTGGCCATGGCCGCCCCAATAACCGGGATGGCCCCAGTAGCCGTAGTGGTAATGGCCATAGTGGTTGACGCAGCATCCGCCCCAGAACGCGAAGCTGAACGATGCCGACGGCCACCACCAGCCGGGCCAGCCGTAACCGTAACCGTAATACGGATATGGGTAGGGCCACCCGTACGGATAGGCGACCGGATAATACGCAGGTGCGCCATAGGCCGGCGCGGGTGCCAGGGTGTAAGCAGGTGGCGCGTCGGTCGACGTGACGTCTGGCATCGTGAATGGCTCCTGCACCGTGGGCTGCGACGCATCGCCCGGGGCAACGGGGATTCCTTGCTCCGTGGCCGCTGTCGGGGCGCCTGAATAGACAGGATAATAGCCGTAGCCCGGGTAGTAGCCGTATGGCACGTAGTAACAGCCGGAAAGCAACCCGGATAGCCCCAGCATTGCAACGGCGCTGCCGACGCGCGACGTTGCATCAAGCGGTTTCATGACCGGCTCCTTGCTATCGCGCCGCCGTTCAGACGGCGCTTACGTATTCACTTCAGCTTACGTCAGGACTGCACGAGGCGCAAAACCAGGTGTTAGCGTGCTCCGGTGCGAGACCAACCGGGTCGTCGAATGTCGACGGTCGGCTCAGCACGATCGGGATTCAGATGCACGACATGAACGCGCTGCCAGTCCGGGTACCGCTCCAGTGTGCTCTTAAGCCGGGCGGGCCCTCGCAAGAACGCGTGTTTGCCAGTGCGCTACCGTATGCTTTGTCGACTGAACGATGCTCAGGCGCAAGCAAAGCGACCATTTGACCGTTTCCGCGTTCTGCTGAGTTGCCGTCATATGGCAAGTGCGCGATATTACTAGCAAGCGCTCAAGCGTAAGATGGACGCGGCGCGCATTGGGATTTCCGTGCCGCAGACGCAGCTTCACACGTCGCGACCGGGCGCAACTCGTGGTCACAGCCTGACGATGGCATCCGAGCGGAGCCAACAAGCGATCGATACAAACAGTGCGGCCCGGCGTAGGCCGGATACCAGGGTGCCGCCTTAACTCCGCGCGCTCAAGGAACCGCTCTCGACGGAGCCACCGGTGGGCCACACGGTTTCGACATCGCCGGCCAGGTCCGCAGGCAGCGATATCGTCTGTCACCGAGATGCGCGTGAGTAAGCCCTGGATCGACCCTTTCGGAGGATGCAACGTGGCCACCATCCCAACCTTTGGCACGAAAGAGAGCGCTGAACACGCGCGCAGCGGGCTGGATGTCGACGCGCTGCGGCATGGCGTGATGGACAACCTCATCTGCCTGCAGGGCCTCCATCCGGCGCTGGCCACCCCGCATGACTGGTACATGGCGCTCGCGTACACCGTGCGCGACCGCATGCTGGGGCGGTGGGCTGCAACCATCGAGGGCTACGCATCACGTGAACTAAGAGTCGCCTGTTACCTCTCCGCCGAGTTCCTGATCGGACCGCAACTCGGCAATAACCTCGTCAACCTGGGCATCGAAGCCGACACGCGTGCCGCGATTCAGTCACTCGGACAGGACCTCGATACGCTGCTAGCGATCGAGGAAGAGCCCGGGCTTGGCAATGGAGGGCTCGGGCGGCTGGCCGCGTGTTACCTGGATTCGCTTGCGACGCTCGAAATTCCGGCTATCGGATACGGCATCCGTTATGAGTTCGGCATCTTCAAGCAGGAGATTCGTGACGGATGGCAGGCGGAGGTGACCGACAAGTGGCTCCAGCGCGGCAATCCATGGGAGTTCGTGCGCCCGGACGTCAGCTTCTATGTTTCCTTCGGCGGCCATACGGAAAGCGGGACTGATGCGCAAGGCCGCTTTCGCGTGCGCTGGATACCCGCGCACCAGGTCAAGGGCGTGGCCTGCGACATGCCTATGCTCGGATACCGCGTCAACACGTGTAACGCGCTGCGGCTCTGGAAGAGCGAGGCTGTCGAGTCTTTCGACCTGCAGGACTTCAATGCCGGCGACTATTACCAGGCCGTGCAGGACAAGGTGATTTCCGAAACGCTGTCAAAAGTACTCTATCCCAACGACGAACCCGAAGCCGGCAAGCGCCTGCGCCTTGCACAGCAATACTTCTTCGTCTCGTGCTCGCTGCAGGACATGCTGCGTCTGCTCGACCGCAAGGGTGAGCCGGTCGTACGCTTCGCGCAGATGTTCACCGTGCAGCTGAACGATACCCATCCGTCGATCGCGGTCGCCGAACTGATGCGTCTGCTCGTGGACGAGCGGCTGCTGCCCTGGGATGAAGCGTGGGACATCACACGGCGCTCGTTCGCCTATACCAATCACACGCTGCTGCCGGAGGCACTGGAGACGTGGGGATTGCCGCTCTTTCGCAACCTGCTGCCGCGCCTGCTCGAAATCATTTTCGAGATCAATCGCCGGTTCCTCGATGAGGTCCGGCAACGTCATCCCGGCGACGAGGCGCGTATCGCGCGAATGTCGCTGATCGACGAGACGGGCGAAAAGAAGATCCGCATGGCGCATCTGGCGACGGTCGGCAGTCATGCCATTAACGGTGTGGCTGCGTTGCACTCCACGTTGCTCAGACAGACCGTGTTGCGCGATTTTGCCGAGCTGTGGCCCGAACGTTTTCACAACGTCACCAATGGTGTCACGCCGCGCCGGTTCATGCTGCTCGCCAATCCGGGCCTCGCGCAACTGCTCGACCAGACGGTGGGCGAGGGATGGGTCACCGACCTGGCGCGACTTCGAGGACTCGAGGCGCATGCCGACGATGCGGCTTTCCAGGACGGGTGGCGCCATGTCAGGCGATCGAACAAGGAGGTTCTCGCGCAGCGTATCCGGGACGTCACGGGCGTCGTTGTGGATCCGGGCTCACTGTTCGACATCCAGGTCAAACGCATCCACGAATATAAGCGCCAGCATCTGAATGCGCTCTACATCATCGCGCTCTACCAGCGTCTGCGCCGTCACCCGGAGCAGCGCGTCGCGCCGCGTTGTTTCATCTTCGGCGGAAAGGCGGCGCCGGGCTACGCGATGGCCAAGCTGATAATCCGGCTGATCACAGGTGTGGCGGAGATCGTCAACAACGATCCGGTGATCGACGATCGGCTCAAGGTCGTGTTCTTTCCGAACTTCAACGTGAAGTATGCACACTTCATCTATCCGGCTGCTGACCTGTCCGAGCAGATCTCGACTGCCGGCAAGGAGGCATCCGGCACCGGCAACATGAAGTTCATGATGAATGGCGCAATCACGATCGGAACGCTGGATGGTGCAAATGTGGAGATCCGCGAGCAGGTTGGCGAGGAAAACTTCTTCCTCTTTGGTCTGTCTGCCGACGAGGTGGAGCGTGTCAAGCGTGAGGGCTATCGCCCTGAGGATCATGTTCAAGGCAATGCGGAGTTGCGCGAAGCGCTGGAACTGATCGCAGAAGGATACTTCTCACGCGGCGACCGTGAGGTGTTCCGCCCGCTCGTAGAGAACTTGCGCAACTGCGATCCGTTTCTGGTGCTGGCCGACTACGCCGACTATGTCGCGTGCCAGGAGCGCGTGAGCGTCGCCTGGCAGGATCCGGGATACTGGACGCGCATGTCGATCCTCAATACGGCGCGTTCGGGGAAATTCTCGTCCGATCGTGCAATCGGCGAGTACTGTGAACGAATCTGGAATATTTCCCCGGTAAGGATAGCCCTTAGCTGAAGGCCAACAGGCGCGCAACGCCGCAGAAGCTTCCCGCCATGCGGCGTTGCGAACCAACACCAAGGATGAAACAGTCTATTTAAGCTGGCGACCCAGAGTCTCCGGCATGATGATGGCGCTGTTTGCGCTTGCGGCGTCTACCACAACGCGGCGTCACTGAAATCCGCAATCGAAAAGCGACGCAACAGCGCGGTGTACAGGTGGGATCCGATTGAAACTGTTAGCGGTTCGTTTTCAAAGTGCGGCGCTGTCAGGTCAGCAAGGCAAATGCTCCGGACCTGCCGCCTCACAAGCCAGACAGACAAACGCAAGGAGACAGTAATTATGAACCCTTCAACCAGCATGGTGGCAGACGCACCCAGACCGTCCCGCTCCAAAGTCGGCGCCGTTTTGCGCGTCACAAGCGGTAACTTCCTTGAACAATTTGACTTCTTTCTGTTTGGCTTTTACGCCACCTACATCTCGAAGGTGTTTTTTCCGTCAAGCAGCGAGTTTGCCTCGCTGATGTTGACGTTCGCCGTATTCGGCGCAGGATTCCTGATGCGGCCGTTAGGCGCCATCGTGCTTGGCGCCTACATCGACGAAGTCGGCCGTCGCAAGGGCCTGATCGTGACGCTCTCGCTGATGGCAAGCGGCACGATACTGATCGCCGTAGTCCCGGGCTATGCAACAATCGGCATGCTGGCGCCGTCACTGGTGTTGATCGGCCGGTTGCTGCAGGGCTTTTCGGCGGGCGCTGAACTGGGCGGCGTGTCGGTCTATCTGGCTGAAATGGCGACGCCAGGTCACAAGGGCTTTTATACGAGCTGGCAGTCGGCAAGTCAGCAGGTCGCAATTGTAGTTGCAGCGGGGCTCGGCTACGGACTCAACAGCTGGATGTCCGCGGCGAGTATCGGTGCGTGGGGCTGGCGCATCCCGTTTTTTATCGGCTGCGCGATCGTACCGTTCCTGTTCGTGTTGCGCCGTTCGCTCCAGGAAACCGAGGAGTTCAAGGCGAGGCAGCACCATCCGAGGGCAAAGGAAGTCCTGGCGACAATGATGGCGAACTGGCAAATCGTGTTCGCCGGCATGTTGCTGGTTGCGATGACGACCACCACGTTCTATCTGATTACCGTCTACACGCCGACGTTCGGCAGGGCCGTCCTGAAACTCAGCACCGCCGACAGTCTCGTCGTTACGCTGTGCGTTGGCGTTTCCAATTTCATCTGGCTGCCGATTGGCGGTGCGCTGTCGGATCGTATTGGACGCCGGCCGCTTCTGATTGGTATCACAGTGCTTGCCATTTTCACCACGTATCCCGCGCTTTCGTGGCTGGCGGCAGCGCCGAGCTTTTTCAGAATGCTGATCGTCCTGCAGTGGTTCTCGTTTTTCTTCGGCATCTACAACGGGGCAATGGTCGTCGCGCTGACTGAAGTGATGCCGGTGCAGGTCCGCGTCGCAGGGTTTTCGCTTGCGTACAGTCTGGCGACGGCGCTCTTCGGTGGATTTACACCTGCGGTATCGACTTTTCTGATTGAGTTCACGCATGATAAAGCCGCACCAGGCTACTGGATGAGCTTCGCCGCTTTCTGTGGACTGATTGCGACGCTCGTTCTATATCGTCGCGGTGGCGCGGTCGAACGTTCGGCGAATGCAGTGTGACAAGGGCCGGTAGCTTCGGCTAGACGGCATCCCCGGCGCCGAGGTCAACCGGGTGACGCTTTGCCAAGACGGCGCAGTTATTAGGCCGCCTCCTTGGGCGGCGTTCAAGCGTTCGGTCCCGGAGCGGCTGCGCACAAGCGCCGAGGAGTTCACCCCGTTTTGCCGGACGCTGCTGACCGAACTCCTTGTGCACCTGCGTGCAATCGAAGAACGCATCCACTTTATCGAAATCTCCATCCCCTCGTTTGTGAAGCAATCGGCGCTCTGCGGGAAGCTTGCCCAGATACCCGGTATCGGCCCGATTACCGCGACGGCCATCGCTGCAGCGGTCGGCGATGCCGGACAGTTCCGCAACGGCCGATATCGGGTCGCCCGGATGTCCTGCTGCTCGACGGATTTGACCGGCACGAAGCGCATGGCCGGCCGGCGGCGTTTTAAAGCCAACATTTCGTTCCCGAGAACGCGCCCGCATGCATTGAACTTTTTCACGGTCAAGCGTTCTGGAACTGTCCTGCGCCAACCGCTTGTGTCCTCCGGATGGAGCGGGCGGACAAGGCCTGGCTTATGGCGGCATGAATCGACCAGCAGTTGAGTCGTGGTCACAGCGTTTTGGCCCGCTTCGAGCTACCTCGGGCCGCGGGAAGGTCACCGCCAGTTTACGCGCCCCACCGAGTGTGCAAGTATCTTTCCGAAGGCGTATCCCGCACGTTTTTGCGAGGTTCACAATGGCCTGGAAACTCTGGAAAACCGAGAAGCGGTACGACGAAACGCGAAGCTGGCCGAGCGGTACGCATGAGTCGTTAAAGCAGCTTCTGGATATGTACTTGGGCAGCGACGCGACACCGTTTGCAAACTGGGCCGCGCCTGGGACGACATTCACGCCCGATGTCGAAGAGTTCGCCCGACATGCCGTACGGGGATATCAACTCGCTCTCTGGTTCTGGCTTTTTGCCGAGAAGCACGGAACTATCCCGGCAAAAATGTTGCGCGAATCCTTGTGCCTGCTCGCCAACGCAGTGCAGCCGTTGTCCGGCGACAAGATTGATGTGCTGCTCGACCTCGAAAACCGCCTGGCGCATTCTGTCGAGGCCATTTCCGGCCAACCGCGCACCTTCCGACTTGATGGGCTGTCCGTGGAACTGCCGATGGAGTTCTTCCTGGCTACAGGTTTCCTGCGGCTTGCGCCTGACTCCCCGTATGCTGGGAACGAGGACGCTAGCCTGCAAGGCAATGACTTCAAGCTGGCCGACTGTTTTCGCCATGCGACCGAGGAGGGGCTGGCGGTATTCCGGCCCATGATAGACGCGGTCGACTTTGATGCAAAATCGCTGCACAACTGGAGATGGAGCGCCTATCCCGGCGCTGCCGAACGACACCTGCAACGACGCCACAACAATCCGCTTTTTCTCCTTCATCGCCAGATGGTGACCTCTCAAGAAGTCTATGAGGCACGTCTTGCCGATGCTCAGGCCCTCCAGGACATCAGAAGCGAGCTTAGTGACGCTAGCCGCTCGTTCTCCGAGACGACCGAACTGCCGTTGAACTGGTTGTCCTTCCTCGAGGGATATCGGGACCGCATCGACAGACTTGATGAACGCCGCCTTGTCGCTGGCGGACAGAGCGCGTCCCTCGGTGATGCAATTGCGAGACTGCGCGCCGACATCCTGACAACTTGGCGCGCTTCAATTCACAAGAGCCAGCACAGCCTCGCCACCTTGGAGCAGGAAGAAGCAAAACGAGCTGAACAGCGCACCCTGCTGTATGGATGCGACTGGACGGCTCAGCTGTTGAGCCACGGCTCCGTCATACCGCCAGAAGAGGTCGTTCCTGCCCTGCTGAGCGAGTCCCCAACTGAGCTGGAAAAGGCGGTGACTGGGATGCAGGCCGAACCACGACTGCATGAGACGCTTGCGAAGTGCTGTGCTGCTGCTCATAGGCTCGTGAATGAGCTTCGCGCGACTGGCCACAATCTTCCCGATATCGCAGACAAGCTTCGCATTCTGGATGGTGCGCCCGAATGATTGCCGGCCTGACTATCTTCGTGGTGTTCCCTGTCTTGCTTGCGTGGCCTTACGCTGATGCAAGGCGCGCACTATTCGCTTACGCATGTGCGCTGCACGCAACCACGCACGACTCCACAAGCCATCTATGAATTGGTCCTCTCGCGACCCGCTTGATGTAGCCACACAGGCGCTATCGACTCTTTCCGAATACATGGAGCTCTCGCTAGACACCGTTCGGATAAATCGGCCCCCTTAAGTCTTGACCGCAGAAGCTAGAACGCAGCCCATGGGAAGCCGCAGTTCCCCAACCTCGCTCCGATACGCCTCTGTGTCGTGTGCGACGGCCCGTTCAATCGACGCGAGCGCGGCCGGCGTCTGGGCGTTCAGCAACGCGGCAAACCGCACGCCGCCACGTATGAGCGCATGAAAAGGTGTATCGGGAGCATGAAGCACGAGAGTAAGGTCCAGCTCCCGCACGGCCGGTTGGACGAATCCGGCATCGAGCAACACGCGCCTCGATTCCTGCCAGTCGCTGAACCGAAAGAACGGTGGTCCCGGCGGGACGGGAACATCGGTCGTACCGTGCTCCTCGATTGCCTTCAACACCATCCCGAAGCCCACCGCCTTGTTCGGCGTCGCCCATACCGTGAAGGCGATTCTGCCATTGGGTTGGAGTACACGAAACGCCTCCGCGAGTGCACGCTCGGGGCGCGGGAAATGCAACAATGCGAAACTGATGCCCACTGACGCGAAGCTTTCATCCGGAAAGGGCAAATCCTCCGCGTCGCCGACGCGGAACTCAAGTCCCGGAAAGACGCGTCTCGCCTTGTCGACCATCGCAACCGAGAAATCCACCCCAGCGACATTCGCGCCGCACCGCGCGGCGGCGGCAGCGAGGTAGCCAGGGCCGCATGCAACGTCGAGAAAACGCACACCCCGCTGAATGCAAAGAGTCTCAAGCATTGCGTGGTTCGACTGGGCGGCCAAATCACCGAAATACGTATGATAGGCCTGCGCGACCCGCTCCCAGCCTTCGTGCTCGAAGGCGCTGAAGTCGAGTTGTCCCATGCTTACCCCCATCGGTTCGACACGTTGGCAAGTTGTAGCGCAGGCCTATGTTCCTCGGAAAGGGTATGTCTGCCTATCGGGGAAACAATTCAGTGCGGCGACATAAAGAGCAAACGAGTGTGTGATGCGGCGCACCAACAAGCATCGCCCGAAGCCGTCGAATATGCGCTTATGGGGTGCTCAGGTGTTGCATTTACGCCGCGTGTACCTCGCGCGGTATAGCGAGCGACATCGCCAGCCGGCTGATGTCCCAGATGAACCC
Organism: Paraburkholderia sediminicola; assembly: GCF_046026895.1. GTDB lineage: Bacteria > Pseudomonadota > Gammaproteobacteria > Burkholderiales > Burkholderiaceae > Paraburkholderia > Paraburkholderia sediminicola_C. The sequence continues at coordinate 72,401 of NZ_JAQQEU010000028.1, forward strand.
GCTGAGTTCGCGGGCGACCGCGACCACCGCGATGTTCTTCTGCTTGCCGCGCGTGACGAGCTTGCGATAACGCCGGCACAGGCGCACCTGCGCGTCCCAGGCACGATCGATGATGGGCTTGGGGATGCCTTCATGTCGCCGCTGGATCTCGGGGCTCACGCGTGCCGGGTGTCGGTAGCTCCAGGCGGCCTCGACTAACAACTTTCTTGCATAGCTGTTACCCGTCTTGGTGATGCTGCCCTGGTGCCGTTTGTTGCCGGAGGAATGTTCTGACGGGGTCACGCCGAGCCAGGCCATTAGTTGGCGCGGGTGCGCGAAGCGTGAGAGATCGCCCAGTTCGGCGAGCATGCCCACGGCAGTAGTGAACTGCACACCGCGCATGGCCTGTAAGCCCAGTACAGCCGGATAGAAGCGCCAGTTGACGACCGCCTCGCGCAGGGCGGCTTCGAGACGCTGGCATTGCGCGAGACGATCCTCGATCGTGCGCCGAAGTTCGTCGAGCGCCAGTTGCTGCCAAAGGTTGTCGAACGAAAACGTGCTCAGCCAGCGCCGGTGCGCGGGCCCCCAGTCGGCTCGGCCCGTATAGCGCACCCCGTGTGAGAGCAGGAAGGCCTTCAGCCGTTGCCGCGCACGCTTCATATTGTCTTTGGCGCTCACCCATGCACGTGCCAGATCGCGGAACGCTTCATCGCTTACGGTAGGCACGTACACTGCTGACAGGTCGCCGGTACGCAGCAACCGCACCAGCTTGACGGCGTCGCGTCGGTCGGTCTTGACGCGCTCGCCGGGCTTTCTGGGAATCAGTGATGGTGCGCACACCATGCAGTCGAAGCCCTTCTGTACGAGCTGACGGTAGAGCCCATAGCCGCACGGGCCCGCCTCGTAGACGACACGTATGCGGCGCGCTTTGGACTGCAGGCGTTTGCACAGGCGATCGATGTCGGTCTGCGTCGTACCGATCTTGCCGAGCAGTTCGACTTCGCCTGTGCCAATCGCGTAGGCGACCGTGATCGAGTCCTTGTGTACGTCCAGGCCGACGTACAGCGTGCTATCGTCTTCCATGCTGGCCTCCGTGCGGGAAATCGCCGGGTGTGGCAGCGTCCACACCGTGCGGCTCTGGCAGCGATGCTAACCCGCGTTTGATTCCTCATGGCGGGCCAGCCCTCTACCTCACGCGAAGTCATACTGCCTAGTCTACCGTTCTCCCAACTCTCTCTCGCCAAGAACGAGCGACAAACAGCTGGACATTCCACGCCTACACTGGACGCCTCCGTGCGAATTACCATGCACGGTGAATTCGTTCGAGTCCGAATCGTGGCGGCTTCCGGGATTGAGCTCCGCTCAGCGACGCTACTGGCCGGCAAGCAAAAGGCCTTCGTTGACGTCGCGAAGCGAGTCGTCACTTATCTTGGCAAGAGCTAAGCGCCAGTTGACATTTCCTGCTTTAGGCCCGGGCCGTTTCAAGCCCAGTCCGGGCCTCGCATCGCGGTGACGCGCCGCTATGCGGCCGTCTGAGCAAGCAGGGCCGCCACCGCGCAGCGCTTCCGGATGATGGACCATGCCTGGATGGCTCACGTCCGTGACCTCGACGTTGCGGTGGTTCGTTGACCCGGTGGAGACGCATCGTTTCCACGCAACAATTCCGTCCGTTTTCGAGTAGACCGAAGCGAACGGGACGGACGTAGTTGCATCGGAACGCGGCACCCACACGTGGTTCATTGGAGATATGTCCGCGACCGGCCGCCGCCGGCAAGTCCGGGGAAGAGGCCCGCGGCCTGCGACGGCGGGCGCCGGTCGCCCGTCACGAGTCCGTCGTTGGCAGAACTCGAAGGACTACTGTGGCGGCGATAACCGTCCTTGCTGGTGGTGGGCAGACTCCGGTGCAAGGCGCCCCGTCGGAGCGCATTTGGCGTTAAACGAACGAGCCGGACCCCGTGAGCGTGAAGCAAACGGGTTGCTTATCGCGGCTCGAGACACGGTATCGCGACGCCGCGCCGCGCCGGAAACCTGATTCCACGGACGTCGGCCACGAGTCGCTGGCGGAATCCGCTTCGAATGTACGGAGCGGATTCAGAACGTTACAACGTTCGGAACATCGATGTGGACTACTGCGACCACTGCGGCGAGGCCGTTCGCAGTCCGGGCGTGGCGTCTTTCAGAAAGCGCTGTGACGCCTATACTTTCGCTTGCCTGGCGAGCGTCACGAAAGCTCAATGTATTAATCCATTCCTGTCTTTCGCACCAGCTTGCCGATTTTCTTCCAATCTGGACAGGAGGCAAGTCATGCAATTCGACGAGCAGAAGGTGCAAGACTTCATGGGACGAATGGTGGGTGAATTCGGCGCGGTCGCCTCGGCGCCGTTGATCGCATTGGGCGACCGTCTCGGTCTTTACAAGGCGATGTCCGAACAAGGATGGATGACATCGACCGAGGTTGCCGGGCGCGCCGGCCTCGCGGAGCGTTACGTGCGTGAATGGCTGGCCGCGCAGGCAGCGTCCGGCTTCATTCGTTACGATGCGGTCGCGGGCAAATATCAGCTTGAAAACGAAATGGCGATGTGTTTTTCCGTAGAGACGAGTCCCGCGTTCATCCCGGGTTTCTGCGATTGCGCGGAAGCCATGTTCCGCGATCTTCCCAAGCTGGAAGCGGCGTTCCGTACGGGACTCGGTGTGGGCTGGCACCAGCATTATCCCTCGCTGTTCAAGGGCACAGAGCGCTTCTTCAGACCCGGCTATACCGCGCATCTCATAAGCGAATGGATTCCCGCCCTTGATGGCGTGGAAGCGAGACTGAAGGCTGGCGGTGCTCAGGTGGCCGACGTGGGGTGTGGCCACGGTGCCTCTACCATATTAATGGCCCAGGCTTACCCAGACGCCAGTTTCGTTGGCTTTGACTACCATGAGCCGTCCGTCCAGCAAGCGCGCGAAGCCGCAGATCTGGCGGGCGTTTCGGGCCGAGTGCGGTTCGAAGTCGCAGCCGCGAAGGATTTTCCTGGCACCGGCTATGACTTCGTCGCGTTCTTCGACTGTCTTCATGACATGGGTGATCCGATTGGCGCGGCGGCGCACGTAATCCAATCTCTGAAACCGGACGGTACATGGATGATCGTTGAGCCGTTCGCCAACGACAAACTCGAAGACAACCTTAACCCTATCGGGCGGATCTATTACTCGGCGTCGACGATGATCTGCACAGGCGCATCGCTTGCTCAGGAAGGAAAGATGGGGCTGGGCGCTCAGGCAGGTGAAGCCCGGCTGAGGGAGGTGGTCACGACGGGTGGCTTTACACGTTTCCGTCGGGCGCACGGAACGCCTTTCAATCTCGTCCTTGAAGCACGACCGTGACATCTGTGTGAGTTGTCCGCGGGGCGACGTGCCGAATAAGCGGCCTTTCGTCGGCATCGAGACAGGCCGCAGGTCGCCGCCGTCCGCCGTTGAAAAGTTTGCTAGCAAAAGCGGCGCCTCGCAGCAGGGTTTCGTCCGTGTCGGCTCGGTATCGCCCAGCGCACCGGGCTCGGTCCGGCCCACCTACGGTCGTCCGCCCATGCATTAACAAGGACACTCGATGGCTGGATCCGGAAGCCGCCATCGTGCCCGCCCGCTTCCAAAGGCACTCGGCGGTGCCGCGCCAGTGCCCGACCCTACCTGATCGGGCTGGAAGGACCCTTAAACGCGGGTAGGGGCGATCGCGGTACGCGGTCGCAGCGTCGCCATGATCAGGTACATGCCGCCGCCGATCACTACGCCGAAGAACCACCCATATGTATTCCACCAGGCCGGCAGCAGGTTGGTGAAGTTGGGCAGGAAGGTCGAAAACACGCTGCCGACCGCCGCCGCCGCCAACGCGTTGACGTTCCAGCCGCCTTCGTAGCGATACTCGCCGTGCTCCTGGTAGAGCGCCGCGACGTTGATGTTGCCCTTGGCCACCAGATAGTAGTCCACCAGGATGATCCCCAGCAGCGGGCCCATTGTGGCGCCGATCGCGTTGACGAAGTGAGCGGCGTTGCCTTCCCACGGCGCAAAGGGGTAGAGCACCAGCGCGATGGCCGCAGCGATGAAACCGCCCTTCCTGAAGCTGATCTGCCTGGGGAACGTGTTGGAGATGTCGAACGCCGCCGAGACGAAATTGGCAACTACGTTGATGCCTAGCGTGGCGACTGCGAAGGTCACCGCCGCGATGAGTGCCAGTATCCAGCTGTCGAACTTGGCTGAGATCTGCTCGGGGTGCAGCAGCACTTCGCCGTACACCTTGAAGGCGGCGATGGTAGTGACGCCGGCGACCAGAGAGAAAGCAACCAGGTTGACCGGCAGGCCCCACAGATTCCCTTTCTTGACTGCGTCGCGGTTCTTCGCGTAGCGCGAGAAGTCGCAAAAGTTCAGGTACAGCGCCGCGAAGTAGGTGATCCAGGTCGCGCCTACGGCCATCAACGCCCAGAAGGAGCCGGGCTCGCCGCTGACACCGGCGTCCTTGGTCTTCTCGAGCAGCGTGGCCATTGGGATGCCATGCTCGAACGAGAAGCCGCCGGCCTTGACGCACAGGCCGATCGCCAGGATCAGCATCGCGATCCACACCGCCGGACCGGCCAGGTCCTGGAACTTGCGCACCGTTTCCATGCCCTTCTGAATGATCAGCAGCTGCAGCGCCCAGACGATGAAGTAGCAGATCACCTCCAGCCCCGAGTGGCCAAGGAAGTGAGTGCCCTTGTGGAACTCCATCAGGCTGGTGCTGCGGATCAACAGCGCGACTATTGCGCTCGAAGCCGCTGCGGTCTGCGCGCCGTACCAGAAGCAGGCCACTACCGCGCGCACCAGCGCCGCGAGGTTGGCGCCCCACACGCCGAAAGAGGCACGCGCCAGCACCGGGTATGGCACGCCGGTCTTCTCGCCGGCGTAGCCGATCAGATTCATCAGCGCGAAGATCACGAGCGAGCCGAGCCCGATCGCCAGCACAAAGTTGGTAAAGCTGCCGCACAGCAGGAACAGGCTGGCGGCGAGGTAGTAGCCCCAGAGGCTGTGCACGTCCGAGGTCCAGACGTTGAAAATGCTATAGGCACCCCAGTTGCGCACCCTGGCGGGTGCGAGATCTTCGTTGTAGAGGCCGGGGGACGGGTTGCGGATTTCCATCTGTCATCTCCTTTGAATTCGTAGAACTGAGGAAACACCGCCAGACGACCCTGGGCGGCGATGCCCCCGCGTCTGAAGCAAGCTCGTATGCAAGAACTGTATGTATTTCGCGGCGCAGTTCTGAATGGGTTAACCCTAATCGGGATGCTTGCCGGCGCAAGCCAGCCGTCCGATCCCACACACAATGCGCGCAATCGAAGTTCGTCGTTGTTGGGTTTTGTCGCGATACGGATGCCGGGGTAACATCGGAGCCGACATTCGATGGACGAGACCTACCTCAAGGCGCCCAGCTACGTAGAATTATTCGCTGGGATACCAATGACAGATTTCTACCGTGATCTTCGTAAGCCGAAGTGCCGCGGCGGATGGAAGGAAAATAGCGGCTAGAAGTTTCCACGGATCGTAGGCATCGTCGGATGAACCTGGTCGCGGTGGCAGATCAGTCAGATCTTTGACCCTGGCGGCGTAATCCGCGGCGGAGTCTCGGACCTTCCACGATAGGTTCTTTAATGTAGAGGCGTAGGCAGACAGCTCCGCCATTGCTGCCACAAGCACAGCCGTGTCATCAGCCTTATTGATTTCCGTCATCTTGCTCTCTACCCTCGCAGAGAGTGCCTTTGTATCTAGACATCTTTGTCCATCGGCATCGACCGCGCACAAATCGCGTTGCGACATTGCCACTTGATATTGAAACCACTCAAACTGGTTGCGTGACAGACTTACCGCATCTCGGTGCTCGCGGTCCCACATTTTTTGGTCGAGACTTACGGTTGCACCCGCCAGCACCAGCCCAATAGCTCCAGTGGCGACGTATTGATAGTCGATGATTTTCGGAAGCTGCGGAGACCATTGGTTGCGGCGCACATAACACAGTACGTGGAAGAAAACCAGGCCAACGCCTAGTATCCATATGCCAACGTGGTACAAGGAAAAATCGTGGCCGTGACGTAGGCGTAGAGAGAACGCGAATACTACGAGGGGAACCGCCACGCTCCATATTCCCATGACGGCGAAATCGATGAGATAACGCTGGACTAGCGGTCGCGGGCTAGGTGTGGACATGGTATTGCGATCTTGACGAAGGAGATACGGACGTCAAGGGAAAACGAAAAATATCGATCGCATGGTCCAGTTCTCTTTGCTGTCCTTGTTACGGAAAAGCATAGGCCAAACGAAGAATTTTTTAAACAGACGGCATAACCGAGCCCTCCTGGGTCCCCGAAAGAACCTAGGAGGGATCACCAGCCACAGTGACACTTCTTGCGCTGCTTGGCAGGGCGGTGACTCTAGTGAAACGGGCCACGCGCGAATCTTTCACCCATGGCCGCCAGACGCTTAGACGGTATGGAAGTTGACACCGACCTTCGCAGCCGCGACAGCGCTGATGCCGCTCACGTCCATCACACCCAGAACCGGCGATTCGACTTGCCGCTCCAGTTCTGCTCGCTCAGGGGCTTGCGGCGAATCGTTGTGGCGTTTCATGGATGCCCGAACCTCACGACCGAGTAGCTTATTTTTCCAGTTGTATAAGTCGGCCTGCTCACGCCTATCCTTTGAGCAACCACTTGCGCACTTTCCTCTTGAGTGCACAACTCGATGACTGCGGCCCGGTTCAACTCTGGAGGCTGAGATACGCCCCCAGCTTTGCCGACAACGCGTTCCCTGGTCTCAGAGTGCAGCTCATCAAGCCAGGCCGCGAGCGTCCGCGTCCCGGATGGCTCAGGTAATGCTCGACGGCGGCCCTTCTGTTCGGCCGAGTACTTCGGCCTCGAGTGCACATAGCCAGCCGGCAGAATCAGGACATTGCTCGAATTCTCGATGCCAGCTGTTGAGAGCATTTTTGTCGGGTAACCCAACTGCCGAATGGGAGCTGCGATGCGTTTTCCGAGTTTAATGAAGAGCTTAACCGCTCGAATGCGGTCTTCGTACGAGTACATGGACTACCTCCAAGTAGTCCAAGATTTATGCCGCACCCCCTTCTGGGGAAATTACGGTGGGCATTGACAGAGCCGTTTCCTGAACGGTTGACGGAACACGCACATTTCGACGGCAATGCGCCTGCTTGAGATGCCCGGTCGGCTTCCGCGTGCAAACGACCGCGTGGTTGAATTCCAGCGCACCCATCCGATCCGTTGACATTGCTGACAAACCTCGTAATTGCGTGGAACACGCCGCGGATGCAGATCACCCTGGATAAGGTCCGTCCGATGCCCGGGAAGCGGTCGCGGTTTTGCGTTGGTTTGTCGTACCCCCGTCAACGTGACAAAGCCGTAGGTCGATATGAGCCTTTGCCGGGCCGGTGAACTCGCCAACGCGGCAGCGGGTCGAGTGTGTCATCCACACGGCGTGAGACGTCTGGCCCAGCGGTGGCGACGGCAAGCCGGCCGCCGCCGTGGAGCATGTGCCGTGGGGATCAATCAAGGTGTCAACTGCAAAAGGGCTCGCGCTTCAGCTACCGTTGCGACCGTACGTCCATATTCACCGCAAAGATCGGCAACCTGTTTCACCAGTGCAGCATTGGAAGGGGCCAAGGTATTTTTGTCGAGGCGCACGTTGTCTTCCAGCCCAGTGCGGCAATGTCCGCCCATTTCAAGCGACCAGCGTACAAGTGTGAGCTGGTCGCGCCCGATTCCCGCGCCGGTCCAAGTAGCGTCGGGCGCAAGTCGATGAAGCGTGCGAACGTAGAAATCGAATACCTCTCGGTCAACGGGCATCGCGTTCTTGATGCCCATCACAAACTGCAGATGCAGCGGTCCTGGAATCTTGCCCGTTTTTTGCATGGCGACTGCCTGAAAGATCATCGACAGATCAAAAGCTTCGATCTCGGGTTTGATCTTGTAGGTCTTCATTTGCTCTGCAAGCCACTCGACCAGATCCGGAGGGTTGTCATAGACCCGTGTCGGGAAGTTGACGGATCCCGTCGCGAGTGAAGCCATATCCGGACGTAACGACAACATCGCGCCTCTTTCGCGGCCAGCCCCGGACCGGCCACCGGTTGATATCTGTGTGATCATGCCGGGGGCGTACTTACGAATGCCGTCGAGGACCAACGAAAATCGTTCGGGATCCGAGCTCGGTGTTTCGTCGTCGTTGCGAACGTGCAAGTGTACGAGCGTCGCACCAGCTTCGAATGCTGCCTGCGTGGATTCCACCTGTTCACTCACAGTAACCGGAACCGCTGGGTTGTCCTTCTTGCGGGGCAACGACCCGGTGATTGCGACAGAGATGATGCACGGCGTTGTCATGATGAATATCTCCTTGTGCAAAGATCAGGGCCCGAAGTTCGTGGTGGCTACTATCGATGGACGGTTCGTGACTGGATTCCGATGATTCTGGTCGCCTGCTGGCACCTGCGTCAATGGGTAATTACCGACTGCATCGCCCATAGCGGCATCGCAGCGCTTTCCGTATCGTGCGGGTTCGCCGGGCAGCGGTTATTGTGTTCTTTTAGAGCGCAATCAAAAAGACTGTTCTGGACGCTGAAGAGTTGGCCAGCAGATGAGGCAACAGGCGAGCTTGAGGAGCCCTTCATGGATGTCTGTGCGGCGCTCCAATCGCGCACGCAGACGGCGAAAGCCGTGCAGCCACGCATGAGTGCGCGCGACGATCCAGCGGCACCTTACCGAGGCCGAACCCTTGGGAACGTCGAGCCTACGTACAATGAGGTATCGTCTTGCATGCTAGCCTCCGTCCCGGAAACAGACCGTTGAGTGGCGGTTCCGTCCCCACTCAATGCGGCTCTGGCAGCAACGCTAACCCGCTTACACCCGAACGGCGGCTAGCCTCGCCTCACGGGAGTGATACTGACTTGCTGATACCCAGCAGTTGAACCGAGGTCGACCCGTTTCAACGGACACTCCGATCGACGGACTGGGGGCGGCCGAAACTGGCGACATGGTCGTCAGGACATCGGGGGCGTCAGTCTTCGGATCAGGTTCGTGACGAGGGAGCATAGAAGGGCTCGCGCTTGGGCGTCTGGGCAAAATATTCGTTGTAGAACGCCTTCACGTAGGGAAACACCGCTGAACCCAATTCACGCTTTGCCTGATCCTGCGAGGCGCGCGGTTTCGCCAGCATCTGCTCGATCTCACGCAGGATCGCATCACGATCCACGCGCGTGAAGCGACCTTCGTTATACACAACCTCGCCAGCGATCCTCACCGTATCGACGGCGTTCGTTTTGGCACGCTGCATGAGTGCATCCAGCATCGGAATGTTGTCGTCCTGATAGGGATACGTGGCCGTCTTCCAGTTCATCCGCACGAGATCGGCCAGGCGTCCGGCTTTGAGGCGTCCGATTTGCTTGCCGAACGGCGTGGTGCGAGCGCCGTCTTCGGTGGCCATTTTCAGTATCTGCGGACAAGTCGGCACGTCGTCGTCCATTCCCGGCGTGCGGTGTACGCGCAGTGCGAGGCGCATCTCCTGCAACATGTCACGGTCGTCGTTAATACCGGCTTCGTCGAGACCCATACCCACTATGACGCCATGCCTGGCAAACGCATTCAGCGGCGCGACGCCGCTTCGCAAGCGTAGATTCGAACTGCAGTTGTGGCAGATGCAAGTTCCTGTGTGCGCGATCATTTCGATGTCCTCTTCCGTCAGCCACACCCCATGGCCGAGGGTCAGTGACGGACCGAGCAGACCGAGATCGTCAAGATGTGCGACGGCCGTTACCCCGAATTCACGCTCGACCACGCGCGGGTTGCAGATGCTCCGTATTCGATCGCGTTGACGCCGCTCGGCGTACGCGACGAATGGGCGGCTACGCCCTTTACGCAGCACCGGTAGGCGTTGTTGCCCTTATGGGCGACGACGGGGCGCATGCTGGTCGGCTCGCCGACGATGCAGCCAGCAGGCCTGATGCCCCGTTCCGCAAGTTCAGCCAGAAGCAGGGGCGCACCAAGGCAGCCGACCTCCTCGTCGAAAGAGAAGGCGAAATGAAGAGGCTCGCGTAGCCGGCGCTTCTGGATATCGGTCAACAGGCCGAGCGTCACTGCGATAAAGCCTTTCATGTCGCACGAGCCGCGGCCGTAGAGTCGATCGCCGCGGATGACCGGGTCGAACGGATCGCTTGACCAGTTCTGGCCGGTTACGGGAACGACATCGGTGTGCCCGGACAGCACGACGCCGCCGTTCGTTTACCCGGTAAAGGCCGGCAATGTCGCGAACACATTTGCTTTTTGTTTCGTCCTGTCATAGACCAGCAGCGTTTCTATGTGATGGGCTCGAAAGCGATCTCGGATCGCTTCGATCAGGCCGAGATTCGAACGGCTGCTCGTCGTATCGTAGCGAATCAGTTCGTCGGCCAACGCGAGATAGGCGGGGCCTTTGTTCGTGTCCAGTGTTGGCTTGTCAAACATCACGTGTGCCGTCGGGCCCTCAGAATGACATTGAATGATTGCAGGTGGACGAAATCCGCAATGTGTACGTCAACGTATGCGGCCCGGCAAAGCTACGCGTTGCGAGCCCAGTACCAGCGGACATCTGGATTGCCTGGGGTGCGGGAGTCAATTGTCGTCACCCGGCCAGTTTCGCCGGATGAGGTTGCCAGTTGGCCTGCAGTGCTTGGGCGCGCGCGTAGACCTTCTCCATCTCCGCGCGCAGCGGCGCGACGGATTCATCCGCGAGGTCGAACTCCGCGCCCAGTGCCTCATAAGCGGCATTGATCTCTCGCAGCAGCGCGCCTTCATCGACGCGCGTGAGTCGTCCGTTCCGCATGACCGCCTCGCCCGCAACGAACACGCTGTCGATAGCGGCGCCGCGCTCGGCATACACCAGTTGCCGCACCGGATCGGTTAGCGGCGTGAAGCTGATCGCGTCAGTCCGGTAAGCGACCAGGTCGGCGCGATAACCCGGCTCGATTGCACCGAGCTGGCTGCCGAGTCCGAGCGCCGTCGCGCCGCCAATGGTCCCCGCATGCAGCGCTTCCGCTGCGGACAACCAGCGCGAATAATCGTCGCCGCGTATCTTCGATACCGCTGCGGCGCTGCCAAGCACGTTGAGCATATTGACGGTGACCGTCGACGCACAGCCGTCGGAGCCGAGACTCACGTTGACGCCCGCATCGAGCAGCGCGCGCACTGGTTGAACGCCCGAGCCGAGCATCAGATTGCTCCATGGATTGTGCTGCACGCTCGCACCCGATCGAGCCAGACATGCGATCTCCGCATCCGACAACCAGACCGCGTGGATCAGCGACGTGCCCGGCCGCAGAAATCCAAGTTCGGCAAGGCGCATCACCATCGACTTGCCGTAGAAGGCTTGCGCCGTTACCACCTGCAAACGGGTTTCCTGAACGTGGATGATGACCGGCAGATCATGCGTGTCGGCGAATTCGCGGCATCGCGCGAGAAATTCCGGCGTGCAGCGCTGCGGTGCGGACGGGGCGATCAGCATGCCCACACGGTCGTGCTGGGGATGGTGACGCGCCAGCTCGCTTTCCAGCAGCGCGAAGAACGCATCGGGAGAGGGTCGCGGCTGCGCACGCAGTTGCGCAAGCAACGGGGACGGGAAAATGCTGTCCACCTCCGGGAAGTTATCGACGATCGCCCGATCCATCATCGAGAACCCCACGAGCGCGCGAATCCCCGCGTCCTCGTAGGCCTGGAAGATCGCGTCGACGGCGGCGGGGTCAATGGCCTGACCGAGGCTCACGTCGTCGACGAGCGTGGTTGTGCCGCTGCGCAGCGATTCGAGCGCGCCAATCAACGTTCGCAGATAGACCTGGCGCGGCGTCGGCTTCACGGGGCGCGGCGCGCGCACGTAGTGCATCCATAACTCGAGCGGCAGGTTTTCGAGCCGTCCCTTATGAAAATGCTCGTGCGAATGTTGATGGCCGTTGATGAGCCCCGGCATCAGCACGCAGTCGTCGAGCGGTATGCATTCGCCGTCGGTCGCGCTGCCGCCCGGCACGATGGCGGCGATGCGCTCGCCTTCGATCACGACGTCGACGCGTCGCGGCTCATAACGCTGTTCGGTGCCGTGTAATGCCCTGACGTTGGAAAGTATCTTGCGCACGGTTCTGCCTGATCGAAGGAAGGGGTTGACTGCGGCGGCTAGCGAAACTGCCGCGACAAGCCGGCGAGCCGCTCCATCAGCAGCATGGAAATCAAGGTGGCGATAATCAGTACGCCCGAGGCCGCGGCCGCCCGCACGTCGAGGCTGTCTTCGATGATGTGCCAAAGATGGATGGGCAACACTTCAGATCTCGCGTCCGACAGGAACAGCGACAGCGCGACGTTGTCGAACGAATTCATGAACGCAATGAACGCCCCCGACGCAACGCCCGGCACCAGCGCCGGCAGTACGACACGGCGAAACGTGAACCAGCTACTCGCGCCGAGGCACGTCGAACTGTCGAGCAGCGCGGGATCCAGTTGCGCATAACTGGCCGACGTCGTGTACAGCACATACGGTGCGCACAGCGCGATATGTCCGGCAAGCAGACTGTAGAACGAGAGCCCCGCGCTTTCGAGGTTGAACAGGATCAGGATACCCAGACCCAGCGCCAGCGACGGAATGGTCAGCGGCGCCATGAAAAACGAATCGAGCAGTCGCGCGCCGAACGTGCGACGGCGCGCGAGCGTCACCGCGGCAGCGACCGCCAGCACGGTCGCGCAGGCGGTTGCAGCGGCAGCCAGCTTCAGGCTCAACAGCAGATCGTCCATGATCTCCGGCGAATCGAAGAGCAGCGCCTGATACCAGCGCAATGACAGCCCCGGCGGCGGAAACTTCAACGAGTAACCCGACGTGAGCGATGTCACCAGTACGATCAGCGTGGGCCCGATCAGCATCAACAGCCCGATGCCGCCCATCAGGCCCATCACTGCATTGAAAGACAGGCGACCCGGCTGGGTGCGGCCCGCCGGCATGACGCCCGGCGCGGCAAGCGTGGATTTAGCCATGGACAAACCCTCTGGTCTTGCGGCCGAAATAGTTGAGCAGAGTCACCACGAGAAGCACGCTCACCAGCAGAATCATGGCAAGCGTCGCCGCAAACGGATAGTTCTGCGTCTGGATGGCCTGTTCGTAGATGTAGAACGGCATGTACATCAGCTGGCCGCCGCCCACCAGGGTTTGAACCACGAACGCGCTGACCGCGCCGGTAAACACCAGCAGGGTTCCGCTGAGCAAACCCGGCATGGCGAGCGGCACTATGATCTTCCACCAGGTGCGCCAGCTGCTGGCGCCCAGCGCATGCGACGCCTCGGACAAGCGCGTATCCAGCGAAGTGAGCGTGGTGACGAGCGGCAACACCATCAACGGCAATTCGATCTGCGCAAGCGAGAGGATCACCGCCAGCGGCGTGTACAGGAGCCTGACCGGTTGGCCCGTGTGCCCGAGCGCCATCAGCAGCGCATTGACCAGCCCTTCATTGCCGAGAATGACGACCCACGCAAAGGTGCGCACCACGGAACTCGTCAAAAGCGGCAGCAGGATCAGCACAATCAGCACGCGCCGCCAGCGCGGCGGGCTCACCACGTACAGGTGCGCCACCGGATAGCCGAGCACGATCGTCACCAGCGTGGTCGCCGCACCGAGCCAGAGCGTTTGCCAGAGGATGCCCCGGTTGTAGCTGTCGCCAAAGAAGACCATGTATTGGCGAATGCCGAAATGCGTCATGGCTGTGTCGTTGTGCAGGCTGATCAGCGCGACGAGCAGGAGCGGCACGCCCACGAACGCGATGAAGAACAGGCCCAGTGGCAGCACGAGCAGCCAGTCGCGCGGCATCCGGTGATTCGCGTTCATGATGCGTCAGACCTTGACCAGGCGGTTGAAACGGTCGATATATTCAGCGCGGCGCGGATTGATTCGTGCCCAGTCGACCTGCACGAAGGACGTCATGTCATTGGCGTTATGAGCGACAGCGGCGAGCGCTGCGCCAAACGGCACCTTCGTGTTGGTTGGCGCGACGTAGTAGGGCGCGCTCGTCATCTGCTGCTGCACTTCGACGCTCAACGCGGTGTTGATATACGCGGCGGCAAGATCCGCCGCCTGGGTGTTCTTCACGATGTTCATCGTGCTGCGCACAATGCCCCAATTGCTTTCGGGGCGCGCGAGCGCCACCGGCACGCCCTTGGCTTTCAGCGATTCCACGTTGTTGATGTAGTGGCAGGCAATATCCACCTGACCTTGCTGGAACAGCGTGCCGAGTGCGCCCGGATTGGCGGCAACCGCGCCAACGTTCGGCATCAGCCGCTTGATGTAATCGAACGCCGGGTCCATGTGATCTTCATCCCCGCCCAGCATCTTGGCGAGCGCCACCATCCATACCGTGCCCAATGTGGAGTCGAGACTCACGAGGCCGACGCGGCCCTTGAATTCCGGCTTGAGCAGATCATTCCAGGATTTCGGCGCGGTCTTCACGCGCTCCGTGTTGTACGCTATGCCATAGACCTGCGCGGACACATAGACGCCCAGACCCTTCGGGTCGATGAAGTGCGCGGGCAGATCCGCCAGGTTCGGCACCCGGGCTGCCGGAATGGGTTGGAACATGCCTTGCGCGATGCCCTGGAGGTAAGGCCCTTCGTCCATCATGACCACGTCGAACGGCGGGTTGTTGCGCGCGGCCACCAGCTTGGTCAGCGTGTCGACCGCTTGCGATGCGGTGAGCACGGCGCTCACGCCCGCAGCCTTGCGAAACGCGGGCAACAGGATCTTGCGTTGTGACTCTTCCCACGCACCGGGAAACGTGGTGGCGGCGAGGGATGCGGACGCAGCCATGGCAAGCGGGCTGCCGAGCGAGAGGCCGACGGCCCCCGCTGCTCCCATCAGTTGCAGGAGCTTGCGACGTTGGTGATCGATCAGCGACATAGGACCTCTAGATGGATAGTTGAACAGGATGAACCGGCGATAACGAAGCGGGCGGCGCGCTGGACCAGGACGTTCGTCACCATGCGCTAAACACCTGCGGTACTGGGCTGCGCCGCATTGAACGTGCGCACTTGCGCACCCGGCTTGAAATCGAGCGCGACACGCATGCCCGGGCGCAAGTCGGCACCCTCTGCGCGGGGCACGGAAATCTTCACGGTATGTCCGGCATCGATCTGCAGATCGACCACCAGCGTGGGACCGATCGGCATCGCCAGTTGCACTGTAGCCAGCAGCTGACGCGCGCTGGCGCCGGGCTGCGGCAACTGCCACGCCCATTGCTCGGGGCGAACCGCCAGCAGCGCCGCGCCGGCATCGCGCCACGGGCCGGGCTGAGCAACGGTCAGCATGGCGCCATCGTCGAAGATTGCCAGACACTGGTTGCCGTGCACGCGCAAGGTGACCGGCAGCAGATTCGCCGTGCCGACGAAGGTGGCGACGAAGGGGGTTGCGGGCTGATCGTAGATCGCGACCGCCGGGTCGTATTGTTCGAGCCGCCCGCGATTGAGCACCGCGACGCGGTCGGCCATGCTCATGGCCTCTTCCTGATCATGCGTCACCATCACGGTCGTGATGTTCAGTTCGCGCTGCAGACGCCGGATTTCGATCTGCATATCGAGCCGCAGGTTTTTGTCCAGCGCCGCAAAAGGCTCGTCGAGCAGCAGGATGCGCGGCTCGACGGCAAGCGTACGGGCCAATGCCACACGTTGCTGCTGACCGCCCGACAACTCGCGCGGATGGCGTTTCGCAAATGCTTCCATGCGCACCATCTCGAGCATCTGCATGGCCTTCTGGGCGGCATCCCGACGCGCGACGCCATTGGCTTCGAGACCGTAGGCGACGTTGGCGGCGACCGACATGTGCGGAAACAGCGCGTAGTTCTGGAAGACAATGCCCACGCCGCGCTGGCGTGGCGCGAGGCCGTCCACGCGTTGCCCACCGATATGCACTTCGCCCTCGGACTGCACCTGCAGACCGGCAAGGATGCGCAACAGGGTGCTCTTGCCACAGCCCGATGGGCCGAGCAACGCAACCAGTTCGCCTGCGGCAATTTCAAGCGTGACGTCTTCAATTACCGGCACGGCGCCGAAACGATGCCCGATGCCGCGCATCTGCACGGCGGCGCCGGTTTGCGAGGTGCGTGCTTGCGAAGCCGCCAGGTCGGCGTCCGCTGCGCCGTGCTTCGACTGCGAAACGACACTGTGCGGGGTGCTCATGCGCTTGCCCTTTTCCAGAGTTGCGTGGCGGCGTGCTTTCCAGCGGCGATCACGGCGTCGGCCTCGCAACGGGTGGGGGCGCCGCCGTCCACCACAATCTCCCCGTCCACGATGACCATTTCGACATCGCGCCCAAGTCCCGTGTGTACCAGCGTGCCCAACGGATTGGGGTGCGGTGTCAGATGCGCGCGCTGGAAATTGAACACGGCGAGGTCTGCCAGCCAGCCCGTCTTGAGGCAACCGAGTTCGTCGCCGAGGCCCATGGCCTGCGCGCCGTTGCACGTCGCCATGGCGAGCGCATTGGCGGGCTGCCAGTCCGCCGAGACTTCGCCCAACTGGATGCGCGCAATGGCCAGCGCCCAGCGCATGACCTCGGTCATATCGGCGTGCATGTTATCGGTGCCTAATGCAATGCGCGCGCCGGCGTCGCGCAGACGCGGCGTGGGCGCCATCGTGCCGCCCGTCGCGTTGCCCTTGGGGATGTGCGCCACCGTGATGCCGGCCCGTCCGACGCGTGCAATGTCGTCATCGTCCAGATACAGACAGTGCGCCGCCACGAGCCTTTCGTTGAGCAGTCCGACCTCGTCGAGCAGCTGCGCGGGGCTTTTGCCAGAACGCTGCTTCACCACGCTGACTTCGGTACGGCTTTGCGCGAGATGAGTCGTCACGCCCAGATCATGCGTGCGTGCTGCGTCGGCAATCAGACGCAGAAAGTCGTCGGAGCAGGTGTCGGGCGCGTGAACGGCGAGTTGGACGCCGGTGCGCCCGTTGTGCTTGCGATGCCAGCGGCCGGCGAGCGCCAGCGCGTCGTTGAGCGTGCGCTCGCCGGTCGCGGCATGGTATTCCCAACGCCCGTCCGCGACCCCGGAAAAATCGACGTCGTGCAGGCGGCCGCATGAATACACACGCAGGCCGAGTTCGGCCATGGCTTCCATGGTCAGGTCTGCGTGGACGTAGCTGTCGTTGATCAGCGTCGAGCCGAACAGCATCGCTTCTAGTGCGCCGAGACGCGCCAGCGCGACGGCTTCGTCCGGGCGCACGTCATGGCCGTGCGGAATACCGGGCGTGTAGGCGGGCGCGAAGCCCAGGTCTTCGGCCACGCCGCGCACCATCGTCAGAATGGCGTGGGTATGCACGTTCACGTAGCCCGGCACGATCACGCGTCCGTCAAGCCGGCGCGTGGTCCGCGCGCGTGTCTGCGCCGGCAGATCCTGCGCGCGGCCGACAAAGGCGAGGCGGTTACCGCGTATGCCGATGGCCGCGTCGTTCAGCAGCGGTTGAGCCGGGTCCATCGTCACGACGGTGGCGCCGTGCAGCAAAAGGTCAAGGTCAAGCTCGATAGGTGGGACAGTCATCAGTCAGGTGGTCCGGTTCGGTTCAGGTGTGCAGATGCTTCAGGAAACGCCGGGTGCGCTCTTCGCGCGGACGGCCGAAGACGTCGCCGGGCGTACCTTGTTCGACGATCGCGCCGGCATCCATGAAGACAACCCGATGCGCGACGTTGCGCGCGAAGCTCATTTCATGTGTCACGACCATCATCGTCATTCGGGCTGTGGCAAGATCGCGCATCACGTCGAGCACTTCGTTGACGAGTTCCGGGTCGAGCGCTGAGGTCGGCTCGTCGAACAGGATCATCTGCGGCTCCATCGCAAGCGCGCGGGCAATCGCCACGCGTTGCTGCTGGCCACCCGAGAGTTGCGCGGGCCGTTTGTTGACGTGCTGCGCGAGGTGGACTTTTTCCAACGCATCTTGTGCGCGAGCGCGAGCCGCATCGCGCGAGAGTCCCAGCACACGCTGCGGGCCGGCGGCGACGTTATCCAGCGCACTCAGATGCGCGAACAGGTTGAAGCGCTGAAACACGAAACCGAAGCGGCTGCGTTGCCGCGCCAGTTCGGCTTCGGGCAGCGCGCGGCCGTGCTCCGACAGCCCGATACGCTGGCCGCCAAGGCGGATCGTGCCGCCGTCCGGTCTCTCCAGGAAGTTGAGACAGCGCAGGAGCGTGGTCTTGCCCGAACCCGAAGGTCCGATCAGAACCACGGTCTCGCCGTGCTCGACCTCCAGCGAGACGGAGGGCAAGATGACCTTGTCGCCGAAGCGCTTGTGCAGCCCCACTATGGACAGCAGCGGTGCAACTGCGCCTTCATGCGCGCGCGCGGCGGCGTCCATGGCGGACGCTGCGGGCAGGTCAGAGGCGGTAACGGTGGGAGACATGCGGGAACCCGAGCTCATGAAGTCAGTATTGCGGCAGTCGCCGCTCGAGGTAGCGCGACAGCCACGCCAGCGCCGAGATCAACGCGTAGTAGTAGAGGGCGATCAGCAGGAAAATCTCGAACGGCGAAAAATACGTTGCGATGATTTCCTGACCGGCGTGCGTGAGCTCATACACGGAGATCGCAGACAGCAGCGCCGAACCCTTGATTAGCGAGATCAGTTCGTTGGTGAGCGGCGGCAGGATGCGCCGCCACGCTTGCGGAAAGAGCACGTGCAGAACGATCTGGCCGTGACGCATGCCGATGGATTGCGCGGCTTCAGTCTGGCCGCGATCGACCGACTGCATGCTGGCGCGCACGATCTCGCAGATGAAGCCGCCCGCGTTCAGACTGAGCGCGATGACGCCGGCCCAGTACTCGTTGAAGTTGATGCCGATGACGGGCAGCGCAAAATAGACGAGAAAGATCTGCACGAGCAGCGGTGTGCCGCGCACGAAATCGACATACGCCAGCACGGCGATGCGAACCGCCCTGAAGCGGCTGAGCGCACCGAAACCCAGCACGAAGCCGAGCACGATGCCGATCGCGATTGCCGCGAGGCAAACCTTGAGCGTGGCGAGCAGGCCGACCGCGAGGATCGGCAACGCCATGACGATAATGCTCCAGTCCATGGACGCCGCGCTCTCAGGACAGCACCGGAATGGCATCCGGCAAGTTCATGTCGAAACCGAACCACTTCTGCTGCAGCGTATGCAACGTGCCGTCTTTCCTGAACGTGCGCAGCTGCTGGTCAATGAAGCCGATCAGCGCGGTGTCATCCGTACGTGCCGCGATGCCCGCCCAGTTATCCGCGCCGATGCCCTTGACGATAGCGTATTTGCCCGGCGCATTCTTCAGGACGAGCGCAAGCGTCGGCAATGTGTTGAGCACGCCGTCCACTTTGCCTTCTGCCAGCGCGATATAGGCGGCCGGATGGTCGTCGAAGGTTTTCACTTGCTTGAAACCCACGCCGCCCGCTGCTTTCAATTGGGCATCGAGTTTCGGTTCGAGTATCTGGCCCGGCGAGCCGAGCTTGAGTCCGAGCACCTTGCCGTTCATGCCGGTGAGGCTGGTGACGCTCTTCTGATCCGTCGCGCGAATCAGTAATGCTTGCGAGGCCTCGACGTAAGGCACGGAGAAGTCCACGTGCTTTTCGCGTTCGGCCGTGTAGCTCAGACTGCTCATCACCAGATCGAACTTCTTTGTGTAGAGCGATGGAATCACGCCCGACCAGACCGTGTCGACGAACTGCGCCTTGACGCCGAGATTGCGGCAAAACGCGTTGGCCAGATCCACGTCGTAGCCGATCATCGCGCCGCTCGTGTCGCGATACGTCAGCGGCGGATAGGTCGCTTCGCAGCCGATGCGCAGCACGCCGGCCTTCCTGATGTCGTCAAGCGTGAGCCCGGCGGCCATCGCAAAGCGGGGCAGGCTGATCGACACCAGGGCTGCACCCGCGCCAGCACGTTGGAGGAATTGGCGACGCGAAAATCGTTCGGACATCAGGCTCTCCAGAGAAAATCACTATACGTTCGTTATAAATGCAGCGTGTAAAGCGGCGCCGAAGGTGAAAAGCACCGCGCGTTCCGCGCGAGCCCGCAAAGGCACTCCTACTCGCGATAGACGGCGGGAAAGGCAAAGCGCGGTAGCACCCGGTGAGCGTCAATGCGAGGGTTCAGCGGCCGATGCGGTTGCGCCAGTTGCGGGCGCAAGGCCGGCAGGAACTCGCCGCGGCCGTGCGTGCCGCTGGGCCGCACGCCGTCCCACACTACGTCACCGCGCGACAGCGTCAGCGCTGGCCACGCTTTCATCTGCCAACCCTCGTACGGCGTGTAGTCGACGTTGTGGTGCAACGCATCGTTGGTGAGCGTGAAGGCGCGATCTGTATCCCAGATCACCAGATCGGCGTCGCCGCCGATTGCGATCGAACCCTTGCGGGGATAAAGGCCATAGAGCTTCGCGGCATTGGTTGCGGTCAATGCGACGAAGGCGTGAATGTCGATGCGTCCGTTCATCACGCCTTCGGACATCAGCAAGGCCATGCGCGTCTCGAGACCCGGTATGCCGTTGGGCACCTGATCGAAGCGTGGGTTTTCGCCGGCCACCTGCTTGCCGTGCGGACCGTCGAAGCGGAACGGCGCATGGTCGGAGGAGAGCACCTGGAACGTACCGTTTACAAGACCATCCCAGACGGCCTGGCGATTGCCTTCGTCGCGCGGCGGCGGACTGCAGATACATTGATAGCCGCGAGGGCCATCTTCGAGCATGTCTTCGGTCAGCAGCAAATAGTGCGGACATGTCTCCGCGTAAACGGCGAGGCCATGTCCTTGCGCCCAGCGAATCTGCTCGATCGCTTCGCGGCCGGAGACGTGCACGATCAGTACGGGCGTGTCGACCAGCTGCGCGAGACTGATGGCGCGATGCGTCGCTTCGCGCTCGACCAGCATCGGACGGGACAGCGCATGCCCGATCGGTGCGGTGATGCCTTGCTCCAGCAGCGCTTCGGTGAGCCACGCAATGCAATCGGCGTTTTCGGCATGAATCATCACCATGGCGCCGTGGACGCGGGCCAAGGCGAGCAGTTCGATTATCTGACGGTCGTTCAGCTTGAGCGCGTCATACGTCATGTAGATCTTGAACGACGTATAACCCTCTTTGATCAATTGCGGCAACTCCTGTTCGAGGACATGCGGCGTGGGATCGGTGACGATCAGATGGACGGCATAGTCGATCACTGCGCGGGCGTCGGCGCGTCGGTGGTACGTATCGATCGCCGCACGCAGCGTCTTTCCCTTCTGCTGGCACGCAAACGGAATTACCGTGGTGGTGCCGCCGCAGGCAGCGGAAACCGTACCGCTCAGGAAGTCGTCGGCCATCACGCTGTCGTCGCCGGTGTCCTGATCCAGGTGGCAGTGACTATCCACGCCGCCTGGAGTGACGAGGCGGCCGCCTGCATCGATCTCGCCGGCGCCCCGCGCCAGTTCGCTGCCCAGCGCGACGATGAGCCCGTCGCGTACGCCGATGTCGGCGGTGAAGCGATCGGCCGCAGTGGCGATATCCGCGTTGCGGATCACGAGGTCGAAGGCCGCCGCGCCGCTCATGCAACCTCCCTGAACAGGCTGCCCCAACCGGTGACGCGCCGCGTATCGATGCCGCTCATCCGCAGCGCTTTCCATACCACCGTCGAGATGGTGTCGTACACCGGAATGCCGAGTTCGGCTTCGAGCTCTTCAGCGAGCGGCGCGCCGCGCAAATTGGTGCAGAAAATCGTAATCGCGTCGGGTTTGCTCTTCGCGACTTCACGCGCCATCTCACGCAACGTGTCCGCACTGACTTGCGAAAACGAAAAATTGTCCTGCTTGTTCAGATGACGTTCACCGACACATTCGAAGCCCGCGCTGCCGTACGTTGAGATGACCTTTGCCTGCACGTCGTCGCGATAGGGCGTGACCAGACCGAAGCGATGCACGCCCGTCATGGAGAAGATCTCGTTGAGCGCGAGCACCGAGGTGCAGGCGGCAATGCCGGTGCGTTCGGTGATGCTGCGGCACAGACGCTCGTCTGCCTCAAACCCGAGCCAGCCCGACGATGTCCCGTTCCAGCCGATTACGTCCAGCTTCGCGTCGGCGAGCAACCCTGCCGCGCCGAGAATTTCCTCGTCGTCGAACTGGGCCAGCGCCTGCTCGGACAACGCGATCTGGGTCACCCGGAAGCGGCCGAAATGCGCACTGATGTCGGGTAGGCCCGCGAGCATCGCCGAAGTGACCGGTTCGAGAACCGTGTTGGAAGACGGGGTCAACATGCCAATCAGAGTGCGTTGCGTCATGATTTCCATTTCAAGGGTAGCTTCCGCGGGCCGCGCCGGAAAGAGATGCTTGCCGGATTCATCTAATGCAAAGTTTGTGCCAACATAAATCGACATATTTGTACGCAATAAAAACTAGATTGTATGCAATGTAGGATGCGCTTTCGAGAGTGGAAACGGCCGCTCCCTGAGTATCCTCTTTGGAGCGGACGTCAATAGGTCATGGCGGAAAATACGATAAGCGTGCTCGCATGAAGATGGTGCGCAGCCGCACCAAAATCGAATCATCGGCACCAGATAAGGGATGCTGCGCGGGCAAAAAAAGTTGCCCGCTACAGAGGTCTTCAGACTGTCAGGCTCGATAAGCGCGGATGAGCATTTGTATGCAAAAAATACAGTTTGCTTCGCTAGAATGATTTTCGATGCGAGAGCTTCATTGAATTTTTGTGTACAAAAATGCCCGTGATTGCTCTATCATCAATCCATTCCCAGTTGCCAGAAGCCCTTTGAGCCGAGCCTCCTCCATGCCTGCCAGTAAAGCTGCCGCGCCCAAGGCGCCGTTTACGAACGAGGAAATCTATGGCCGCATCCAGAAGGCGGTGCTTGAGCATCGCCTTGCACCCGGCACAAAATTGATTGAAGAACGGCTCGCGGAAGTCTCGGGCGTGAGCCGGACCAAGATTCGCGAAGTGCTCAACAAGCTGGCGCATGAGGGGCTGGTCGAACTTGTGCCGAATCGCGGAGCCTTTATCGCCAGCCCGAGCGTCCAGCAGGCGCGAGACGTATTTGTCACGCGGAGCATGATCGAGCCGGAAATGGCCAGGCTGTTGAGCCGCACCGCGACGGCGGCGCAAGTGCGTGCGTTACGCAAGCACGTGCGACAGGAAAGTGACGCGCGCAAGCAGAATGACCGGCCCGCTATCATCCGGCTGTCAGGCGAGTTTCATGTGCTGATTGCGGAGATGATCGGCAACGAAATCCTCTTGCGGATGATGCGAGAACTCGCGCCGTTGACGTGTCTCGTTATCACGCTTTACGACAAGCCCAACGCCCCGGCGTGCCCGCATCACGAGCACAGTGATCTGATCGATGCAATTGAAGCGCATGACGAGGCAAAGGCTGCGGCGAGCATGCTGGAACACCTGCAGCATATCGAAGCGACACTGAACTTCGACGAGGTGGAGGACGCGTCGCCGGATATCGAAGCGATCTTTTCCTGAACTAAGCCAGATTCACTCCGTCGCAGCGCGCCTGGCGCGGTGCGACGGCTCTGGTGCAAATAGTCGATATGGACGACTGGCCGGTGGGCCTGCAAAAGCGGTCCACCGTTTGACGAATTCCGGCGCAAAGCGACGCACCCAGCGCAGGATCGTCGGGTGCGCCAGCAACAAACCCCGTTCCGCCGTCATTTCGACCAGATCGCGCAGGTAAGCTTGCAGCGCAGGTCCCGCGAACACACGGAATGATCACATCGCGGTCAAAATGACGGCCCGCGAACAGTTCCTCCAGACTTTCACCCATGCTGCGCGACGCGGTGCGGGCCAACATCAACGAGACGGCCGTCGACGCGATTCTCGATTCGACATCGGCAGCGTCGCGTCAGGGTACCGGGAACGGCAGCAGGTACCGGGAACGGCAGCACGATCATGTTCGTTTTTCCCGCGCGCGAAGTGGTGAAATCGAAGTCGTTCGATGCTCGTGTAGCCAAGGTCGCGCGCATCGAATCGTCCGACACGACGATGGAAAAAGCCGTCGACTCCGATGATGTGGAGGCCACGGACCGTCTCCGCTATCGCTGTTCGTTTCCGCTGTTTATGCATCGCCGTCCATGGCGTTCGGCCTGCCTTCGATCCCGGGCATCAGCGGCGGCAGCCCAGGGTCCACTGCGAGCGTCAACGTTGATGCGCTGACGACGCAGCAAGCCGAATTGCTCGTCGCGATGACGACATCGCTGCGCAACCTGGCCCAAGCGCAGACGCTGATGTTGCATTTCGACGTTCGATAACACGACGAGCCAGATCGTGTCGTATGCGACGTCGCCTCCAATGGCTCCTTGATGTGCGCCTCCTGTAAAGCCTCACCCCTTGGAGGTCCGTGTCGATCGCAAACATGCAACTAACCGTCTGGGACGTCTGCATCCCCGTCAACCTCAAACCTGTCTCCAGCAGGGGCAGGCAGAATCTACACCGCGAGTTGTCCGGGCGGCTATCTCTGCTGCACGGGCCTGTTTCCCTCTGTTCAGTAAAATTGAAGACAGGAAGTCAAAGGTTCGCAGCTGAATTCAGGAGGGGGAAAACATGGACGTTATTGATCTGATGCCCGATGTCGCGGCGGACCGGCATGAAATTTCGTTTCGCCTAGCCGGGCATCGCAGCGAGGTCGCCTGTGCGGTTGCGCCCATGAATTTGCGACATTGATGCTCGTCAGGCACTCGGCCGACCATATTGCCGAACGGCAGGACCTAGCACGCTGCTCGAACGCCAGCTCGTTGCCATGGAGCAGCTTGCCGGCGGTACCGTGCGACCTCGAATTACGCAGGACGGAGATTCCCTTCTTCGGGCCGTCGCACGCCGTCACTGATATGCCGCACCTATGAGCCCGCAAGCCTAAGGATGCAAGCCTGACCGTTGCTGCGGAGACTTGCCGCGGCCAAGCTTCGAGGGTCGCGCCATCCGCACTGTGACGGCGCGAGCGTGACGCCGTTTTATGCCGGACGTTGGCGACCGGGCTGACGACCTCGGCGGCCCGAGCCCACATTCGAGCGGGCGATACTCTCGACGCTCACCTGGCGCTCGCCGCCTTCTCTGAATCGTTACCAGTCTGGGCTGCCCCGACCGGCGGCACCGTGTTGTTCATCGACGGCAGCGCCTCCTTCGGCGCTGCCGCGGCGGCAACGGCGCCCGGCTGGGCGGAGTCGGCCTTCAGGTAGTGGTCGACCAGCGCAAAGAAGCGCTGATAGAAAATGCCGGCAGGAATCGTCTCGCTCGCGACCTTCACCATCGAGTCATCGCTCGAGCCGATCGGCAGCGAGAGCGATCCGAACACGCTCAGTCCGACGCTCGCCGACGTGTTGCTCTTCTTCAGCGCATAGCGATCCTGCACCGCATTCACGTACGCGGTACTGCTGTTGCTTTTGGGGTCGTCAGTTGTACAGACCACATGGATTTCGATCACCGCGTGCGTATCGCCCGTGGGCTGGAAATTTTTCGAGCCATCGACCGAATCGGACCGCGTTGAACTGGCGACATACCCCTGGCTGAGCAACGCACGGCGGGCGGCTTCGCACGCGGGCTCTGCCTTCGCGGCGAACTTGTGCATATAGGGGCTATCGCCTGCGTCGAACTGTTCTTGCTGGTAAAGCGGCTTCGGTGTCGAGCATGCCGAAAGTGCGCTCGCAAGCGCAAGCACGAAAGCCGCGGAGGAAAAGCGGAAGTGAGTATGCATGGCTGAATAAGGTGGATCGGTTCGAGCGGAGAAGGGGTCCGATGCCAGAAAGTCAGGACACCCAATGCTCTTGCGGAGCATGAGAGGGACACATCACGCTGCCGATCCGAAAGTGAACGGGCCGCGCCATTATAGTTTTCTTTCCCTACAACTCCCTTCGACGTGGCCGCGCCCGCTGGTCCGTCACGGAACTGTCGCGGGGGCGTGATCCGCTCTGGAAATCCTGGACAGAAATGAATGTTAGTGTTTCGACGCAAGTTTACGCCTTGTCTAAGACACTGCGTGGATAAAAAGCGGTTGCATCTTTGGCGACCGTCTCAGATCGATCCAAAACCCGACGGGCGAACCGGTGGATGCAATAGTTTGCTGGAATCGTTTGCTGGAATCGTTCGACTGGCGTTTCGTAGTCCAACGTCTTTCCCGGACGCTCGTTCAATCGTCTCGCCACGGCATTGAGCTTGGCCTGTGAATACACCGACAGATCGGTACCTTTCGGGAAGTTGGGGGTGACCCGCTTCGGTGGACAGTTACGTGGTTAAGTTTTGAGCGTGTCCACGAAAGCGGGTCAACACCAGAAGGCGCTCGCGATGCTCAAGAAGACCTCTTCAGTGGCCTGGCAGCATATCCACTTCCTCGAGCACTAACTGCTGTCACTAAAGTCGGGGGAATATCTCCGGGCACATAAAAAATCTCCCGCTCTGTAGTTCCTTGACTGACTTGAATCGCATTGGCGAGCGTCGCCTGCGTAATTTTACCTTCTTCCACCAATCTCATACCATCATTCACGAGAATGTCAGTCACAGTTCGAAATGCGCTAGGTGACTGCGTTGTGTCAATCTCATAGACTGGATATTTTTCATTGGCAAAACGTAAAGCCACGCTTTTATTGGCCGATAACGACAATACTTGTCCAGCAGATCCTGAGGAACGGGACGTATGTTGGACAATCGCTGCTAAATAATCATCAGGGCCACCGCGTGCCGTCTGTAGTCCATGTTGCTCCACCAGCTCCGGGCTTGACGCGGGATCTCGGTGACCTCGATATACTTTTGGTGGAATAGGATCATCATGCTTCAACATATAATCAACAGAGAAAGGCTTAATTTTTTGTATCTTAGCCGTTTTGTCAAGTAGATCCTGCAGGGATTTGAATGATGCCGTGTCAGAGCTGCCGTTGTTGTGACTTGTGCGGTTACCCCCGCCTTTGAGCCCTGAACCGTTCTCTATTCTTGTTCTCAGTTCCACAGATTGTTCCTGGGTCCGGACAGCGGGCATGGCCGGATACGGTGGCGAGTATTTTTCTTTTACCAGTTGCTGAAGCTCCTGTTGCCTGAGTAAGGCTTCTTCGGGCTTCAGTTCAGTACCTCCCGCCGCGATACCCTGATTCAGGTGGGCGCTACCAGATTGTGAAGTCCCAGATGGGCTGGAACTCATTCCCGTACCTTGGAGCCGGGGGGACTGCGGCTTCACACGCTCAGGTTGGGTAAATGCGAATTCAGACGTTTTCGGATCATATTTCCATCCCGAATCGTAGGATTTGGAGAAACGCAATACTGAAGGCGATTTGCCCAGCGTCAATTCCGCCGCGCCTGGTACCACATCGTGCACCAGTTGCAGGCCCGATATTGCTGCGGCCACATTGCCGCCAATGCGGTGTTTCGCCGTCATGCCATGGCGGCTGTCGTGGATTCCGAAGACAACATTGCCAGCGTTGCCGACAACCGGTATGTAGCCAAATGTCTTACCCCAACTTTCCTTTGCCGATTTCCAGTTTTGCTGCGCAGAGCCGAATACCTCGGTCCGGTCTGCCCATGCGGCGTTTTTTGCGTTGACAGCCTGGTACCTGGATGCAATACCGGCACCCTCCTTAGCGTCAGTACCTGCTGTTAAATTGCCGTATTTCAACTGATAATCGCTGCCCCACGATCTTGTGTAATTGAATGTCTCTCTAACTGGAATCGACATGTCACTGACAGGACTGTTGTATCCGCGATAGTTGACACGTTCTCCCCCTATCAAATTGTCGAGAGCTTCGCCCGCCTTTGGCCAATGCGCATCTAGGCCTCCCTGCCTGTCTCTGTCATTGAAACTCTGAAGCAGGTTGCCACGGTTGTTTTTAGCCCATCTGGCAAAGTCGTCGTCCCCATGGATTTCGCTGGCGCTGCCTCGATCCAGGTCAATCATCAA
>NZ_JAQQEU010000029.1:0-95052 GCF_046026895.1 Paraburkholderia sediminicola
CTCGCGACTTCAAGCTCGCGACTTCAAGCTCGCGACTTCAAGCCCGCGATTTCTTGCGTTTTCTCGTTCACAAGCTCATGCGCGGGTCGCCGGTGCCTGGCGCCGCCACATCAATGATGCGAGATCCGGTCGCGCGGGTTAGCCCGCGGTGTGGGTTCGGTCTCGGCGGCGGACGGCGGAACCTGCATCGCGGTTTCCTGCATCGCGAGCGTCACGAGACGTCGCGCTTCCTTGCTGCTCGCATCGATCTCCAATGCGGTGCCCGCGTTGCGCGAGACGCACGTCCAATGCCCGACATAGCCGCAGCCTCGCGCGAAACTCAGCAGCGCGTCGCGCTGCTCTTCGCGAGTGCTGACCGTGGAGCGCATGCGCTGTGCGTCGCGGTTGTCCGGCTGCGCCGCGATGGCGGCGGCGAGACGCGCTTTGGTCGCCGATAGATCGTTTTCATGCAGCTTGGCGCGCGCCGCTTTCAGTTGCCTCGACGCTTGCGCGCGGAGCTTTTCCGCCGGGCTGAGGGGTTGACTGGTGGCGGCGTGCGTGGCGTCGGGCGTGGTTAGCGCGACCCGGCGCTGAGTTGGCTGCGATGGGGTTGGTGCTGTGGTTGTAGAGCTGGTTGCCGATGTAGCAGGTGATGTGGGTGCGAATGTGACCGGTGAGGCGCTCAGCGCAGTGCGGCGTTGTGTCGGTTGCGACGTACTTGCCGTCGTGGCTGCTGACGTGGCCGGTGTTGTGGCCGGTGTTGTGGCCACGGATGCGACTTGTGAGGCGGTCAGCCCAGTGTGGCGTTGTGTCGGTTGCAACGTGGCTGCTGCGGTTGCAGTTGCTGATGCGGCCGGTGATGCGGCCGGTGATGTAGCCGCCGATGTGATCGGTGAGGCGGCCATCGCGACATGGCGCCGTGTTGACTGCGACGTGGCTGCTGCGGTGGCGGTTGCTGATGCGGCCGCAGCTGTGACCGGAGACGTAGCTGCTGATGTGACCGTGACAGGCGCGGCGGCCATCGCGACGCGGCGCTGTGTCGATTGCGACGTGGCTGCTGCGGTTGCGGTTGCTGACGCCCCCGGTGATGCGGCCGGTGATGTAGCCGCTGATGTGATCGTGACCGATGACGCGGCCATTGCGACGCGGCGTTGTGTCTGCTGCGACAGGGCTGCAGCGGCTGCGATTGCCGATGCATCCGGTGATGCGGTAGGCGACGCAGCCGCTGATGTGACCGGCGCGGCGATTGCGACACGTCGCTGTGTCTGCTGCGACAGGGCTGCGGCGGTTGCCGATGCTTGCGTTGACGTGACCGCCGATGTACCTGCTGATGTGACCAGCACGGTGGTCGTCGCGACGCGGCGTTGTGTCGGCTGCGACGCGTCTGCTGTTGCGATTGCCGATCCGGCCGGTGATGTGACCGCCGACGCGGCCATCGCAACCTGGCGCTGCGCTACCTGTGGAGTGGCCGGTGAGGCATCAGTTGTCCTGACCGGCGGCGTATTCGGCGCGGGCCGTTGCGCGACGACGACCCTCGACGACGGCCGTTGCGCGACAGCCGCAGCCCGCTTCTCCTGGCCCGCTGCGCCAGCGGCCGCCTTGCCGTCGCGTGCCTGCTGCACCAGCCCGGAAACCGCGACAGGCGTGCCGGAGCGTTCATCGTTGCCATGCATGAAGCCGAGATACACGGCGGATGTCACCGCCAGCGCAGACGCGCCCAGCACGATCGGTCCGCGTAGCCGCCGATAGACGCTCCCGACCATCATGGTTTCGTCGATCGCATCGTAGCGACCGGACCACGCGCGCGACGACGGGTTCCAGCTTCTGCGCGTCGGCAATCCGGTGGCAAGCATCGGCGGCGCGGCCTCCAGCACGACCGGGGAGCCCGGCGCCGACGCCGACGCGCCCTGCGCACCCAACCTGTCGGCCGCGCGCGAGCGGCACGCGGGACAAGGTGAAAAGAGACCGGCTAGCGGCGCGCCGCAGTGGCCGCATCGGCGCGGATCCTGCTGATCGGAAGTCGGGTCGTTAGGCATGGCCGGGTCGCTAACGGGCGTCGAATGCCGACGCCGCGGTCAAAAGAACAAGACACCGCAAACGAGATTTGCAAGTCGTAGTTACTGGACGACGACGTAACCGCGCGCTTGCATACATTCGGCATAGGCGGCCCAATAGCGGGCCATTGGCGGCTCGGGTTCCGGCAGCGGCGGCAGCTTCACGCCGGACGCCGCGTTCGCCTGCGACGAAGTGGCCGCCGTGCCCGACGCGCCGAGGTCTGCATTCGTCGACGACGCCCCGGTTGCAGCCATCGCTTCGGAGCCGGCCGTGGGCGCGCTCGCTGATTTCACCGACGAGGCCCCCGGCGCCGTTGCGGCGGTCGCCACCGGCGCGCTGGCACCCGGCTCGGTCGCGGCGGCGGGCATGCTGGCGCTCACCGGCGCGGCCGAGAAGCTGCTGGACGGCAACGGTGGACGTGACGGCGCGCCGGTCGACGACGCCTTGGGGGGCGGCGCTTTGCGCGTCGGAATCTGCGGTTCGCGTTTGATGTCGACTTTGGTCCTGTTCGCCGCCGCGTAGCACATGGCGGTGTCGACGCTGCGCTCATAAGCGCTTTGACTTCGGATTGGATAGGTGAGCGGCTGCCATGCGAAGGCAGTGCTGCTGCACACCAATAGCGTCAGTACGGTATATGTTTTAAATTCCATCGCAGTCGCTCCCGCAGCGATGTTTCGCCTTTTTCATTGGCCATGTGCGCTTCGCGGCGTGTTCTGTTGGCTTTCGAATCTGCCGCTGAACGGCGGCTCACTCCTGCGAAGGCTGCTTGTTCGAGCGTAACACCGTGTATCGTCCAGACAGTCGGCCAGATAGCGCGCGAAAACGCCATCCTGCTGTCTATTAAAGACACTTTTGCGCCGGACGGCGGACAACGGCGAGAACGTCCAGGGAAATCCCTGGGTGCGGCGGCGGATAGTCAGGAGTCGACGAGGAGAAACATCCCGCACTGCCGCGGCGTTCTTGTCGCGGCGGCATCCGCGTTGTTGCTCTGGGCGACGCCGCCCGTGTGAAATGTGGCTGGCGAGGTCCGGGCGGATACCAGGGCCGAAACGGGGGGCGAGCGGGCTCACTTCGCGCAGGCGTTGTGCGGGGCGTCGGCTGAGCGCATCGACGGGTAGAAGCAGCGGCTGAGACAGACACTGCACGACCCCGCCGACTTCGACCGGCACTGGCGGGTGGGCTAGAGCCGCGCGGAGAGCCGCATCGGCCAGATGAGCGCGCTGCGCGAGCGCGACCCGGCGGAATTCGCGTCGCGGATCAAAGCGAATTGCGGGCGGCTCAAGTGGCAGGCACAAACGCAGTGAGTCGCCGGAGCGAAAGTGAGGCGGGGAAGCGTCCGGTAGTGTTTTTCGTGCGCGGGGCCCGATCCCCGCTTATGCGAAAACGGGCCAGGGGTTTCCCTGGAAATCCGCCTGCCGCCGCCATTGACCGCGCGCCGCAGATTTAAGTCACCGCGTCGGGCGGCGTGATCAGCGCGGCGGCACGAACCGCTAATCAGTCTGCAAGTGGTTGTTTTTGTTCGGCTTTCTTTGCGACGACAGCGAATCCCGGTGCCGTGTGCGGTTTCCTCCCGGGCGCTGAAAGCGCCGCTCAGCCCCATGGCGACACTATCTTCCGCATTGCGCGCCATCCCTTCTTGAATTTGTGACCGCCCATCCATATAATTAGCACTCGCTGCACGAGAGTGCTAACAACATCGCCGGTTGGCTTCGCCAGCCGGGTTTTCTCAGCGTTCTTCAGTCTCAATCAGAGAGGAGTATGTATGAACCTTCGTCCTTTGCATGATCGCGTGATCGTCAAGCGTCTGGATCAAGAAACCAAGACCGCGTCGGGCATCGTGATCCCCGAAGCCGCAGCGGAAAAGCCGGATCAAGGCGAAATCCTCGCAGTCGGCCCGGGCAAGCGTGACGACAAGGGCGCACAAATCGCGCTCGACGTGAAGGTTGGCGACCGCGTCCTGTTCGGCAAGTACGCAGGCCAGACCGTCAAGGTCGATGGCAACGAACTGCTCGTGATGCGCGAAGAAGACATCATGGCCGTGGTGCAGAAGTAAGCGGAAAGCCGCTACTTTTCCGGTCCTATCCCAAGAATTCAAGGAGTTAGAAGATGGCAGCTAAAGACGTCGTATTCGGTGATTCCGCCCGTGCCAAGATGGTTGAAGGCGTGAACATTCTCGCGAACGCTGTGAAGGTCACGCTGGGTCCGAAGGGCCGCAACGTTGTCCTGGAACGCAGCTTCGGCGGCCCGACGGTCACCAAGGACGGTGTGTCGGTCGCGAAAGAGATCGAACTGAAAGACAAGCTCCAGAACATGGGCGCGCAAATGGTCAAGGAAGTGGCTTCCAAGACCAGCGACAACGCAGGCGACGGCACCACGACCGCAACGGTTCTGGCTCAGTCGATCGTCCGCGAAGGCATGAAGTACGTTGCATCGGGCATGAACCCGATGGACCTGAAGCGCGGTATCGACAAGGCTGTTGCAGCTGCAATCGAAGAACTGCGCAAGATCAGCAAGCCGTGCACGACCAACAAGGAAATCGCTCAAGTCGGCGCGATCTCGGCGAACAGCGATTCGTCGATCGGCGACCGTATCGCTGAAGCGATGGACAAGGTCGGCAAGGAAGGCGTCATCACCGTCGAAGACGGCAAGTCGCTGCAAGACGAGCTGGACGTGGTCGAAGGTATGCAATTCGACCGCGGCTACCTGTCGCCGTACTTCATCAACAATCCGGACAAGCAAGTCGCCGTTCTGGAGAACCCGTTCGTGCTGCTGCACGACAAGAAGGTGTCGAACATCCGTGATCTGCTGCCGGTGCTGGAGCAAGTCGCCAAGGCTGGCCGTCCGCTGCTGATCATCGCAGAAGACGTCGAGGGCGAAGCGCTGGCTACGCTGGTTGTGAACAACATCCGCGGCATCCTGAAGACCGTTGCTGTGAAGGCTCCGGGCTTCGGCGATCGTCGTAAGGCCATGCTGGAAGACATCGCGATCCTGACCGGTGGTCAAGTCATCGCTGAAGAAACCGGCCTGACGCTCGAAAAGGCAACGCTGGCTGAACTGGGTCAAGCGAAGCGCATCGAAGTGGGCAAGGAAAACACGACGATCATCGACGGCGCTGGCGAAGCTGAAAACATCGAAGCACGTGTGAAGCAAGTTCGCACGCAAATCGAAGAAGCAACGTCGGACTACGACCGTGAAAAGCTGCAAGAGCGCGTTGCCAAGCTGGCAGGCGGTGTTGCAGTGATCAAGGTCGGCGCTGCGACCGAAGTCGAAATGAAGGAAAAGAAGGCACGTGTCGAAGACGCACTGCACGCAACGCGCGCAGCTGTGGAAGAAGGCATCGTTGCTGGCGGCGGCGTCGCTCTGATCCGTGCACGTACGGCAATCGCCGGCCTGAAGGGCGCTAACGCCGATCAGGACGCAGGTATCAAGATCGTGCTGCGCGCAATGGAAGAGCCGCTGCGCCAGATCGTCACGAACGGTGGCGAAGAAGCCAGCGTCGTGGTGGCAGCTGTTGCTGCTGGCCAAGGCAACTACGGCTACAACGCAGCAACCGGCGAGTACGTCGACTTGGTTGACGCGGGTGTCGTGGATCCGACGAAGGTGACGCGCACGGCGCTGCAAAACGCAGCATCGGTTGCAGGTCTCCTGCTGACGACCGACGCAGCTGTTTGCGAACTGCCGAAGGAAGATGCACCGATGTCTGGCGGCATGCCCGGCGGCATGGGCGGCATGGGCATGGACATGTAATTCCGCTTGGGCCTCGTACGAGGCTCAGTTGGGAGCACGTGGGGAAGTGCGCCACGAGGCGTGCTTCCCAAAAGAAAAACCCGCAGCGATGCGGGTTTTTTCTTTTGGGGCGAACAGCGCAAAAGTGCTCCGAGACTACGCTCCGGCTTCTTGACCACTGGTCGTCAGCGAAGTCTTGCGCAGGTGCGCGAATATCCGCGCCACGCTTTCGGCCGGCGCCAGCGCGGCCGTGTCGATGCGAAGTTCGGGATCAAGCGGCGCTTCATAAGGCGCCGACACGCCCGTAAACGATGCGATCTCCCCGGAGCGAGCTTTCGCGTAGAGGCCTTTCGGATCACGCCGGGCGCAAGTTTCGACAGGCGCGAACAGATAGGTCTCGATAAAGTTGTCGCGCCCGATGATGTCGCGTGCCATCGCCCGGTCTTCGCGCATCGGGGAGATCAGCGCCGTAATGACAATCAGGCCCGCGTCGTTCATCAATTGCGCGACATGCGCGACCCTACGGATATTTTCGCGACGATCTTTCCGCTCGAAGCCAAGATCGCAAGCCAGGCCGTGACGGATGTTGTCCCCGTCGAGCACATAGCAGGCATGACCCAACGAGATCAGCTGCGCTTCGAGTTCGAATGCGATGGTCGATTTGCCTGCGCCGGACAGGCCGGTCAGCCAGATCGTGACCGGCTGTTGGCGGAAGATCCGTTTCCTCTGCTGGCTGGTGATCGCGCCGTGGCACCGCTGCAGGAAAGTCTGAGGCTGTTCCATTGTGAGTTCCCTTGTCGCTCAGGCGCAGTGCCAGCCTTGCCGCCAGATTCCCGCGTTGTGCAGGCTCTCGGGCGAGTTGGCGATTGTGACTTGAAAACCGTCCGAAATGCCGGCAGGCAGAGGAATTGAAAAGCCGGCATGCGAGCTAGGATAGCCCGCGTTAGCCACGTCGGGCCGATGCTCGCCGCTCCAGCCGCTCGCGATGACCTTCGGACCCACACGGACTTCGAGCGGCACGCTCTGCTCGGGCCGGCTGAGATTGACGGCCCAGCCCGACACCACGCCGTCGTGAACCGCGTCGACGAAGCTTTGCGCGAACTGCAGGTATTCGTCGATTGGAGCGAGATCGAAGCGCCGGACTACGTTCGCAACCAATGCTTCGTCGAAGCCGAACACCGTCGAGCTGTGAACATAGGGATTGTCAAGTTGATTTATTTCAGCCTGAATGACCCGAACCAAATCCAGCGCATTCGAAAAGATGCGGCCTGATTCATTCGCATGCTTTTCAATCATTTGTCTGGCCTCGCGAAAAATTTCGTAATCGAGGCTATTGTCTTCGGTAAATTTTTGTCTGGTCGTTTCGCTTAACTGGGCGCTGCCTTGCGGAGTGCCACGTGTCCTATTTGTCTCGAAATAGAACGGCCATTTGAGTCCGCTCATGCCGGCGAGACGCAGCAGAAATTCGCTCATGTTCTCGCAAACGCCGACTGGGCCGATGTGTGGACGAAGATGGCTTTGCGCGATTTCGAGACTGGTCTCATTCAGAACGGAATGGCCGCTCAGCATCTGGACAAACAGATTCTTTCCGCCCAGCGATTCACTGACCCATTCGTCCAGGGAGAGCGCGCCTTGCTGGACGAGCGCCTCGGGCGGCGACACGCTGACCCCTCGCGTCACCTCGCCGTTCTTGCCGCTTGCCGCAAACCAGTAATGCGATATCTGGCGTGCGAGCGGATCGCGCAGAATGGTGCAATAACGGACCGGGTGCTTGATGATTCGATGAATGCCTTACGGATGATGCCCGCCGCCGATTTGGGTGGTCAGCAATTTGGCGCGGCAGTTTTCCCAGCCTTCACGGTCCCATACGAAACTGGCGAACTGATCTTACCCTTATTCAAATCAAAAAACGAAATAACGGTAGAGCCACCGCTTTTTGGAGGGTGGATGAAAAAGATAGGAAAAGACATGCTGGGGCATATGGCAAATTCTGTGACTCGTCAAGTCTAGCTCGCTGGCAGCGCCCGCGTTGTAACGTTTAATTACGCGGTAAAGCATTTCGTAACGAGCGAAAGCAGAACTTATGCTGGATCGATAAAAATGATTCGCAAAGTAAAAAACCCGCCTAAAGCGGGTTTCCA
The DNA here is from genome assembly GCF_046026895.1 of Paraburkholderia sediminicola. Taxonomy (GTDB): domain Bacteria; phylum Pseudomonadota; class Gammaproteobacteria; order Burkholderiales; family Burkholderiaceae; genus Paraburkholderia; species Paraburkholderia sediminicola_C. The sequence goes on from NZ_JAQQEU010000029.1 coordinate 7,902, forward strand.
TGCGTGTGGTCCAGGCCGGGAGCGGCCCGGGCGTTAATGCCGCGCTTCACCCGGCGCGGTATCCTTGCCCGCGGTCGGCGGCGTTTCGTCGTCGCTGCTGCGCGCCCAGAAGAACCGGTCCGGCATATACGCGCCCATGCCGGGGCGGAACGCGTTGCGCACCGCCTGGTACAGATACTCCTGCGCCTCGCGCACCGCTTCGGCGGGTTCCTGGCCATTGGCAAGCAACGCGGCGATCGCCGCCCCCAGCGTGTCCGTCAGGCCCATCAGCCGATGGCTGCCGCGGTCCCACATGTCCTGACGCAGCTGCCCGTCTTCGCTGAACAGGGTATTGACGAGCCGGTGCGTGCCGGTTTCCATCGACAGAATGTATTCGCAGCCTTGCGATAGCAGATGCGAGATCGCCGCGTCGAGACTCGGCGCTTCGGCGTCGCCATCCGGCTGGGCAAGCGCGAGGAGCGTCGCCGAATCGGCGACCAGCAAGGTGGTTTGCGGAGCGAGCAGATCGGCGATCGCTTCGCGCAATTCGTCGGCGGCGAGCACGTGCTCGTCGTCGAGCGTGAAATCGGGGGCGAGAATCAGCGGAATGTCGTCGTAATCGGCGACCACTTCGGCGATCGCGCTGACCACTTCCGCGCGCGTGCACGCGCCGACCTTGAACGCGGAGATCGGCATATCTTCGAGCAGCATGCGCGCCTGGGTCGCGACGACCTCGGGATCGAGGCCGGTGACTTCGTCGCAACTGGCCGAGTCGCGCACGGTGTAGCCCGTGAGCACGGAGACGCCATGACAGCCCATGCTGGCAAGAGTCATCAGGTCGGCTTGCAGGCCGGAGCCGCCGGTGGGATCGGAAAGGCCGAAGGTGAGGACGATCGGGGGCGTGTCGCTGGGCATGAAGATTGACAAAAAGGAGCTGGATTTTGGCGCAGGAAGTGCGCAATCGGCTCAATTATGCGGCCTAAACCGTTGCGGGGGCGTTTTTTCGCAACACTTCGGCGGGTTGCCGCGAGCGGGTGGCACTCGATGCTCGGCACGCCGCCGCGACGGCCGGTCCAGCCGGCCCGAACCGCCCGGCCACAGGCACCTGCGCGTAACGGTCGCGGCTTTTCGGATTGCTAGGCAGTGGGGCGGCAACACGGTACCATCATGGCTCCCGTTTCCACGGACTCTACGACGCGACACAAGAATGGAATATCAAAGCTGGATGTGCCTGATTTGCGGCTGGATTTACGACGAAGAAGCCGGCTTGCCGGACGAAGGCATTGCGCCGGGCACGCGCTGGGAGGACGTTCCCATTAACTGGACCTGCCCGGAATGCGGAGCGCGCAAGGAAGACTTCGAGATGGTCCAGATCTGAAGCCGGCCGGGCAGCCGGAGTCGGCCGGCTGAGGCCTCGGGCCGTCGTGCACCCGGGCGGCGTCCGCCATCCTGTCCGGTGCGCCGCCGGCGCCCGCAATCCATCTCACCGCCTTACCGCGTCGACGCGGAACATCGTCGGCTATGCCGTGTCGCAACGGTAATCTGTCAAACGGTAGTCTGTCATTGTCCTGTCGCCGGTTCGCGCGTTAGCCGATCAGTCTGCGCGCAGCCCGAAGCGACGGCCCGTCAGCTTCGTGTCGCGTGCCTATGACTCTTCGATCCGCTGCACCCGTTTCATTCGACGCTTTGCCGAATCCCCGCGGCGGCGCCGTCCGCCCCGCGGAGCTGGCGCTGGCAGAGGCGTTGCTGGCCTTCGAACAGAACCAAGAGAGCACCTCGGCGCTGCTGCGTGCGTCGCATGCGTTGCGCGAGGCCGGCTGGTTGAGCGGGCAGCGGTTTGCGGACGCGCTGGTACGGCTCTCGCCGCTCGCGGCCGCTGATCCGTCCGGCGCGGACAACGCGCGCCCGGTGTTCGGCGCGGCGTTGCGCGATTTCCGCGCGGCGCTCGAGCGTCACAATCTGCGCGAGCTGTCCTGCTCGCCCTCGCTGTTCAGTCACTATCGGGCGCTCTGTACGTATCTGTCCGAGCACACGCCTGGCTCGACCGTCGTTTTCGAAGATCTCGCGCTGACCGCTCGCCCGGTGCCGCCTGTGTCGCTGCACGCGCAGTCCGCCGACCGGCTGGTTCATCTGCGAGCGCGCTACGAGCGCGCGCTGCTGCCGGTGCTGCGCTCACAGGCCGGCACGGGCAGCGCGGCCGCGCTCGCCGTGACCAACGCGGCGCTCGACGAAGTGGACGCCGTTTTCACCGAACTCGCCGGCCCGGACCCTTACGACTTCTGGCGTCTGGCCAAGGCTTGCGCGAAGGCGTTGCGAGTCGGCGGCCACGCTACCGGCGAAACCGATGCACGACGCTTCTACGCCCGCTGCAATCTGGCGCTGGCGGATCACGCGCGAGGCATCGAGCGCGCGCCGCGCTCGCTGGCGCGCGCGACGCTGGCGCTGCTGTGGCGCGACTACGCGCTGTTCGGCGCCGCCGCGGAAGATGCCGATCAGGTCGCCGTGCTGCACGATTACGGCTTGACCGTCGATTGGCACGTCGCCGGCACGCAGTCGTCGGAAATGCTGTGGGAAGCGGGCGCGCTCGAGGCGCAGTCGCTGAGCGCCACCCGCGTCTCATTGACCCGCGATCTGGGCGTGCTGACGGTCAATGCGAACGCCTACGAGGATTTCCTGCAGACGGCGGATGCGTCGATCTCCGCGTTGACCGAGCACGCCCGCGCGGCCGACCAGCCGGAGAAGGCCGATCCCAGCGAGGCGTTGCAAGCGGGCGATGCCGCCTACCGGCTGGGCTCCGCCGCGTGCGCACTGGGCCTCGGCCACGTGGCGCTGCTGGCGGATGCGCTGGGGCTCGCCTGGCGTCGCCGCGCGCATGCGGGTGTCTCGACGCCGGCGGTGCGCGCGCACGTTATCGTCGGCGCGCCGGCGGCGAGCACGCTGGAGCAGGCCGCCGAAGCGCTGCGCGCGACGCTGCACAAGGTCGCCGCGGGCGTCGCGCCACCCGGCGGCGGCGTGACGCAGGCGACCTTCGCGGCGCTGACGCGCGCGATTGAGCAAGGCGGGGCGTGAATCGTCGCGGGGCTGGCCGGCGGGCGGGCCAAGCCGGATGAAACCCGCGCTGAGCGGCACGCACCGGCAGCGCGCAGGGCTGCGACCCCGGCCAGCCCCGGACAGCACGGACAGCCCCGGACAGCACGGACAGCACGGACAGCACGGACAGCACGGACAGCACGGACAGCACGGACAGCACGGACAGCACGGACAGCACGGACAGCACGGACAGCACGGACCCGCGCCAACGGGCAGGGAACGGCACAATTGACGCCAATCCGCCCGGTTCGAACCCGCCGCCACGGGAGACCACGCCAAAACCCTGCCGCACACCGCCCACTCCCAGTCTGCACCCCCGCCCAACACCATGGCCCGAGCCCCCGTGCGTGATAGAGTGCAGCTTGATTCGTCGTCGATGGCTCGCGGCGTTGCTGCATGACACGCATCGCGGTTCCACACTCAAAGCCCGCCATCCTGCATCGTCTTTGCTAAAATCCGAACTATGTCTAAGAGTAACGATCGCATCAATCTGACCAACCAGTTCCTGATCGCCATGCCGAACATGGCCGATCCGACGTTTTCAGGAACGGTGGTCTACCTTTGCGATCACAGTGAGCGCGGTGCGCTCGGCCTCGTGATCAACCGGCCGACCGACATCGACCTGGAAGCGCTCTTCAGTCGCATCGACCTCAAGCTCGAAATCGAACCCCTGCTGCATGTGCCCGTGTATTTCGGCGGCCCGGTGCAAACCGAGCGCGGCTTCGTGCTGCACGATCCGAAGGGCGGCAGCCCGTACACGTCGTCCATGTCCGTGCCCGGCGGTCTGGAAATGACCACCTCGAAAGACGTGCTCGAAGCCGTCGCCAGCGGCACCGGTCCGGAACGTTTCCTGCTCACGCTCGGCCACGCCGGGTGGGGCGCCGGTCAGCTCGAAGAAGAAATCTCGAAGAACGGCTGGCTGACGGTCGAAGCCGACCCGAAAATCGTCTTCGACGTGCCCGCCGAAGAGCGTCTCGAAGCCGCCCTCGCGCTGCTCGGCATTTCGCTGTCGATGCTGTCGGGCGAAGCGGGTCACGCATGAGCGTCACGGCCGGACGTGAGGCGACGCTGCTTGCGTTCGACTATGGTGAAAAGCGCATCGGCGTGGCGGTCGGCAATTCGCTGACACGCAGCGCGCGGCCGCTCGTCATCGTGCCGAATCACAGCCGCGAATACCGCTTCGAGGCGGTCGGCAAGCTGATCGCCGAGTGGAAACCGGATGCGCTGGTAGTCGGCTTGCCGATGCACCCGGACGGCACGCCGCACGAAATGACGCAACTCGCGAAGCGCTTCGGCAACCAGCTGAATGGCCGCTTCAATCTGCCGGTCACATGGATCGACGAGCGCTACTCGTCGGTCGAGGCGAAGGCCGAAATCCGCGCCGGCAAAGGCCGCGCCGATCTGCTCGACGCCGAAGCCGCCAGCATCATCCTCCAGCAATATCTAGACGGACTTTCCGACGATCATGAGTTCCATTGACGCCGAAGCGCTTTATCGCGCGTTGCTCGACCAGATTCGCGCGGGGTACGGCGACCGGTTCGGCGCCGATCAGAGCGGCGCCGAAGGCGCCGTGCTGGCCGGCATCCACAGCGGCGGCGCATGGCTGGCCGAGCGGCTCGCGCGCGACCTGAACCTGCCGAGCTTCGGCGTGGTGAACGTCGCGCTGCATCGCGACGACTACGCGAAGAAGGGTCTCCACTCGCAGGCGAGCCCGACCTCGCTGCCGTTTTCAGTCGACGGCCGCCGCATCCTGCTGGTCGACGACGTGCTGTACACCGGCCGCACGATTCGCGCGGCGCTCAACGAGCTGTACGACTATGGCCGCCCGGCGGCGGTCGAACTGGCGGTGCTCGCCGATCGCGGCGGGCGCGAATTGCCGGTGGCGGCGCGGTTCGTTGGCGGCGTGGTGAACGTGCCCGCCGACGCCACGCTGGTACTGGCGCGCGAGGAAACCGGAGAAGCGGGCAGTGCAGGCTACCCGCGTTTCACTTTTCGCACTGAAGCACGCGTCGATTGAACGCGGCGCGGACCCGGCCACGGTAGAAATCACGCAAGGAAACTTGCAGCAGGAATTCGCAGGCGGCCGCCGCAGCCACGGCGCGCGCAGGCCGGCCTGGAATCGTCACACGTAGTCGGCAGCGACATTCATCGTTTACGTTGAAGTCCGTATTTGAAGCAGGTACACCATGAACACCCCCACCCCGGCCCCCGCGAATTCCGCCGATAGCGCCACCGAGCGCTTCCGTTATGGCTTTCTGAAGGGCAATCCGCAGCTCACGAAAAACGGCGAGCTCAAACATCTGTTGTCGATCGAGGGCTTGCCGAAGGCGATCGTCAATCAGATTCTCGACACCGCCGACCAGTTCGTCAGCGTGACCGATCGTGAAGTGAAGAAGGTGCCGCTGTTGCGCGGCAAGTCGGTGTTCAACCTGTTCTTCGAGAACTCGACGCGCACCCGCACCACCTTCGAAATCGCCGCGACGCGCCTGTCGGCGGACGTGCTGAATCTGAACATCAACGCGTCGTCGACCAGCAAGGGCGAGTCGCTGCTCGACACGATCAACAACCTGTCGGCGATGCATGCCGACATGTTCGTCGTGCGTCATGCTTCGAGCGGCGCGCCTTACCTGATCGCCCAGCACTGCGCGCCGCACGTGCACGTGATCAACGCGGGCGACGGCCGTCACGCACACCCGACCCAGGGTCTGCTCGACATGTACACGATCCGTCACTACAAGAAGGACTTCACGAAGCTGCGCGTGGCGATCGTCGGCGACATTCTGCATTCGCGGGTCGCGCGCTCGGACATCCATGCGCTGACCACGCTCGGCGTGCCGGAAGTGCGCGCGGTCGGCCCGCGCACGCTGCTGCCGGGCGGCCTCGAACAGATGGGCGTGCGGGTCTTTCACAATCTCGACGAAGGCCTGAAGGGCGTCGACGTGATCATCATGCTGCGCTTGCAGAACGAGCGGATGAGCGGCGCGTTGCTGCCGTCGGCGCAGGAGTACTTCAAGAGCTGGGGCCTGACGCCGGAGCGTCTCGCGCTCGCCGCGCCCGACGCGATCGTGATGCACCCCGGTCCGATGAACCGCGGTGTCGAAATCGATTCACAGGTGGCCGACGGTCCACAATCGGTGATCCTGAACCAGGTGACGTTCGGTATCGCGGTGCGCATGGCGGTGATGGGAATCGTCGCGGGCAATCACGATTGAGCCCGGCGGTCCGGGCGCCGCGCCGCAAGGGGCGTGGCGCCGTCGAACCCCTGCTTCAAACACTCCAGCACAGTGCCAACGCGCTTCGAGTCACGCGGGACTGAGCTGAACATCGAGCTGAACCCAGGCTGAACATAAAGGCAGCGCATGAAGATTCATATTCAAGGCGGCACGCTGATCGATCCGACAGCGGGCACCGAAAAGCAGCAGGACATTTTTATCGCGGCGGGCAAGATCGTCGCGATCGGCGACGCGCCGGCCGACTTTCACGCAGCGAAGACGATCGACGCCAAGGGGCTGCATATCGCGCCGGGTCTGGTCGACCTGTCCGCGCGTTTGCGCGAGCCGGGCTACGAGCATAAGGCGACGCTCGAATCCGAAATGGCCGCGGCGCTCGCCGGCGGCGTGACGAGCCTCGTGTGTCCGCCGGACACCGACCCGACGCTCGACGAACCCGGCCTCGTCGAAATGCTCAAGTTCCGCGCCCGCAACCTGAACCAGGCGCACGTGTATCCGCTCGGCGCGTTGACGGTCGGCCTCAAGGGGCAGGTCATCACCGAGATGGTCGAGTTGACCGAAGCGGGCTGCATCGGTTTCTCGCAGGCCGACGTGCCGGTGGTCGACACCCAGGTGCTGATGCGCGCGCTGCAATACGCGAAAACCTACGGCTACACCGTGTGGCTGCGTCCGGTCGACGCCTACCTCGGCAAGGGCGGCGTGGCCGCGAGCGGCGCGCTGGCGTCGCGGCTCGGGTTGTCGGGCGTGCCGGTATCGGCTGAAACGATCGCGCTGCACACTATCTTCGAACTGGTGCGCGTGACCGGGGCGCGCGTGCACCTGTCGCATGTGTCTTCGGCGGCGGGCATCGCGCTGATGCGCGCGGCCAAGGCCGAGGGACTGCCGGTGTCGTGCGACGTCACCGTGAATCACGTGCATCTGATCGACCTCGACATCGGCTACTTCGACGCGCAGTACCGGCTCGATCCGCCGCTGCGTCAGCAGCGCGATCGCGAAGCGATCCGCGCGGGTCTGGTCGACGGCACGATCGACGCGATCTGCTCCGACCACACGCCGGTCGACGACGACGAAAAGCTGTTGCCGTTCGCCGAAGCCACGCCGGGCGCAACCGGCCTGGAGCTGTTCCTGTCGCTGACGGTGAAATGGGCCGACGAAGCGGGCGTGCCGCTCGCGAAGGCGCTGAACCGCATCACGGCGGCGCCGGCCGACGTGCTCGATCTGAACGCGGCCGGCCGCATCGCGGTGGGCGCGGTGGCCGATCTCTGCGTGTTCGACCGTCACGCGCATTGGCGCGTCGAGCCGCGCGCGTTGAAGAGCCAAGGGCACAACACGCCGTTCCTCGGGTACGAACTGCCGGCGCGTGTGCGGGCGACCATCGTGTCCGGTTCTGTCGCGTTCGAGCAGCGCGCGTAGCCTCGTTCATTGCGCGCGCATTGCAGCGCTGATTACCAGGTTAAGCCAGGTTAAAACGGAAAGCTCCAACCATGAAGCTCGCGTTACGCAAGGCCCGTCTGATCGCGCATCTGCTGCACGGCATGTGGATCGTGGCGACGCGCTTTCCCGCTGCCGGCGCTGAACGGCGCCACGCGCTCAATCGTGCGTGGTCGCTGAAAATGCTGCGCCTGTGCGGGATGCGCCTCGTCGTGCATAACGACAGTGCGCGGCTAGACCGTGGCGCGCTGGTGGTCGCCAACCATATCTCGTGGATCGACATCTACGTGATCAATGCGTGGCGGCCCACGCCGTTCGTTTCGAAGGCCGAGATCCGGCAGTGGCCGCTGGTCGGCTGGCTTGCGCAGCAACTGGACACGGTGTTCATCCAGCGCGAAAAGCGCACCGACGCGAAGCGGATCATGCACGAGCTGTCCGATCGTCTGAGCGCGGGCGAGCTGATGTGCGTGTTTCCCGAAGGCACCACCTCCAATGGACTCGCGTTACTGCCGTTTCACGCGAACCTGTTCCAGGCGGCCGTATCGGCGGCGGCGCCCGTGCAGCCGCTGTGCATCATGTATGAGGACGCGCAGGGCCGGCAATCCACGGCGCCCGCGTATATCGACGACCTGTCGCTCGCCGATTCGCTGAATCTGCTGCTGCGCGGCGCTCCGCTGACCGCGCACGTGTATGTGGGTGAACCGCTCGCGCCGGGCGCGGAGCGGCGCGGGCTGGCCGCGCAAGCACAAGAGGTCATTGCGGCTGCGTTGCGGCAGATGCAGGCCGGCACCGCGAAAGCGGGTGCGCTGGTGGCCGAAGAGGCCGTCACGCTCGCGACGACCGCCACGCTGATCGAGCCGGCCGACCACTCGGGTCGATCGGCCTGATGCCCGCGCGGCACGCTTGTTGAGTCTTCGCTAGTTGCCGCCGCGCGGCACGCGGCAGGACTCGCAATCGACCTGCGTCAGCGTGCGTTCCGCGGGATCTTGCGCGAGCCGCACGGCCGATAGCTGCTCGCCCCACACGCAGCCCGAGTCGAGTCCGATCAGGTTGTCGCGCATCATCAAACCGAGCGCGGCCCAATGGCCGAACACCACGGTCACGTCCGCGGTTTTGCGCGACGGCACGTCGAACCACGGCATGCAACCAGGCGGCGCGGAGTTCAGCGTGCCGCTGCTGCTGAAATCCATCGCGCCGTCGGCATTGCAGAAACGCAGGCGCGTCAACGCGCTGCAGGTCACACGCAAGCGGTCGATGCCTTTCAGATTCGGCTTCCATCGACTGGGCTCATTACCGTACAACCCGGCGAGCGTCTCCTTCCAGTTCGGCGCGCGCAGCGCACGCTGCAACTCGTCGGCGAGTTCCAGTGTCAAATTCACGTCCCATTGCGGCAGCACGCCCGCATGCACCATCAGCATGCCGTTGTCGAAGTGCGCGAGCGGACGGTGACGGATCCATTCGAGCAGGTCGGCGGCGTCGGGCGCGGCGAGGATGTCCCCGATCGTGTCGCCTTTCTTCGACTTGCGAATGCCCGCCGACACCGACAGGAGATGCAGATCGTGATTGCCCAGCACCGGCACCGCACGCTCGCCGAACGCGATCACGTCGCGCAGCGTGTCGAGCGATTCGGCGCCGCGGTTGATCAGATCGCCCGCGAACCACAGCGGCGTGCCGGCCGGCGGCGCGGCCTTGGCGAGAAGTTGCCGGAACGGTTTGCGGCAGCCTTGCAGATCGCCGAACGCAAGCGGAGCCAAGGCGGAAGAGTCGCTGGAAGGAGTCGAGGGTGTCATCAAGGGGTCGGTGCGGTTCGATGCTCGCGGTGACGCACGAGGCGTGCCGCGTTGGAGCGGTGCAACTTGCTAGCGTGACATAATAGCTGGTTTGAAGATGTGACATCGCGCGGTGCGCCGTCGGGCGTTGCGAGCGAACCGACGTGGGCGTCGCGCGATATTGCAACACAACAGGGTGACCCTCGTGAACGAAGAACGCATGTCGTCTTCTCAGGCAAAGCGACCGATCCGCACGCTCGTCACCGGCGCGAGCGGGTTTACCGGCCGTTATCTGGTCGAAAGGCTGCTCGGCCGAGGCCATACCGTGATCGAAACGACCGCTGGCCGCGACGAGCCTGAAACGCCAACGCGGCTCAAGCTCGACATCACGTCGCCGCAGGCATGCCAGCGCGTGATCGAACTCGCGCGGCCCGACTACATCGTGCACCTCGCCGCGATCAGCTTCGTGGGCCACGACGATCCGCTCGACTTCTATCGTGTCAACGTGATCGGCACGCTGAACCTGCTGGAAGCCTGCGCGGCCGTCGGCCATACGCCGCGCAAGCTGTTGATCGCGAGCAGCGCGAATGTCTACGGCAACGTGGCGAGCGACGCGATCGACGAGAGCTTTCCGGTCACACCGGTCAATCACTACGCATCCAGCAAGGCGGCGATGGAAGCGCTCGTGCGCACCTGGTTTGACCGCTTGCCGATCCTGATCGTGCGGCCATTCAACTACACTGGCCGCGGTCAGGCGCCGAACTTCCTCGTGCCGAAAATCGTTGGGCATTTCGCGCGGCGTGAACCGTCGATCGAACTCGGCAACATCGACGTCGCACGCGACTTCTCCGACGTGCGCTATGTCGCGAACGCTTACGAGGCGCTGCTCGACTCCGATGTCGCGGGTGAGATCGTCAACGTTTGCACGGGGACGCCTTACACATTGCGCAACATTCTGTCGGCGGCCAGCGATCTGACCGGGCACGAACTCGAAATCCGGGTCAATCCCGCGTTCGTCCGCCAAACCGACGTGAAGATGCTGGCCGGTTCGCCGGCCAAGCTGCACTCATTGGTGCCGGGCGTCGAATCGATTCCTTTCATTGATACGCTGCGCTGGATGCTCACCGCCTGAGGCGCCCGGCATCTGCGGTAGTCCGCCGCTTGCTTTTTGCTCCGCTCGCCGCTCGCATAAAAGCTGGTTTGCAGCGCTCACTGGAAACCAAACTTGTCAAGCTGTTTCAAGTTGTTAGGGTTCTAGTTTTTGCTCCGGGCCGCTTTATAATCGGGGCGTCATAAGATCAGCGCCCGAGCGTCTGCTTGCGCACAAGCGGCGCCGACGGGTTGCGGCAGAATCAGGAACCACCACGCGGGTGAGCAAGTCGGCGAACCGGTTCCGGCTGCCACTAACATCTAGAAGGGAATTTCATGATTCTGGTAACGGGCGGCGCCGGTTTTATCGGCGCCAATTTCGTGCTCGACTGGCTCAATGCCTCCGATGAAGCGGTGCTCAACGTAGACAAACTGACCTACGCAGGCAATCTCGGCACGCTGAAGTCGCAACAAGGCAATCCCAAACACGTCTTCGTGCGCGCGGATATCTGCGATCGCGCCGCGCTCGACGCGCTGTTCGCCGAGCACAAGCCGCGTGCCGTTCTGCACTTCGCCGCCGAGAGCCACGTCGATCGCTCGATCCACGGCCCGGCCGATTTCGTGCAAACCAACGTGGTCGGCACCTTCACGTTGCTGGAAGCCACCCGCGGTTACTGGAACACGCTCGGCGACGTCGAGCGTGCCGCGTTCCGTTTCCTGCACGTGTCGACCGACGAAGTGTTCGGCTCGCTGTCCGCTACCGATCCGCAGTTCTCCGAAACCACACCGTACGCGCCGAATAGTCCTTACTCGGCGACCAAGGCGGGCTCCGATCACCTCGTGCGCGCCTACCATCACACGTACGGCCTGCCGGTGCTGACCACCAACTGCTCGAACAACTACGGTCCGTACCAGTTCCCCGAAAAGCTGATTCCGCTGATGATCGCCAACGCGCTCGCCGGCAAGCCGCTGCCGGTGTACGGCGATGGCCAGAACGTGCGCGACTGGCTGTACGTGGGCGACCACTGCAGCGCCATCCGCGAAGTGCTCGCGCGCGGCACGCCCGGCGAGACATACAACGTCGGCGGCTGGAACGAGAAGAAGAACCTCGAAGTCGTGCACACGCTGTGTGACCTGCTCGATCAACTGCGCCCGAAGGCGGGCGCGTCCTATCGCGACCAGATCACGTATGTGAAGGACCGTCCAGGTCACGACCGCCGTTACGCGATCGACGCGCGCAAGCTCGAACGCGAACTCGGCTGGAAACCCGCGGAGACGTTCGAGACGGGTCTCGCGAAGACGGTCCAATGGTATCTGGACAATCAGGCCTGGTCCGATGAAGTCGCCTCGGGCGAATATCGGAAGTGGGTTGAGACCAACTACGCGCAGCGCGCGTAAAGGCACGGCAATGGCGCGCAAAGGCATTATTCTCGCGGGCGGATCGGGCACGCGCCTGTATCCGATCACGCATGTCGTATCCAAGCAGCTTCTGCCGGTCTACGACAAACCGATGATCTACTACCCACTGTCCACGCTGATGGTGGCGGGCATTCGCGACGTGCTGATCATCTCCACGCCGCAAGACACGCCGCGTTTCGAAGCGATGCTCGGCGACGGCAGCCAGTGGGGGATGAACATCCAGTACGCGGTGCAGCCGTCGCCGGACGGACTCGCTCAGGCGTTCATCATCGGCCGCGATTTCGTGGGCAACGATCCGTCGGCGCTGATTCTCGGCGACAACATCTTCTACGGCCACGATCTCGCGAAGCAGCTCGAACGCGCCAATCATCAGCCCGACGGCGCCACCGTGTTCGCTTATCACGTGCAGGATCCGGAGCGCTACGGCGTGGTCGAATTCGACAAGCAGTTCCGCGCGTTGTCGATCGAGGAGAAGCCGGCCACGCCGCGCTCGAACTACGCGGTCACCGGCTTGTACTTCTACGACCGCCGGGTCTGCGATATCGCCGCGGACATCAAGCCGTCGCCGCGCGGCGAGCTGGAGATCACCGACGTCAACTCGCGCTACCTCGCGAATGCCGCGCTCAATGTCGAGATCATGGGCCGCGGCTATGCGTGGCTCGATACGGGCACGCACGACTCGCTGATCGAAGCGGCCACGTTCATTGCGACGCTGCAAAAGCGCCAGGGTCTGGTGGTTGCGTGTCCGGAAGAGATCGCGTACCGGCGCAGCTGGATCGACGCCGAGCAGTTGCTGGCGCTCGCCAAGCCGCTCGCCAAGAATGCCTACGGGCAGTATCTGCAAAACATTCTTACGGATCACGTCGCATGGCCATCCAGGTAACCGCTACCGCGCTGCCCGAAGTCAAGCTCATCGAGCCGAAAGTGTTCGGCGACTCGCGGGGTTTTTTCTTCGAGAGCTTCAATGCGCTCGAATTCGCCGAGAAAGTCGAGGCGGACGTCGAGTTCGTGCAGGACAATCACTCGCGCTCCGCGAAGGGCGTGCTGCGCGGCCTGCACTATCAGATCCAGCATGCGCAGGGCAAGCTGGTGCGCGTGGTCGAAGGCGAAGTGTTCGACGTGGCCGTCGACATCCGCAAGAACTCGCCGAATTTCGGCAAGTGGGTGGGGGTGACGCTGTCGCTCGAGAACCATCGGCAGTTGTGGGTGCCGCCCGGTTTCGCGCACGGTTTCGTGGTGCTGTCCGAGTCGGCGCAGTTTCTTTACAAGACCACCGACTACTGGTTCCCCGAGCACGAGCGCAGCATCGTCTGGAACGATCCGGCGATCGGCATCGAATGGCCGATCGATTCCGAGCCGCTGCTCGCGGCGAAAGACGCGGCGGGCAAGCGTCTCGCCGATGCCGAAGTCTACGCGTAAGGAGTGGGCCGGATGAGCGCACAGAATGCCAGGCGGACGATTCTCGTCACCGGGGTGAACGGCCAGGTGGGCTACGAGCTCGCGCGCACGCTGCAAGGGCTCGGCACCGTGGTCGCGGTGGACCGCGCCACGCTGGATCTGTCGAATCCCGATCAGATCCGCGCCGTGGTGCGCGACGTGCGGCCCGCGCTGATCGTCAATCCCGCGGCCTACACGGCGGTCGACAAGGCGGAACAGGAGTTCGATCTCGCGATGCGCATCAACGGCGAAGCGCCGGGCGTGCTCGCTGAGGAAGCGAAGAAGCTGGGCGCGGCGCTGATCCACTATTCGACCGACTACGTATTCAACGGCGACAAGGACGGCGAATACGTCGAGGACGATCCAACCGATCCGCAAAACGCATACGGGCGCAGCAAGCTCGCTGGCGAGCAGGCAATCGCGGCGACCGGCGTAAATCATCTGGTGTTGCGCACGAGCTGGGTCTACGGCACGCGCGGCAAGAATTTTCTGCTCACCATGTTGCGCCTCGGCGTCGAGCGGCCCGAGTTGAAGGTCGTCGCCGACCAGTTCGGCGCGCCCACCTGGTGCAATACAATCGCCACGCTGACCGCGCATCTGAGCGCGCAGGCGTTCGCCGCCGAAGACAGCGCGCAGTGGTGGAGCGAGCGCTCCGGTGTCTATCACCTGTGCGCGGGCGACGCGACTTCGTGGCACGGCTTCGCGTCGGCCATCTTCGAATTGGCGGACTTGCCGAACAAGCCGAACGCGCTGCCGATTCCCGCCGCCGACTATCCGACGCCGGCGAAACGTCCCGCCAATTCGAGGATGTCGAACGAAAAGCTCGCGCGCGTGTTCGGGCTGGCCGCGCCGCATTGGCGCGATGCCTTGAAACTGTGCCTGACGGACGGCTTTCCGAAGTCGCCCGCCGCTCGTCCCTGACGCGAGGCCTGAAGCGGCCTCGAACGGGCCTTTACAACCCGCGAGCCTTTCCCGAGGCAGTGCGCCGTGCTGCCTCTCGCTGCTCGCGCAGCCGTGCTGCTTTGCTTGCGTTGTCTGACGTTAGTGAAAGGGGGCAGGGGTAGAATATCGTTCGACAAGGGAGACTCGCGCCGGCCCGTCAACCGGGTGCGGCGCAAAAACAGCCACGGCACAGTCACGGCGCGCGCAGGGTTACCACCCTGCTGACTTCAATGGGTTGTGCTGACTATATCCATGGTCGGCGCGGCTGCGTATAAATACGGTACTGAGAGGACTCTGTGAGTTTGTTACCGATCATCCTATGTGGCGGAGCGGGGTCGAGACTGTGGCCCGTGTCGCGCGAGTCGCACCCGAAGCCGTTCATCCGTCTGGCGGATGGCGAGAGCCTGCTGCAGAAGGCCTTCCTGCGCGCGGTGGCGCTGCCCGGCGTGAAGGAAGTGCTGACGGTAACCAACCGCGAGCTGTTCTTCAAAACCGAAGACGATTTCCGCGAGGTGAACGCGAAGGGCTGTGCCACTTCGTTCATTCTGGAACCGTTCGGCCGCAATACGGCGGCGGCGGTTGCCACGGCGGCCATGCATACGGCCAAAGTGCACGGCGAGCAGACCGTCATGCTGGTGCTCGCCGCCGATCACCTGATCGCGAACCAGGCCGCCTTCGCGGCGGCGGTGGCCGAAGCGCAGAAGCTTGCGCAGGCGGGCAAGGTGGTGACTTTCGGCGTGCAGCCGCTCACGCCTGAAACCGGCTACGGCTACATCGAGGCGGATGGCGACAAGGTCGTGCGCTTCGTCGAGAAGCCGTCGCTCGAGAAGGCGCGCGAGTATCTCGCGTCAGGCAAGTTCGTGTGGAATTCGGGCATGTTCTGCTTCACCGCGGGCACGATTCTCAAGGAGATGCAGCAGCATTGCCCGGAGATTCTCAGCGCAGCGGCCGAGTGCATGGAGAAGTCGCCGTCCGCGGCGGGCAAGCAGGGCGCGCAGGTGCGGCTCGAACCGGGCAGCTTCGGCGCGGTGCCGGAAGTCTCGTTCGACTACGCGGTGATGGAGAAGTGCGAGCACGCGGCGGTGGTGCGTTGCGATCTCGGCTGGACCGACGTCGGTTCGTGGACCGCGCTGAGCGACCTGTCGCCCGCCGACGCGAGCGGCAACCGCGTGGAAGGCGAAGCGCTGCTGCTCGACGTGAAGCAATGCTATCTGCGCGCGAGCGGCCGGCTGATCGGCGCGGTGGGCGTCGAGAACCTGATCGTGATCGACACGCCGGACGCGCTGCTCGTCGCGCACAAAGACCGCGCGCAAGACGTGAAGCAGATTTTCGCGGAGCTGAAGGCGCGCGGCCATGAAACCTACAAGGTGCATCGCACCGTGCATCGGCCATGGGGCACGTACTCGGTGCTCGAAGAAGGCCCGCGCTTCAAGATCAAGCGCATCGTGGTCAAGCCGGGCCAGAGCCTCAGCTTGCAGATGCATCATCACCGCAACGAACACTGGGTGGTGGTGAGCGGCATGGCCAAGGTCGTCAACGGAGAGAAGGAGTTTTTCGTGTCGACCAACGAGTCGACCTATATCCCGGCGGGTCACAAACATCGCCTCGAAAACCCGGGCGTGGTCGAGCTCGTGATGATCGAAGTGCAGAGCGGCGAATATCTGGGCGAAGACGACATCGTCCGCTTTGAAGACATTTACGGACGTACTTGAGATGGATATCAGCTTTACCAACAACACCGAAGACCTGACGCGTCATACCGAGAACGACGATCTGATCGTCGGCATGAAATCGGTGCGGGTCTGGGGCACGCTCGGCTGGCACGACATCCGGCAACGCTATCGCCGTTCGGTGCTTGGGCCGTTCTGGTTCACGCTGAGCACGATCATCATGGTGGCCGTGCTGGGCGCGCTGTACTCCACCTTGCTGCATCAGGAAATATCCGACTATCTGCCGTATCTCGCGGTGGGTCTGGTCGTGTGGGCCTACCTGGCCGCGGTCGCCAATGAAGGCTGCACGGCCTTTATCGGCTCCGCCTATCTGATCAAGCAGATCCGTCTGCCGCTCACCATCCACGTGTGCCGGATCGCGTGGCGTAACTTCGTGATCCTGTTGCACAGCCTGCCGGTGGTGGTGGTGCTGCTGGTCGTGTTCGGCCATTGGCCCGGCTGGGAATTCGTGCTGGTGCCGTTCGCGCTGCTGATCCTGCTGCTGCACGGCGTGTGGCTCGGCGTGACGCTCGGTGTGCTGTGCGCGCGCTTTCGCGACATTCCGCCGATCGTCACCAACCTGATCCAGGTCGTGTTCTTCTTCACGCCGGTCATGTGGTCGCCGGAAATCCTGAAGGACCGCTCCTGGGTCGCCGAATACAACCCGCTGTATCACCTGATCGAAACGGTGCGCGCGCCGCTCACCGGCCGTCCGACACATTGGGAGTCGTGGGCCTGGTCGATCGGCCTGTTGATCGTCGGCTTTGCGTTCGCGCAATTCCTGATGAAACGTTTCCGTAATCGCGTTCCTTATTGGCTTTGATATGGTGAGTTCTTCATCGATTGTCGCTCGTAACATCTCCGTCGAATTTCCGATTTACGAGAACTCCCACCGCTCGCTGAAAAAGGCGGTGCTCAATCTCACGACGGGTGGCCGGATCGGCCAGGATGCTGGCCGCCATGCGATCGTCAAGGCGATCGACGACCTGACCTTCAGCTTCACCGAAGGTGAACGCATCGGTCTGATCGGCCACAACGGCTCCGGCAAGACGACGCTGCTGCGCACGCTGTCGGGCGTCTACGCGCCGGTGCGCGGCGAACTGAAGGTACAGGGCAAGATAGCGTCGCTGCTGGACGTGTCGATGGGTCTCGACCCGGATGCCACCGGCTTCGAGAACATCTATCTGCGCGGCATTCTCGACGGCCTGAAGCCGGCGCGCATCCGCGGCAAGATCGACGAGATCGCCGACTTCAGCGAATTGGGCGATTACCTGAATCTGCCGGTGCGCACTTATTCGAGCGGGATGATGCTGCGTCTCGCGTTCGCGATCTCGACCAGCGTCGAAGCCGACATCCTGATCATGGACGAGTGGCTCAGCGTGGGCGATGCGGAGTTCAGCATCAAGGCCGCCGAGCGGCTGGAGGGCCTGGTCGGCAAGGCAGCGTTGCTGGTGGTGGCGTCGCACGATCCGTCGCTGGTGGCGCGCGTGTGCAACCGCAAGATCTCGATGGAGCACGGCCGGATGATCGCGGACGAACCCGTGAGCCCGCCGGAAAAGAGCGACGCGCCGCTCATCAGTCACGCCGCGCAGTTGCCGCACTGAGATCGCAGGCGAGTCAGCGGCAGCGGCCGCAACTGGATGCGCAAGGGCGCGAAGCGACGAAGGGCAGCGGCATATCGTCGTTGCCCTTCGCGCGCATTCCTCGACGCGTTCCGCGCACCGCGAAACTTTCCGCTCCCTGGCGAGACTTCGCGGCCTCTACAATCATTCGGCGCGCGCGGCGCAAGCCGGACAGGCGTAACCCAAAGGCGCAACTCGGCGGCACGGCCCCGACACGCAACATAGGCGCGCCACAGGCGCAACAAGGTTCGAATTTCATGCGAGCTAACCATCCATTTCTGCGCTACTCCGAATCCCTGCTCGTGCGTCAACCGTTTCGCACGCTGAAGGGTTTCGCGGGCGGCTATATCGCGTATCCGATCGCCGAGAGCCGCGAAAAACGCAGCGTGCGTCCGAAGATCCAGGAGCTGCGCGACCACTACACGCTGCCGATGCCGCATCGCCGCCGCATCGCGCAGGAACGTCTCGCGGGCATGCTCGAATTCGCCGGCGCGAAGGTGCCGTATTACCGCGATCTGTTCCTGGCATTGCGGTTCGATCCGGCCAAGGTCAGGCAGGATCCGCGTTATCTGGATGAACTGCCGTATCTGACCAAGGACATCATCCGCGAGCAGGGGCCGCGCCTGTTGTCAGCGCCGCTCGAAGCGGGGCGTCATCACGTGTGCAAGACCGGCGGCTCGACGGGGCTGTCCACCGTCATCTATTACGACCAGGAAGGCGCGGATTACTCGTCGGCGGTCACGAACTACTGCCGCGAGCGGATCGGCAAGCTGCGCCATCGTTCGGAATTGCACTTCGCGTGCCGTTTCCCGGATCAGGTGGTGCCCGAGTGGCCGTCGCGCGAAGACTTCAAATGCTTCGCGATGAACCGCAGCAACATATTTTTCGACCGCATCGACGACCAGGGTCTCGAAGAAATGTGGCGCACGCTGAAGCGCCGCAAGCCGTATCTCGCGCATTCGCATCCGTCGACCATGTACGCGCTCGCATGCTACGTGCAGCGCAAGTACGGCGGCGGCAAGGCGTTCCAGGTGTTCGAGTCGAGCGGCGAACTGCTCGAACCGCACGCGCGCGAGATGATTGCGTCGGCGTTGCGCTGCCGGGTGATCGATCGCTACGGTCTCGCCGAACTCGGCGTGATGGCCTACGAACTCGACGGTCATGAAGGCGGCTTCCAGATTCTCGAATCCGAAGGCTGGCCGGAAAGCCGCGTGGCGCAAGACAACCCGGACGGCGCGCATGAACTCGTGTTCACGGGCTTCCGCAACAGGCTGATGCCGCTGATCCGCTACGCAACGGGCGACCTCTCGCGCGTGCAGGAAACGGCAAAGGGCTTCGTCCTGACCGACGTGGTCGGACGGATTCACGACGTCGTGCCGATCAACGGCGTGGCGCACCCGACGCACCACATTCAGGACATGCTGGACCATCGCGTCGGAGGGATTCAGGAGTTTCAGATCGACCTGCGCACCACGCCGCCGACCTTGCGGATCGTGCTCGAACCGTCGGCCAATGCGGAAGAGACGAGCGCCAAGCTGCGTCACTTCTGGCAGGACGCATTCACGATCGCCTACGTCGGCCACGACGATTTCGTGCGGGTCGGCAGCCGGGCCAAGTTCCGCCACGTGGTGACCGCATGATCGGCGTGCTGTTTCCCGACCCGGCGGCCGAAGCCGGGCAGTACGTGCTGGCGGCGATGCGGCGCTCGGTCAGCGCGAGCCAGGCGCAAGCGATCTCGCGCGGCACCCTGCGCGATGTCGAACTGGACCTGCTGGTCGCCGTCGACGCGCCCGATGGCTGGAGCGCGGACCTGATCGCCTGGTTGATCGCGCGGCCCCGCAAGCTGGTGGTGTTCGGTCACATGCCGCTCGCGCTCGCCGACTATCTGCGCTACCAGGCGGCGGACTTGCCGGCCGGGCTGGCGGCCGCGAGCCGCGGCGCGTCGGCGCCGTCGGGCGAAGCGCGCGAAAGCGCGGCGGCGGTGCGCTATGGCGCGCTGGCGCAGACGCTGGGCGGCCAGCAGTGGCATCGTCCGTTCGAGCGCTTCGACTTCACCGACGAATGGAACAACCTCGGCTATGGCGCGATCCGCTGCGACGGCTCGATCTGGTCGGTCGGGCAAGCGGTTCAGGTGCCCGCTGAAGTGGAACTGGCGGCGGTCGTCGTGAACGGCGAGCGGCAGTTTTCCTATGCCGCGCTGTGGGACGTGGGCGCGTCGAGCGTGTTGTGGTTCAACCGCGCGGTGGGTCCGTGCGATTCGTTCGAATGGCGCATGGTCGAGCAATTCGTATCGGGACACCGGCCGGACACATTGCCGTGCCAGCCGGTGTTGAGCGAACTGCCATGGGGCTACGACGCGGCGATCACGTCGCGGCTCGATTGCGACGAGGACATCGAATCAGCGCGGCCGCTGTGGCAAGCCTACCAGCGCCTCGGTGTGCCGTTCACGCTGGCGGTCCACACGCAGAATCTGACGCGCGCGGAACAGCACGGCATTCTTCGCGAGCTGCTGGCTGACCGGCAACAGGGCGCGGTGCTGTCGCACACGGCCACGCATGCGCCGAACTGGGGTGGCAGCTACGACACCGCGCTCGCCGAAGGGCGTCAATCGGCCGAGCTGCTCGAAGCGGTGACGGGCGTTCCGGTGCGTTACGCGGTGTCGCCGTTTCACCAGTCGCCGCCGTACGCGCTGCAAGGCCTTGCCGACGGCGGCTATGACGGCTGCATCGGTGGGATCATCCGCAACGATCCGGAGTTTCTGACGGCTCGCGGCGGCGCGCTCGCCGGCTTGCCGGCAGGCTTTGTCGGCCATAGCCAGCAGTGCATGCTGCACGGCGACTGCATGCTCAAGGAAGGCGATCCGCTCGCCGTTTTCAAGCAGGCCTTCGACTACGCCTACGCGACCAACACGCTGTTCGGCTATCTCGACCACCCGTTCTCCGAGCGCTACGCGTACGGCTGGCAGGACGAGGCAGCGCGGATCGATGCGCACGAACGGCTCATCGCGTACATCAGAAGCAAGGTGCGCAAGCCACTCTTTCTGCATGAAGAGGCCGCGCTCGACTTCCTCAGGTTCAGGTCGCTCACACAGATCGTCGAGGTGGATGGCGCGTTTCGCGTCGTCACGCCATCTAATGAAAAAACGCTGCCCCTGGCGCTCGGCGTCGAGTACCGGGGCGCCCACATGCAGGTCGAGGCGGGGAAAGCACTGTAATGAAAGTCATGGTGGTGATGGGCACGCGGCCCGAAGTGATCAAGCTGGCACCGGTCGTGCGCGCGTTGCGCGGCGAATTCGACACGATCGTCTGCGCGAGCGGGCAGCACAAGGACATGGCCGCGCAGGCGCTCGAATTCTTCGGCATCGCACCGGACATCACGCTCGACACGATGAGCCCGGGGCAGTCGCTGAACGCCTTGTCGTCGCGCCTCCTGGCCGCGCTCGATCGCGCGTTGGACGAAGTGCACCCCGATTGGGTGATCGTCCAGGGCGACACGACGACGGCCTTTTGCGCGGGCTTTGCGGCGTTTCATCGCGGCATCCGCGTGGGACACGTCGAAGCGGGACTGCGCACGGGCGACCTCGCGAGTCCGTTCCCCGAGGAAGCGAACCGCAGTCTGCTGAGCCGCATCGCCACGCTGCATTTCGCGCCCACTGAACTCGCGCGTCGCAATCTGCTCGCCGAAGGTGTGGCGGCGGACAAGATCATCGTGACCGGCAATACGGTGGTGGACGCAATAGCCGCGGTGCGCGCAAGCTGGGCCGCGACGCCGCCGCGCAGTCCGCTGCCCGAATGGCATGGCGCGCAGCAGGAGCACATTCTCGTCACCTGCCATCGGCGCGAGAATTTCGGTGACGTGCTGCAGGACATCTGCCGGGTGCTGCGCGATCTGTGCCAGCGCTATAGCGACTACCGCTGGGTGTTTCCGGTGCATCTGAATCCGTCCGTGCGCGCGCCCGTTCATCGCGAACTGGACGGCATTGCGAACCTCGCGTTGATCGAGCCGGTCGACTATCCGACCAGCCTGCATCTGATCAGCGGCAGTGCGGTTGTCGTTAGCGACTCCGGCGGCATTCAGGAAGAAGCGCCGACCTTCGGCGTACCGGTGGTCGTCATGCGCAATCACACCGAACGCCGCGAAGGCGTCGACGCCGGCTTCGCGACGCTGGCCGGCCAGGCCGCGGCGACTATCGAAAGCGCGGTGTGCGGCTGGCTCGACGACCCGGCGCGGCGCGCCGCGCTGCGCAATCGTGCGAATCCGTATGGCGACGGGCTGGCCGCGCAGCGCATCGTCGCGAGTCTGCAGGGACGACCGGTCGAGGTGTTCATTGGTTGACGGCAAGGACACCGCGTTGGCCGCCCAGGACTGCGTGCTGTTTTCCACCGCCGATTGGGACGAACCGTACTGGACCAACAAGCAGCACACGGCGAGCATTCTGGCCGCGCGCGGCTGGCGCATCCTGTATGTGGAGAGCGTCGGCTTCCGTTCGCCGAAGGTCGGCAGCGGCCGCGACTGGGCGCGCCTGTGGCGCCGTTTGTGGCGCGGCGTGCAGTCGCTCGTGCTGGGTCCGCCGCAGCGCGCGGAAAACGTCTGGGTGCTGTCGCCGTTGATGGTGCCGGCCGGCCATCACCTGCCGTTCGTGCGCGCGCTGAACCAGGCGTTGCTGCGCTTTTCCGTGAGCCGTTTCGCCAGGTCGCGGCGCTTTAAAAAGCCGGTGGTCTGGACGTATCACCCGTACATGCTCGATGCGATCGGGACACTGCCGCGCGGCCCGCTCGTCTATCACTGCGTCGACGATATCGCGGAGATTCCGGGTGTCGACGTGGCGGCGTTCCGCAGCGCGCAGCAGGCGCTGCTCGGCCGCTGCGAGGCGGTGTTCACGACCGCGATGTCGCTGAAGGAAACCTGCTTGGCGTTCAACCGCAACACGCATTTCTTCGGCAACGTGGTGGACGACGCGCACTTCGGCGAAGCGCGCGCCGAAGGTCCGGTGCCGGCCGAGCTTGCCGCGATCCCCGAGCCGCGCCTCGTGTATCACGGCGTGCTGTCGGACTTCAAGGTTGACTTTCCGCTGCTGCTGCAAACGGCGCAGGCGCGGCCGCACTGGCAGTGGGTGATCATCGGCGAAGAGCGCGAAGGGCAGCGCAGCGAGATGCTCGCGCAACTGGCGCGCTTGCCGAATGTGCATCTGCTCGGCTATCGCCCTTACCGGACACTGCCGCAGTACTTGCGCGGCATGCAGGTCGGCGTGCTGCCGACGCTGCTGAACGACTACACCCGCTCGATGTTCCCGATGAAGTTCTACGAGTACCTCGCGGCCGGCTTGCCGGTCGTGTCGACCCCGCTCGATTTCGCGAAGGAGCCGCGCGTGGGTCTCGAAGTGGGCGGCGACCTCGACGCGTTCGTCGCGGCCATCGACAGGCAGTTGGCGCGCGGCAAGCTGAGTGCGGACGAGGCGCGCGCGGCCGTCGGCGAGAACACGTGGGAAGCGCGGCTCGACAAGATGCTGGCCATCACGTTCAGCGGCCGTGCCGCGAGCAACGGCAGTCCGGCTTCGCTGGACGCGGCTGCGTGAGTGGCGACGGCATGAAAGTTCTCCACATCTATCGCACGTATTTTCCCGACCCGCCGGGCGGCCTGCAGGAAGCGATCCGGCAGATCAGCCTGTCCACGCGCGCATGCGGCGTCGATCCGCGCATTTTCACGTTGTCGCCCAATCCGGTGCCGCGCGACATCCGGTTTCCCGAGGGCGTCGTCACGCGCTCGCGCTCGTGGGCCGCGCCGGCATCGTGCGATCTCGGCGGCTTCGAGTCGCTGCGCCAATACCGCGCGCAGGCCGAACAGGCCGACGTGCTGCATTTCCACTTTCCGTGGCCGTTCGCGGACGTGCTGCATCTGCTCGGACGCGCGCAGAAGCCGGCGGTGATGACCTATCACTCCGACGTGGTGCGCCAGCGCGCGCTCGGCTATGTGTACGGACCGTTGATGCGCTCGACGTTGCGCTCGATGTCGGCGGTTGTCGCGACTTCGGCCGTGTACGCGCAGAGCAGCGCGGTGCTGACCAGCGTCGTCGATAAACAGCGTTTGAAGGCGATTCCGCTCGGCATCATCGACTATCGCGACGACCCGCAACTGGGCCGCTTTGCGCCGTCCTGTCTCGACCGCCTCAAGCTCGGTACCGGGCCCTATGTGCTGGCGCTGGGCGTGCTGCGGTACTACAAGGGGCTGCACACGCTGATCGAGGCGGCGCCGTCGATCCCTTGCAAAATCGTGATCGCCGGTTCCGGGCCCGAGATGGAGCGGCTGACCGAACTGGCGAAGCAGGTGGGCGCGTCGAACGTGGTGTTCGCGGGGCAGGTATCGCACGAGGAGAAGGTCGCGCTGCTGAGCGGCTGCCGCGCGCTGGCAATGCCGTCGCACCTGCGCTCGGAAGCATTCGGGATGGTGCTCGTCGAAGCGGAAATGTTCGGCAAGCCGATGGTTTGCTGCGAGATGGGTTCCGGCACCTCGTATGTGAACGAGCATGGGGTGACCGGCTTCGTCGTGCCGCCGGAATCGCCGGTGCAGTTCGCGGCGGCGGTTAGTGAACTGGTCCGTGACGAAGCGCTTGCGGCGCGCATGGGTGCGGCCGCGCGTGAACGGTATGAACGGCTGTTCTCGGGCCCGGCATTGGGTAACGCGTATCGCGCGCTCTATGAAGAGGTCCTTGCGCGGTAGCCGGTTTTTGCCGTGCGGGCATCCGGCTATACGTGCGGTATGGCCGGAGCGGGGTCAGTCCATTGCTCGTCGAGCGCCGGTCGATCCACGGCCAATAGCCGGTCATTCAGCGTTCTCTTGCGAGGCCGCCTTGAATACCCAAAGCTTGGCGGTGGCGAAGTTCACGAACATGCCGGCGATCGAACCGACGGCGACGGCCAGCAGCGGGCTCGCCGCACCGTGAGGCAGAAGATGCAGCGCCGCTGCATAAGCGCCATAGTTGCACACGCCGCCGAGCGACATCGCTGCCAGGTACTGACACCACTCGCGCCAAAGGGACACGTGCTGGTTCGGCGCGAAGGTGATGCGGCGATTGATCTGCCAGGTGACGAACGCGGCGCTGATGAACGAGATCACACGCCCCACATAGGGCCCGCAGCCGAGCGCCAGCGCTGCGTAGAGCACGCCCGCATCGACCACGAAGCCGATCGCGCCGGCAATGGCGAAGCGGATGAATTCGCTGTGCAATCTAGGCACTGTGGCTCCGGGACCGCAGAGCGGGGATCGCGAGATAAGCAATGCGCTTCAGTTCGTTTCTTCCATGCGTGACCGTGTCGAGCACGATCCCGCAGATCAGCAGGATCGCGCCCAGCAGCATCAGCACGGTACTGAGAATGAAAGTAGGAATACGCGGTACGAGTCCGGTTTCAACATAAGTGGTGAAGACCGGAATGGCCAGCGCGATGGACAGCAGCGTACAGACCACGAAGCCGGCCGTGAAAAAAGCAAATGGCTTCTCCGACTTGAACAGCTTCAGGATCATCACCAGGATCCGGAAACCGTCGCGATAGGTGTTGAGCTTGCTCTCCGAGCCTTCGGGCCGCGATGAATAGCGCGTTTCGACTTCCGCCACGGGCATGCGCATGCCCAGCGCGTGGACCGCCAGTTCCGTCTCGATCTCGAACCCTTTGGAATGCGCAGGGAAGGTCTTCGCATAGCGACGCGAGAACACACGGTAGCCCGACAGCATGTCCATGAAGGTCTTGCCGAAAATCGTCGCCGCGCATTGCGTGAGCAACACGTTGCCGAACCGGTGACCCAGCCGGTAAGCGGTCTGCTCATCGCTCAGGCGGGAGCCGACGACCATGTCCAGCCTGTTCTCGATCAGCAGGTCGACGAGCATCGGTGCGGCCGAGGCGTCGTAGGTCGCATCGCCGTCCACCATCACGAAGACGTCCGCCTCGACGTCCGCGAACATGCGCCGCACGACGTTGCCCTTGCCTTGCAGCGGCACGGCAATCACCTGGGCTCCGGCGGCGCGGGCGACTTCGGCCGTGTTGTCTTTCGAGTTATTGTCGAAAACGACGATGTCGGCCGCAGGCAGGCTTTTCCTGAAGTCCTGCACGACGGCGCCAATTGCAGCGGCCTCGTTGTAGCAGGGAATGACGACGGCAATGCGAATCGCGGGAGTTTCAACCATATTCTATGGAGTGCTTTCAGGTGGCGTCTTGCGTTGGGCGAAGGCCGCCTGTGAACGGGTGAGGCGGCGCCGGGACAGCAGCGTCGTTTGGGCAATTTTACCTCAAGCCGTATTGAGGTCCGAATGGCGGGGAGGGCGGCGCGCCGTGCACGAACCGCACAGCACGCCATTCAGAGGCGGGCGAGGTGGCGCGCTCAGGCAGCCGCTCGCGCCTTTCGATCCCGCAGGCCAAACAGCGCGTCGATGACGAACACGAGGCAGCCGAGCGCGAAGGCGAGGTAGGCCCACTTCATGTGCATCGGCAGGAATGCGAAGCGGATCTCGGAATGGCCTGCCGGCAACTCGATTTGCTGGAAGATTTCTCCGCTGCGCGCAATCGGCGTGTCGCTGCCGTTCACGGTGGCGCGCCAGCCGGGCATGAACAGCTCGAGACGCAACAGCTTCGACGGCGCGTCGCACTGCGCCTGAACCGCATCACGGTCCTGCGGCGTCAACGTGCAGCCGGGCGCGCTGAAGTAGGGCGCCGGAGAGGGCAGTTCGAAAATCCGCATGACCTCGTCGTGAAACACCTCCTTGAGCGCCGGCTTCGGTGTGCTGGCCAGATAGCGGCGCAGACCCGCGTAGTCGGGGGAATCGATGTTGCTCGTCACCAGCGCGTAGCGCACGCCGATGCGCTGGTAAGCATCCAGATTCGCGATCAGGCTGTCCGCGGCGGATGGCCCCTTCGGATCGATACGCGTGCTGCCGGGAATGGGGGCCTGGTTGCTGTCCAGATGCGCGTTGATGTAGCTGCCCCAGTCCTTGGGTGCGGGCAGGTCGTTATAGTTGATCGACGCGATGCCGAAATACGAGCCATAGTTCGGCGCGACCGGCCCGAACGTCGCGAAGCGGTTCAGGCCCAGGTGGTCCTGAAGGTATTGCACGCCCGCGAGGTGCACGGTCGAATGCAGGGGATGACTCAGCGTCGGCACCAGGAAATACACCACGCTTTCGATGATCAGCACCGTCGCGAGCGCCGCGCTCGGCGACCTGATCTCTTCGGCGCGCCACGCGATGATCGCAAGGGCAAACAGAATGGCGAGGCCGAACACCGCACCGCCGCGAGCGATGGTCCCCACAGGCACGATGCCGTGGTGGACCATCGGCACCAGGCTGAGCACACACGCGAGGGTGGTGGCCACGACCGCGAGCTTCAGGCGCGTCGAGCGGACTTGCGAATTGAGATCCGTCAATGCGAGCGCCGACAACACGCACAGCGCGAGTTCCCACGACGGCGGGAAGTAGCGGAAAAATGCGGCGAACTTAAGCCCAGGGATCACGCGCACGAGCGAATGGATGCCCGGTACGCCGTAAGTCATGCCAAGCGTCACGACAACCCACACCGCGAGCGCGATCCGCAAACTGCGCAGGCGCTTGCCGAACATCCCATAGAACGCCAGCACGGAAAGCGCGCAGCCGGCGTAGCCGCCAATCGCCCCCCAGAAACCCTCGGTGCCCGGCAACTGGAAAATGCCGCCGAACGCATAGGGCATCCAGGTGCCGAGCACGGTGGCGCGCTGCATGTACACGGTCGCGTAGCCGTCGCCTTCGTGGACGCCCGCACTGGCGAGGGGCAGGTAATCGAAGAAGGCCAGCACGACGGGCGCCGCGATGGCCAGCCCGACCAGTCCGCCCACGCCGACGTGGACCAGAAAACGCAGTTTCACCGCGCGCGGCAGCGATGCCGTGCGCACCAGTGTCCAGACCGCGATCAGCAGCCCATTCAGATACGCGACTTCCGGAAAGCCCGCATAGAGCGCAGCGGCGATACCGATGATGATCCACGCGACATTGCCGCGGCGCCCCGCCGTGAGGCGTTCGTGCAGACTTTCGATGCCGTACAGCACCATCGGCAGAAACGGAACCGGATTGACGATCGCGTTGGCGAGCCACGCGAACGTGCCGTTGAATTCGTACGCCAGCGCGCCTGCAAGCGCGGCATATGGCGCGCATCCAAGCTTGCGCAGCAACGCCCAGGTCGAAAGCCCGGCGATGATCTGCAGCGAGAGGTGCATGTAGAGCTGGCCGTCCGGCAGCGCGAGCAGCATGTTCAGCGGCGACAGCGCGGCCGCCTGCATTTCGCCCGCTAGAGGAGCGCCCACGCCTTCCAGGTGGTTCCACCACGGCAGGTGCCCGGCCAGGACCTCCATGGCCGCGCGGTAGCCGAGCGCGTGGCTGGTGAAGGCGATGTTGGGATCGATGGTCGGGTACGGAGGAAATCCGCCCATCGGTCCCGGCAGCAGGTTGGTGGCGATTCCGCTGTACAGCGCGACCGGATCGGAGATCAAGAGGTTGAACAGCAGCGGTGCCTTGACCAGCAGCGGGGCGAGTATGACGATGACAACGCATATCGCGAGCTGGCGGCGTTGCGACAGTCCGTCGACGGAATCGGTAGGATGCATATGCGATATAGATGGATTAAGCGCGCCATCCTAGCATTTCACTTACATGGACGGGCATATCCCAAATCTTTCACGGCGCTGCGTCCGCGGGCCCCTCGTTACGCACATCTATCGGGTCAGGATGCGGAGGCCCGGCACTGCAAATCAGCGGGTAGGACGTCCTTCATGCCGGCGAAAAGCATGTAGTGGTTCGGCCGGATTCGCACCCGCTGCGAGCACGTCGGGGTTGGCAGCGAGATATTCGCGTGGCTCGAAGCCCGGTGGCAATGGGTCGGGTGGGGTCCAGTTCGCTGGGCTGTCCGCACGCGCGCGGTGTTGCGGGTGCACTCCTGCCCTTGCCCGGAACGCAGCTCTGCGAGCATGCGGCGCGCGCGCCAGAACGGGATCTCCGGCGGCGCGTTGCTGGGTGCGCGTTCCATTTGCTGCCAGTTATCGGCGATATAGTCGCGGTCGCATGACCGTCGCATCCCGACGGAAAATTCGAATTCGTTGTGACGCATGTCGCAAAAGCTTTCGCGCGCTGGTGATGCCGTCGCACTCGCGCTGGGAGGCGTTCGGGATGGTGCTCGTCGAAGCGGAAATGTTCGGCAAGCAGTTGGTCTGCTGCGAGATGGGTTCCGGCACCTCGTATGTGAACGAGCATGGGGTGACCGGTTTCGTCGTGCCGCCGGCGTCGCCGGTGCAGTTCGCGGCGGCGGTCAATGAACTGGTGCGCGACGAGGCGCTTGCGGCGCGGATGGGTGCGGCCGCGCGGCAACGGTATGAACGGCTCTTTTCCGGGCCGGCGTTGGGGAATGCGTATCGTGGGCTTTATGAAGAGGTATTGGCGGGGTAACGCGGCTTGGACAGCGCATCACGCGCCACGCTTACACTCTGAAACAACTTGCGATAAACAGCCGGTGACGGCATAGTTGGACTCGTTTTTCCGGCCTGGCAAGGGTGGCGAAAGCCATTTCCAGCTAGGTTTGCGCGAAACCGCGCGCGGCGGGCAAGGCGGCGGACGCCGCCGCAACTCCCGGCTCCATTGTGCTGGCACTTTTTGGCAACGCAGGTACAGCAGGTCGATCCTTGCCATTTAATGTTCTGAGAGAGCTTGGCGTTGGAAATTCACAGATCGGTTGCGCGCAGGCCGAGTTATTCCCAAGGGGGCATGTAGTGTTTTTCCCGGTGTTTTTGTCCGTTGTATTTGTCGTTCGCAACCAGGCGCGGGATCTCGAAGCAATGCTGAAGGATGCTGCCGCGGTCATGGGCACGCTCGTCAGCGACTATGAGCTGATTGTCGTGGACAACGCGTCCGACGACGACAGCGTCTCCGAGCTCAAGCAGCTCGCGGGCGAACGCGGCTTGCCGAATCTGCAGGTGTACGCGTTGACCAAGGAGGTCGATTCGGACACGGCCTCGTGGGTGGGTCTGGAAAACGCGCTCGGCGATTTCGTCGCGGTCGTCGACCCGTTGATCGACGACATCCGCTTCCTGCCGACCATGCTCGATAAAGCGGCGAGCGGCGCGGATGTGGTGTTCGCCGCGAACCAGCAAAAGCCGGTGCAAAGCTGGGCCTACCGCGCCTGTCTGAGCGCGTTCAACGCGTTGTACAAATGGTCGAACGGCGTACACCTGGCCAAAGATGCGCCGCAGTACCGGCTGCTCAGCAAACGAGTGATCAATTTCATGCTGCAGCATCCGATGCCCGCGCTGACCTACCGCTATCTGCCGGCCACCGGCGGTTTCGCGCGCGCGAACCTGACCTACAGCGCGCCACCCAAGGCCGCGCATGCGAAGCGTTTGTCGCACAGCATCGATCGCGGCATCCGCCTGCTCGTGTCGACCACCAAGGCGCCGATGCGGCTCGTGACCGCGCTTTCGCTGTTCGGCGCGGTGTCGAACCTGATCTATTCGATCTACGTGATCGCGATTGGTCTCTTGAAGTCGAACGTGGCGCCAGGCTGGGTGACGCTGTCGCTGCAGCAGTCCGGCATGTTCTTTCTGATTTCGCTCGTGCTGCTGGTGCTCGGCGAGTACATCCTGCAAATGGCGCGGCTGAGCAACGAAGGTCCTCTGTACCATGTTGCGCAGGAATTCACGAGCAGCGTGATGACTCGTCGTCAGAAGCTGAATATCGAAGACGTCAGATTGCCTGAGCCACATCGCGTGGACGTGAACGACTCGCTGCATTCCTCCTGAGGGAACGGGAGGATCTGCTCATGCAAGATGCTGTAGTCATCGGCGGCGGCTTCTACGGAACGGCGATCGCGATCTACCTGAAGAAGCAGCGAGGCCTGAAAACGGTGACGTTGATCGAGCGCGAGCCGGCCTTGCTCGCGCGCGCTTCGTACAACAACCAGGCGCGTGTCCACAACGGCTATCACTATCCGCGCAGCTTCACGACCGCCTTTCGCAGCCGTGTCAACCTGCCCCGTTTCGTCCGCGATTTTCCTGATGTCGTGAAGCGCGACTTCACCAAGGTCTACGCAATCGCGCGGCGCAATTCCAAGGTGACGGCTCGGCAGTTCGAGCGCTTTTGCCGCGAGATCGGCGCGAGCCTCGAACCGGCTCCGCTGCAGATCCGCGAGCTGTTCGAACCGCGCCTGATCGAGCAGGTGTTTCTGGTCGAGGAGTACGCGTTCGATTCGACCAAACTCGCGGACTGGGCGAGGCGCGAACTGACCGAACTCGACGTCGAAGTGAAGCTGAACGCGCGGGTCGAGCGTATTCATCGGCAAGGCGAAGGTTTCGTGCTGGAGTGCGACGATGCGAACCGTTCGACCCTGCATGCCAAGTATGTCTTTAACTGCACGTATAGCGGTTTGAATCAGTTTGACGGCGATTTTCGCGGCACGCAAACGAAGCTGAAACACGAGATCACCGAAATGGCGCTGGTCGAGACCGTGCCGGAATTGCGCGGGCTTGGCATAACCGTGATGGACGGCCCGTTTTTCTCGATGATGCCGTTTCCGGCCCGCGGCCTGCATACGCTCTCGCACGTGCGCTACACGCCGCATTCGAGCTGGATGGATGCGCCCAGCGAGGACCCGTACAAAAGATTGAACGAGTACGAGCGCGACAGCCGCGTGGACCGCATGGTGCGGGACGTGGGTCGCTACTTTCCCGCGGTTTATGATGCGCGTTACGTCGAGTCGCTCTTCGAGGTGAAAACGGTCCTCGTCAAAAACGAAGGAGACGACGGCCGTCCGATATTGTTCGAGCAATACCCCGCATCGAATGGCCTCTATTCGATCCTGGGCGGCAAGATCGACAACATCTACGACGTGCTTGAGAAGCTGGACGCGGAGACCTTCGTGTCCACTTCGCAAACACAAACGGTATTGGGAACAGGCAAATGAACGATGCACTGATTGGCTGTACGGGGTTTGTGGGATCGACCCTGCTGAAGCAAAAACATTTCGACGCGCAATTCCGGTCGACCAACATCGAGCAGATTCGCGGCTCGTCGTTTGACCTCGTGGTCGGCGCGGGCGCGCCGGCGCAGAAGTGGATCGCCAACGCCCAACCCGAGGTGGACCGCGAGAAGATCGAAGGGCTGATCGATCATCTGTCGACGGTGCAGTGCGATACGTTCGTGCTGATCAGCACGGTCGACGTATTCAAGAATCCGCTCGGTGTCGACGAGAACACGCCGGTGGATGAAGACGGCCTGCATGCTTATGGCTTGCATCGGCGCCTGCTAGAAAAATTCGTCGAGACGCGCTTTCCCAACCATCTGATCGTCCGTCTGCCTGGCCTCGTCGGACCGGGCCTGCGTAAGAACGTCATTTTCGATTTCCTGAACGACAACAATCTTCACACCATCGACAGCCGCGGCTCGTTCCAGTTCTATCCGATGGTGAACCTGTGGCACGACATCCAGACCGCTCTCGCCGCCGGTCTGAAGCTCGTGCATCTGACCGCCGAGCCGATCACCGTGGCTGAAGTCTCGCAAGCGGGCTTTGGCAAACCGTTCGAGCAGGCAACGGTCGCGCATCCCGCGAGCTACGATTTTCGCACCGTGCATGCCGGCCTGTTCGGCGCCACTGGCCCGTATCAGTACAGCAAGCGCGAAACCACTCAGGCGGTCCGCGCGTATGCGCAGTCCGAGCCGCTGAAGGCCACCGGCGAAGCGGCGGGGCGCGCATGAGAATCGCCATATCGAATATCGCGTGGGAAGTCGCCGACGATCAACGGGTTGCGGATATCTTGCGGCAGCATCACGTCGATGCGATCGACGTGGCTCCCAGCAAGTATCTTCCTGACCCGAAGACAGCCGACGCGGCGGATATCGCGCGCGTGCGCGCATGGTGGGCCGAGCGCGGCATCGAGATCACGGGGATGCAGTCGTTGCTGTTCGGCACCACCGGCCTGAACCTGTTCGGCACGGTTGAATCGCAGCAAGCGATGCTGGAGCACTTGCGGGTGGTGTGCCGGGTCGGCGCGGGCCTCGGTGCGCAACGTCTCGTGTTCGGCTCGCCGCGCAATCGTGATCGCACCGGCATCGCCGACGACACGGCGCACGAGATCGCGGTAACGTTCTTCCGCCAGTTGGGCGACATCGCCGCCGAGCAGGGTGTGTTCGTGTGCCTCGAACCCAATCCGCCGTGCTATGGTGCCAATTTCATGACCAACAGCCACGATACCGCGACGGTCGTGTCAGCGGTCGCGCATCCGGCGATCCGCATGCAGCTGGATACGGGCGCGGTCACGATCAACAAAGAAAACGCGCGCGATGTCGTGACTCGATACGCGCACCTGATCGGCCACGTACACGCCAGCGAACCGAATCTCGTCACGCTTGGCGAGGGCGGAACGAATCACCGCGCAGTGGCCGTGGCGTTGACCGAACTCTTGCCGGAGCAGGTGGTGTCGATCGAAATGCTCGCACCGAAATCCGGCTCAGCCATGGACGCGGTTGAGCGTGCCGTCGGCGAGGCCGTTCGATGCTATCGCGGGGACGGCGGAGCGTCCGCATGAAATGGCTGATTCTGGTGTTGGGCATCGCGTCGAATGCTTCCGCAAGCGTATTGGTCAAAATCGCGATGATGCCGCCACGGCGCTTTCCGAGTCCCAGCGATCCGATCGGTGCGCTCAAGAACGGGCCGTTCTGGCTCGGCCTCGCGCTGTATGGCGCGGCCTTTCTGCTTTACGCGGCAGCGCTCAGCAGATTGCCGCTGAACGTTGCTCAACCGGTGCTGACCGCCGGCGCGATCGCGACTGTCGCGATCCTGTCGGTGGTGATATTTCGTGAGCCTTTTCCCTGGACCGTCGGTGCGGGGATCCTGTTCATCATCGCAGGCGTCGCACTCATTACGGCCCGCGTAGGGTGAGATAAACAAGGATCACTGACTTCAATGAAACTCGACATGTCCCAAGAAGCCCGTGCCGCGTGGCAGGTTCCCGCTTTCAAGATTCAGCTCACGTCGGAGCCCCGTAATCCGTGGTGCGTGGTGATTCCGGTGATCAACGAAGGCGCCCGCATCCGTAACCTGCTCGAGCGGATCGCGGCGCTGGGCATTCCCGGCACGGCGGATATCATCATCGTCGACGGCGGGAGTACCGATGGTTCGCTCCATCTCGAGTTCCTGAAGAGCAAGGGCGTGCACACGCTGCTGCTGAAGACCGGGCGCGGCAAGCTGAGCGCGCAGTTGCGCTGCGCTTACGCGTTCGCACTGGACCAGGGGTATGAGGGCATCGTCACGATCGACGGAAACGATAAGGACGACCCCGACGCGATTCCGCGCTTTATCGAAGAGCTGAAGCGCGGCGTGGATTTCGTGCAGGCGTCGCGCTATCTGTCCGGCGGCATTGCGGAGAACACGCCGAAGTCGCGTGATCTGGCCATCCGGCTGATTCATGCGCCGATGCTCAGCCTCTTTTCCGGTTTTCACTGGACCGACACGACCCAGGGCTTCCGGGCCTATAGCCGCACAATGCTGCTCGACCCGCGCGTCGCGCCGTTCCGCGACGTGTTCGACACGTACGAGCTGCTGGCGTACCTGTCGTATCGTGCGCCGAATCTCGGCTACCGCTGTCTCGAAGTCGCGACGACGCGGCGCTACCCGAAGGGCGAAGTGCCCACGAAGATCAGCAGTGTGAAGGGCAATCTTTCGGTATTGCAGGTGTTGTTCAAGGCGTGCTTCGGCGCTTATAACCCGTCGTGAAGTGACAGCGCGGCTCGCACGCGCCTGATCGGCGATGAAAGAGATGTTCAATGCCAAACCAACTGACAAACACAGAAAAAACAAGCGTGGTGGTGGCGTCGGCCTCTCTGGCCGCTGCCGCATTGGCGCTGGGTCTTCGCTTGACGCTGGCGCCGACGTATGCGGATTTCATCGTCGGCAGCATTACGTGGAGCGCGAGTACGAAGTTGCAGGATCTGTTCGCACCGCTGTTTTTTATGGCGGTGTTGCTCGCTGGTCTGGCCCTTCTGTCGGCGGAGATCAGGACGTTGAAGAACCACAACACGCAAGCGTTGTATGCGCAGGACCTTGCGGAACAATTGCTGTGGTGGTCGGTTCCGTCGGTGGTGACGGTCGCGGGACTGATCACTGGCTCGTCGATCGACAAAACCATTCAGCTCGTCTCCGCGGCTGGCTTGCTGGTGCTCGGGGTATCGGCATGGTTGCAGGCGGATAAGCCGGAGCGGGTGTCGCCATGGGTGACCGGGCTGAGCCTGTTCTCGGCCTTTCTGGTCGCGCTCGTACCGCTCGAAATCGCGCTCGTGATGGGCCGCTTGCCAGTGGCCATGGGCGGGCACATTGATGTCGTACGCTATGCCAAAGTATCGCAACTGCTGATTGGCGTGCTGTTTCTGGCGGTTCTGGCTTCAGCCTTCACGCCAGGGCTCGTGTTGCGCGTGTTGCCAAAAAGCGTCCTCGTCGGCCAGTTGGGATTGCCGCTGTTTTTCCTGACGCTTTACCCGGCGCGGCTCGCGCTTCCTGACGGATCACTCACCAAATATTCGACGACGTGGGCGTTGAAGGCGCTCGTGATTCTGCTCGTCGTGGCGGGTGCAATTGATGTGTGGCGGCGCTACGTCGGCTATTGCCGCGACGACAGGCAGAGCTACAAGGTGCTTTTTTCACCGCTCGCATTGTTTGGGCTGCTGATCGCTTTCAAGTTCGGCAACACGATTGGCCCGTCAATTTCACCGAATGACTACGAGTTTGGGCAGAACCTGCTCGGCTGGTGGTCATACCTGAAGGGTGTGTTGCCCTATGTCGGCTATATCTCTCCTCACGGTTTCATGGAGGATGATTTACCCGGACTGCTCTCGGTCGTGTTCTATGACGGAACGGCGGCCAGCGTTTTCGATGCAAACCGGCTGAGCTCGACGCTACTGGCGCTCGTCGCCTTTTTGGCGCTCTTTGAATTTTCCGGAAGCCTGGGTCTTGCCTTCGTTTCGACGTTCTTCATCGGCGGCAGAACGGCTTTTCTGTTTTTCACGCCATTCATGTGTCTGTGGTTTAGCGGCGCGCTGCGGGCGAGGCCTGCACGCTGGCTCGCGGTGTGGCTCGTGACCGCGCCAATCGTGGTGCTGGGCGTGCCGCCGGCGGGACTGTTGCTTGCCGCGGCCTCGGGCGTATTGGCGCTCGAAGCGGTATGGCGCATGTGGCGAGGTCGCGAGCGCGAAGACTGGAAAATGCTCGCCTTGGTCTGTGTGGCGTTGCTGGTGCTAGCGCTGGTGACTCCATTCGCCGCGATGTTGATTGGTGCAATCCGGTATGTACTCGACAACGGCCCGATCAATCAGGTCGCGTACGGTATCCCATGGGAGATCAGTTGGAATCCGGGTAGCCCGAAGTCCGGCCTCGTTTTCGAATCGATAAGGATGTTGTGGCTCGGCGCACCGGCATTCTGTTTGATGATGGTCTATTCGGGCATCAGG
Source organism: Paraburkholderia sediminicola (assembly GCF_046026895.1). GTDB lineage: Bacteria > Pseudomonadota > Gammaproteobacteria > Burkholderiales > Burkholderiaceae > Paraburkholderia > Paraburkholderia sediminicola_C. The sequence goes on from NZ_JAQQEU010000029.1 coordinate 44,112, forward strand.
AATCGTGCGACCAAAAGTGTGACGTTCCTGCCGGCGGTCGTCGTGATGCTGTTCGCGCTGTTGCTGACGCCGTACTCGATGGGGCGCATCGATCCGGGCGATATGTCCCGCGCGGGCCTGGCGGCAATTTTCGGCTGGTCAGTGTTGATTCCCGTCGTTGCATGGCACTCGGCTCTCAGGTTCAACCGCGTGGCGTTGGTCGTACTCGTCGCGGGAATGAGCGCAACGTTGAATTACACGACGCTTGTCTTTTCCACGGCGGTGTCTGCCGTAGCGTCATCGACGCCAATTGGGCCGCTGAAAAACGGCGCGGAGGTGGGGATGCCCAACGCGGGGCAGGCGATGGTGCAGGACGTGCAATGGGCGCGACTCGTCAGGCTCAACACTTTGCTCAACAGCAAGCTGGCGCCGGGCGTGGGCTACCTCGATCTGACGTCGCACAACGCGCAGACTTTCTACTTCGGCCGGCCGGTCACAATGGCGGTGACGGCGGCGTACAACACGGCGCCGGTGCGACAACAGCAGCGAGCGGTCGAAAGGCTTTCGCACGATTTGCCCAGTGTCGCGTTGCTGGCGGCAGATAACATCACGTATGACGGCGGCGGCCTCGCGTTAAGAGATCCGGTGTTGTATCGGTTCGCGATGGATCACTACGCGCCGGTATGGGCGGACGGCGTTATTCTTGGATTTAGTGGGCCGGCGATGGGCGCGGACCAGGCACACCATCTCACGGTCGGAATCAGAAACCTGACGGACGACAAATGGGACCGGGGCGTAAGCCGAAGCGAAGCCGCGCTGTCCCTGGACATGAACACGCCGATGTCCGCGTTTGCCCCCGGCACGCAGGTCCGTTTGCGTAACGGCGAGACGCGCAATGTCGCGAAGCTGTCCGCCGAACAGCATGTGATCTGGCTCGACGGTGGATCGCTCGATCCTGCACAGGCCGGTTATCCCGGCATCTTCGACGTAACGCTCGAACCTGCGCTGCAAGCGGAGTACCGGTTGACGCTACAGGACGCGGCGTTTGCGACGCAGGAGTTGGGCAAGATTCCGGTGGCTTGGGGACGTTCGGACCGATCGCTGTCGAAGAAAATGACGCAGGTCGCGGCGCTCGATGCGTCGCCCCTGAGCGCACACGATCTGAAGCTGGAGTCGGGTGTCTACAAGGTGACGGGCGCGAATCCGCAATTGAGCTTCGACCTGTCCACGTCAGGCGTCTCCGGTCGCGCCGCGGGTCTGCTCCGCTTCGAGTTTTCCTGCCTAGACCGCCGCGCTACGCCGCGGTTCCAGATAGCCTGGTGGGGTGATCAACAGTCAGCGCCGGCCGGCGCAGCCCATTTGTCCTTCACTGGAGACGACGGCGTGTTGATCGTCCCATTGGACGCCTATCCCCGATGGCTCACGCTCGACCGGGTCCGGGGCCTGCAAATGACCGTCGCTGATCCGAATGCCTGCGGCGCATTCGCCATCAGGAACGTGGCGCTGTATCAGCGGAATGTTTTCCGGTAGCAATGCATTTGCGCGGGCCGTGCTTTGCTGCTGATCGCGGAGATCAGCAGCATGCGACCGCGAATCGCAATGCCCGCCTGGTTTTCCAGAACGGGCGTCCGGGAGCATCGTCGCGGGCTTCCGCTTCCATTCGCCGCCAACTGCTCACAATGTGTGATTTGTCGTTGGACGGTTTGAGCGAAACGAAGAACTCCATATCATTGCGTGCGGTGTCGAAGAAGTTGCCACAGGCAAGTTCGGTCAGGTCGAACTCCGCCATTTCGCGGAACAGACGCGCAAATGAGCGGGGAGAAAACACCCAGCAGTGCACGTCGTGATAGGCGCTATTTACCAGGCAGTCTCGCGCCACATCCATTGCGGTTTTGAGGTTGTGGTGCCGCTCAGTCGCGAACGGGTCGAGCGGCGCCTTCTAGGCCGACACGCAATCCACCTCGGCGACGTTGATGCAATAGTCGATCAGGATTTGTGGCTGGGGAATCCGTGCGCGTATCAGGTTGTTGTACAGGACCGAAGCGATGCGAGTCTCTTCACCGAAACAATCGAAAGTGAAGCGTTTGTCGGGGACGATCAAACGCACTTCGCCGCCGGGATTCAGGACGGAACGCAGTTCGTTCAACCACGCTATGAGATCCGGCACATGCCCTATGAAATGCGACGCGACCACGTAGTCGACCCGTTTTCCTCCCAGCGCTTGCTCGAGCGTGTTGGTGCCCCACACGGCGTCCACTTCGAGATGGTATTGGCGTCCACGCTGGGGTCGTCTTTGTACTTGTCACGCAGCGTTTGCGTGTCGGCGTGATCGACGTAGATGACAGGGCCGTCTTCTCTCAGAAGAAACGGCCTGCATAGCGCCCCGATTTCCAGGCCGAGCCGGTCTTTCTGATTGATACCGGCGAGGAGCTTGTCCTTCCGGGTGCGAGAAAAACACTCTGCTGAAGTCATGATTCTCCTGTGTCAATCAGGTAGTCCGGCTTCTAACCAAGCACCCGTTAGCTGAACGTCCAAACCGGCGGGTCGATTCGCGGCTCCGTAAGCGGAGGCCGTCTTTTGCGTGTAGACGTCGAGAACGCTGCTGCCCGGCTAGCGCCAGAATCTGGCCGATGTGGGCGAGGCATAGCCGCCACGTCACTTCACTTCAGCTGCAACCGGAGCGTCCTCAACCTCGGCCGTGAGCGGCAGGCGAATTGGACGTCCCTCGTACCAACCGAAGTGTCTGTAATGCGTGATCGGGTCTGCGCCCGCCTGCAACACGTCGGGGTTGACAGCGAGATAATCGTCGGCGACAAAGCCCGGTGGAAATATAATGGGTTCGACGGGATCCAGGTCGCTGCTTTGTCCTGATGTGCGGTGAGTGGGCCATGTCTCGGTCCATCTTGCGCGCAACGCCTCCAGCCTGCGGCGCACTCGCCAGAACGGCACGCCTGGCGTTGCGTTGCTCGCCGCGTGCTCCATTCGTTGCCAACTCTCGGCTATATAGCCTCGGTCGCGGGAACGTCTCAGGATGACTGAGAATTCCAGTTCATTCCTCACCGTATCGCAGAAATGCTCGCACGCAAAATCGAGCAGGCCAAGTTGACATAGTTCACCCATGAGCTTCGCGAACGACCTTGGCGTGAAAACCCAGCAATGCACATCATGGTACGTGCCGTTCTCGAACGCATCGCGCGCGAGGTGGACGGCCCCCTCCGACGTGTGATGCCGCCTCGCGGACTGACGATCAATGCGTTTTTGCCATGCCTCCGTCGTATTGACGTCAACGGCATTCAGGCAATAGTCGAGTACAGAATAAGGATGAGGAACTCGCGCACGTTCGATATAGCTCGTCAGAACCTCGGGCAGATGACTCTCCCGACGGAAATAGTCGAAAGTGAAACGTCGGTCGGGAACGGCCAGGCGGACTTCGCCAGTTGGTTTGAGTACGGCCGCCAGTTCGCGCAGCCAGGTCAGGAGATCCGGAACATGCTCCACCACGTGTGACGCGACGACATAATCGACGTACCGGTCACCGATCGCCTCATGCAGCGTGTTTTTGCCCCACACGGCGTCCACGTCGACAATTTCATCGGCAACGACATGAGCGTCGCCTTGATATTTTTGACGTAGCTGCGCGGTGTTAGTGTGATCGACGTAGATGATTGTCGCCGCATCGCTTCGACGTACGAGGGGCCAACAGAGCGGGCCTATTTCTACACCGACACTGCTTTGAATGTCTAACCCGCGCAGGAGACGATTCCGACGCTTTTCTCTATTACTGAGGACTTCTTGACCATTGTCTTCCTTCCGCATGTTGCCTCCTCGAGCCGAATTCGACTTGTCAGTAGCAGCTGCAGGTAGTATTTGAGTTTATTTATCGTACCTTGACAGCACTCGATAACCTCTTCAATTACGGGTGATGAAAAAAACATCCTGATGATTGTCCCAGCCGCCGGGACGATATTCGAGTACGGTCAAGTTGCTTTCGTGACAAACGTCGTTTACCCAGTTCTGCGGAATCAACGCTATGCCGTAGCTGTCTCCGATGTAATCCACGGTCTTGGCCTCAAGCGAATGGTCGGGCATGTAGTTGACGAAGCCGAACTGCCCCGCATCATAGCTGTCTAGCAAATGAGCGCGTGCGCTCTCTCCGACCTGGTAGCAATCCACCGTCCCCAGAATCTCGCGCGAACGGGCGCCATGGGTGGTCACAACCGCAACGCCGCCGGGCTTCAATTTTTCGAAAAAATGCCGCATGACCGTACGGGCATTCCGCCCGGACAGGTAAGTGATCAATGAGCCGAGCGCGGCAACTTCGAAAAACGAATCAGGGACATTCTGGAATTCATAGACGGGATCGACGATGCGGTAACCGGTGACGCCGAATGTCTCCACACAAAAATCGACAGCCGGCACCATGATGTCGGCCACGTGTACATTTTGCGGATCGAACTGAGCGGCGAGGTGACGGGTGACCCGTCCGTAGCCACATGGAAGTTCGAGTACGTTTGGCGAATCGGCTCGCGCAAGCTCCGCCGCATGAGAAACCAGATCTGCCATCTGGGTTCCGACCGATGCGTAGTGCTCGGTGGACCCATGAAACATGTCGTCATGCGGATGGATTGGTGCTGACTGCATGGTACCTCTCTTCAAACGTAGTTGGAGCCCTTGGGGACGTCTGATACGGAATGAGACAGATTGCCCGGCAGCGGAGCGCTCACCGGACGGGCACAGCGCGCGTGTGGTTTCTACTGAAGAAAGCCCTTACTTGATCACCATTGGCAGGACGGGTGGTTCTAATTATGGTTGATGAACTGGCTGTCCGGTATGAGGATGCGGCCTCGTTGCATAGAAATCAAAAAAATGCTTCTGCCACAATGCGCAAACCAGATCCATCTGATCGACTAGCGCAGGGTCGAACACGGTCGACGCGTCCGCTTCATCGATTTTCACCCGCATGCGGTCGAACAGCAGCTTTTCAAAATCGTTGATGCAGTAGTCACGGACCTCTTGCGCATTGAACGCATAGGCCGAGCAGGGCAGTTCGGGATGCAGCGAGATATAGGTGCTGAACAACCGTTCGACAATAAAGGGCAAAAACGGCGCCGGGTCCGTATGCATCGTATCCGTCATGACGGCGAGCGCCGCCTCGTGCGATGGGTTGGCTTCGAGAAAGTCGGCAATCGGCAACAACGTGCGGCCGACGTACTCGTCCCAGAACCGGCGCGATCCCACCCAGAAGTTGCAGTATGCCAACGATCCCGGACCATGCCGTGGCGAATTGCGAATCGTCATCTTCACGCCGCAGGCATCCAGCAGGGCCTGAGCCGCTTGCATCAAACCGGGGTGAGCCTGTTCGCCTTGCATCCAGACGTTATACGACCAGTACGCGAGCTGCGGAAACGGATTGATGAAGCAGATATCGGAGTCCGGATGGCGTTGCACGAACTCGAGGAACGCGGCACCGGAGATCTTCGACTTAAGCGTGAACTTCGGGGAAAAAAGTCCCGTGTAATCGTGCCGGAGATGATCGCCGTTGCGGTACATGTCGATCAGGATCTTGAATTCGCGCCACTCGGGGCGCGAATTGTCGGTTCGTGCGAGAGGTAGAAACTCCGCGCAGTTCAGCGTCTGATCCGGCGAGTAGATCGGCTCGAATACCGCGACGGTCTTGCTCATACGTGACCTGCGCGTTCCAGGCAATAGCGGTTCAGGTCCGCGCGCCATTTCAGATAGGTAAACGATGCATTCGGCACAGTGAAGCTGGGATAGTGCGTCTCGATCGGCACGCCGAGCAGATGCTGCAGCACCACGCTGATAGGGCCGCCATGGGCGACCGCAACCATCAGACCGGCGTTCTGAACCTGCGGCTTGACTTCCGAATCAACCCACGCTTGCACCCGCTCGGCCATGTCCAGATGCGATTCGCCCTCCTCGTAGCGATTCCGAATGTTCCTGTTGAAATCCGGGAAGGCTTGATTGAAATCCGCCTCGAGCCACGATCCGTATATGCCGGGATGGGTTTCTGCAAGCCTGGCGTCGAATGTCATCGGCTGCGACTCGCCGAAAAGCAGTTCGGCGGTTTGACGCGCGCGTGCCCACGGACTGCAGTAAATCTGCGACGGCTGAAAGGCAAAGCGTTCGAGCGTCGCGGCGAGATTGACCGATTGGGCTTTGCCAAGTTCGGTGAGTCCGTCCTTGTCCGTCGAAATCAGCAATCCTTTTGCGTTGGCGCCGGATTGGCCGTGCCTGATCAGTAAGAGATCCATGGGATGTATTCCAATTAAGCTGGATTCTCGTTGGTCACGAGTCCGAGAAAAGTCTTCGCTGGTCCGGCGAGGCCGAAGCGCTCATGCGTGTCCACGTAAGCCTTCAGTCGCATCGAATCGCGCAGTTGCCGATCCTGATACAACGCTTCCATCGCGCTGGCCCATTCTTCCGCCGTGTTGTTCACGAGCAAGCCGGTGTCGCCGTGCGAGACCGCCTCTTCGTAGACGGGCGAGCGCGAGTAGATGCCCGGAATACCCAGGCTGCCGTAGTCGATGTACTTGATGCACGATTTGCAGCTATTGAAGAAGAGCGTGCCGGGATCCTCGCGACCGCCCAGCGGGACGATCGAGAAAAGGTAGCCGGCGTCGCGAATGGCCGCCTTGTACGCTGCGTTTTCCAGAAAGCCTTTGGATACCAGTCGGGGAATGCGCGACATCTCGGGGAAGGCGTCGCCCCAGAATTCGAAAGTGACTTCAGGATGCCGTTCCAGAAATTCGACGACAACCTTGAAAAACTCTTTCCTGAACTGCACGAGCTTGATGCCGTCCGTGTTGGAAAACAGGATTTTCGGCGGATTCGTTTCGTGCCACGTCGAGGGGGCGGACGGTAGCGCGTGATGATCGAACCCGTTCGGGATGACGACGACGGACGGCCTGATCTTGCGCAGCTTGTTGCGAAGGGTCTCGTTCGAGACCGTGGCGATGGACGCCTGGCGGATCAGCCAGGTGATGTTGGCCAGCAAGTCGTCGTTCAGATCAGTGACGCTGTACATTGGCAAATCGATGATCCAGTCGTCCATGTCGTAGATGGTGCGCAGACCGAGGTCGTTGGCCATGCGCATGACGTCGGTGGCGCGATTCGAACTGTGCTTGTTGAACAGCACGGCATCGAACCGGCGCAACTGCCCGACGGTGACGTCGCTTTCAACGATATCTTCCCATTCGAGCATTCCGTTGGCGGCCATATAGCCCAATAGCGGGCCAAAGCGCGCGGCAATCGACCGCGACATCAATCTGTCGTGGGATAGCGAGATTCGCTGAACAACTAGTAAGCGCGGAATCTTCGGCATTTCAAATACTTTCCCGTGCGAGCAGCGCAGCGATTTGCGGACCGATGATGGATGCCGAGTGACGGCTCATCACACGGTCGTAAGTCGCGGCTACCTTGGCGTCCCGGTCGGTGTCGTTGATCGCGCCAGTGATCGCCGATGCGATCGAGTCCACCGAGTCCGGCGACGCGTACCAGACACCGTCTTCAAAGTGCTCGCGCTGCCAGGGGCCGTCGGACATAACCAGGGGTTTCTGCATGATTGCGCCTTCCAGGCTCGATCGGCCGGGCGGATCGATGCTCGGTTCCGCAATCACGCTGCAATTGGCGATGATCGAGCGGAGCAGGGCGCTGCAAGGCTGGATAAACGGCAGGAAGGTGATTCCCGAATGAGCCTCCGCGACGCATTGCTGATAGTAGTCGTCGTCGCGTGCTCCACCCACGAACAGGCCGTCCAGCTTGAGTTCGTTTAGCGCGCGGATGGTCTGCAACTGATTTTTGATGGGTTCGATCAGGCCCAGGCATAGTGCGAAGTCCGTAGCATTCGAGACCGTCGACAGCAGATCTTTGTCGGGTTGCGCGAGAAAGCGGTTCGACACGCAGGTGGGCAGGATTTCGATTTTCTCCGCCGGTACCCGGATGTATTGCTGGAAGTTGTCGAGTTCCGCCTGGGACTTGAATAGCAGCTTGTGCGCAATCCGCGTGATTTCCTCGACGCGCTCGACCTCGCTGGCCGGAATGGGGCCAAGCCACCAGACGTTTGGCCAGAGGAAGATGCGCTTGTTTCTGAGCGCCGCTTCGCGCAGGATGGCGTGGCTGTCGGCGTGCACGGAGAAATGAATCACGCCGTCGTAGAAGCTCAGCGGGCGGCTGCCGATGCCGTAGATGTCGGTATGGACGCCGGACCCCTTGAGTATTTCCGCCACCTGGACAAGTTCCGATTCTCCGCCGCCGCTAACGGTGAATGCGGTGCTGTACGTTGTCAGAATGAATTTAAGACCGGTCATGCGTTTCTCCGCGGTGCATCAGGTTCAACAAGTACGGCTTGCCACGCAGAATCGCTTGCGCGCTGCAGGACTTCGTCGGCGTGCGCGATATACGCCGGATCGATCCGATTGCCGGCCGCAGACCGGCTGAGACGGTTCGCAATGGTCGAGGCCCAGGCGGCGAGATTGGCGTCAGGTGCGAACACGCAGTCCGCCGGGCAAATCTCCTGGGCCGCGGTGCCGCCCCGGACAAAGACCGGCTTGCCGAAGTGCATCGCTTCGAGTACGGGCACGCAAAAACCTTCGTGCCGGCTCATCGCGAGCAGCGCACTGGTGGTTTCGTAGCAGTCGAACAGATCCGCGTCGTCGAGCATGCCCTTGAAGTCGACGTGCTCCAGAACGCCCAGCCGCCGTGCGTGATTGATCAGAAGCTTCTGGTACTCATAGTTCGGTGAGCTGCCGACGATGGTCAGCGTCGCGTCGAGCTCGCGCTGTTTCAACATCGCGAGAATGTCGATGCCGTCCTCGATGCGCTTGTGCGGCACGACGCGGCCTACCATCAGCAGATTGGGCTCGCGTGAACTGGGGCCTGCCTGAGCCGCTTCGCGCTGGAAGACCGGCATGTCGGCAAATACCGGTGGGATGACTATCACCGCCGCGACATCGAGCATGCCGGAAAGGCTCGCCGCGGTGCTGTGCGAATTGGCCACCACGGCATCGAACCCGACGAGCAAGGGCAGTTGCGCGAGGGCCAACTCGCATAAGCGCGCGGTCGGCGGTTCGAGCTCGCGCAGCAGTTGCGGATCGGTCACGCCATGGAAATAGCAAATCTTTCTGCAGTTCAGTGCGAGCAGCCGTTCGAGATAGGGGTCGAAGATCGAGTAGCTCAGCAGCACCACGTCGTCTTCGGCCACGCTGGCGAACAACTCTTCAAGCGGTCGAACGCCGGACGTCCCCACATCATAGAACTGCGCGTAGAGTTCCGCGGCAAGACCCAGCCGCGAGGCCGCTCGGGCGAGACCCAGGCAGTGATTGCCCACCGCGTCGCCAGAGAAAATATCCGGAGCACACACGCGCAGCGTCATTTTCCCTTTACCTCCGCAATCTCCGCGAGCCGCCGCGCGTACGCGCGCGCGACCGCTTCGACCGAATAGTCTCGAACGATGCGTTGCTGGCCCGCCTTCGCGATGCGCTCGCGTAGCGCGGCGTCCTCGATCACGCGCCTGAGCTGTTCAGCCGCGGTCGACACGTCCGGGTCGCACCAGTACTGGCCCTCGGAGAACAGATAGTCGCCGGGACGCAGCGGGATGAGATCCCCGTCCACCAGGAAGGCCGTATCGGGTTCGCAGAAGTCGACGTTGCCCGAGAAGTTGGTCACGACGACCGACTGTCCCAACGCCATCGCTTCGGCAATCACGCGTCCGAACCCTTCGCTACGATGAAGCGAGATGTAGGTGTCGCAGCAGGCCATGAAGTCGATCGAATCCTGGCGGCTCAGACGTTCCGACACGATGTGAATGCGCTTATCTCCGGCCGCGATATCACACACGGCGCGCCATACCGGATCGTCGTCGCGCACGTTCATCGCCTTGATGACGAGCCCGACGCCCGGTGAGGTCTCACCGAAGGCCTGCCGGAACGCCTGCACGCCGGCGAGAGGGTTCTTGCGGCTGAGCCACGAGTTGCCGTCGAACATCAGGTAGAACAGGAACTCGTTGGGCGGCAGGTTAAAACGTGCGCGATCGGGATGCACCGGCGCGGACACTTCGACCGCCATCGGCATGCGATACACCGGCGTATCGCCTAGCCGGCTGTAGACGCTCTGGACGAATTTGCTCTGCGCCCAGATCTCGTCGACCATCTGATGCACCTTGCCGAACGCGCTGGGCCAGTGAGGCAGTTCCCACGGCCACGCGCCGATCTTGTGAGTGGGCGCGTCGATCAATTTGCGGCCGCCTTCCAGCGCGAGGCGCACCATCTCCGGCGCCGGCAGGCAAATCAGGCTGATGCCGTATTTGAGCTCGTCGCTCAGCAGGTGATCGACCGACGTGTCCAGCTTCGCGGGCCCGGCCATTGGCGCATTGACGAGGACGACCGGTGTCGACGTCAGTTGGAAGACGCGCGCGGCCATCCGGGCGTCTTCACCGAGGCCCAACACCCCTTGCGGAAAGCCCACGACGTTCACGCCGAAGTCATATCCGTGTTCGACACGGGCTTGGTAACGCGGCGGCTCGCCCGACTTCGCATCCGCGGGAGTTTCCGCCCTATGGACCTTGAGCGAGCCCAGCAGCGGATACTCGTGGCCGCCGAATTCATTCCACCAGCGCACCAGCTGTTCCCGGCCCGCGTCGGTGCCGATGTCGAAGGCGGCCCGCAGGTCCGGACGCTCGTTCGCGATTATCTCCAGGAAACGCGCGATCGGTGACGCACCGGGCGCCTGCTCGTCATCCATGCGAGCCAGCGCATCGGCCAGACCCCTCGCGGACCACTTGATCGCGTGGTATTCGTCCTGACCGTGCTCATTCCACCATGACAGGTAGTTCAGGCGTGCGCCGAAGCTGTCGAGGTTGAATGCGGTTTGCAGGTCGGGGCGTTCGTTGTGGAGCAGGCTCAGAAATCTCGGGATGAGCGGCAAACCGCAATGTTCGCCCGGCTCCATCTCGAACAGTTCCGGCGGCAAACCCGGCGTGGCCCAGCGAATCGACGGGTATTGGGACTGTCCATGCTCCACCCACCATGAAAGGGCATTGAGGCGGCCGATAAAACTGTCCTCGGCGCAAAGAGACTGTAAATCCGCCCGTTCGTCGAGGATCGCCCGCAGGAAGCGCGGCAGGGGCAACCAATGGGGGTGCGCACCCCCATCCATCTCGAACAGCGGGCCGGGCACGCCGGCGGGCACCCACTTGATCGCGAGATACTCGTCTTTGCCGTTTTCATCCCACCACGTCAGGAAGCTCAGGCGCGCGCCGAAGCTGTCGAGGTTGAATGCCGACTGCAGATCGGGCCGTTCATTCCAGATGTGACGGAGGAATCGCGGAATGAGCGGCAACGCGCAATGTTCGCCCGGCTCCATGTCGAACAGTGCCGCGGGCAAAGCCGGCGTGCTCCAGCGAATCGCCGGGTATTGGAACTGGCCATGTTCGACCCACCACGAAAGACATTTGAGGCGGCCGATAAAACTGTCGAGATCGCAGGAGCCCTGCAAATCCGGCCGCTCTTCGAGGATCAGCCGAAGGAATCGCGGCACGGGCAGCCAGTCGGGGTGCGTGCCCCATTCCATCTCGAAGAGGGGCGCAGGCATGCCGGGCGGTACCCACTTGATCGCCCGATACTGGAGTTGTCCCTGCTCCAGCCACCATGACAGACAACTGATCCGCCCGGTAAAGCTCGGCAGGTTGAATGAGGCTTGCAGGTCGGGCCGCTCCTTGATGATCAAGGAGATGAAGCGCGGAATGTCCGGACCTTCGTCGTCGACCGGCTGTTCCGGCCCGAGCATGGCCCCGCCGATCGGCGCCGGCGACCATTTGATCCGCGCATACTCGCGATGGCCGTGCTCTTCCCACCAGCTCAGGCAGGCCAGCCGGCCGGTGAACGTATTCACGTCGAAGGCGCTGCGCAGGTCGGGGCGTTCGGTCGCAATGAGCGCGAGGAAACGCGGAAAGGGCATGGCATCGGCATCGTTGATCGCCTCCAGCAGCTTCGGCCACGAGACGGGCGCACTCCAGGTCACTCTCGGACAGGCAGCCTGACCATGCGCTTCCCACCAGTCGAGGCAATTCAGATAGCCAGTCAACGTGCCGAGATCGAATGCGCTGGACAGATCGCCCCGAGTGCCGACTATCATCTTGATCAACCTGGGCAGTTGCAGCCCGGCTTCTTCAAACACCGTTTGCGATTCGGGCATCGTCTCGGCGAGATGCCTTGCGTCGAGCACGCTCGGCGCGGTCGAGCCCAGCCAATAAATGATGGCGCGTGGATGCCGCTCGATCAGCGACTCGTTATCAAGTTGATGCAAATACTCCAGGTCCTCCGGACGAAGGACCCACTCGAAGTCGGGATAGGTTTCCCGCGCCGTCATTTCCCACCAGAAATAAAGCGTCAGCCGGTCATCGAGCGCCTTGGAATTGAAGCGCGCCAGATCCGCTCTGAACTTCATCAGAAAATAGATCGCGCTCGGCAGGCAAAACAGCTCGCTCGGCGACGGGTGGCGGTACTCGGCCAGCCACTCTGTCTTGTTCGTTCTCGCCACCTGATTAACCAAGATTTGCGATCCTCGAAGGCCATGCGAAAGAGAAGTCGTCGGCGTTTAGCGTCAGATTCGGCGAGTAGCAGGGGTCGTTCATCAACAGATCGCCCCAGCGCTGCCTGACCAGCTCGGATTCCTGGTTGAAGCGGCTGATCTTCTCAGGTGTGTCTTCTGCGCCGCGCGTTGCCGACTCGTGGTGATACAACTCGGCATACGGCGTGAAAACGTTTCGGTAGCCCGCTTTGCGCACACGTAGGCAGAAATCGATGTCGTTGTACGCGACGTGCAGCTCCTCGTCGAGACCGCCGACTTGCTGGTAGATCGATTGACGGATCAACAGGCAGGCGGCGGTCACGGCGCTCATCGCGTTGCGCAGGCGTGCGCGGGCAAAATATCCCGCCATCGTGTTGGGGAAGTGTTTGTGGGCGTGGCTCGCAATGCCGCCTACGCCGAGCACGACGCCGGCGTGCTGGATGGTGTCGTCCGGATACAGCAGCTTGGCGCCCACGGCGCCCACATTTTTTTGCAACGCCACCGAGACCATCTCTTCCAGCCAGTCGGCGTTGATGACTTCGATATCGTTGTTCATCAGGCAGACGAAGTCGGCGCTGCTGGCGAGTGCGACACGATTGTTCAGTGCCGAGTAATTGAACGGCGAGTCGTCGCGTACGACCTTGATACGCTCGTCTTCTTGCAGAAGCGCGAACAGATTGTGCGTTTCCTGCTTCACCGAGCCGTTGTCGATAATCGTGATGCGGAAGTTCGGATAGCTCGACTTCTGGCGCACTGATTCAACACATTGTTCGACCAGCGCGGCGGAGTCGCGCGTCGGAATGATGATTTCGACCGAGGGCAGCACGTCCGGCAGCGCATACACAACCTTGTTGAATGCGTGAGTGCCGGGCGCATGGATCGTGTGAGCGTTGATGTTGTTGCGCTGCAGATGGTCGTCGATCGCACGCATTGCCGCGATGTGCGCATAAGGTTTTGCTTCATGGCCGCTCGCCGTGCTCTCGGGAATGATTCGCCAGTGATAGAGCGGGCGTGGCACGTGATAGACCACGTTATGTCCGACACGATCGATTACGCGCAGCGCGAGGTCGTAGTCCTGCGAGCCTTCGAGGCCGGTGCGGAAACCGCCGATCTCTTTCATCACCGACGCCTTGTAGACGCCGAAGTGCGAGATCATGTTCTGGCTAAGGAACAGGTCGTAGTTGAAGTCGGACTTGAAGTACGGTTCCGACCGGGCGCCTTCTTCGGAGATCTTGTCTTCGTCGCTATAGATCAGTGCTGCGTCCGGATGCGCATTGATCATTTCGACCATGCAATAGAGCGCCAGCGGATGCAGTTCATCGTCGTGATCGAGCAGGCCGACGAACTCGCCGGTCACAAGCTCCAACGCCGTGTTGCTCGATTCGCTGATGTGGCCGTTCTTCGTGCGATAGGCAACCTTGATCTGTTCCGGATAGCGGGCGACATAGTCGTCCAGCACAATCTTGACTTCGGCCTTGGTCGAGCAATCGTCTGCAATGCAGATCTCCCAATTCTCGTAGACCTGGCTGATCACCGAGTCGAGCGCCTTGCGCAGCCACTTCTCCGGCGTGTTGTACGTCGGCATGAGAATGCTGATCTTTGGTTGCAACGCGAGCGTTTTCGATCGCTCGCGCAATTGCGGATAGATGGACGCAGGCGGTTCGTGCGCGTCGAGCCAGTCCTGATACGACTCGCCCACGATCGGCGCGGTGGCCGGCAACGGACCGCCTCGCCACGCCGCGATCCGGCGCGCGCGCGCCAGAAGTTCCGGCGAGCATTCCGATTCGTCGATCAGCTCGACCTTCAGGTTCTCCACGGAGAACGACGCCGGAAGTGCGATCGGGTCGAAACGAATCGGGCCGACCAGCGTGGGGAACGCGACGTCCTGTTCGACCTTGCCGCTCGCGTCGACGTGCAGGCCAATCGCGCTGTGTTCGGACATACCCGATCCTGCATCGATGTAAATCATGCAAGGGGATGAGGCCGCCGTGTCGACCTTGAGCTCGAACGAAATACACGCCGCCCGCCCTGATAGCGCCTCCCAACCCACCAGTTCGAACTGCGGGTCGTTGTTAGTCGCCTGCCAGGAGAAGACGGGGTTCGAGGATATCTCGACGTTATTCAGAGGACGAAGTTCGAAGTTCATTTTGTCAGCAGGGAATCGTAGAGGTCTTTCAGGGGTGACAGGACGGCTTGCCACGTCAGGTCGCGCGCCGCGTTCATCGTGCCGGCGCGCGGTTGTGCAAGGGCGTCGAGGATCGACTGGGCGATGCTGTCGACGTCGGACGGATCGAGATAGGCGACGTGCCGCGCAAAGTATTCTTCGGTAGAGCCAACTTTCGTCACGGCGATGCGTGCACCCGCGGCATGCGCTTCGAGCGCGGCGAGCCCCGGTGTCTCCAGCGTGCTCGGCAGGACGAACGCTTCGCAGGCTGCGTAGGCGGAGCGGAGCACCGGCGAGTCGTGAGCGAGCGTGCCCGCGTAGATGAGCTGGTCCGCGCCTTCCGCGAAGCATGCCTGCGCATATTGCGGATCGCGTTGATGGCCGATCAGCACGAGCTTGAGTTCGGGGAACGATTTCATCGCCCTGATGAGCGCCAACTGGTTCTTGCGCGGTTCGATATTGCCCACGTTCAGTATGAAGCGATCCTGGATCCTCAATTCGTTGCGGAACAGCTCCGGCGCAATCGGTTCATAAAAGCTTGGTTCGACGCCGTTGAGCACGCTGACGAATTTTTCGCGCGGCAGGTCGAAGATTCGTGCGAGCGTCTCGCACTCGATCTCCGAATTCGCTACCACCCGGTCTGCCAGCGAGAACTGATGATGAATCTCGCCGATCGGATAAAGATGCTTCGTCTCCTCCGTCACCCAGAGGCTAGACGAAACCACCAGCGGCAAGCCTAATTGTTTGACAAAATTACAGAAGTGGACCGAGCCGCCGACGCATGAAAAGAAATGGACCACGTCGTATTCGAGAAAACGCGGGTTCCATGGATCGAACAACGTGACGTCCACGCCATGCGAGGGCAAGTGTCTTTTATAGGCCAGCAATTGGATCTCTCCGCCGCCGGGGGTATGGAATGCCATGGGGTAAGTCGCGAACAGCACTTTCATGGATGGGGCTCTATATGCTCAAACGTTTTTCTTTTCGTCAGACCAGCCTATCGTGCCACGCGTGCCGACGGCGTCGGACACTGCGGACCTAAACGATGCGGAACGGCAATCCGTGGGAGGCGCAAGTGCGCCTGGGACGGTATGCTGCAGGATCTTCGCACCGGCACGGGCTGCGCGGCTTCACGGCCTTCAGGCGCTGGCTCACCGCGGCGCGGGCCGCCGGTCGCTCACGTCACTCGGGGGCGAGCTTGAGTGTGCTGTCGGCGAGCACGTCGGATCGAAACCACGAATTCCACATGCGCGAATATGTTTGAGATGTTACGAAATGTACGAGCTACGCGCCGGTGGGCGTCCGTCCGTTTTATTATCACGGCGCAAGCCCTTCACCATGCATTCAGTTCTGCTTCCGGTCTGTTAGCCGCTGACGCATTTTAGCGCCTAACCATCGCGCGTAGCGGGCCGCGGCGGAAGTTGACCGCATACAATACGTTCCCAATCAGACTTCCAGAGAAGCACCGCCGATGCCAGATTGTATCGTGTCTCATCCGCCGTTCCTGTCGCATGCAGTCAGGACACGTCCTGACCGCGCACGGTCGCGGTTCCGGGCATGGCGGGTCGGCGCGGGCGGCTCGGCCAGTTCACGGGAAGTGCGCCAATGACCTTGTGTGCTCTAATTACCGGCGCCAACGGCTTCGTCGGCAAGGCGGTGTCGAAAGCATTGCTACAGCGCGGCGACCAGGTGGTCGGCGTGGTGCGCCGTGCGCAAACGGTCGCCGACGGCGTGCGCGAATGGCTGCTCGACGCGGACGACTTCCAGGGCATCGAGCAACGCTGGCCCGTGGCGCTGCGTTGCGACGCGGTTATCCATCTCGCATCGCGCGTCCACATGATGCACGAGACGGCAGCCGATCTGCTCGCCGAGTATCGCGCGACCAACGTCGAAGGCACGTTGCGCGTCGCCGCCGCGGCCCATCGCGCGGGCGCTCGCCGCTTCGTGTTCGCGAGCAGCATCAAGGCGGTGGCGCAAAGCAGCGTGGGCCCGCCCATCAAGGAAACGGACCAGCCCGCGCCGTCTGATTCCTACGGCATCTCCAAGCTCGAAGCCGAGCGCGCTTTGCTCGATTTCGGACGCGAGTCGGGACTCGAGATCGTGATTGTCCGACCGCCGCTCGTCTACGGTCCGGGCGTGCGCGCGAACTTCCTGCAACTGATGAACGCGATCGCCAAAGGCGTGCCGCTGCCGCTCGGCGCGATTGCCGCGCGCCGCAGCCTCGTGTTCGTCGACAACCTCGCCGACGCGCTCGTGCATTGCACGACCGACCCGCGCGCGGCCGGCCATACGTTCCACGTGACCGACGGCCGCGATCTGAGCGTGTCGGAACTCGCGCGGGCGCTGGCGGTGCAGCTGCATGCGCCGCAGCGTCTCGTGCCGGTTCCGGTCGGCGTGTTGCGGCTTGCCGGACGCCTGACCGGCAAAACGGCGCAGGTCGACCGGCTGGTCGGCGAGTTGCGTCTGGACAGTTCGCACATCTGCGAATGTCTTGGCTGGTACCCGCCGCATACCGTCGAGCATGGCTTGCTGGAGACGGCCGCCTGGTATCGCGCCACGCATTGAAAACACCCGGCGCGCGACGCGCCCCGAACCCGTATTGAACTGGCCGCCGATGTCGATCGCTTCACTCTCCGCCTATCCGCTTGTCCATCTGCTCCTGTGGGGCGTCGCCGCGCTGGCCGCGTGCGCGGCGATTTTGTGGGCGCTGCTCAGAAGCGGCCTTGCATGGCGTCTTGCCACCGATATCCCCAACGACCGCTCGCTGCACACCCGGCCGACGCCGCGCGTCGGCGGCTGGGGCATCGTGCCGGTGGTCGTCGTGCTGATCTGGCTGTTCGCGCCGTCGCTCTGGCTGCCCGCGTTGGCGGCGGCGCTGCTCGCCGCGCTCTCGCAAATCGACGACCGCCGCGGCCTGCCGGCGCGCGTGCGCTTTGGCGGCCACGCGGCGGCGGTGGCGGCGCTGGTCGCCGTGTATCCGGCCGAGGTGCCGTGGTGGGCGCTGGCGGCAATGGCGGTTCTGCTCGTCTGGCTGGTCAATCTGTACAACTTCATGGACGGCTCGGACGGGCTTGCTGGCGGCATGGCGCTGTTCGGCTTCGGCGGGTATGCGATCGCCGCGTCGCTGCCGGTGGGCGATGCGGCCCACGCGGACCCCGCGCTCGCGCTGGCCGCCGTCGTCGTGGCGGGGGCGGCGGCAGGCTTTCTGCTGTTCAACTTCCACCCCGCGCGGATTTTTCTCGGCGACGCCGGTTCGATCCCGCTCGGCTTCCTCGCCGGCGCGCTCGGCTATTGGGGCTGGCGCGAAGGCGTGTGGCCAGTTTGGTTTCCGGCGCTGTGCTTCGCGCCGTTCATCGGCGACGCCTCGGTGACGCTGCTCAAACGCCTGCTGCGCGGCGAAAAATTTTGGCAAGCGCACCGCGAACACTACTATCAGAGGATGGTGCAGTCGGGTGTGGGCCACGCCTCGACGGCATGGGTTTGGTATTTGTTCATAGCGGCAGGCATAATGCTTGCTCTGTGGGCACTACAGTTCGCCGTCCTGATTCAATGGCTGGTTGTCGTCGTTTGGGCTGCCGTGCTGGCAGTCGCCGGGCTGTGCATTGATCGCCGCTGGCGGCGCCATGCGTCCCGTTCCGGGCAATCCTGAGGTTCTGCGCAATGAAAAGATTTAAAGCCCGATGGCTTTCGTTCAGTGCGTTTGCGTTCGATTTGTGCGCGGTGGCTCTGGCCTGGATGCTGGCATACGTGATCCGTTTCAACGGTCCGGTGCCTGCCGCATTCTGGGCGAGCGGCCTGCATGCACTCGTGTGGGTGCTGCTGATCTACGCCGTGATGTTTCGCAGCTACGGGCTCTATCGCGGCATGTGGGTGTTCGCGAGCTTGCCCGACCTCGTGCGCATCGCGAAGGCGATCGGCGTCGGCGCGCTGGTCGTCGTGATCGGCTCCGCGCTGTTGCAGCCGGCGCCGGTGGTGCCGCGCTCCGTACTGATCGTTTCGCCGATGCTGCTGTTCCTCGCGATGGGCGGCTCGCGCGCGCTCTATCGCGCGGCCAAGGAGTTCTATCGCTACGGCGGTCTGGTCGGGCAGGGCAAGCCGGTGCTGGTGCTCGGCGCGGGCAACGCCGGCGCGAACCTCGTGCGCGAGCTGAAGCGCTCGGGCGAATGGCGCCTCGCGGGCCTGCTCGACGACGATCAGGTCAAGCAGGGCCGTGAAATCTACGGCTACCGCGTGCTCGGCGCGATCAGCGATCTGCAGAAAATCTCCGCCGAACTGAAAGTCGAGCACGTGATCATCGCCGTGCCGTCGGCGTCGGTGGAAGCGCACCGGCGTATCGCCACGCTGTGCGTGCGCGCGGGCGTGCGGGCCATGACGCTGCCCGCGCTCACGCCGCTGACCCAGGGACAGGCGTTCCTGTCGCGAGTGCGTCAGATCGATCTCGAAGACCTGCTGGGCCGCGACCCGGTCATGATCGACACGGATCACGTCGAAGCGCTGCTGAAGAACCGCGTCGTGATGGTGACGGGTGCGGGCGGCTCGATCGGCTCGGAGCTGTGCCGGCAGATCCTGCGCTTCGGCCCGGTGCAACTGGTCGCGTTCGACATCTCCGAGTTCTCCATCTATCGGCTGAACGAGGAGCTGCGCGACAAGTACCCGGAAGTGTCGGTGGTGCCGATCATCGGCGACGTGAAGGATTCGCTGCTGCTCGACCAGGTGATGGCGCGCTACTGTCCGCACATCGTGTTTCATGCGGCCGCCTACAAGCACGTGCCGTTGATGGAAGAAGTGAACACGTGGCAGGCCGTGCGCAACAACGTGCTCGGCACGTATCGCGTGGGGCGCGCGGCGATCCGGCACGACGTCGCTCATTTCGTGCTGATCTCCACCGACAAGGCCGTCAACCCGACCAACGTGATGGGCGCGAGCAAGCGTCTCGCGGAGATGGCCTGCTCGGCGTTGCAGGCGCAGGGCACGCGGCGCACGCAGTTCGAAACGGTGCGCTTCGGCAACGTGCTGGGCAGCGCCGGCAGCGTGATTCCGAAGTTCCAGGAGCAGATTGCGCGCGGCGGCCCGGTGACGGTCACACACCCGGAGATCACCCGTTTCTTCATGACGATTCCGGAAGCGTCGCAACTGGTGTTGCAGGCGTCGAGCATGGGGCGCGGTGGCGAGATCTTCATTCTCGACATGGGCAAGCCGGTGCGCATCGCCGATCTCGCGCACGATCTGATCCGTCTGTACGGCTTCACCGAGGAACAGATTCGCGTAGTGTTCACCGGTCTGCGCCCCGGCGAGAAGCTCTACGAAGAATTGCTGGCGGACGATGAAACGACGACCCGCACGCCGCATCCGAAGTTGCGCATCGCGCGTGCACGCGAAGTGCCGGACAGCCTGATCGACAATCTGCTGCCGTGGCTGATGCAGCATCGCGTGCCGTCCGACGAGGAAGTGCGCCGCGACCTGCGCCGCTGGGTGCCCGAATATCAGCCGGCCACCGCCGCCGCGCTGCGCAGCGTGACGCCCGCGACGCGGGTGTCCTGAGGCCGCCGAGGGGCATGCCCCGCACCAGGTCAGCAAAAAGGCGCCTGAGGCGCCTTTCTTCATTGCGATAACACGTTCACCTCCGGCAGCGGACCATTAAAACCTGCGGCAAGGATTCGGCCCGGTCACACTGGCGGCCTTGGTCGCCGCTGAAAACGCCGCGATCGCCGCGATCGCCGCGAGCGTTCCGGCCACTTTCAGCGTCTTCGCCACCGGGTCCCCGCTCGCATCACCCATATCGCTCACCCGCCGGCCCGTGTAGGCCGTGCATTCCGGCTGTGCGTTCGCTGCCGCCGCCGGCTTCGCACTCCAGACGATATGGTCCGACGCGGTGCTGGCGAAAGCCGGCAGGCTGGCCGCCACGACGCCGAGCGCAAAGAAGTGGAGTTGCCTCTTCATGACGGCCCTATCTCTGGTTATTGGAAACACACCAACGCTATCAACGCCTGCCGCGCACATCCAATCGCGTTGATTCAGACAAAGCCCCGGCTCGCTGCCTAGCGCTTCCGTTTCCTCACCACCATCCACCTCGGCGACTTGAAGCGCACGATGCTGACGTACAGCCAGACATAAGTCGCCCCGAACACCACCACGAAGCAGAACAGGTGCAGCGTATGCCGCCAGAACAGCGTCGCCGGCACGACTGCGATCAGGCACAGCAGCCACAGGTAAGGCGAAGTCAGCGAATTGCGCCGCGTCAGTTCGCGCGCGGTGCGCGCGCCGACCGCCCAGCGCATCAAGCGCTTGTACACCAGCATATGCAGATGCACGCCGTCGGGAATGCCCGGCGACATGCCGCGAATGAACTTCTTCCGGTAGATCGAGAAGCAGGTCTCGAAGATCGGGTACATGAACAGCAGCACCGGATACCATGCCGACACGTCGCGATTGCGCATCACCAGCATGATCGACAGTTCGGCGAGCATGAAGCCGATGAAGTACGCGCCGCCGTCGCCGAGAAAGATCAGACCCGCCGGAAAATTCCAGATGAAGAAGCCGAGCACCGCGCCCATCATCATGAACGACGCGGACAGCACGATCGGATCATGCACCTGGAACGCCACGTAGGCGAGCGACGCGAACATCATGAACGCGACCATCGACGCGAGCCCGTTGAAGCCGTCGATGATGTTGATCGCGTTGGCGAGCGCCGCGACGGCCAGCACCGTGACCACGAACGAGATCACCGCATACGAGAGCAGAAAGTCGAGCGGCGGCACGCTGATGCGCGTGACCGCGATATCGAGCAGGAAAAAGGCGAGCGCGGCGGCCGCCATCGTGCAGACGAGGCGCACGAGCGGTGACACGCGCTTGGTCAGATCCTCGACCAGCCCCGAGCCGAACGCCGGCATGCCGCACGCGATCAGCCCGAGAATGCCGCCCGACACGGCGGGATACGCACGATGCAGCTGTACCGTCGAGACGATCAGCCCGACCAGTATGCCGGTCCCGCCGATGCGCGGCACCGGACGCACATGGAATTTCTGCACGCCGGCCAGATCGGTATCGGTGGAGAATTTTTCATGCAGATGCGCATAGCGCACGATCAACAGCGTGATCAGCAGTGAAACGAGAAAGCCGAGCGCAAAACTAAGCATGAAAGTGAGCCTGTGCCAAGACGCCGAATTATACAAACGAATCGTACGGCGCCCGGAAAGCGGCATGTATCACGCCATTGCCGCGCCGTTGCCACGCCATCACAGGCGAATCCCGGATAGTGAGGCTCAAGTCGCCCGCAAACGCGCGCCAGTCATGGATTTCACCTATGCGGCGCAGGCCGCGCGGGGTCGTTAATCTGGGATGCGGCGAAGTGTCAGTCACCCGCAACAACGCGGCGCGTGCGCCTGTCCACCTGTTTCGCCGCGCATAGGCAAGACGTTCCGGAGACCCAATGCTAAACAACATCACAATTCGTGGCGGCCTGACGCTGGTGATCAGCGTATTCGCCGCTTTCCTTCTGACGGTGATCGGTGTCGGTTACGGCGCGCTCAAACTCGCCAACGGCAGCCTCGATGACACGCAGCGCAGCGCGGTGGCGTTGTCGCATCTGAAGGCGAGTTCCGAGAAGCTGCTGCAGGTGCAGCTCGCATTGGGCACCTATCAGACGCTGTTCAGCGTCGGCAAGCAGACCGACGATCTGCTGCCGGCCGCGCACAAGGTGCTGCTCGAATCGAACAAGGATTTCCGCAACTACATGGCCGGCCCATTCGCGAGCGACGACGAGCGCAGGCTCGCGCAGAGCGTCGCGCAGGCGCGCGCCGCGCTGGTCGACAAGGCGATCGAGCCGGAATTCAAGGCGCTCACCGACTTCGATTTCAACACCTTCCGCAACATCCAGGGCGACACCGCCAACAGCTTTTACGCGACCTATTCGAAGGCGATCGACGCGCTCGAAAACGCCCAGATCGACACCCAGCGTCAGCAGGCGGCCACCGGCGCACAGCGCTTCCAGCTGGCGACGCTGCTGTTCGTCGCGGTCGGCGTGATCGCGCTCGTGATCGGCGTGGCGGCGCGCATCGCGTTGTCGGCGGCGCTCATCAAGCCGGTCAACGCAACCGTCAAGCACTTCGAGCGCATCGCCGCCGGTGATCTGACGGTCGCGATCAAGGTCCGCTCGCGCAACGAGATGGGCCAGTTGCTCGGCGCGTTGACGAAGATGCGCGACGGCCTCGTCGAGACGGTAGCCAAAGTGCGCGGCAGCACCCGCGCCATCACGCAGGGCGCGAACGAGATCGCCGCGGGCAATGCGGACCTGTCCGCGCGCACCGAGCAGCAGGCGGCCGCGCTGCAGCAGACCGCCGCGAGCATGGAGCAGTTATCGGCGACGGTGAAGCAGAACGCGGACAACGCCAAGCAGGCAAACCGGCTCGCCCATGGCGCGCTCGACACGGTCACGCGCGGCGGTACGGTGGTGTCGCGCGTCACCGAAACGATGGACGGCATCAGCGAGTCGTCGCGCAAGGTGACGGAGATCATCGGCATGATCGAGGGGATCGCGTTTCAGACCAACATTCTCGCGTTGAACGCGGCAGTGGAAGCGGCGCGCGCCGGCGAGCAGGGACGCGGCTTCGCGGTGGTGGCTTCGGAGGTGCGCAGTCTCGCGCAGCGCTCGGGGGCGGCGGCCAAGGAGATCAAGGAGCTGATCGGCGAATCGGCGGCCAAGGTCGAGGAGGGCGCGTCGCTGGTGTCGGATGCGCAGAAGACGATCCAGGAAGCGATGAAGGCGGTGGAGCGCGTGACCGGCGTGATGAGCGAGATCGAGGCGTCGGCGCTCGAACAGAGCGACGGCATCGAGCAGGTCAACAAGGCGGTGTCGCAGATCGACGAAGTCACGCAGCACAACGCGGCGCTCGTGGAGCAGGCGGCGGCCGCGGCGAAGTCACTGGAAGAGCAGGCCATCGTGCTGAAGGACGCGATTTCGGTGTTTCGTATCGAGGAGTCGGTTGCGCTAGCCTGACATTGCGCACGCGACGAGGTTGCGGTGCGCCGGACCTCGGTGATTCACCCCTCTTCGCTCACCCTTGCCGCGCATTTTTCAATGCGCGGCAACGGCCTCACGCAAGTCTTTTATAATCGCGCGATTCAGAAGTTGAACAAAGCAGCGCGATATTCAAGCGTCGCGCCGGCATTTCAATACAACCCCATTCATGCCAATCAATTCATCGACCTCCGGTTCGATTCAGGGTAGCGGCAACCCGGTAATCAGTCGATGGATCGCCGTCGCAGGGGCGCTGCTGATCGCCGCACTCTATATCAAGGCTTATTTTGCGCATCCGGCCTTGCCGACCACGACCGCCGATGGCTGGTGGACCTGGTGGGACCAATCGAATTATCTGAAATCGGCGACGGCGTTATGGCATCGGGATTTTTCGGTGGGGCTTTACGTCTATCCGCTCGGCTATAGCGCCATTGGCGCGGCATTCGTTGCGGTAGCGCCGGCGCATCCGTTTTTCGTACCGAACCTGCTCGCGCTGCTCGCCAGTTATTTTGCTTTTATCGGTTTTGCGCGATGCGTGGGCGTCAATTCGCTATGGGCGGCGTTGGTGTTTTTGGGCGCGAGCGTTTGCGATCCCGAACTGTTCCAGCATTGGGTCGCGCCGTGGACGACTACCCCGGTTGCGGCATTGATCTGGATTAGTTTGTGGCTGAGCGGCCGTTACGTCTTGCGGCCCGACGAGGCCCGCGCGAAGCGGCGGTATTTCGTGATCGGTCTGGTCGCGGCCTGCGTGATGGCGATCCATCCGGTCGACGTGCTGGTGCCTGGGATATTCCTGCTTGCGATGCTACTGTGCGATTTGATCGAGAAGCGCACGGCGTTCCGGCATCTGCTTTCGGCGATATACGGTGGCTTATGCATCGTTATTCCCTACTTGCTCGTTTATCTACGCATTTATCACTTTCATACCACGGACTATCTGGAGCAGTCGGCAAAGATCGGCTTTGTGTTCTGGAATTTCCTCTGGAAGTTGTATGTGATCTTTTTCGATCCGTATCCGTGGTTTGCGGAAGGGCGCGGTATTCTGCAGCGCGCGCCGTGGATTGCGCTCGCCGTTCCCGCCTTGCTGCTGCTGTGCGCGCGCCAACTGCATCGGGCGTCCCGGCGTGAAGCGGTGATCTGGATGCTGGCTGCGGCCACGGTGTTCTACACCGGCCTGTATGTCGCCTACGTCGACCTGTTGCCCAATGGCCTGTGGCGCTACGGCAATATCCACTACTTCACGTGGGTGATGCCCGCCTATGCGCTGCTCGGCTTTTTACTTATCCAGCGTCTGTTTCAGCGGCGCCGCGCCATTCCTCTGGCCGCCCTGATCGCTTCGCTCGTGTTGCTGTCCATCAGATTGGAGCCTCGTGAAGTGCCCGCCGGCAGTCCGGCGTTGATGGTCAATACGCAATTCGATTGCGGCGGATGGGCCAATACCTACATGGGCAGATTCACGATTGCCGATGCCAAGGGGCAACTGGAGAGCGTCTATGGCGTGCGGGCGTTGCCGATGCCGGAGGGCGTTCGCTTCATCGCGATACGGCGTCCGCTGGTGGGCAATGCCGCATTCGTCAAGGGTTGCGCTGACGCGTCGACGGGCGCCGCAGGAGGGGCAGGCGCGCAAACGCACTGGAATACGCGCGTCAGGTTCGGGCGGCCGGCCTGGCTGCCGCCGTTTCATGACCCGTTGAATCCCCACTTCGCGGGATAGCGATAGATCGCGCCGGGCGGCCTGCGTTTCCTGGCGCTTCCCGGCGCGGTTCCTCCACTCCTTACGCAAACCCCTGCGGATTGTTCGACTGCCAGCGCCAGTGATCCGCGCACATCCGCTCGATGCCGAACTGCGCGCGCCAGCCGATGATGTTCTGCGCCGCGGCCGGATTGGCGAAGCACGACGCGACATCGCCCGGACGGCGCGCGACGATCTCGTAGGGCACCGGCTTGCCGGACGCCTTTTCGAACGCGCGCACCACGTCCAGCACGCTATAGCCCTGGCCCGTGCCGAGATTCACGACGAAACTCGCGTCGCGGGTGACCAGCGCATCGAGCGCGGCCAGGTGTCCGCGCGCCAGGTCGACCACGTGGATATAGTCGCGCACGCCGGTGCCGTCGGGCGTTTCGTAGTCGCCGCCGAACACGCGCAGTTTTTCGAGCTTGCCGACCGCCACCTGCGCGACATACGGCATCAGGTTGTTCGGAATGCCGGCCGGGTCTTCGCCGATCAAACCGCTCTCGTGCGCGCCGACCGGATTGAAGTAGCGCAGGGTGGCGATGCGCCATGACGGGTCGGCCAGTTGCAGATCGCGCAACACCTGCTCGGCGATCAGCTTCGACTGGCCATACGGATTGGTGGCCGACAGCGGGAACGACTCGTCGATCGGCGAGCTCTTCGGCACGCCGTACACGGTGGCCGACGAACTGAACACGAACTGTTTCACGTTGCGCTCGCGCATCACGCCGAGCAGGCTCAGCAGGCTGCCGACGTTGTTGCCGTAGTACTCGATCGGCTTCGCGACCGATTCGCCGACCGCCTTCAGCGCGGCGAAGTGAATCGCGCCGGTGATCGGATGCGCGTCGAAAATGCGCTTGAGCGCCGCTTCGTCGCGGGCATCGTTTTCGTAGAAGGTCACGGCGCGGCCGGTGATTTTTTCCACGCGCCGCAGCGATTCGCGGTTGCTGTTCACGAGGTTGTCGATCACCACGACGTCGTAGCCGCCGTTGAGCAGTTCGACACATGTGTGCGAGCCGATAAAGCCCGCGCCACCCGTTACCAGAATCGTGCCCTTCGTGGTCATGCTATAGCTCCATTAAAGTAAGACACCCGTCATTTTCTGCACCAGGTCTTTATAGGTTTCGACGACGACCCGTTCGTCGAATTCTTGTGCGACTTTCTGCCGGCCGCGCTCGGCCATCGCGCGGCGTTCGGCGTGGCTCATGTCGAGCATGCGCGCGAGTTGTGTCGCGAGACTGTCCGCGTTGCGCACTTCGCACAGCAAGCCGTTGATGCCGTCGGCCACCACTTCGCGGCAACCCGGCACGTCGGTCGTGACGATGGGCCGGCCCATCGCCGACGCTTCCATCAGCGTGCGCGGCACGCCTTCACGATACGACGGTAAAACGATGCAGTCGGCATCGGCGATCAAGGGGCGCACGTCATGTGCCTCGCCAAGATACTCGATGACGCCTTCCTGTTCCCACGCTGCCACTTCTGCGCGCGTGATCGCGCTCGGATTGTCGACGCCGACCGGACCGAGCAGTTGGAACCGCGCGCGCGGATAACGTTCACGCAAGCTGCGCGCAGCTTGCACATATTCACCGACGCCCTTGTCCCACAGCAGCCGCCCGATCAGCACGAACCTGAAATCCGCCCGCTCGGGCAAGGGCGTGAACGCGAACTGTTCGAGATCGACGCCTTCACCGTGCAGGAGCCGCGCGCGCTCAGGATGCACCAACAAATTCTGCTCGACAAACGCGGCCTGATCGTCGCGATTCAGAAACCAGACTTCGCGCGGGAAACGGAACGCGAAACGATACAGTCTCTTCGCCACCTGCGCGGCGCGGCTCTGCTGGATGAACACGTAGCCGAGCCCGGTCGTGACCGCCACCGATTGCACGCCCGCGAGCTTCGCGGCGATCGAGCCGTAGATGTTCGGTTTGATCGTATAGTGGAACACCACGTGCGGGCGGATGGTCCGGTATTGCCGGTAGAGCGACAGCAGCGTACGCAGATCGTCGCGCGGATTGGTGCCTTTGGACGCGACCGGCAGTTCGATGCAGCGGCAGCCCATCGCGGTGAGCAGGGGGAACGTGCGGTCGCGCGGCGCGAGCACCGTCACGTCGACGCCGCGTCCGATCAGCATGCGAATCAGCCCCTGCCGATAGGTATGGATGGCCCAGGCGGTATTGCAGACGAGGGTGATGCGCAACGCGGGCGTCGACTTCAGGGCAGGCTTCATGCGGGAGCGGGCGTGGCGTTCAATGGGGCGTGGCATGGTTCAGTGGCTCGCGCGCGGCGCGAGCAGCGCGCGTTTGACCCGCTGCAGCGCGCGATACGGCGTCACCAGATGCAGCAGGTTTTTGACGAGGCCCAGCCAGTCGTATGGATTGGCGGCGTTGAAGTAGCGCAGTTGCAGCCGCAGCGTCGAACTCACCTGGCGGCGCCGTTTGGTCGCGCTGATGCCGCCTTCGTTTAGCTCGTAGTAGAGACCGAGTTCCGGCAGGTTCGCGCAGTCGTAGCGCTCCATGAGGCGGACAAACAGATCGAGGTCTTCGGCGGAGCGGTAGGCCGCGCGATAGTTGCCCACTGCGCGCACGGCGTCGATGCGCAGCATCATGGAAGGATGCGCGAGGCACGAGCGGAAGAACCGCAAGCGGCGGATCGCGTCGGGCTCGGCGGGTGGCGTCAGCGTGAAGAGCGGCTCGCCTGCGCGCGTGACGACCTGCGTCCACATGCCGAGGCCCGCCACCCGCGGATGCGTCTCCATGAACGCGCGCTGCTTCGCGAGCCGTTGCGGGACGCTGCGGTCGCCCGCGTCGATGCGCGCGGCATAGCGAAAGCCGCGCTGCGCGAGTGCTTCGATGCCCGCTTGCAATGCGCGCTCGATGCCGCCGTTCTGCGGCATGCGCAGCACGTCGATGCGCAGATTGGCGAGCGCCGGCGCGACGATCGGCGGCGTGCTGCCATCGTCGACGATCAGCACGTGCACCGGCGCACTCTCGCTGAACGACGCGAGCGTCAGATCGACGTCGGACTGGCCGTTGTACGCGGGCATCAGCACGGCGACATCGTCGAGTGAAATCTGCGCGGCGCCGGATGAGTTCGTCATGGGCGCAATTTGAAACGGATGTAATAAAGATTGACCGACGCCGCCGCCAGATAGCCGGCCGCGAGACCCACCAGCGCGCCATAAGCGCCGAGGCGCGGAATCGCCAGCAGATTGACCACGAACGCGACGGCCAGCGCCAGCAGCCATTTGCAGAGCAACACGAACCTGGCCTGATACTTCAGCACGATCAGATTGCCGATCGCTTCGATGCCGGCCGGTACCGACAGCCACACGGCCCAGCGGAAGATCTCGATCGCGCCTTCGAAGTCCGGCCCGAACACGCGGCGAATGATGAAGCCGGCGAGCAGGTCCAGCACGAACGCGCCGCTCACCATCAACGCGGCGGTCATCGCGGTGAGCCGCCACATATTGCGGCGCAGTTGCGCGGCTTCCTGCACACGGTAGACGAATGCGGGCGCGATGGTCTGCGCGAGCATCAGCGCGAGCGTGATCCAGTTTTCGTTCAACTGCTGGGCGGCCGAATAGCGGCCCAGGTCCGCGAACGAAATCGCGCGTTCGAGCATCAGCCGGTCGAGTTTCAGGAACAGATACATACAGATCAGACCGAGCCAGAAGACCGTGCCCGCGCTCGCGAAGTGCCTGAAGAGCGCACGGTCGACCTGCCAGCCGAGCCGGCCGCCATGCCGGCGCATGAAGTAGACCAGCAGCGCCGCGCCGATCGCCGCGGATTCGAGTGCCCACAGCCAGCCGAAGCGCGCGGGTGCGGCCGCCGCACGCACCAGCAGATACACGCAGCCGGCCTTCAGCACGGCCGTGCTCATACTGGTGAGCAACTGCGGCTTGCTATAGGTCATGCTTTGCAGCCACCCATTGATCACGCCGACGAACGGTTCCCGAAACAGCATCGTCACCGCGAGGCCTGCGAGCATCGCGCCGACCAGCGGCTCGAACACATGCAGCGCGATGCCGAGCCACGTGAGCAGCAATGCCGCGACCGACACCGAAAAGCGCAACGCGAATGCGCTGCCAAGCACGGTGCCGAGTTGCGCGGGCGGCCGGCCGACAATGGTGGGCACGAGGATTTCCGCGCCGCACACCCAGGTGACCGGCGAGAGCACCAGCAGCAGCGTGTTCGCGTATTGCCATTTGCCGAACACGTCCGGGCCGAAGTAGCGCGCCAGCACGCCGCTGATCACGATCGCCACGCCGATCTGCGTGAGTCTTTCGAGTCCGAGCCAGACGATATTCGTGAACGCGCGCGTGACGTCGGGATTGGCGAAGCGCTTGAGCGTCAGCATCCGGTAACCGCTCGCCGGTGCATGTATGTGAATAGCGCGGCGGCGCTGTGTGCGGTTGCCCACCTGGCCGACTGTCGCGGCAACTTTACAAAAGGAGGGCGTCTAAGCATTAGAATGGCGTTATTCAGGCAGGTCAGAAAAACGCAATTATAAGTTGGAACCGGATCGCTTCCGGCAAGGGCGTACCGCAGCGTTTCAGCGCTGCTTTTCTTCACTGGTTTTACCGCTGGTTTCACAGTGAGTTTTACCGATAGTCATCGGTGCGCCGGTCAAAATTTTCCATTGCACGTAAGTGAGCCAACATGATCTCCAAATCCATCTTCAAGGCCTATGACATTCGTGGCGTGATCGGCAAGACGCTCGACGCCGATGCCGCGCGTTCCATCGGCCGCGCGTTCGGCAGCGAAGTGCGCGCGCAGGGCGGCGATGCGGTCGTGGTCGCGCGCGACGGTCGCCTGTCCGGTCCCGAGCTGATCCAGGCATTGTCGGACGGGCTGCGCGCGGCCGGCGTCGACGTGGTCAACGTCGGCATGGTGCCCACGCCGGTCGGCTACTTCGCGGCCAGCGTACCGTTGCAGCTCGAAGGCGGCGAACGCCGCGTCGATTCGTGCATCGTCGTGACCGGCAGTCACAATCCGCCTGACTACAACGGCTTCAAGATGGTCCTGCGCGGCGCGGCCATTTACGGCGAACAGATTCTCGCGCTGCATCAGCGCATCGTCGACGAGAACTTCAGCGACGGCAGCGGCAGCTACACCGAGTACGACATCGCCGACGCCTATCTCGATCGCATCGCGAGCGACATCAAGCTCGCGCGTCCGATCAAGATCGTCGTCGATACCGGCAACGGCGTCGCCGGCGGCCTCGCGCCGAAGCTGTTCAAGAAGCTCGGCTGCGAACTGGTCGAACTGTTCACCGAGATCGACGGCACCTTCCCGAACCATCACCCGGACCCGGCTCACCCTGAAAACCTGCAGGACGTGATCCGCGCGTTGAAGGAAACGGATGCGGAAATCGGCTTCGCGTTCGACGGCGACGGCGACCGCCTGGGCGTCGTCACGAAGGACGGCCAGATCATCTATCCGGACCGCCAGCTGATGCTGTTCGCCGAAGAAGTGCTGTCGCGCAACAAGGGCGCGCAGATCATTTACGACGTGAAGTGCACGCGCAACCTCGCGAAGTGGGTGAAGGACAAGGGCGGCGAGCCGCTGATGTGGAAGACCGGCCACTCGCTCGTGAAGGCGAAGCTGCGTGAAACCGGCGCACCGCTCGCCGGTGAGATGAGCGGCCACGTGTTCTTCAAGGACCGCTGGTACGGTTTCGACGACGGCCTGTACACGGGCGCGCGCCTGCTCGAAATCCTCACGCGCGTCAAAGATCCGAGCAAGCTGCTGAACTCGCTGCCCAACTCGAACTCCACGCCGGAGCTGCAACTGAAGCTCGAAGAAGGCGAGAACTTCGAACTGATCGCGCGCTTGCAGCAAAACGCGAAGTTCACCGGCGCGGACGACGTCGTGAAGATCGACGGCCTGCGCGTCGAGTATCCGGACGGCTTCGGTCTCGCGCGTTCGTCGAACACCACGCCGGTCGTGGTGATGCGCTTCGAGGCCGATAACGACGCGGCGCTCAGGCGCATCCAGGAAGACTTCCGCCGCGTGATTCTCGCGGAGAAAGCCGACGCGAAGCTGCCGTTCTGAAGGCTGAAGCGGCGGCGCGGTCAAGCCCGGTTCGCCGGGTTCGAATTGCTGCTGTCGTCGAACGCGGCGCGGGTTTTGATTACCGCGCCGCGTTTTTTCATGTCATTTACATGCGACGCGCTAAAATTGCCGTCCTCGTGAGAAAGCGCCGGGTCGCCCGAAGTTTTCTCATCCCCTCGGGGGCCTGGCGCCAAGCGCCGGGTACGGGGCTCTTTCAACGCATCTGCGGGCCGGATAGCCGGCTTTCCCACTCTTGAGCGTGCAAAAGATACTGATCGTGAGGGTGTCGTCATTGGGCGACGTCGTTCACAACATGCCGGTGATCGCCGACATCCGCCGCCGCCACCCCGATGCCCAGGTCGACTGGCTCGTCGAAGAAAGCTTCGTCGGGCTCGTGCAACTCGTCGGCGGCGTGCGGCGGGCCATTCCCGTTTCGCTGCGGCGCTGGCGCAAGCGCATTCTGTCGGTCGAGAACTGGCGCGAGATCGGCGCGTTCCGCCGCGCGCTCGCCGCCGAGCACTACGACCTCGTGATCGACTGCCAGGGCCTCATCAAGACCGCGTGGGTCGCGAGCATGGCGCGCGGGCCGCTGGTCGGACTCGGCAACCGCACCGAGGGCGCGGGCTTCGAATGGCCGGTGCGCTTCTTCTACGACAAGCGCGTGCCGATCGAGCCGCGCACCCACGTGGTCGAACGCACGCGGCAACTGGTCGCCGCGGCGCTGAACGACCCGCCGCCGCAACCCACCGACGACATCGACTTCGGTCTCGACACCGGGCGCGCCGCGCTGGCTTTGTCGCAGGCGAATCTGAATCTGCCGGTGCCGTATGTGGTGTTCGTCCACGCCACGTCGCGCGCGGACAAGCAATGGCCCGACACCGCGTGGATCGAGCTGGGCCAATCGCTGGTGCGGCGCGGTGCGTCGATCGTGCTGCCGTGGGGCAGCGACGCCGAGCGCGCGACCAGCGAGCGTCTCGCGAAGGAATTCGGCGCGGCCGCGATCGTGCCGCCGAAGCTGTCGTTGCCCGCAGTGGTCGGCCTGATCGAAGGCGCGGCCGCGACGGTCGGGGTTGACACAGGTCTCGTGCACATCGCGGCGGCGCTGAAGCGGCCCACGGTCGAGTTGTACAATTTCTCGACCGCGTGGCGCACCGGCGGCTACTGGTCGCCGAACGTCGTCAATCTCGGCTCGGCGGGACAGCCGCCCACGCTGCAACAGGTCAAGTCGGCGCTGGCCGGTTTCGGCCTGCTGTAATCCGCCGGTGCGCTTCGCCTCGCGCACCCTCCGTTCCCAAGGGCGATCATGAACGAAACCCAGATCATCGAAGTAGCGAGCGCCGACTGGCACGCACGCAACCTGTCCGTGCCGCGCGAGACGCTGATCGCCGGCGTCGAGCGCGGCAAGGTGCTGTATTTTCCGAACCTGCGCTTTGCGATCGAAGGCGGCGAACAGGCGCTGCTCGATCCGGCGCTCGCCGATCCGAGCCGCAAGAACATCAGTCTCGAACCCAACGGCGGCGCGTTGCACGGTGTGGCCGGCGACGCCGTCACGCAATCCGCGGTGCGCGCGCTGATCGCGCGTTATCAGGCCAATGCGCGCACGCTGGTCGACGGACTCTTTCCCGAATACAACGGCAAGCTGCGCGTCGCGCCGACCAGCTTGCGGCTGCATGAGGTCGAAACGCGCGAAACCTCATGGCGCAAGGACGACAGCCGCCTGCACGTCGACGCGTTCCCGTCGCGGCCGAACTACGGCGAGCGCATTCTGCGCGTGTTCACCAACGTCAACCCGCATGGCGCGCCGCGCGTGTGGCGGGTCGGCGAACCGTTCGAGGACATGGCGCGGCGCTTCCTGCCGCGCATCAAGCCGCAGATGCCGGGCTCGGCGTGGCTGCTGAATCTGCTGCACGTCACCAAGTCACGGCGCAGCGAGTACGACCATCTGATGCTGAATCTGCACGACGGCATGAAGGCCGATCTCGACTATCAGAAGTCGAGCCCGCAGGAGACCATGCCGTTCCCGCCGGGCAGCGTTTGGGTGTGTTTCTCCGACCAGACTTCGCACGCGGTGATGTCCGGCCAGTTCATGCTGGAGCAGACCTTCTTCCTGCCGGTCAAGGCGATGGCGCAGCCCGAATGCGCGCCGCTCGGCATTCTCGAGCGCCTGCAGGGCAGGGCGCTGGTTTGAGCGCCGCGGACTTTGTGGACGGTTGGCGAGGCGGGTGCGGCCGTGCGCTGCAGTGCGTGAAGAACGCGTTGCATGCGGAGTGCGTGCCTCACGAAGAACACGGAAAAAACGCGGAGCGCCGATGCTGAGGGCGATCTACAACGCGCTCTGGTGGATCATCGCCCCGCTTGCCGTGCTGCGTCTCCTGATCCGTTCGCGCAAGGAGCGCGGTTATCGCGAACATATCGGCGAGCGCTTCGGTTACGCGCGCGGGCGCTTGCCTGAAGACAGCGCGCCGTTGATCTGGGTGCATGCGGTGTCGGTCGGTGAAACGCGCGCCGCGCAACCGCTGATCGATGCACTGATGCACGCGCGTCCCGATGCGCGCATCCTGTTGACCCACATGACGCCGAGCGGCCGCGCCACCGGCGTGGAGATTTTCGGCGACCGCGTGTTGCGCAGCTACTTGCCGTACGACATGCCGCATGCGGTGCGGCGGTTCTTGCGCACGTGGCGACCGTCGCTCGGTCTGGTGATGGAGACCGAGGTGTGGCCGACGCTGATCGACGAATGCCGGCGCGCGGACGTGCCGTTGATATTGACCAACGCGCGGATGTCGGCGCGTTCATATAAGCGCGCGGCCAAATTCGGCGGCGCGACCCGGGACGTGTTCGGCGGCTTTGCGCGTGTGCTCGCGCAGAGTCCTTCGGACGCCGAGCGGCTCACCGCGCTCGGCGCGCGCAACGTCGCGGTGCTCGGCAATCTGAAGTTCGATATGAGCACACCGCCCGAACTGGTGGCGCGTGGTCACGCGTGGCGCGCGGCGATCGGCACGCGGCCGGTGTGGGTCGCGGCGAGCACGCGCGAGGGCGAAGAGGCGCTGGTGTTGCAGGCGCTGGCGGCGCTCGGCGTCGATGACGCGCTGCTCATCCTGGTGCCGCGTCATCCGCAACGGTTCGACGAAGTGGCGGCGCTGGTCGAGAAGGCTGGGCTGCGGCTCGAACGGCGTTCGAAGTGGGCGCCGGATGCGAAGGTGGCATCGGCGGCCGCGGCCACGAGCGGTGCGCTGCCGGCATTGCCTGCCGGCGTCAACGTGCTGCTGGGCGATTCGATGGGCGAGTTGGGCGCTTACTATGCCGCTGCGGATCTGGCGTTCATCGGTGGGAGTCTGCTGCCGCTCGGCGGACAGAATCTGATCGAAGCGTGCGCGGTCGGTGTGCCGGTGCTGATCGGGCCGCATGTGTTCAACTTCACCCAGGCTACCGCGGATGCGGTCGCGGCGGGCGCGGCGGTGCAGGTGCAAAACCCGGAAGGTCTGGCGCGCGTGTTGCGCGAGCTGTTCGGCGACAAGGCGCGGCGCCTGGCGATGGGCGGTGCGGCTTCGGCATTCGCCGCGCGCCATCGCGGGGCGACCGCGCGGACGGTGGATGTGTTGATGGCGGTGTTGCCGGAGTGACACGAAGCTGACGGAAGGGCGCGCTGAACGGAGCACGCGCAACGTGTGTATCGGGCGCCCTCGACATCAAACCTTCAACAACCCCTTCTTCTCGATAAACCCCACCACCTGATCCAACCCGTCGAGCGCCTTCAGATTGCACATCACGAAGGGCCGCTCGCCGCGCATCTTCCTCGCATCCGAAGCCATCACGTCGAGGTTCGCGCCGACCATCGGCGCGAGGTCTGTCTTGTTGATCACCAGCAGATCCGACTTCGTGATGCCGGGGCCGCCCTTGCGCGGAATCTTCTCGCCGCCCGCCACGTCGATCACGTAGATCGTCAGGTCCGACAGTTCGGGACTGAAGGTCGCCGCGAGGTTGTCGCCGCCCGATTCGATGAACACGATATCGGCGTCGGGAAACCGCGTCAGCATGCGGTCGACGGCTTCGAGATTGATCGACGCGTCTTCGCGGATCGCCGTATGCGGGCAGCCGCCCGTTTCGACGCCCATGATGCGCTCGGCCGGCAACGCGCCCGCCACGGTCAGGAGGCGCTGGTCCTCTTTCGTATAGATGTCGTTGGTGATCGCGACGAGGTCGTACTGGGCGCGCATCGCCTTGCAGAGCATTTCGAGCAGCGTGGTCTTGCCAGAGCCGACCGGGCCGCCGACGCCCACGCGCAGCGGCGGCAGTTTCTTGGTCCGCACGGACGAGGAGGCGGGATGATGAGGTGCGTTCATGATGGATCGTGTTATGAGCGGAAGAGCCGCGAATACTGCGACTCGTGACGCGCCGACAGAATGCCGAGTTGCGGCGCGAACGTGTTGATGTTGTCGGGTGAAGTGGCGAGCGCGCGCGTGACGGCCGTATCGATCGGCTCGCGCAATGCGACGATGATGCGTTGGCCCGCAAGCTGTCCCAACGGCACCGCCTTCAATGCGGCGGCGGCCTGGTTCTCGACCCAGCTGAATGCGTAAGCGGCGAGCGCGGCATCGACGGCGGCATCGTGCGCATAAGCGGCGAACGCGAACGTGGTGGGTTGTGCCAGAGGCGTGAGCGAAGCGAGCGTCGCGCGTCTTGACGCATCGCCCCATTCGAGCGACACGCACAATTGCCGCAGCGACCAGCCCATCTGCTCCGTCTCGCGGCGCAGTTCCGCGGACTCGCGGCTCGCGAGGAATTCGCGATTGGCCTCAGCGAGAGCCGCGGCGTCGTGCGCGCGCCAGCGCTCCATCTGATGGGCGAGAAACGGCAGTTCGCCGTGCGCGAGCACATCGGTCAGACCGCTCTCGATCCACGCGCGGGCGGAATCGGCGTCGGTGATCAACTGCGCTTCGATCGCCGCTTCGAGACCCTGCGAGTAGCTGAATGCGCCGATCGGCAGCGCCGGCGACGCGAGATGCAGCAGTGCGGTGAGTTCAGCGGTGCGCATGATGCGGGTGATGCGCGTGGCCGCAGGATTCGTCGTGCACGTGGTCGCTGTGGTCGTGGTCGTGGTCGTGGTCGTGACCGTGCTCGTGCGAGTGCGCATGCGAAGCGTGGTCATGCCCATGCTCATGATCGTGCGAGTGAGCCTCCTCATGCCCATGATGCTCACCAAACACCTGCTGCGCGAGCGCATAGTCTTCAGCGAACGTCTCGTCATGCCCATGCTTGTGCCCGCCGCCGTACGCACCGGACTCGGGCTGAAACGGCATCGACACATGATCGACCGTCGCGCCGATGCGCTTGAGCATGTCGGCCAGCACCGGATCGTATTCGAGCTTCAGATAATCCGCGCCCACTTCCACCGGCGTATGACGATTGCCCAGGTGATACGCGGCGCGCGTCAGCGTCAAGGCATCATGCGCGCGCACGTAGAGCACCGCTTCGGCCGCGGCGACAACGCGCACGAGGCCGCCATCGTCGGCGACCAGCACGTCGCCGTCGCGCAGCACGGTGCCGCGCGGCAACAGCAGCGCGACTTCCTCGCCGTTATCGAGCGTGGCGGCAAGCCGGCTCTTGCGCCGTTCGTCGAACGCGAGCGTCAGCGTCGGCGCCCGCTTCACCAGCACGGGCGCGAGCTTCAGATGCGGCGGCAGCAGTTTGTCGAGAGTACGCATGGTCAGAACAGAAAGTAGCGCTGCGCCATCGGCAGCACGGTGGCCGGTTCGCAGGTCAGCAACTGACCGTCCGCGATGACCTGATAGGTCTCCGGATCGACGCTGATCGCCGGACGCCACGCGTTGTGAATCATGTCCGCCTTCGAGATGTTGCGGCAGTTCTTCACGGCCACGATACGCTTCTCCAGGCCATAACGTTCGGCCACGCCCGCGTCGGCGGCCATCTGCGACACGAAGGTCAGCGACGTGCGCGCAAGCGCGCCGCCGCGCGTCGCGAACATCTCGCGATAGTGGACCGGCTGCGGCGTCGGTATCGACGCGTTCGGGTCGCCCATCTGCGCCATCGCGATCATCCCGCCTTTGAGGATCAACGACGGCTTGATGCCGAAGAACGCCGGCTCCCAGAACACCAGGTCAGCCCACTTGCCCGGCTCGACCGAGCCGACTTCATGCGCGATGCCGTGCGTGATCGCCGGGTTGATCGTGTACTTGGCGACGTAGCGCTTCGCGCGGAAGTTGTCGTGGTGCGCGCTGTCCTCAGGCAGCGCGCCGCGTTGCACCTTCATCTTGTGCGCGGTCTGCCACGTGCGGATGATCACTTCGCCGACCCGGCCCATCGCCTGTGAATCCGACGATAGCATCGACAGCGCGCCGAGATCGTGCAGGATGTCTTCGGCGGCGATCGTCTCGCGGCGGATACGCGATTCGGCGAACGCGATGTCTTCCGCGATAGACGGGTCCAGGTGATGGCACACCATCAGCATGTCGAGGTGCTCTTCGAGCGTGTTGACGGTGTACGGGCGCGTCGGATTGGTCGACGAGGGCAGCACGTTCGCCTCGCCGCACACCTTGATGATGTCCGGCGCGTGGCCGCCGCCCGCGCCTTCGGTGTGATACGTGTGGATCGTGCGGCCCTTGAACGCGGCCACCGTCGCTTCGACGAAACCCGCTTCGTTCAGCGTGTCGGTGTGAATCGCGACCTGCGTGTCGGTGTCGTCGGCCACCGAGAGGCAGTTGTCGATCGCGGCGGGCGTGGTGCCCCAGTCCTCGTGCAGCTTCAGGCCGATCGCGCCGGCGGCGATCTGCTCCAGCGCCGGCTGCGGCTGACTCACGTTGCCCTTGCCGAGAAAGCCGAGGTTCATCGGATAACCGTCGGCCGCTTGCAGCATGCGTTCGAGATGCCACGGACCCGGCGTGCAGGTGGTCGCGTTGGTGCCCGTGGCCGGGCCGGTGCCGCCGCCGAGCATCGTGGTCACGCCGCTCGCGAGCGCTTCTTCGATCTGCTGCGGGCTGATGAAGTGGATGTGCGTGTCGATGCCGCCCGCCGTCACGATCAGGCCTTCGCCCGCGATCACTTCGGTGGACGCGCCGATCGCGATCGTCACGTTCGGCTGGATGTCGGGATTGCCCGCCTTGCCGATCGCGGCGATGCGGCCGTCCTTGATGCCGATGTCGGCCTTGACGATGCCCCAGTGGTCGAGAATCACCGCGTTGGTCACGACGGTGTCGACCACGTCGGCGTGCACGCGCTGCGACTGGCCCATGCCGTCGCGAATCACCTTGCCGCCGCCGAATTTGACTTCTTCGCCGTAGGTGGTGAAGTCGCGTTCGACTTCGATCAGCAACTCGGTATCGGCGAGACGCACGCGGTCGCCGGTGGTGGGGCCGAACATTTCCGCGTACGCGCGGCGGCCAATGCGTAATGTCATGGTGTGAGTCCGCAAATGAGCAGGGCGATTCGGGCACGGGAGCGCGTGTCGCGCGTCACAGCTTGCCCATCACCTTGCCGTTGAAGCCGTAGACGAGCCGGTCGCCCGCCAGTTCGACCAGCTCGACCGTGCGTTCCTGGCCGGGCTCGAAGCGCACGGCGGTGCCCGCCGCGATGTTCAGCCGGAAGCCGCGCGCCGTTTCGCGATCGAAGTCGAGCGCTTCGTTCACTTCGTAGAAGTGGTAGTGCGAGCCGATCTGCACCGGGCGATCGCCGGTGTTCGACACGACCACCGTGACCGTGGCGCGGCCAGCGTTGAGCTCGTGTTCGCCGTCGTCGATGAGGAGTTCGCCGGGAATCATGGGGCCTGCCTTGTGCGCTTAAGGGATCGGGTGGTGGACGGTGACGAGCTTGGTGCCGTCGGGGAACGTGGCTTCGACCTGGATGTCCGGGATCATCTCCGGCACGCCTTCCATCACGTCGTCACGCGTGAGCAGCGTGGTGCCGTAGTGCATCACCTCGGCGACGCTCTTGCCGTCGCGCGCCGCTTCCATCAGCGCGGCGGTGATGAACGCGACCGCTTCCGGGTAGTTCAGTTTGAGGCCGCGCGCGCGGCGCCGTTCGGCAAGCAGCGCGGCGGTGAAAATCAACAGCTTGTCCTTCTCGCGAGGTGTCAGCTTCATCGAATGGGTGCGTTTGGGTGTGTGGTCGGGTTTGCGTCCGGTATCGACGGGCGTGGCGACGGTCCCGCCAGAGGCCGCCCGCGATCATGATAGGCGCTGCGCGTCACGGCCGCGACCGCTTGCCGCGCACGCGGCGGATTCACGGCGCAGACAAGGCGCAGACAAGCCGGTCACGGTATCAAGTCCCGCTAACGGCGCGCTTACAGATCGGCCGGCAACGGCGCGCCGAACCACTTCTTCGACATCGTGTTGAGCGTGCCGTCCTGCTTTGCCTGCGCGATCGCGGCATCCACTTTCTGCTGCAGGCGCGGCTCGTTCTTGTTCATGCCGACGAAACACGGCGAATTCTTGATCACGAACTTCGGCTCCGGGCGGCGCGGCGGATTCTTCGCGATGATCGCGGCCGCGACGATATTGCCGGCGGCGATCAGTTGCACCTGGCCCGACAGGAACGCGGCGATGGTCGCGTTGTTGTCCTCGAAGCGTTTGATGGTCGCGTTCGGCGCCATCTGCGAGAGGCCGATCTCCTCGAGCGCGCCACGCGTTGCGCCGACTGTCTTGCCGGTGAGATCGGCGGGGCCATTCACCTTGATGTCGGCGGGGCCGAACAGGCCCTGGTAGTACGGCGCGTAGGCGGTCGAAAAGTCGATCACCTTCTCGCGTTCCGGCGTCTTGCCGAGCGACGAGATCACCAGATCGACCTTGCCCGTCTGCAGATACGGAATGCGATTCGCGCTGTTGACCGGCACGAGTTCGAGCTTCGCGTTCATCGACTTCGCGAGCAGCGCGGCGGCGTCGATGTCGTAGCCTTGCGGCTTCATGTCGGGACCGACCGAGCCGAACGGCGGATAGTCTTCCGGCACGGCCACTTTCAGCACGCCCGCTTTGGCGATGTTGTCGAGCGTATCCGCGTGGGCGGCGACCGCATGAAAGGCGAGGTCGGCGGCGATGGGCGCGAACAGCAGCGCGGCGAGCAACGCGCGGCGTGCGCGGCGGGGCAGAGGTCGTTTCATGGTCTGTGGGCGGTGGTGGCGGTGTGGTGATGGCGGCGAGCCGGTCGGCTGCCGTCAGCGCGCGGCAGCATCGTGGCGCAGGGCGACGCAAGGTGTGTGCCATCGCCGTGTGGCGTGGGACGGCGGGCGGTCAGCATGGGTCGCGCACTGGATTGGGGCGAGCGTATGCGCCGCGGTGGTGCGCCAGCTGCCGCGCAAAGGTGAAAGGCTGCATGCCCGTGAGGCAGCCCGAACGTCTCAGGTCGACCAGATCCGCAAAGGCACCGCCGCGACGCCGTGCACGACCGGCCGCAGTTGCAGCCAGCAGCGCGTCAACGCGTGCTGCAAGGTTTCCATCGAACGCGATACGGCGCGCACGAGCACCACGCCGTTCGTCACGCAAGACGCGGCGGCGCGCAGCGACTCGTCGAACGGCAATTGCGCGGTCAGCGACTCGGCCAGCCCGTCGTCGCAAGCCGCGCCTGCGGCCCATAACGTGCCGTACGCGGGGAACCCGGCCAGCCCTTGGGCCGCATCGCGCAGCGGATCGTTCGCGTCGAGGCTCGCGCGTTCGAGCCACAGCAATTCGCCGCGCGCACCGACAATGCGCGATACCGCGCGCAAGCGGCCCGCCGACCAGCGTTCGCCCGCCGCTTGCCGGCCGAGTTGAGTCGCATCCCAGCCGATCGCGGTGGCGCCTTCGGCCAGCGTCAGCGAAAAATCGAGGTGCGCGTGGGCGTCGTCGAACACGATGTTGTTTTGCGGCAGCCAGTCGAGCCGGGCCTGCTCGCCGACGCGCACGGCGACATGCTGATGCGCGGCGCGGCCATTGGACTTGTACCACTTGGTCGCGCCGGGCGTGGTGATGACGGCATGCGCACCCGCGCCGAGCGCGACATCGATATCGAGCTGATCGCCGCCCGCGATGCCGCCGGGCGGATGCACGATCACCGCGTGGCAGATCGCATGGCCTTCGGGATAGAGCGGGCGCTGCACGCGCAACGGCCCGTCATGCAGCCGGTGCGCGAGCGTGGTGCGCTCGTTCTGTTTGACGAAGCCGAGTTCGAGACGCGCGCGCCATGACGCATGCGCGGCAGTTTGCACACTAGCAAGCGTGGCGTGATTTTCGTGAAGCGACATGCGAATGGACGACGTGCGATCGGTCTGAAGTGTGAAGGGGGCACGAACTCGCGCTGGCCAGACACGCGCGAGCCGCGCCCCGAAGATGCGGCGAGAATAGCACGCGCGCTTGCGCGTGCCCGTCACACGATGATCACACGGCGATCAAGGCACGCACGCCATCGGCGTCCATGTT
Organism: Paraburkholderia sediminicola; assembly: GCF_046026895.1. GTDB lineage: Bacteria > Pseudomonadota > Gammaproteobacteria > Burkholderiales > Burkholderiaceae > Paraburkholderia > Paraburkholderia sediminicola_C. The sequence continues at coordinate 86,047 of NZ_JAQQEU010000029.1, forward strand.
CGCGCCTTCGCCGCCCGCGACGATTTCACCGCGGCTCATCACCCAGTAGCGATCGGCGATGTCCTTCGCGAAGTCGTAGTACTGCTCGACGAGCAGCACCGTCATGCCCATTTCCTCGACCAGTTGACGCAGCGTGCGCCCGATGTCCTGAATGATCGACGGCTGGATGCCTTCGGTCGGTTCATCGAGGATCAGCAGTTGCGGATCGCTCATCAGCGCGCGGCCAATCGCGAGCTGCTGCTGCTGACCACCCGACAGGTCGCCGCCGCGCCGGCTGCGCATATCCTTCAGGACCGGGAACAGTTCGTAGATGCGGTCGGGGATTTTTTTGGGCGCTTTCTTGCTGGCCGCGCCGACCAGCAGATTCTCCTCGACGCTCAGCCGCGGAAAGATATCGCGGCCTTGCGGCACATAGGCGAGACCGTGCTCGACGCGCGCATGGGTCGGCAGCCTGGTGATCGGCGCGCCGCGCCAGGCGATCGAGCCGCTCTTCGTCTGCACGACGCCCATCAGGCAGCGCAGCAACGTGGTCTTGCCGACGCCGTTGCGGCCCAGCAGCACGGTGAGCTTGCCGTCGGGCACGGTGAGCTTCACATCGCGCAGGATGTGGCTGCCGCCGTAGTACTGGTTCAGGTTTTCGACTTCCAGCATGTGCGTTATATCCGTTCGAAGCTTTGATTCATCGGCCAGCTCATCGACCCAGGTAAGACTCGATGACCGTCTCGTCCTTCTTGACTTCGTCGAGCGTGCCGTGCGCGAGCACGCGTCCTTCGGCCATCACCGTCACCTTGCCGGTGTCGCCCGACAACGCCGCCACGAACTCCATGTCGTGTTCGACGACCATCATCGAACAGGTGCCGCGCAGATGGTTGAGCAGCTCGGCGAGCTGCATGGTCTCGTCGTCGGTCATGCCGGCGGCCGGTTCGTCGAGCAGCAGCAGCGCCGGTTGCTGCATCAGCAGCATGCCGATTTCGAGCCGCTGCTTCTGTCCATGCGAAAGCTCGCCGGCGAGGCGCCGCGCTTCGCTCTCCAGACCGGTCAGCGCGAGCGTTTCCTCGATGCGCCCCTGCGCCTGACGATCCAGGCGCGCGCGCAACGAGGCCCACCAGCCCTTGTCGGCCTTCATCGCCAGTTCGAGGTTTTCCCACACCGGATGTTGCTCGAACACGGTCGGCTTCTGGAACTTACGGCCGATCCCCGCGCGCGCGATGGACGGCTCGTTCATCCGCGTCAGGTCGATCGACTGCCCGAGAAAGACCTTGCCCGCGTCCGGCTCCGTCTTGCCGGTGATGACATCCATCATGGTCGTCTTGCCGGCGCCGTTCGGGCCGATGATGCAGCGCAACTCGCCGGCGTCGATCGCGAGCGACAGCGCGTTCAACGCGCGAAAGCCGTCGAAGCTCACGGTCACGTCTTCGAGGTACAGAATCGTGCCGTGCGAAATATCGATCTCGCCGGGCACCACCGCGTGCCCCATGCTCGCGACGCCGCTCAGCGAGTGCTCAGCGGGTTGTTCCGGTAAAGCCGGATCAGCAACCATCGGGTTTTCGTTCATCAGCGGTTCCTCCTGCGCGTCACGAGTTCGATCAGTCCCATGATGCCGTTGGGCAGCAGCAGCGGAACCAGCACGAAGATCAGACCGAGAAAGAACAGCCAGTATTCAGGGAAGTTGGCCGTGAAAAAACTCTTCGCGCCGTTCACCGCGAACGCGCCGATGATCGGCCCGATCAGCGTGCCGCGTCCGCCCACCGCGACCCAGATCGCCATCTCGATCGAGTTGCCCGGCGACATCTCGCCGGGATTGATGATGCCCACCTGCGGCACATACAACGCGCCGGCGATCCCGCACAGCACCGCCGACACGGTCCACACGAACAGCTTGTACCCGAGCGGGCTGTAGCCGAGGAACATCAAACGCGTTTCGCCGTCGCGCACCGCGGTGACCACGCGGCCGAGCTTCGACGTGACGATCGCGCGCGCCCCGATGAACGCGAGGATCAGCACCGCGAACGTGATCAGCAGCAGCGCCGTGCGCGTGCCCGGATGCGTGATCGGAAAGCCGCCGATGCGCTTGAAGTCGGTGAAGCCGTTGTTGCCGCCGAAGCCCGTTTCGTTGCGATAGAACAGCAGCATCGCGGCGAAGGTCATCGCCTGGGTGATGATCGACAGGTACACGCCCTTCACGCGCGAGCGGAACGTGAAGAAGCCGAACACCCACGCGACCACCGCCGGCACCAGCACCACCAGCAGCAGCGCATAGCCGAGATGCTGGGTGCCTTCCCAGTACCACGGCAGTTGATGCCAGTCGAGAAACACCATGAAGTCGGGCAGGTCGCTGCCGTACTTGCCCTCGTGGCCGATCGCGCGCATCAGGTACATGCCGATCGCGTAGCCGCCGAGCGCAAAGAACAGCGCGTGGCCGAGACTCAGAATCCCGCAGTAGCCCCACACCAGGTCGAGCGCGAGCGCCGCGATCGCGTAGCACATGAACTTGCCGGCGATCGTCATCGCGTAGGCGGACAGATGCAGCGCGCTCGTGTCCGGCAGCACCAGCGTGGCGAACGGCACGCCGAGCCCGGCCACGATGATCAGCGCGATCAGCGCGAGCCATGCGCGCCGCGACAGCAGCGCGGGACGCGGCGGCAGACCGAGCGCGAAGCCGGACTGCGGTTCGCGGGCGGATGCCGCTGCGCCGTTGTTCGTTGCGCCGACGCGAGCAGACGAGGTGGTCGATGAAGTAGCAGAAGTCATCTCATGCCTCCGCGCTACGGCCCTTGAGGGCGAACATGCCCTGCGGACGCTTCTGGATGAACAGCACGATCAGCACCAGCACCGCGATCTTCGCGAGCACCGCGCCCCAGAACGGTTCGATCGCCTTGCTGACGAGCCCCAGCCCGAAGCCGCCGATCACGGTGCCGGCGAGCTGGCCGACGCCGCCCAGCACGACCGCCATGAAGGAATCGATGATGTAGCTCTGGCCGAGGTCGGGGCCGACGTTGCCGATCTGCGACAGCGCGCAGCCGCCGAGACCCGCGATGCCCGCGCCGAACGCGAACGCATACGAATCGACCCGCGCGGTTTTCACGCCGACGCACGCGGCCATCCGGCGGTTCTGCGTGACCGCGCGCACGAACAGGCCGAGGCGCGTCCTCGTCAGCACCGCCCACGCGATCGCGACCACGATCAGCGAAAACGCCAGAATCGCCAGCCGGTTGTACGGCAGGATCAGATTCGGCAGCACCGTCACGCCGCCGCTCATCCACGCCGGGTTGATCACCTGCACGTTCTGCGCGCCGAACAGCATGCGCGTCGCCTGGATCAGGATCAGGCTGACGCCGAAGGTGGTCAGCAGCGTTTCGAGCGGGCGGCCGTACAGGTGCTTGAGCACCAGCCGTTCGAGCACGATGCCCACCAGCCCCGCCGCCACGAACGACGCCGGCACCGCGAGCAGCGGATACCAGTCGAACGCGCCGGGCGCGAAGCGCTGAAAGAGGTTCTGCACGACATAGGTGGCATACGCGCCGATCATCAGGAATTCGCCGTGCGCCATGTTGATCACGCCGATCAGTCCATACGTGATCGCAAGGCCGAGCGCGGCGAGCAGCAGCACGCTGCCGAGCGACAAGCCGGCGAACAGCGTGCCGGCGATCTGGCTGCGGCGCTGGATCGCATCGAGTTCGGCGATGCCGCTTTGCGCGGCGGCGCGCACGCGCTCGTCGGCTTCGACGAAGCTGCCGTCCGCTTTCTTCGCGACCAGTGGCCGCAGCAGTTCGTTCATGTCGAGGTCGTGCCGCGCAGCGACCAGTTGCACGGCTTCGAGACGTTTGGCCGGGTCGGCGTCGTGCAAGGCGGTCATCGCCCACAGCGTGTCGAGGCGCTTTTTCAAGGCCGGATCGGTTTCCTTCGCGCGGGCCGCGTCGACCAGCGGCTTGATCGCCGGATCGGGGTTTTGCAGCAGCGACGCGATCGCGGCTTCGCGGGTCGCGCGGTCGGCCGAGTCAAGTTGCAGGCCTGAGAGCGCACCCGCCACTTTCGAGCGCAACAGGTTGTTCAGCGTGACCTGCTGCGCGTCGCCGGCCGCGACGGTCTTGCCGGTGACGGCATCGCGCGCGGTGTCGCCGTCTTGCAGCAGCACGGCGCCCGCGTCGGTGGCGAGCGCGCTGTCCTCGGACAGCGCCTTGAGCACCGCGAGCGATTCCTTGTCGTGGTTGGCGATCAGCTTGTCGATCGCCGCGGATTTGGCGTCGAAGTCGTCACCGGCGAGCGGCGCGACATCGGCGGGGACGAGCGCGAACGCGGCCAGCGGCGCGCCGGCGAGCAGCACGAGCGCCGCGCCGGCGATACTTCGCCATGCGAAGCGTCGCGCCCGTGGCGCGGCTTCTGCGATGCGTGAGAGTCGGGCGGATTTGAGCAATGAAAACGCCATGGTGGCCTTTGGAGGTAAACCGTCGGGTTACGCGTGCACGCAACCCGCCTTCACGGTACGAACCCACCCACGGCACGCTGAGCGCCCGACGCGTGTCGGGCGTAAGCCGGCAGCGGTGAGCTCACGCCGGCTCGCTGCGCGGCTAGTGAGCGCCGCCGCAGCGAGCCTTCCTGTCAGGCGACGCGCGAGCGCTTCAGGAACGCCGGAATCGAGCTGACCACGTCCGGCTTGCTCGAATTGCCGGCGATGAACGGGCTCCACGGCTGCGCGCGGATCGCGGTTTTGGTGCGCCACACCACGTTGAACTGGCCGTCGGCGCGCACTTCGCCGATCATCACCGGCTTGTGCAGATGGTGATTGCCGTCCATCTCCAGCGTGAAGCCCGACGGCGCGGGGAAGGTCTGGCCGACCATCGCGACGCGCACCTTGTCCACCTCGATGCTCTTCGCTTTCTCGACCGCCTGCTTCCACATGTGAATGCCGACGAAGGTCGCTTCCATCGGGTCGTTGGTCACGCGCTTCGTGCCGCCCGGCAGGTTGTTTTGCGCGACCCACGCGGCCCATTGCTTCTTGAACTTCTCGTTGGACGGGTTGCGCAGCGACATGAAGTAGTTCCATGCCGCGAGGTTGCCGACCAGCGGCTTCGTGTCGATGCCGCGCAGTTCCTCCTCGCCGACCGAGAACGCGACCACCGGCACGTCCGACGCCTTCAGCCCCTGGTTGCCCAGCTCCTTGTAGAACGGCACGTTCGAATCGCCGTTCACCGTCGATATCACCGCGGTCTTGCCGCCTTGCGAGAAGGTCTTGATGTTGGCGACGATGGTCTGATAGTCGCTGTGGCCGAACGGCGTGTAGACCTCTTGAATGTCGGCTTCCTGGACGCCCTTGGATTTGAGGAACGCGCGCAGGATCTTGTTGGTCGTGCGTGGATACACATAGTCGGTGCCTAGCAGGAAGAAGCGCTTGGCGCCGCCGCCTTCCGCGCTCATCAGATATTCGGTCGCGGGGATCGCCTGCTGATTCGGCGCTGCGCCCGTGTAGAACACGTTGCGCGACATTTCCTCGCCCTCGTACTGCACCGGATAGAACAGCAGGCCGTTCAGCTCCTCGAACACCGGCAGCACCGATTTGCGCGACACCGAAGTCCAGCAGCCGAACACCGCGGCGCACTTTTCCTGCGTGATCAGCTGGCGCGCTTTCTCGGCGAACAGCGGCCAGTTCGACGCCGGGTCGACCACCACCGGCTGGATCTGCCGTCCCATCACACCGCCGTTCTTGTTGATCTCCGCGATGGTCATCAACGCGGTGTCCTTGAGCGATGTTTCGGAGATGGCCATCGTGCCCGACAGCGAATGGAGGATGCCGACCTTGATCGGACCGCTATCGGACTGCGCGCTCGCGAACGGCACCTGACCCGCCAGTGCCAGTGCGCCGGACATGGAACCGAACTTCAACAGACTGCGACGTTTCATGGATATCCCCTTGCCATTGATGGTGACTGTTATGGGCGTCTATTTCAGCCAGCAGGGCTTGTCCCGCATGACTTGCCGCTTGGGTACTGCAAGCCACATGCCATGCGGTAAGTTCGACCCGAACTACGCGTGTTGCGCGATGCGGCGCGGCTGGGCAGCGGGTTGCGTGCGCGCGGGGCAGGGCGAAAGTGGTGCAGGATAGGGGTAGGCGCCTCGTTGGGGTGCGTGCCGCGCTGCAACGAAGCGCGTGCATCGGCCAGCGGTTGTCGACGGTGCATGGGCGCCGCGCCTTTGTGCATGCGCCTGGCTCTGCCTACACTGGAAGATTGAACTTGAGCAACCGCGTTGCATGGGATGGGAGTGAGCGCTGAAGGGTTGACTCCGATCGACCGCTTTGGATGGGATGGGAGTAAGCGCTGAAGCGCTAACTCCCATCGACCGCTTTGCATGGGATGGGAGCTAAGCGCTGAAGCGCTAACTCCCATCGACACAGGAGACACGACATGAACGAGCGCACCGGCGTCAGTCCACCCGATATGTCCGCTTTCTGGATGCCCTTCACCGCGAACCGTCAGTTCAAGAGCGCGCCGCGGCTCCTCGCGAGCGCGAAGGGGATGTACTACACGTCGCTCGATGGCCGGCACATTCTCGACGGCACCGCGGGCCTGTGGTGCGTCAACGCGGGCCATTGCCGAGACGAGATCGTGGCGGCGGTGCAGGCGCAGGCGGCTGAAATGGATTTCGCGCCGACCTTCCAGATGGGTCATCCAAAGGCGTTCGAGGCCGCGACGAAAATCGCCCGTCATACACCGGGCGATCTGAAGCACATCTTCTTTGCGAACTCGGGCTCGGAGGCGGTCGATACCGCGCTGAAGATCGCGCTCGCCTATCACCGCGCGCGGGGCGAAGGGCAGCGCACGCTTTTGATCGGCCGCGAACGCGGCTATCATGGGGTGGGCTTCGGCGGGATTTCGGTGGGCGGCATCGCGCCGAACCGCAAGGCGTTTTCAGGCGGGCTGCTGCCGGCCGTCGATCACTTGCCGCACACGCTGAACCTAAAAGAAGCAGCCTTTTCCAAAGGACAGCCAACGTGGGGCGCGCATCTCGCCGACGAACTCGAACGGCTCGTCACGCTGCACGATGCGTCGACCATTGCCGCGGTGATCGTCGAGCCTGTGGCCGGGTCGACCGGCGTGCTGATTCCCCCACAAGGATACCTGCAACGATTGCGGGAGATTTGCGACAGGCACGGCATCCTGCTGATCTTCGACGAAGTGATCACCGGCTGGGGACGCCTCGGCGCGCCGTTCGCCGCGCAGTACTTCGGTGTCACGCCCGACCTGCTGACAATGGCCAAGGGCACCAACAACGCGGCCGTGCCGATGGGCGCGGTCGCGGCGAGCACGAAGATTCACGACGCGATCGTGAACGGCGCGCCTGCCGGTATCGAGCTGTTCCACGGCTACACGTATTCGGGGCATCCGATTGCGGCCGCCGCCGCATGCGCGACGATCGACCTGTACGAGCGCGAGCAACTGTTCGACCGGGCCGCGCGGATGGCGCCGCTGTTCGAGAACGCGATCCATAAGCTGCGCGACGCACGGCATGTGATCGACGTGCGCAATCTCGGGCTGGTAGGCGGCGTGGAGTTGGCGCCGCGCGCGGGTGCGCCGGGCGCGCGTGCTTATCACGTGTTCGTGCGCTGCTTCGAGAAGGGGGTGCTCACGCGTTATACAGGGGATATTCTGGCGTTCTCCCCGCCGTTGATCGTCGAGGAGGCGCAGATCGAGGAGATCTTCGGGACGGTCGCGGAGGTGTTGAGGGAGACGCAGTAGGCGGAGCGTGGTTGGCGGTTTTTTGCGGGTGGTTTGCTTTTGGTTTGCGTGTAGGTAGCGCGTGGTTCTCGCGGATGGGCTGGCTGTGTGGACGCGGAAGGCCGCCTCGTTTTGCGAGGCGGCCTTTTTTGACATCGTGACCCGTCCTGAAGCGGTTTCTATCAGACCGATCAGAAGGCGATGAACGGTCCGGTCTGTGTGCCGATCGTCGAGTTGGTTAGCGCGGTGTAGACGCTGCGTCCGTAGAAGAACGGTAGACCCCAAAGGAACGTGCTGTACATCGGCGAACCGAGACTGTCATAGGCGGCGTACTGGCTGGCTAGCAGCGACACGCCGTTGGCCAGCGAGAACGGCACGGTGACCGGCGTGGAACCGCTGCTCACGCCCGTGAGGATCGCTGAGAGGTTGAGCGTGGCGGTCGGCACGAACCAGTCGCCCAGATACGGCACCGTGTAGTCCGGGAAGTAATTGGCGTTGGAGCCGCTATCGATTGCGCTCAGATACGCGCTGCCTTTGTACGTGGTCGTGAAATAGCCGTCCTGGCTGAGCGCGAGAATGTTGGCATTCGATGGCAGCGCATTGTTCGACTGCGTGCCGATGCCGAACACCAGTTCGCCCGACGCGCTTGCCTGGCCGGCCGCCGGCAGCGCGGGCAGCCGGATGATCGTGCCGTTGTTGTCGGACGTGAAATTGGCGACCGGATTCATCACCTGCGTATCGAGCGGAACGCGCGTGCTCGTGCACGAAGTCGCGGACGCGCAGTAGTAATAGGCTGCCGGCAGGACCGAAGTCGCGGCCGCCGCATAGTCGCGCCGCGCGGGTGAGATGCCGACGACGCCGTTCGCGCCCATTCCGGCCACCGTGTTGAGGTTGACGCCCCCGCGCGACCCGCATGCCGACGGCGTCGAGTACTTGCCGTCGGCGATCACCTGGATCGGCAGGTTGCCCGCCACCTTGCTGCCGATCGTCACGTCCGCGCGTTTGATGGACCCCCACGTATAGCCGGAGTTGAACTGCGCACATTCGGCGATCGGCGCGTTACCCGTCGGATCGTCGGTCGCGCCGCTTTGCGCCGGCAGGCTGCCGGCGAAGGCCGAACCCAAAGCGCTGGCGAGCACACGCACGCCGGTTGAGCCGGTGTCGACCTGCATGTGATCGATCTTCGCGCATTGACTGGCGCCCTGGCTGCCCGGGATGCAAATCGTGACGCTCACGTATGGGATGTTGACGTAGGTCGTGAATCGTTCGACGGTGATGGGGGCCGTGTTGGTGG
>NZ_JAQQEU010000030.1:0-92947 GCF_046026895.1 Paraburkholderia sediminicola
ATAGAAATGAGCGTTTGAAAATTATTGCTGCGGTTGCGATGTGCGAAAGCCGTGCAGACCCATTTGGAGCGATGAATGACGACCAGGAATTCGTAGGGCGAAAAAATGGCAAGCACGGTGCTGAGACCAGCTATTCAAGGATCGTCCATATTGGGCTTTCGTACGGAGTCATCCAGTTCACACAAGACGGCGGCTCTCTGGGCCGAGTCCTTAAGAAATGCAGTGAAAAAAATCATGCAAAGTTCGTCGAGACGTTTGGTGATAATTTTCATCAGCTTTTAACACTGACTAATGCTGGCATAGATGTCCCGGGTGTTAATTATACGTCTGGCCTGGACTATTGGCATAGTATCTCGAAAACAAAGGACGGATTGGATATTTCCGCAAAAGCGTCGGCGAATAGTTTGCCCGTAAATATGGAAATACGCGGGCGGCGGGTTCAGCCGATAGCCGTTACCATCGGCGGGCAGCGGCAGGATATCTGGAAAGGTAAGTGGAAACAGCGGTTTAAAAATGCAGCGCAGGTGGTAGATTTTCAGGAGGCGCAACTCATTTTTGCGGTTGAACATTATCTCAACCCAACGTTGTCGTATTGCAAGGACAACAACGTTCGGTCTGCCTTGGGCATTGCGTTTGCCGTTGCATGTCAGGTTCGCGGGGTCAATCCTTGTTTGTTGTCTGAGGCGGCCAAAAAGAAGGGGCTCAAGGTTCCCTTCGAATCCGAGGCGGATGAGAAGGCGGCAGTAACTGCGGTTTCAAAAGGCGAGATAAAAAACTACTCTGTTATCCACAAAGGCCTAACGAAAATCGTTGATGTGAATGGTGAGGAAATAAAACGTGCAGGTCGCCTGATCAAAGACGAGACAGGCTTTCTCGCGGAGGACTTATATTGGGTTGACTCATATAAAGAAACTTACGATCGCTAATGGATATTTGCATGTCGATGCGAAAAATTGCAGTCATCTTTCTGACCGTCGGGATAACTCCCGTTGCACACGCCTCCACACTTTGTCATGCAGATGAGGTGGCAGTATTTAGCTGCCAGCTTAAAGAAAACAAAAAATTCGTGTCGGTGTGCACGTCCAGGAACATTTCGGATAAGACAGGATTTATGCAGTATCGCTATGGTACGGAAAAAAATGTCGAGCTAAGTTATCCTGACGATAAATTGGACTCGCAATCCAAATTCGGCTATGACTCATATGACAGGCCAGATTTAAGTACGTTTATTCTTGGTTTTGACAATTCCAATTATAGGTATGAAATTTCAGAAACGACCGAGGGCGGAGCCGATGATGGGGTCACGGCCCGAGCACTGCTGGTTACTTCTGAAGTGACAAAGCACACGATTACCCTCAATTGCCTAAATAACCAGAATTTGATCTCACATATCTCCACCCTTGAAGCTGTGGTGCCTTGCGATAAAGAACACGAAATCGTTGATGGAAGCTGCAACTAGGGAAACGCTGATTTATTCAGCTCGGAGGTCATCGCTGGGGTAGCTGAGGACGTTGTAGAAGGCAGCTCACGGAACAGACTCACGATGATGAAGAGGCAGATCGGCTTCGGGCCGTACTAGTCGACAATGGCAAGCCTCAAACGATTACATTGAATGTGCTTGGGTCCAGACTGAATTACCCACATCCCAGTACATTCTCTGAAGAACACTATAAATCTATGGCGATGGAGCTCAACGTCGAGGTCGCCGCTATCAAAGCCATTGTTATGCAAGAGTCGCAGGGGCATCCGTTTTTGGAAAATGGTCTCCCGCCGATACTCTATGAGCGGCGACATTTCTTCGAGCTCGTCGCCAAAAAGCGGGCAAAGGTAGAGCAAAGCCCAAGCGGATTGAAAAGGAAAGGCAGTGGAAACAAACAATCACAGCATCAAAATCCATATCCGGATTTTCCAGATCTTTGCTTCCCGCATGGTGACAACTATGGGCCAGATGGGTTGCATCAATATGAGAAACTGGTTCGAGCAGCAAACCTTGATCTTGAAATATCGTTGATGGCTTGCTCTTGGGGTGGATTTCAGATTTTGGGTGAATATTACTCGTCGGGGTGTGCAACGATTTTCGAGTTTGTTAATAAGTTCATCTCGGGGACGGATGGGCAAGCAGAGATATTTATTGCATTTATGAAAAATATGAAACCTGATGGCGTTAAAGGTCTGCAAGCACGCAATTGGGAAAAAGTCGCGGACTCATATAGCGGTTCAATCTGGCGCACCAAAAATCCAGACTATGCGAGCAACCTTGCAAAGTACTATGATCAATTTAAATAAAATCATCGCTTTCATCGCGACCTCGATACTTCCTATCCCAGTGGCTTATGCTGGGCACGTCATTATTTTTGATAATCCTAATTTAATCGGGTTTCGCAATGGTGAAACTGTTTCCGGATTCTACGATGCGGAAGATCAAAAATTTTCGTGCTTTTTCCTATTCTTTCAAGATAAGAAAGAGCCAAAGGCGGTGAACGTTAATGGATACACCGACATCAAGTTACTTACATTTACCCCAAGTGAAGATTCATTTGAATTCTCGAATAGAAACAGAACCTATGATATCGGTGGAAATTTATATCGCCGCGAGAATGAATGGATAATTCGGACTACGACCGCCCAAGCTGGGTGCGAAAACGCGATGGGAACGTTCACTTTCGATTCCGATGATTTTCGCGCCGCTAGTTACTATGTCGAACAAGAGCTTCCGGCAATCGGTATTCGCCTTATAAAAAACAAGTCTAATTTTTACGATTATCGTGGCGGAAAGTTCGTCGCACGAAAAGGCTATCTGACGAAGTGGAACGGAGTTGTCATCTTGCGGACGCTTGATCAGTTTTCTTTTGTCCGTTCGTCGACCCCCGGGCGAACGTTGAAAATCCAGGTCGAGTCACAACCGGCTGGGTCCGCTCCGCTGACCTCGCAAACCCTTTCCCGCCAACGAGCAAACCATGATCGATCGTATCCGACTCGGAGACGCCACCGACCATGATGGCAGGGTCGAGAGTGCATCGAAGACCATGAGTTATGACGGCGTGCCGGTTGCACGCGAGGGCGACCGGATCAGTTGTCCGAAGCATCCGGAAGTGCAGCCCAATGTGATCGAGGAAGGCGATGGAGATATCACCGACGAAGGCATCCCGGTTGCACGTGCCGGGCATCGCGGCACGTGCGGCTGTCACCTGATTTCGAGTCTTCTGTAACGTGGGGAATGATGCAGACCAATCCTGTTCGCGTTCCCGCTTCAAGTCACCTGAAGTCTATGTGCTTGTCGACTCGGATGCAGTTGGCGGAGCCAAAGCCCTTTCACAGACTGGCCCAGATCAGGTGGACGGCAGGAGCGCTGTCGGTTGCTTCCTGTCATGCTCCAGCCACCTCCCCACAAGTTGACCGTGATGGAACGACTGTAGTCAGGGCCGCGGGAGAACGGTCAACGTGTAAGTTGTTGAAGTCAAACAGGTCAGGTGTCCACAATCTGCAGCTGTGCCGCCGGGGAAAAATGCTCCATAGAACTGTGCCCAAATTATGTGGACAACCAGAAGCTAGCTCGGCCGCAACTTCTATGTGGTCCTTGCCAAACGAGCCCCACAGCATGAAAGACCCTACAACGCCTCGTGCCTACACATGAACCGCAAGCAGATACTGCTGCGGCATCAACCACTTGGCCCGGATATGCGAACGTTGTCCACAGGCTTGCGAACATTTTAGGTGGACAAGTTTTTCACTTCGGCGCGGGCGTTCCGACAACGCCAGCCATCTCGACGCCGAACGCAAAACACCTTTACATGGCTTAAGTCTTCAACGGCGAAGCCGCCGCCGCTTCCTGCGACTGCACCTGCAAAACCGCATCGCGCTTGTCGAGCAGATGCTGCCGGAGAATCGCACTCAGCTTCTTGCCGTCGCGCGCTTCGAGCGCCTTCAGCATCTCATCGTGATCGTGAATCGCACTATCCCACTTGGGAATCTGAAAGTTCGAGCGGAATCTAAGCGCCTGCAAGCGCCGGTTCACCGCGATGTAAGTCTGCCGCAGCGCTGAATTGCGCGCTGCCTCATTGATCTTGTCGTGAATTGCCTGGTTGCGGCTGTAGTACCCAGGCAGATCGTTTTGCGTGCGGCACGCGAGCATGGCGTAATGCAGCGCCTTGATCTCGGCAAGCTCGGCGGCGGTCATGCGCTCCGCCGCCAGTTCACCGGAAAACGCTTCGAGACCGCTCATCAATTCGAAGGTCTCGCGCAACTCCGCCTCGGACATCTTCGACACCGAGGCGCCGCGATTCGGCGAAATCTCGATCAGCCCTTCTGCGGCCAGCACCTTCAGCGCCTCGCGCAGCGGCGTGCGCGAAATCCCGAGCGTTTCGCACAGCTCGCGCTCATTCAGTTTCTTGCCCGGCTCCAGCGCCCCCTCGACGATAAAGCGGCGGATGTGCTCCACCACCGTGTCGTGCAGGCGCTGGCGCTCGACCTTCGGCATCAGCGGGGATGCGGTGAGACCCGCATAGAAATCCGAATTTTGCATACAAAAACCCCTCAATGTCGCATGTACTGGAATTTTATCGGAAGCTGAAAGATTAGTTAATAGTGAGGGTAAACACCGGTCTTGGGGCGCCAGTTTCGCCTTGGAACCCTCCTACTTCGTCTGATATAGTTTTTTGCATGCAAAATTCAAACGGAGGAGCCCAATGCTCAAGCTAGACTTTCATCCCGCTGGACGTCACTTTCTGCAGATTCCCGGTCCGAGTCCGGTGCCCGACCGGATCCTCCGGGCGATGAGCTATCCCACCATCGACCATCGCGGCCCGGAGTTCGGCGAACTGGGTCTGAAGGTGCTCGACGGCATCAAGAAGATCTTCAAGACGCAGCAACCCGTGGTGATTTATCCGGCGTCCGGCACCGGCGCGTGGGAAGCCGCGCTGTCCAACACGCTGAGCCCCGGCGATCAGGTGCTGATGTTCGAGACCGGCCACTTCGCGACGCTGTGGAAAAAGATGGCGGAAAGCCTTGGCCTCAAGCCGGAGTTCCTCGGTTTGCCCGGCATCGAAGGCTGGCGGCGCGGGGTGCAGCCGCAGATGATCGAAGAGCGTCTGCGCGCCGACCCGCAACACGCGATCAAGGCCGTGTGCGTCGTGCACAACGAAACCTCCACCGGCGTCACGTCGGACATCGCCGCCGTGCGTCGCGCGATCGACGCAGCGGGCCATCCGGCGCTGCTGCTGGTCGACACGATCTCAGGCCTCGCATGCGCCGACTATCGCCACGACGAATGGGGCGTCGACGTGACCGTGTCGGGCTCGCAAAAGGGTTTGATGCTGCCGCCGGGCATCAGCTTCAACGCGATCTCGCCGAAAGCGATGGCCGCCAGCAAGCACGCGAAACTGCCGCGCAGCTTCTGGGACTGGAGCGACATCGTCGAGATGAACAAGACCGGCTACTGGCCGTACACGCCGAACACGAACCTGCTCTACGGCCTGCACGAAGCGCTGGAGATGATTCTCGGCGAAGGTCTCGACAACGTCTTCGCCCGTCACGAGCGTCTGGCCGAAGCGACCCGCCGCGCGGTGCGCGCGTGGGGCCTGGAGATCCAGTGCGCGGACCCGGCCGTGTATAGCCCGGTGCTGACCGGCGTGATGACGCCCGACGGCGTCGATGCCGACGCGGTGCGCAAGCTCATCTACGAACGCTTCGACATGTCGCTCGGCACGGGTCTCGGCAAGATGAAAGGCCGCATGTTCCGCATCGGCCATCTGGGCGATTGCAACGATCTGATGCTGCTCGCCACGCTGGCCGGTTGCGAAATGGGTCTGCGTCTCGCGGGCGTGGCGCTCAAGGAAAGCGGCTTGCCTGCCGCTATGGAGTGGTTGAGCCAGCCGACCAAGGCATCGGGTCTGAAAGCCGCGGCCTGAAGCGCGCCGCGCGCAATGGCACGGCGCGGGCCGCGAGCGCCGCGCCGTCAGCCTTGAAAAGAACACGCAATAGATAAGCAATAAGCAGCAGACGGAAAGGGAATGCGGGAGCGCCTCCCTCGAGACCAAAAAAGCCGCGCACAGAACGCGGGCCCAACATCATGCAAGACATCTGCAGCGGCGTGTGCCGCTGCCGGTCAACGACGCAGCGCGCCATCCCCGGCGCGCCGTCGATACATGCAATGGAGAGAGACGATGAAGCGGTTTCGTTTGACCAGTGCACCCAGTATCGTGCTACTGATGCTATGCATCATGTACTTCATCACCTACCTCGACCGCGTGAACGTCAGCACCGCGGCCGCGGGCTTCGGCAAGGAATTCCAGCTCTCGCATACGCAGGTCGGCCTGGTGTTCTCGGCCTTCGCGTATCCGTATCTGATCTTTCAGGTGATAGGCGGCTGGGTGAGCGACCGCTTCGGCGCGAAACGCACGCTGTTGTGGTGCGGCGCGATCTGGGGCGTGGCCACCGTGCTGACCGGTCTCGCCGGGGGCCTCGCGTCCCTGCTGGCCGCGCGCGTGCTGCTCGGCTTCGGCGAGGGCGCCACGTTTCCCGCCGCGACGTCCGCGATGTCGCGCTGGGTCGCGAAGGAAAACCGCGGCTTCGCGCAGGGCATTACGCATGCGGCGTCGCGCGTCGGCAATGCAATCGCGCCCGCGCTGATCGTGCTGGTGATGGCGACCTGGGGCTGGCGCGAATCGTTCTATATCTGCGGTGTGCTCAGCCTGTTGTGGGTCGCCGTGTGGGCGGTCACCTTCACCGAGCATCCGAAGGATCATCCGCGCATCACCACTGAAGAACTCGCGGTGCTGCCCACGCCGAAGCCGAAAGCGGCCGGCGTACCGTGGAGCAAACTGTTTCGCCGCATGGCGCCGGTCACGGTCGTGTACTTCTGTTACGGCTGGACGCTGTGGCTGTTCCTCAGCTGGATTCCACTCTACTTCCTGCGCAACCATCATCTGCAATTGCAGAAGTCGGCGATCTTCGCATCGGTGGTGTTCTTCGCCGGCGTGCTCGGCGATACGCTCGGCGGCATCGTGACAGACTGGATCTTCAAGCGCACCGGCAGCCTGAAACGCGCGCGCAGCTGGATGGTGTCCGTCTGCATGTTGTTCTGCCTGCTCTCGCTGATTCCGCTGATGTTCACGCACAACCTGTATCTGTCGATTGCGTGTCTCGCGTCGGGCTTCTTCTTCGCCGAAATGACGATCGGCCCGATGTGGGCGATCCCGATGGACATCGCGCCGGAATTCGCCGGCACCGCGAGCGGAATGATGAACACCGGCTCGGCGCTGGCCGCGATCATCTCGCCGGTGGTCGGCGGGTTTCTGATCGACTACTTCGGCAACTGGGATTTGCCGTTCGTCGGCAGCATCCTGTTGATGGGCGTCGGCGTGGTGCTCGCGTTCCGCATGCAGCCCGAAAGCAGGTTCACGCTCGATGCTGCGGACAACACGCACGTCCCCACCCGCATGGGCGTGTAAGCGCAATCCACTGTTCACTCACTGTTCGCGATTAAAGACATGACCTCATTACTCAGCCGGCGCCTTGCCGACGCACGCCGCGATCGCGTCACACTCGACACGTTGCCGCCGGAGCAGATTCCCGCCGACGCCAGCGCGGCTTATGCGATCCAGCACGAGATTCTGAGCGCGTCCGGCGCGCGGATCGGCGGCTGGAAGATCGGCGCGAAGTCCGCGAGCGGCCCGATCCAGGGCGCGCCGTTGCCCGATGTCGACCTGCACGCAGACGGCGCGCGTTTGTCGCGGGAAGGCTTCGCGCCGCTCGGGCTCGAACTGGAAGTCGCGTTTCGCTTCGGCCGCCGCTTCGAGCCGTCCGCCACGCCTTACAGCGAGGACGAAGTGAAGGCGGGCATCGGTTCGATCGGTGCGACCATCGAAGTCGTCGCGAGCCGCTATGCCGCGTGGCCCGACATCGACAAGCTCGCGCAGCTCGCGGACTTGCAGAATCACGGCGCGCTGATCGTTGGCGAGTTCATCCCGTATCGCGAGGACTTTCCGTTCGTCGCGCCGTCCCTGCATTTCAGTTTCGACGGACGCGAGGTGGTCGAAACCGCGCCCGCGAATCCTGCCGGCGATCCGCGGCGCTTACTGACGTGGCTCGTCAATCACGCGAGTTCGCGCGGTATCGCGGTGACGCCGGAGATGGTCGTGACCGCGGGCTCGTACACCGGGATGTTTTTTCCGCGCAAGGCGGGCACGGCAAGCGGGCACATCGAAGGACTCGCGCCGGTCAGCGTTACGTTGTACTGAGCGCTGCGCCTGCTTTTCAGCTCCTCAGCGTTCCCACAAGCCGACCATATGACGAACCCCACTTCCGCTTTACTCGTCAAGCCGATTCATCTGGTTCCTTCTGCCGCGCGGCTCGCGAGTCCGCTCGCACAGCATCTGCGCAAGTCGCTGCGCGGCGACGTGCTGTTCGATGCGGCGAGCCGCGGCCGTTACGCAACCGACGCGTCGATCTATCAGATCATGCCGGTCGGCGTGGTGGTGCCGCGCGATCAGGACGACCTGCGCATCGCGCTGGAGATCGCCCGCAGTGAGAAAGTGCCGCTGCTCGCGCGCGGCGCGGGCACCAGCCAATGCGGTCAGACAGTCGGCGAAGCGTTGGTGATCGACACGAGCAAGTGGCTGAACAACATCGTCGCGTTCGATGCCGAAGCACGCACCGTGACGGTCGAGCCCGGCGTCGTGCTGGACCATCTGAACGCGTGGCTCAAGCCGCACGGGCTGTGGTTTCCGGTGGACGTGTCGACGGCGGCGCAGTGCACGATCGGCGGGATGGCCGGCAACAACTCGTGCGGCTCGCGCTCGATCGAATACGGCAACATGGTGCACAACGTCGAGGCGATCGACGCGATTCTCGCCGACGGCAGCGAAGCGCGCTTCGCGTCGCTGCGCGAGACGCCACAAGGCGCGCGCCTGCAGCAGATTCTCGACGGCGTGACGCGCATCGCGCAACGCGAGCGCGATGAAATCGTCGCGCGTGTGCCGAAGGTCTTGCGGCGCGTGGCGGGCTACAACATCGACCTGTTCGATTGCCAGAACCCGCGCGCTTATACGGACGACGGCATCGCGAATCTCGCGCATTTGCTGGTCGGCTCGGAAGGCACGCTCGCGTTCAGCAGGCAGTTGACGCTGAAGCTCGCGCCGCTGCCCGTGCATAAAACGCTCGGCGTGGTCAACTTCCCGACGTTCCGGCAATCGATGGAACTGACGCAGCACATCGTCAAGCTGAAGCCGGCGGCGGTGGAACTGGTCGATCGCACGATGATCGATCTGGCGATGAGCAATCCCGCGTTTCGTCCGGTGATCGGCCGCGCGCTGGTCGGCGAGCCGCAAGCGATCCTGCTGGTGGAGTTCGCGGGCGAGGACCGCGACGCGCAGCTCGCCTCGCTCAGGCAGCTCACGGAACTGATGGCCGACCTCGGCTTGCCTGGTTCGGTCGTCGAGATGACGGAGGCGAACGAGCAGAAAGCGTTGT
This sequence comes from Paraburkholderia sediminicola, assembly GCF_046026895.1. Taxonomy (GTDB): domain Bacteria; phylum Pseudomonadota; class Gammaproteobacteria; order Burkholderiales; family Burkholderiaceae; genus Paraburkholderia; species Paraburkholderia sediminicola_C. The sequence goes on from NZ_JAQQEU010000030.1 coordinate 9,469, forward strand.
GGGAAGTCCGCAAAGCCGGGCTCAACATCATGATGAGCATGAAGGGCGACGGCAAGCCGGTCTCCTTCATCGAAGATTGCGCGGTGCCGCTCGAGCATCTGGCCGACTACACGAGCCGTCTGACCGAGGTGTTTCATCGGCACGGGACCGAGGGCACCTGGTACGCACATGCGAGCGTCGGCACGCTGCACGTGCGCCCGATTCTCGACATGCGGCGCGACGGCGCGGTGAAGATGCGCGCGATCGCCGACGAAGCAGCCGCGCTCGTGCGCGAATACAAGGGCGCGTATTCGGGCGAACACGGCGACGGACTGTGCCGCGGCGAATGGGTCGCGTGGCAATACGGGCCGCGGCTGAACCAGGCGTTCAGCGAGATCAAGGCGCTGTTCGATCCTGACAATCGCTTCAATCCCGACAAGATGGTGCGTCCGCCGAAGATGGACGACGCGCGGAATTTCCGCTTTGCACCGGGCTACAAGGCGCATCGCATCGATACGGCGCTCGACTGGTCGGCATGGAACGTCGAGCGCGATCCGCTGACCGGACAGGAGACGTTGCCGGGCAGCGGCAACGATCTGTCCGGTGGTCTCGCGAAGGCCGTGGAGATGTGCAACAACAACGGCCACTGCCGCAAATTCGACGCGGGCACGATGTGTCCGAGCTATCGCGTGACGAAAGACGAGCAGCACGTCACGCGTGGCCGCGCGAACACCTTGCGTCTCGCGATTTCCGGTCAGCTCGGCGAAGCGGGTCTCGCGAGCGACGACGTCAAGGACACGCTCGATCTATGCGTGTCGTGCAAGGGGTGCAAGCGCGATTGCCCGACCGGCATCGACATGGCGAAGTTCAAGATCGAGGCGCGGGCGGCGCGCGTCAAGCGGCACGGCCTGCGTCTGCGTGACCGGCTGGTCGCGTTCATGCCGCGCTATGCCGCCGCCGCGAGCCGCATGCCGGGTCTGATGGCGCTGGCCGATAACGTGCCGGTGCTATCGGCGTGGTTCAAGCGGTCCGTGGGCTTCGCGCCCGAGCGGCGTTTGCCGCGCTTCAGGAAGTCGTTTCTGTCGGGCGCGGTGCCTCGCAAAGCGGCTCCAGGCGGCGCGTTGAAAGAAGTGCTGCTGTTCGTCGACACGTTCAACAACAACATGGAGCCGGATAACGCGCGCGCCGCGCAGCAGGTGCTGGAGGCCGCCGGCTACACGGTGCACTTCAACGTGCGCCAGGGCGAGCGCCCAGTTTGCTGCGGCCGCACGTTCCTCGCGGCGGGTCTGGTCGATGAAGCGAAGGAGGAAGCGCGGCGCATGCTCGATCTGTTCAAGCCGTTCGTCGAGCGGGGCGTGCCGATAATCGGGTTGGAGCCGTCGTGTCTGCTGTCGTTGCGCGACGAGTTTCTGCACTATGGCTTCGGCGAAGAAGCGCAGCAGCTTTCGCAGCACGCGTTTCTGTTCGAGGAGTTTCTGGTGCGCGAGGACAAGGCCGGCCGCTTGCAGCTTGCGCTGAAGCCGTTGGCCGCGCGAGAGGCGCTGGTGCATGGCCATTGCCATCAGAAGGCGTTCGACGCGTTCACGCCCGTGCAGACCGTGCTGAAGTGGATTCCCGAGCTGAAGGTATCGACGGTGGAATCGTCTTGCTGCGGAATGGCCGGCAGCTTCGGCTACGAAGCCGAGCACTACGCGACTTCGCAGGCAATGGCGGAACTGTCGCTACTGCCGGCGGTGCGCAAGATCGACGGCAATACGGTGATGGTCGCCGACGGCACCAGTTGCCGGCATCAGATCCACGATGGCGCGGGTGTCGACGCGATCCACGTGGCGCGCGTGCTGGCGATGGCGTTGCAGTAATCGCGCTGGCTACGCCAGCCGCGCTCAAACGCCAACTACCTGCCGGAACACCGTGGGCGCCACGCCGACGCCCTCGCGAAAGCGATGGCTGAAATGGCTGGCGTTCGCATAGCCGCATTGTTCGGCGACTTGCGCGAGCGACAGCGCCGACGTGCGCAGCAGGGTGCGCGCGCGGTCGAGCCGTTGCTGCGCGATCCACGCGGCGGGCGGCAGGCCGAACGACTCGCGGAACATGCGCGCAAGATGAAACTCCGACAACGCCGCGACGCTGGCCAGTTCGCCGAGCGTGAGCGGCTGCGCAAGATGGCTTTCGATGTAATCGCGCAGACGCCGCCGCGTCGCCACCGACAAACCGCCTTTGAGCGACACGTCGGTGCGCCGCACGCCCTGCGCGCGCAGCAGCAGGCTCAGCACTTCGTGCGCGGTTTCGTTGGTGCGCAGCAGACCGTCGGGCCTCCGCCACTCTTCGTTGACGAGCGTTTGGCACAAGCTGGCCATGCGGGCGTCTTCGAAATAGGTGCGATCCGCGAGCGTCAATTCGCGCGGTTCGCGGTCGAGTTCCTGCACGGCGCGCTGCGTGAAGTGTTCGGGCAGGAAGTACAGATGCATGAAGTGCATGTAGCCGCGCACCCACCAGCGCGATTCGTGTTCGCCAGGCAGCGCGCACAGCCGCGACGGCGCGCCATAGTGGCCTGGCATTTTCTGACGCTCGGTGCGATAGCCGCCATCCAGATAGCACGACAGCGTGTGATGGCCGGGCCGATCGTAGACGGTCTCGGTTTCTTTCGTGTCGCGTGTCCATAGCGCGATCGCGAGCCCGTCGCCGAGCCATGCGAAGCGGTCCAGATGCGCGTCCGCGCTGCTCAGCGTGTGACACACCGACTGAAGGCCGAACGGCGTGTCGATAGCGGGCATCACGGGGACGGGCGGGCTGGCGTTCACGGCAAATGGGCAAACGGGTTTCGATGACTGGATAAGCACGAGTATACGTGCGCGCCTGTGCGGCGGATCGTCGGCGCGAAAAAGTGCGCAAGCCTGGACAAGTGTGGCGGCTCGCGCGGCCGCATAGTGGAGGTTCCGTATCTGCTGCCGTAACCTCGACTATGAATCTTTTGCTTTATGTGACCACGGTTCTGATCTGGGGCACCACGTGGCTCGCGATCAAATGGCAACTCGGCACGGTGCCGCCGCCGGTGTCGATTGCGTGGCGCTTCTGGATCGCGGCGCTGTTGCTGTTCGCGCTGCTGCGCATCATGCGCCGGCCGATCTGGCCACCGCGCGCCGCGTGGCGCTTTCTGTTCGCGCAAGGCTTCACGCTCTTCTGCCTGAACTTTCTATGCTTTTACTACGCCGAGCAGACGGTGCCGAGCGGGCTGGTGGCCGTGGTGTTTTCCATCGCGCCGCTGCTGAACTCGATCAACGGACGCTTCTTCATGGGCCGGCCGCTGCAACCCACGGCGATTGCCGGCGCATTGCTGGGACTCGTCGGCATTTTGTGCCTGTTCGTCCAGCAGATGGCGGGACACCTCGGCGATCGCACTGAGCTGATCGGACTCGGAATCGCGTTTCTCGGCACCTTGTGTTTCTCGACCGGCAGCCTGTTGTCGAGCAGGATGCAGTCGATGGGCTTGCACCCGTTTGCCACCAATAGCTGGGCGATGCTGATCGGCGCCAGCATCCTGACGCTCGGCAGCCTTGTGGCGGGCTTTTCGTTCGCGGTCGAGCCGTCCGTGCGTTATCTCGGCGCGCTCGCATATCTCGCGGTGTTCGGCTCGGTGATCGGCTTTACCGCGTATCTGATGCTCGTCGGCCGCATGGGCCCCGAACGGGCCGCGTATTGCACGGTGCTGTTTCCAATCGTGGCGCTGGCGGCGTCGACGGTATTCGAAGGTTACCGGTGGTCCGCGTTGGCGGTGGTCGGACTGTCGCTGGTAGTCGCCGGCAACCTGGTGGCGTTCGATTTGACGCGGCGGATTTTTACGCGGCGAACCGTGGCGAGATCGTGATGCAGCACATCAGCGCCGGCATCGCCTGACGCGACACGCGACCACGAAGAATCGTATGCGACGGCCGCTACGGCGGCCGTTTCAGGTGAGGGTTTCCGGGAGCCGCCCGCGCGCAGAAAACTAAAAGGGTGAGAGTTTCCGGGAGCCGATTTTCCCGCCCGCAGACTGCCCGGCTGCCCATAAATTAACCACATGGGTAGACGAACGCGCTGTCCGCCCGTATAATCGCCGCTTCCTAACCGCGAAATCGCAGCCAGATAGGCTAAGTTAGAAGGGGTTGAATGCAAATGAGTGCCACCTTGCATCCAGCCCATCGCCTGTAAAAGACCTGCATTCCGAGGGGCTCCCAAACCCCCGTCGGACAAGCGTCCAAGCGTCGCTGTCCACCTCATCGAAGGATCTGGCGCCAGTTTGCTAACTGGCTAGCCACCGAGGGCACGAGCAGTTCATCGCACCGCCCTCGCGCCGGGCAAACCACACAGTCCCGGCATCACTCGGTTCAACTCGCGGCACCTGCCGCGTCCCGAACTTCTCATTCGCAGCGTCGTTATGACGCCTGTGCGGCGCGGCTATTTCTGCGCGTCGCCCGAACAAGGAGGCGCATCTTCATGATTCATCGTCCTGCCAGACTGATCGGCAGTCTTGTAGCCCTCGGCTTGGTCGTCCCTTTGCTCAGCCACGCGATCGACCCCGGCGCATTGCAGCAATACGCGCCCGATCTCGTCTACTACACGAAACGGCACCTGCTGCTGGTCGGCTACTCGATGGCCCTCGCCCTGCTGGTCGGCATACCGGCCGGTATTCTGTTGAGCCGTCCATCGTTCGCGCGTCACGCCGAACGCTTCATGCAGATCTTAAACATCGGCAACACGATCCCGTCGCTGGCGGTGCTGGCCATCGCGCTAGGCATCTTCGGCATCGGCGATATTCCGGCGCTCGTCGCGCTGTTCCTGGCCTCCTTGCTGCCGATCACGCGCAACGCGTACGAAGGCATGAAGAATGTGTCGCCCGCGCTGCGCGAGGCGGCCCGCGGCATCGGCATGACGGGGTGGCAGTCGTTGTTGCGCGTCGAGCTGCCCAACGCGATGCCGATCATCATCGGCGGCGTGCGTACCGCGCTCGCGATCAACGTGGGCAGCGCACCGCTCGCGTATCTGATCGGCGCGGACAGTCTCGGCACGCTGATTTTCCCCGGCATCTACCTGAACAATCAGCAGCAGCTTCTGCTCGGCGCCGCGGCGACCGCGATTCTCGCGCTGGTTCTCGACGGCATCGTTTCGGCCGGCAGCCGTTACCTGCTCGCACGACGCGGGGTGACGGCATGATGAATCTGCTCAAACGCAGCCGCTGGATCGCGGCAGGCGCGCTGCTCTTCACGAGCCTTCACGCGAGCGCGGCGACGCTCGTTGTCGGCGGGAAAAATTTCACTGAGCAGTACGTTCTCACCGAGATCACGTCGCAATACCTGCAATCGAAGGGCTACACGATCGACGCGCGCGCGGGGCTCGGTAGCACGCTCATGCGCAGTGCGCAGGAGAACGGCCAGCTCGACGTGGTCTGGGAATACACGGGCACGGCCGCGCTCGTCTACAACAAGATCACCGAGAAGCTCGACGCGAAGACGATGTACGAGCGCGTGAAGGAACTCGACGCGAAACGCGGCCTCGTCTGGCTTGATGCGTCACCGCTGAACGACACGTACGCGCTCGGCTTGCCGCAGCAGTTGGCGCAGCAAACCGGCATTCGCACCATTTCGCAACTCGCCGAGAAGCTCGCGGCCGAGCCGAAAAAGAAGCACGTCTTCGCGATGGATGCGGAGTTCGCCAATCGTGCCGATGGCCTGAAGCCGCTCGAAGCCGCCTACGGCATGGAGTTCAGCCGCGCGGAAACGCGCCAGATGGACCCGGGTCTCGTCTACACCGCGTTGCATAACAACCAGGTGCCGATCGGCCTGATCTACACAACGGACGGCCGCGTGAAGGGCTTCGACATCGTGCCGCTCGAAGACGACCGGCACTATTTCCCCGCATACAACGCCACGCCGGTGGTGCGCAAGGCGATCCTCGACCAGAACCCGCAGCTCGCGGCGCAACTGAACGCACTCTCCGGTGTCCTGAACAACGACGCGATGCTGGAGATGAACAAGCAGGTCGATATCGACGGCAAGCCGGTGCGCGAAGTCGCGGCGGATTTCCTGCGCACGCACAAGCTGCCCTGAGCGGAGACCTTTCTATGACTGTATTCGACTATCTATCGGCCAACTGGCTCGAACTGCTGCAACTGACCGCGCAACACGTGTGGCTGGTGGGGATCGCGGTGGGCTGCGCGATCATCGTCGGCGTTCCCCTGGGGATCCTGATCAATCGCCACGAGTGGCTGGCCGCACCGTTGCTGAGCATCGCCACCGTGGTGCTCACCTTGCCGTCGATCGCGCTGTTCGGCCTGATGATTCCGGTGTTCTCGCGCTTCGGCCAGGGCATCGGCGCGGTGCCGGCGATCACCGCCGTGTTTCTCTATTCGCTGCTGCCGATCATGCGCAACACCTACCTCGCGCTGCGCAATGTCGACGCCGGCATCAAGGAAGCCGGCATCGGCATCGGCATGACCGTGTGGCAACGGCTGCGCCTCGTCGACTTGCCGCTCGCGGTGCCGGTGATTCTCGGCGGCGTGCGGACGGCCGTGGTGATGAACATCGGCGTGATGACGATCGCCGCGGTGATCGGCGCGGGCGGCTTGGGCACGCTGATCGTCCGCGCGATTGGCCAGAGCAACATGATGAAACTGTTGGTGGGCGCGGTGCTCGTGAGCTTGCTCGCGATCGTCGCCGACCTGCTGCTGCAGGCGCTGCAACGCCTGCTGACACCGAAGGGAGTGCAAAAGACATGATCGAACTCGACAAACTGACAAAGACGTTTACGCAGAAGGACGGCCAGCAGGTCAAGGCGGTCGACTCGGTGAGCCTCACCGTCGGCGCAGGAGAAATCTGCGTGTTCCTGGGGCCGTCCGGTTGCGGCAAGACCACGACGCTGAAGATGATCAACCGTCTGATCACGCCGACCTCGGGCCGCGTGCTGATCAACGGCGAGGACACCTCGGGTCTGAACGAAGTCGAATTGCGCCGGCACATCGGCTACGTGATCCAGCAGATCGGCCTGTTCCCGAACATGACGATCGAGGAAAACATCACGGTCGTGCCGCGCCTGCTCGGCTGGGACAAGAAGCGCTGCCGCGAGCGCGCCATGGAGCTGATGTCGATGGTCGCGCTGGATCCGAAGCAATACCTGAAGCGCTATCCGCGCGAACTGTCGGGCGGGCAGCAGCAGCGCATCGGCGTGATTCGCGCGTTGGCCGCCGATCCGCCCGTGCTGCTGATGGACGAGCCGTTCGGCGCGGTCGACCCGATCAACCGGGAGTCGATTCAGAACGAGTTCTTCCAGATGCAGCGTCAACTGAACAAGACGGTGATCATGGTGAGCCATGACATCGACGAGGCGATCAAGCTCGGCGACCGCGTGGCGGTGTTCCGCCGCGGTCAGCTGGTGCAATACGATCATCCGGACACGCTGCTTGCGCGTCCGCGCGACGAGTTTGTCGGCGCGTTCGTCGGCCAGGACAGCACGCTGAAGCGCTTGTTGCTGGTGAAGGCCGGCGACGCCGCCACGCAGCCGGACACCGCGCGCGCCGAAATGCCGGTGGCACGCGCGCTCCAGATGATGGACGACAGCGACAATCGCTATCTGACCATCGTCGACGACAACCAGCAGGCGCTCGGTTATGTGACGCGCCGCGCGGCGCGCGCGGGCCAGGGCGTGTGCGGCGATCATCTCACCGCGTTCAAGGCCACCGTCAATGCCGACGAGCATCTGCGCATCGTGCTGTCGAAGATGTACCAGTTCAATTCGTCCTGGATGCCGGTACTGGACGGCGATGGCCGTTATGTCGGCGAAGTCACACAGGATTCGATCGCGGATTATCTGAGTTCAGGGCGGTCGCGTGGGCAGACGGGACAACCGGCGATCGTCTCGCCTGCCGTTACCGCTGCCGAAGCGGCTGCCGCGCAAGCGGTGATCGTGGAGCACGCCGTGCATTCGTAACGTTGTCCTGCTGTACACGGGCCTTCGCTTCGCTTCGCCGTTTCGTCGCGAAGAGGCGGAGGCCTTTTCATTTCGTAGAGTCGCCGCACTCGCTCAGGTCATCCAAAGGCCGGTCCCCGTCATCCGCCGCAATGCCATGTCATGCACCTACGCGGTGACATTTCGATTACATCCGCATATAAAACTCAAACAGCAAGTTATTGCCGCGTAATAATATGCGCAGCGTATTAATTGAGGTGGCTAAAGGCTTATCAAGGATTTTTTTTGGAATTTATTTACGCTTTTTCTATGAGAGGATAAAACGTCAACATTGACGTATGCGCATGAACTGGTGTCTGCGCATATCCGCGACAGCGTGCCAGCCATGCGCGCGCTTTGCGACTCGCAAGGAAATACCGTCGTGAAACTCCTCTCTCGTCTCGGTCTGGCCGTCGTCTTATTCCATAGCCTTATTCCACTGAATGCGTCCGCACAATCCCAACTCAGCTACTCCACTTCATGGATCGGCAATAGCTTCGGTTTCGGCGACGGCAAATGGATGCAGCAGGATATTCGGGCCATTAGCGTCGGCGCCGACGGCACCGTTTATACCAATGCGCCCTGGGACGAGAGCGGCAGCGAAATTGCCGCCTACCGTGCAGGCGACAAACTCGCGGTGGCGGGTTCGACACATGGCTGGGGCGCGGCCGGCGGTGACGCGGTCGCGGTAAATCATCAGTACCTGTATGCGGCGATGTCGATCGGCAATGAGAGCAACGCGCTCGTCGGCTCGGACTATCCGCCAGCCAATCAGACCTGGTACGGCATCACGCGCCGCAGGCTCGCGAATCTGGCGAGCGGCGCGCCGTTCAGCGGCGGCATCGGCAATAGCGCGAATGCGACAAAGAACAGCTTCCTCGCGCTCGACACGGTGACGACCGGCATCGACGCAGGCATTCGCGGCCTGGCCGCCACCGATACCGAACTGTATGTGGCCGACACCTACGGCAACCGGATCGTCGTGTTCGACGCGGAGTCGATGCAGCCTTTGCGCTCGTGGAATGTGACGTCGCCGGGACGCATCGCGGTGGACACCGATTCGACGCTATGGGTGATGCGCGGCATTTCATCCGGATCCCTAACTATTGAGCACTACGCCGCCGACGGCACCGCGCTCGGCGCGTTGACATTGCCCGCCGGCACGGTGCCGTCCGATATCACGGTCGCACCGTCAGGGCAAATACTCGTCGCCGACAACGGGCCATCACAGCAGATTCTCGTCTTCAACAAGGACGCCAGCGGGCAGCCGCAAGCCGGCGCGGCGATCGGCACGCGCAATGGCCTGTTTCACGCGGTCAAAGGCGTGCCGGGCAACGTGCGCTTCAACGGCATCACGGGTATCGGTGTCGATCCGGCGGGCAATCTGTATGTCGCGCAAAACGGCGAGGGGCCGCGCGCGTTGGGCTCGGCGTCGGTTGGGCAGGGCGCGGTGCTCGAAAGCTACGTGTTCAGGTCGCATACGTCCAACTGGCGGCTCTACGGCCTCACGTTCGTCGACAGCGCCGCGTTCGATCCAGCCACGCCGAACGCCGTCTACACGGGCTCGAAGCGCTTCACGCTCGATTACAACCAGCCGGTCGGCCACGAATGGTCGTATGCGGCCTTCACGCTGGACCGGTTCGACTATCCCGACGACCCCGCATTTCACGAGCCGCGCGGTGTGCGTGGCGAGCCGATGGTGCGCCGGATCAACGGTCAGCCGTTTCTGTACACGCTCGATCCGGGCGCGCATTATCTGAACGTTTATCGCTTCGACGCGGCGCATGGCGAAATGGCGATTCCGTCCGGTCTGCTCGCGCAGAATCCGCTGCCGGGCACGTGGCCCGCCGGCCAGCCGACTTACGGCGAATGGCTGTGGCGCGACAGCAATGGCAACGGCACCGTCGAGCCCAGCGAAATCAGCAGCCATCCTTCGTCCGGCAGCACGGTCGGCAACGGCTTCTGGTGGGTCGACACGCCGGGCAACGTGTGGCTTGCGACGCCGTTGAGCGGCATCCGCGAGATGCCGATGCAGGGGTTCGACTCCGCCGGCAATCCGATCTACACGTACGCGAGTTCGAAGATGTTCGCGATGCCGCAACCGTTCACGCGGCTCGCGCGGCTCGTCTACATCGCGGAGACCGACACCATGTATCTGTCCGGTTTCACGAGCGCGATTCCGTGGGACGCGACCCACTGGAAGGAAGCGGGCCCCGTGCTCGCGCGTTATGACAACTGGAGTTCCGGCGCGCCGACGCAACAGTACGCGATCTCGCTGCCGTGGAATACGCGGAGCAATCCGCAGACGACGACGGTCGGCGTCGCGGTGGCGGGCAACTACATTTTCGTCGCGGAGCTGTACACGGCGAAAGTCGATGTGTACGACGCGCGCACCGGCCAGGCGGTCGGCTACATGACGCCGGGCGCGAGCGTCGGCAGCACGAGCGGCTGGGTGGACGTGTACCTCGGCATCAGCGCGGTGCAACGCGCCAATGGCGAGTACGTGGTGCTGCTGGAAGACGACGCCCGCGCGAAAATCCTGATGTATCGCTGGACGCCTTGATGTGCGCCGCGTGCGCGCCGATCACGAATAGACGGCGGCGCACGATCGGTATATAACAACGTGAAAGGCTTGTTCACGCTGCATCAACCGGAGCGATGTTTGATCATGACGCAAGACGTTTCGCCAAAGCCGCCCACGGGCGACCGGCCCGATCTGGAAAACCTCGACGCAGCGCTCAGTCACGTGGATCAGCAGGTATCGTCCGGCAGTATTGCGTCGGGCGCAGCAAAGGGCATTCTGTACAGCCTGATCGAAACGCTCGGCGCGTTCGTGGGCGATCCCGATCTGCCGGAGCACGCGCGCTCGGGCTACGAAGGGCTGCTGGAAGCCGCGCGTGAATTGCGCGCGAAGCTGGATCGCTGAAGCAAGGGCGCGCCGCCGAGTGTGGGCGGCGCGGTTTGCATCGGCATGAATGTCGGCAAGCGTGCCGATGTGGAACACGCGTAGCCGTTGCAAGCGGCGCTTGCGATCCGTCCGCGCATTAGCCGTCAATTCATTCGCCGCCGCGTGACGGCGATGCCCCTATCTGTGATAAAAGGCGCACTGTTTCCAACACTGCGCCATTTCTATGCTCTCTGCGACTGCAATCGCGTTGCTGGCTGTCGGCATCGTCGTCGTGCTGATTACTCCGGGACCCACCAACACGCTGCTGGCGGCGGCCGGTTTGCGTCATGGCGTGCGGCGCTCGGCGCCGCTGATCGGCGCCGAACTGGCAGGCTATCTGGTGTCGATTTCCGTATGGGGACGCTTTCTCGCGCAAGCGGCGCATGCGCTGCCGTGGTTGCCGTCGCTGTTGCGCGTCGCGGCCGGTCTTTACATCGCCTGTCTGGCCGTCGATATGTGGCGCGCGGCGGTCGCCTTGCCCGATTCCACGCCGCGCACTGGCGGCATGCGCACGCTGTTCGTGGCGACGCTGCTCAATCCGAAAGGGCTGCTGTTCGCGGGCACGATCTTTCCGGCCATCGCCTTCACGCAGGTGCCGGCTTATGTGTTCACGATGCTGGTGTTCGCGTGCCTGGCCGTGCCGATCGCGCTCGCGTGGATCGCATTCGGCGCGGCGCTCGGCAGCGGTAAGCTGTGGCTCGATCCGGTGAAGATGCAGCGCGGCGCGTCGATTGTGCTGGGCGTGTTTTCCCTGTCGCTCGCGTGGGCGGCGCTGCACTGAGCGCGCGTTTGCATCGTGTCGTTACGCTTGCACGTCGTTGTCGGCGCTTAATGCTTCGAGCCAGGCGGACGGCGCCGAAGTGATCGCCAGTTGCGGGGTGCCGTGCCAGTCCGCGCAACGTTGCAATGCGCGGCGCAAATCGCCGGCGAGGCGCGCGCTAAGACGCACACCCGGCTCGATGTGCAGCGACTTCAGCTCGAACACACGCTGGGCCCGATGCGCTTTCGCATCCACGCGGCCAACCAGCTTGCCCCGGCTCAGCAGCGGCAACACGAAGTAACCGTATTTGCGTTTGGCCGCGGGCGTATAGCATTCGATTGCATAATCGAAGTCGAACAGCGCGGCGGCGCGCTTGCGGTCCCATACCATCGGATCGAATGGCGACAGCACCGTCGTGACGGTTGACGCGAGCTTGCCGCTTGCGGCGTCGTCGAGCAGCGGCGCGAAGTCTCGATGGACGAACGTGTCCTGTTTCCAGCCTTCCACGTGAACCGGAATCAGCTCGCCCGCATCGGCGAGCGCGTGCAGTTCGTCGCGGTAGGGGCGGCGTGGCAGCCGGTAGTAATCGGCGACCCAATCGGCGCGCGCGGCACCGAGCGCGCGGCAGGTGCGGCGCAGCACTTCGGTGGTGATGAGGTGGGCCGGCGGCAGATCGCGCGCGTCGTCCCAACCGGGCAAGACGCGCTCGGTCAGATCGTAGACGCGGTGGAAATTGCGGCGCTCCGCCACCATCAGTTGCCCAATCGCGAACAGCACTTCAAGGTGACGTTTCTCCGGCTTCCAGTCCCACCAGCCGTGGCTCGTGCCCGTCTCGCGGACGAAATCCGCCGAGCGGACCGGACCCGTCGCACGAATTTGCGCGAGCAACGTGTCGATGTCCGCCCGATGCCTGGCGTGCCACTCGGCCGCGTATTTCCAGCCCATCCCGCTCGGGTCGAGCATCCGATGACGCAGCAGGCCGTAGTCCTCAATTGGCAGGAAGCAGGCTTCATGCGCCCAGTACTCGAACAGTTCGCCTTCGGCGAGATGTTCGTCGAGCCACTGCTGCGGATACGCGCCGAGCCGGCTGAACAGCACGAGATAGGGGCTGCGCGCGACGACGTGGATCGTGTCGATCTGCAATTGCGTCATGCGGCGGATCGTGTCGAGCACGTCGGCCTTGACGGCCTTGCGGCGTGGCGGCGTCAACAGGCCTTGCGCGGCCAGATGCAGGGTGCGGGCTGCGGATATCGGCAGAATCTTCACGCGAGCGTCGGACAGTGAATGACGGCGAGTGGTGCGGGCACGAGGCCCGACCTCGATTAGCAGCCGGTACTGTAGCGTGAATCGAGAAGATGAACCGGACGCGGCGTGCAGCGCGAGACGTAGTTACCAGCCGTGCCCATGATGCCGTTCCCAACCGCGATGGCGGCCATGGTCGTGATGCCAGCCGCGGCCGCGATAGTAGTCGTCGCGGTATCCGTAACCATAGACGGGCTGCGGCGCATAGACGACCGGCGGCGGCGCGTACACCACGGGTGGTGCCGCGTACACCGGGCCAGGCGTATTGACGAACACGCCGACGTCCACCCGCGCGAGGGCGGCAGTCGATGCGCAGGCGGCGGCAAGGCCGAGGGCGGCGGATACGATGGCGCGTTTGGTCATGCGTGTCTCCAGTGTCGATCCGGAGTTGGCGTATTAGCGCTTACTCCGGTCCCAAGCGAAAGGGCTGGCCGTTCGCTGTCGAACGGCTGACGACAATCTTACGAGACAGAAAGGCACGCAGGTGCAACGAGTTGAAGGCGTGTGTAACAGCCGGTTACCCGCGAGGCCGGGCCATGGGGGGCCTGCTTCCCGGGGCCTTGGACGCCGAGCCTGGGCGCTGCTGGCATCACGGAGGCCCGGCGAGTCGCTTGGTGATGGCTCTAGGCGCCGAGCGCGACCGCTTCCCCAGTGGAAGCCGCCAGCAGTTGATGGATCTGCGCGACCACCGCCGCGCCTTCGCCGACCGCCGCCGCCACCCGTTTCGTCGAGCCGGCGCGGGCGTCGCCTATCGCGTACACGCCTTCGACCGACGTCGCGAGATCGCAGGCGGCCACGCCGTCCGCGCCGGTGCCGGTCAACACGAAGCCCTTGGCGTCGAGTTGCACGCCGCAGGTGCGCAGCCAGTCCGTGTTCGGGTCCGCGCCGGTGAAGAGGAACAGATGCCGCGTGTCGAAATGATCGACGCCGTCGGGCAAAGGCTTTTTCAGGCCGACCGATGCGAGCCCGCTCTCGTCGGCTTCGAGCCGGCCGACCTCCGAATTCGGATGCACGGACACATTCGGCAGCGAGCGGATACGGTCGATCAGATAGCGCGACATGGTGGCCTCAAAGCCGCTCCTACGGATCAGCACATGAACCTTGGCCGCGTGGGTGGCCAGATAGACGATCGCCTGGCCGGCCGAATTGCCGCCGCCCACCAGCACGACTTCCTGGCGTTTGCACAGCTTGGCTTCGACTGGCGACGCCCAGTAGTAGACGCCGCGCCCGTCGAAGCGGTCGAGACCTTCGAGCGCGGGCCGCCGGTAGACCGCGCCGCTCGCGATCACGATGGTGCGGGACGTGATATGCCCGCCGCACTTGAGTTCCAGCTGATACGGCGACTCCGCGCACTTCAGCGCCGTCACGTGGACCGGAATCGCGACGCGCGCGCCGAATTTCTGCGCCTGCACGAACGCGCGGCCCGCCAGCGCCTGGCCGGAGATGCCGGTCGGGAAGCCGAGGTAGTTTTCGATCCGCGAACTGGCGCCCGCCTGGCCGCCCGGCGCGCGGCTGTCGAGCACGATCACCGACAATCCTTCGGACGCTGCGTAGACGGCGGTCGCCAGTCCTGCCGGTCCGGCGCCCACGATTGCGACGTCATAGACATGCGAGTCGTCGAGGTCGGGCAGCAGGCCGAGGCAGGTGGCGAGTTCCGGCATGCTCGGATGATGCAGCACCGTCCCGTCCGGGCAGATCACGAGCGGCATGTCTTCCCGCTGCGCCGCGAACTGCTCGATCAGACGCAGGGCGTCTTCATCGCGCTCGTCGATCACGGAATGAGGGTGGCCATTGCGCGACAGAAAACCTTGCAGCATCACGAGCCGCGCGTCGCTGCTGTTGCCGATCAGGATCGGGCCGCCCGCGCCCTTTTCGATCAGCGACACGCGCCGTAGGATCAGCGCACGCATGATGCGCTCGCCGAGTTCGGCTTCGGCGACGATCAGTGCACGCAGCCCGGTGGGCGGAATCAGCAGCGCTTTCACCTCGCAGAGCGCCATGCCGTTCACCAGCGCGGGCCGTCCCGACAACTGGCCGACCTCGGCAAGAAAATGCCCCGCGCCATGTTCGTTGATCAGGACTTCGCGTCCAATGCCGTCGCGCTGATAGATTTTCACGCGTCCTTCGAGCAGTACGAACATGCCGGGCCCGGTATGACCCGTCTCGAACAGCAATTCGCCGGCTTGCCAGTGGCCGATCTCGCCAAACCGGCGCAGACGGTCGATTTCCGCGCAGGTGAGCGCGGGGAACATCTGATGCATGCGCGTCGAGAGCGTCGAAAACGGCGCGTCGGCGACAACCGTCTGCTGTCCTTCAACTTCCTGAGTCGGAACTTCCTGAGTCGAAAGCATTGAACCGCTCCTTCGGTGTTCATTGATGGATTGAACGGGAGGCGAAGCGGCGCGGCGCGCGAGGCGCGCTGATGCGGATGCGCCGCCGCGCTATATGGCCTTCGGCGCGATGTCGTCGACCGCGACTACCGGCGGCGGCGTGTGGGGCAGCGCTTCGACCGGCTTGCCCTTGTCGCGCCAAGCTTCCATGCCGCCGCGCAGCGGCAGCACGTCGGAGAAGCCGGCCTCGTTCAGTTGCTTGGCCATCCATGCCGCGGAGATCTCATTCGGGCAGGAACAGTAGATCACCAGTTTCTGATCGTGCGGATAGGTTGCGACGATCTCGTCGAGTTGGCGCTCATCGGCGAATTGCGAGCCCGGAATCACGTACGGATCGAGCTTGCGCTTCTCCTGGGAACGGATGTCGAACAGCACCGGCGATTTGCCCGCCGCGAACAGCTTCGCGAGCTCCTCGACTTCGATGCGCGCGGACGCGAGCTTCGAAATCAACTGACGGCGCCGGAACCACCGGTACGCCGCGTACAACAGCAGCAGCGCAACCGCCACGAGCGCGGCAGTGCGGCCGAGCCGCCCGGCAATCGCGAACAGCATGTCGATCTGCCGCGCGAACAAGGCGCCGATGATCAAGCCCGTGCCGGACCACAACGCGGCGCCGATGCTGTCGTAGGTGAGAAAAGTGCGGTAGCGCGTGCCCATGGCGCCGGCCATTGGGATCGACACGATCGAGAGGCCCGGCACGAACTTGGCCACCGCCAGCACGCGCACGCCCCAGCGGCCGAAAAAGCGCTCGGTCTTTTTCACACAGGTGTCACGCGAGAGCGACAGGCGGCAAATCGTCTTCAACGTGTTGCCGCCGTACATGCGGCCGGCGAGATACCACGCGCTGTCGCCGATCAGCGTGGCGAAGATCGACAGAATCAGAACCGGCAGCAATTGCGTGCCGACCGAGCCGGGATGCATGGCCGCCATCGCGCCGAACAGCACGAGCGACGGCATCGCCGGCACGGGTAGCCCGAGTGAGGCGGCCAGCACGTTGGCGAAGACGAGCGCCGGCCCATATTGCTCGACGAGATCATGTAGCATTGGCTTACAACCGCGGCCCTTGCGGGTGCGGCGGGGGTGGCAAAAGCAAAGGAGAATGCAAGGATTATGGACGCATTTTCAAGACGTGCAAACGGCTTGAAAAGGTGCCCGATATTCGGGTGGTAAGAGCGCTATTGCGGCAGGTTGAATGATTCAAAGCGCGGATTAGTGCCGCAAGCGAAACAAACAGAAAAAGATTGAAACCCGTCGGCATGCAAAGCGCTCGAACCTTGTCCATTGGAACGCTGCGAAGGCCGCGTGCCCGCGTGCCGCCACTCACCATTCAATGCGGGTAAAGCGGTAAAACATGCGGCATTCGCGCGCGAGCGCAATACCGCATGCGTTATTTCATTGACGATGATTGTGCTGTTCGCCCGGCAATTCAGCGCCATGCGCACGAATCGCGGCAATCAGCTCGGCAGGCGTGATTTCGTAACGCACCTCGCGGTGTATGCCCGCTTTGCGCTCGTCGACCTCGATCAGAAGAATCCCTTTGCCGTCTTCTGTCGATTCGAGGCGCAGCGAGCGGAGTTCGCGCGCCGTGGCTTCGTCGTATTCGGTGAGCAGGGCCATTGAGCCGGAGGACCCGGTAATGCGCATCGAAGTTGTCCTTGTTCCGTTGTTGATCGAACCATTGTACGGGCAGGCTGGCGCGCCGTCTTTCACGCCAGTGCGTGCCGTGACATCCCAAGCGGGGCAACCAGTTTAACGCGACTCCCACTCGCGACGGATGCATTTTTCGTGCCCCGTGGCGCCGCGAGTCTTCTCCATCGCTGTCATGCTGCTGACGCACCTTCCGGTTAAAAGCGCGGGTTAGCGCGGCGCGCTCATGCGCTCCAGCTCGCGCAGTTCGGCGGTGCGCAGCGGCGCGTCGGCGGCGAGAAAAAACTCGTCGAGCTGCGGCGGGGCGGCCGTTGTGCCGCTCAGCATCGCGTGAACCTGGCCGCGATGATGGATCTGATGGACGAACACATGTGGCAGTACGCTGCCGACGGCCTCCTGCTGAATGCCGACCAATGGGCCTCGGTCGATCTGGACGTCGCGTTGCAGATCGCCGTCGGCGAGCGACTCGCAGAAGGCGACGAGCCGCTGGTCGCTCCGCGCTTGTGCATCCCACAAGTCGGCTGCGCGCGGATAGGGCAATTCGTCGTCAAAAATGGTGAGCCCCTCGCCGCCGCCGGTCAGCGCGTCGAAGTAATACCGGTCCACCAGCAGGATGTGATTCAACGTGAGCTGCAGCGATGGGAAGAAGCTCACCCGGCGCTCGGCGAACGCGTCGTCGGTCAACGTGAGGCACGCCCGGTAGAGGCGTAGATTCGACCACGCGTTGTTGCGCGCCATCGCGACGAAGTGCGCGGCAAGCGGGTTCGCGCGCGGCGAGTCGGAAGGGGTCACGTCGGCCTCCTGGGGTTGCAGTCAGCATAGGGCGCACTCAAGTGTGAGCGCACTCGCGGCGCACGGCAATCGCGTGGACAACGGCTCCCGTATTGGCTCACCTTCGCGGGCCGTTCCGGCACAACGCAAACGCTGCTCGCGACGCGAGCCCGACAGGCCCCGGCTTCAACCATCCATTGACGCCCCAACCATGCAGGCAAAAAAATAGCCCGTCCGGAAAGGGACGGGCTGCTAAACGCCGTTGTTACTCGGGTCAAACTGCCCACAACCAGTGGGCGCTGACGGTTGCATCCTCACGCGCCAATAGTCGGCTGTCGAGGTGGGAGTAACGCCGATCTATCAGATCAATGTCGCTTCTTCCTGCTCGGCGGCGGGTGCGCTGGCGTGAAATGCGGGCGCCGCGCGGTTCGCCGCATCGGCCCCGAGCATGCGCTGCGCGCCGCTCCCGCCACGCGGCGCGGACGTGGCCTCGGCGACCGTGAACAGACGCACCGCTGCGTCGAGCACGTCCGCCTGTTCCGCGAGACGTTGCCCGGTGGCCGCCGCCTGCTCGACGAGCGCGGCGTTCTGCTGGGTTGCGCCGTCCAGATGCGAGACGGCCTGATTGACCTGGCGAATCCCTTCGGCCTGTTCGCTGCTCGCGTTGGCCACTTCGACGATGATCGACGACACCCGGCCCACCGCCTCGTCGATCGCGCGCATCTGCGATGTGGTGCGTGCGACCAGCTCGGTGCCCGCGGCGACTTCGCTCGCGCTTGCCTCGACCACCGATTTGATTTCCTTCGACGACGCCGCGCAACGTTGCGCGAGCATCCGCACCTCGCCCGCGACGACCGCGAACGAGCGGCCCACTTCGCCCGCGCGCGCCGCTTCGACGGCGGCGTTCAGCGCGAGGATGTTGGTCTGGAACGCGATCCCGTCGATCACGCCGGTGATATCCGCGATCCGCCGCGACGCCGCCGTGATGCCGGCCATGGTCTGCTCGACCTGGCCCGCGATCTTGCCGCCTTCGGCCGCCGCCGCCTGGGCGTCGCGCGCCAGGTCGGGCGCGCGCACGCTCGCATCGGCGTTGGCTTGCACGGTGGTGGTTAGCTCGTCCATGGTGGCGGCGGTCTCTTCGAGCGACGCCGCCTGCAATTCGGTGCGGCGCGCCAGATCCACGTTGCCGCTGGAGATTTCGCGCGCGTTGTCGAGCATGCCGGTGATCTGCGCGCGCACGTCGTAGACGATGGCCGCGAGATTCGCCTTCAGCTGGTTCAAGGCCTGCAGCACATCGCCGAGGTCATCGTGACGGGCGATCTCCAGATCGGTGGTCAGATCGCCCGCGGCGAGACGGGTCGCGAAGCCCGACATGTCGTCGATCGGCGCGGCGAGCTGGCGCGTCAGCACTCGCCACGACACGACGCTGATCGTCGTGGCGACGCCGAGCGCAATCCAGAACGGCGCGGGCGGCGTGCCTTGCCAAGCTGCGAGACCGGTCACGAGCAACGCCAGCGGCGTGAGCACGTAGCCGGCCGCCGCGCGCGTCGCGACCGGCAGACGCATCAGCGCCTGCAGACGTCCGCGCAAGCCGGTGCGCACCAGCACGCCGTGGCGCAGCATCAGGCCGCGCGATTCGCCCCTGCGCATGCGCGCATACAGCGATTCGGCGGCGCGCACCGCGTCGCGTTGCGGCTTCACGCGCACGCTGAGGTAGCCGACCACCGCGCCATTCTCGACCACCGGCGTGACGTTCGCGCGCACCCAGTAGTGATCGCCGTTCTTGCGACGGTTCTTGACGAGGGCGGTCCACGGGTGGCCTGCGCGGATGGTCGCCCACAAGTCGGCGAACGCTTCGCGCGGCATGTCCGGATGACGGATCAGGTTGTGCGGCTGGCCGATCAGCTCGTCGCGCGTAAAACCGGACACGGCGATGAAGGCCGGATTGCAGTACTGGATGCGGCCGGTCAGATCGGTCGCGGAAACAAGCATGTGGGACGACGGGAATTCGTACTCGTGCCCAGTGACAGGCTGGTTGTTGCGCATGACTTTCCTTGCAGATGCTGTCGCGCGTGGGCGCGGTGCTGACTTGTTCGCAAGGAATAACGGCAATTAACCCCACGGTCTTTAGGGTCTCCCACTAAACCACTCACGTTTGTGAGGCGTCTCGCCGTTAATGCAGGGTTGGGTCGAGGGGGGCGGGTTGACGTGGCGCGTAAGTGCGCCGGACGAGTGCCGCGCGAGCTTGGCAGTGCTGGCCTTCTCAGCACGGGCGTGGACGCTCACAGCCCGGCCGCTTCAGCCCGGCCGCTTCGCGACGAAGTCGATCTCGACCAGCGCATCGCGCGCAAGCGCGGTCACGCCGATGCAGGTTCTGGCAGGCAGCGCGTCGGCGGGAAAGTAAGCGCGGTAGATGGCGTTCATCGCGGCATAGTCGCGCTTGAACTCGGTCAGGAAGATGCGCACAGCGACCACGTGCTGCAAGCCCATGTCGAGGCCTTGCAGCACGAGCACCAGGTTGTCCATCACGCGCTGCGTTTGCGCGACGACGCCGTCCGGCAAGGGTGCGCTATCGTCGGTGGGCGAGGTCGGCATCTGGCCGGTCAGGAAGACCCAGCCGTCGGCTTCGGCGGCGTGGGAGAACGGCCCGACGGGCGTCGGGGCCTGCGGAATCATCCAGAAGCTGGGGCTTGAGCTCATCGGAAAGGTCGGCGCGTTTCGATTGTCGAAACGCTACGTTAACCGATCAAAACTCGTGCGGGGGAGTCGAGTGGGTGTTTCAAGAGCGAACTCAGGCAAGCAGCCGCACCGCACAGCACGCAGCGCGGCTCGCCTCCCCTCGATCAAACCAGCCCGGTCCCGTAGTACACCGCGATCACGAAGAACACCGCCAACGTCTTGATCACCGTCACCGCGAAGATGTCGCGATACGACTGGCGGTGCGTCAACCCGGTGACCGCCAGCAGCGTGATCACCGCGCCGTTGTGCGGCAGCGTGTCCATGCCGCCGCTCGCCATCGCGACCACGCGGTGCAGCACTTCGAGCGGAATATGCGCCGCTTCGGCGCCCTTTATGAACACGTCGGACATGGCCGCAAGCGCAATGCTCATGCCGCCCGACGCCGAGCCCGTGATGCCCGCGAGCGTGCTGACCGAAACGGCCGCATTGACGAGTGGATTGGGAATGCTCTTCAACGCGTCGCTGACCACGAGGAAGCCGGGCAAGGCCGCGATCACGCCGCCAAAGCCGTATTCCGACGCGGTGTTCAACGACGCCAGCAGCGCGCCCGCCACCGCGGCCTTGGTGCCGACCGCAAAGCGCGAGCTGACGCGGCCGAACGCGGTCAACATGACCATCACGATGCCCAGCAGCAGCGCGCCTTGCACGGCCCAGATCGCGACCACGCTCTTGACCGTGGTTTCGACCGGCGCGTGGAGGCCCGGCAGGATGTCCGGCGTGATCGTGAAGGTCGGGCCGTACCAGATGGGAATCCAGCGGGTCAGCAGGAAGTTCGCCACACCCACCACCACCAGCGGCGCGACGGCCAGCAACGGATGCGGCAGTTGCTTCGATTCGACGCGCTCCGGCTCGTTGACGAGTTCCGTGCCGTAGCCTTCGCCGGTCGCCATCGCGGCGCGGCGGCGCCATTCCAGGTAGGACAGACCCACCACGATGATGAACAGCGAGCCGATCACGCCGAGCGTGGGCGCGGCCCACGAGGTGGTCTTGAAGAAGGTGGTCGGGATGATGTTCTGGATCTGCGGGGTGCCGGGCAGCGAATCCATCGTGAACGAGAACGCGCCGAGCGCGATGGCGCCGGGCATCAGACGCTTCGGAATATTGCTCTGGCGGTACAGCTCGGCGGCGAACGGATAGACCGCGAACACCACCACGAACAGCGACACGCCGCCGTACGTGAGCAGTGCGCACACCGCGACGATCACCGCATTCGCACGCGAGCGGCCGATATAGCGGATTGCGGCCGCGACGATCGACTCCGAAAAGCCGGATAGTTCGATCACCTTGCCGAACACGGCGCCCAGCAGGAATACCGGGAAGTACAGCTTCACGAAGCCGACCATCTTGTCCATGAAGATGCCGGTAAAGACCGGCGCGACAGCGGCCGGTTCGGTCGCGAGGACGGCGGCGAGCGCCGCGATGGGCGCGAACAGAATGACGCTATAGCCGCGATACGCGGCAAACATCAGGAACGCCAGCGCGGCGAGGACGATGACAAAGGACATTGAGTCTCCAAGGCTTGGTTGTTCTACATGTACGCCGTCCTGACGGTGCGACGGCACGGCGCCGCGTGGAAGCAGGTTTCGTGCCATGCCCGCTGCCATGGCCGATGCATTGATCAGGTGGCCGAAGCGGGAAGCGCAGTTCGGCCGATTGTACCCAAACGTCTCCGAAACGGGACGCAAATCAACGGAAGATAAGGCTAACCAAGGTTAAACCCTTATCAATAGGGCTTGCTGGCGTTCTCTCCGATGAGATAAGCTTGTCTACAAAATGAGACAAGCGCAGTCAGAACGATACCCGGAGACAGCGACAGCATGATGAACGACTGGGCGGGCCTGCCCGCCACCTACGACGACGTACTGCGCCGGGCAATGGATTCGCTCTTTCGCACCTTCGAAAATTTCAGCGAAGGCACGTTCATCGTCGATGCCGATGCGCGCGTCGTCTGGATCAACAAGCGTTATGCGGCGCGCTTCGGCTTTTCGGACCCGCGGCAGGCGATCGGCCGCGATTGCGAAGCGGTGATTCCCAACAGCCTGATGCGCGAGGTCGTCATCACCGGCAAGCCGATCCTGCTCGACATCATGGAGACCGACCGCGAACCGCTCGTCGTCACGCGTTTGCCGCTGAAAGACGACGCCGGGGCGACGGTCGGCGCGGTCGGCTTCGCGCTATTCGACGAGCTGAAGGCGCTGACGCCGCTCTTTTCACACTACTCGCGCGTGCAGGAAGAATTGATCGCGACACGCAAATCGCTCGCACAGGCGCGCCGCGCCCGCTACACGTTCGGCAGCTTCGTCGGCACGAGCGCGGCCTGTCTCGAAGTGAAGCGTCAGGCGCGCCGCGCGGCGCAGCTCGAATCGCCGGTACTGCTGCTCGGCGAAACCGGCACCGGCAAGGAGCTGCTCGCGCATGCGATTCACGGCGGCTCGGCGCGCGCGAATCAGCCGCTCGTGACCGTCAACGTCGCGGCGATCCCCGAGACCTTGCTCGAAGTCGAATTCTTCGGCGCCGCGCCCGGCGCTTACACCGGCGCGGATCGCAAAGGCCGCGTCGGCAAATTCGAACTGGCGAACGGCGGCACGCTCTTTCTCGACGAGATCGGTGATATGCCGCTCGCGTTGCAGGGCAAGCTGCTGCGGGTGTTGCAGGACAAGGAGTTCGAACCGCTCATCTCGAACCGGATCGTGCGCGCCGACGTCCGGATCATCGCCGCGACTTCGGCCGATCTGCCCGCGCTGGTCTCGGCGGGACGCTTCCGCGCGGACTTGTTCTACCGGCTGAACGTGCTGACGATCCACGCGCCGCCGTTACGCGAGCGCTCATCGGACATCGAAGCGCTGGCCTACGCGATCCTCGAGGATCTGTCGACGCAAGCGTGCGCGAGCGGCCACTTCGAACTGCAGGACGACGCACTGCGGTTGCTGTGCTCGTATGCGTGGCCGGGCAACGTTCGCGAGTTGCGCAACACGCTGGAGCGGGCCGTCATGCTCTCCGACAGCGAACGGATCGACGCGCGCGCCTTGGCGCCGTACATCGGTTCGGCGCAGCCGGGCGGGCGGCGTCTTCAAGCGACCGAGGTGACCGCGCCAACGCAAACGCGATCGCAAGCACCGGGCGCGGCCGCTGGAATGCCCGAGCCGGCATCGTGGAGCGACGCGATGGCCGCGTTCGAAAAGCGCTTCCTGAGCGACGCGTTGCGCGCCAACGGCGGCCGCGTGATCGACACCGCCAGCCAGATCGGCATGGGCCGCGCGACGCTCTATAAGAAAATCGCGGCCTACGGCATCGAGGTGTGAGGCGGTCCGGGGGGGCGAGTGACGCAGTGCAACCACCCCGTGGCACAATCTCGAGATCGAAAAAAAAGACGTGACCGGGGCTTTCCAATGAAACGCAGTCTATCCTCCTTTGCGTGCCGGGCCAGCGCCACGCTGGCGGTCGGCGCTTTGTCCTTGCTCGGTGCGTGCAGCAGCAGCGCGCCGCTGTTTCTGCCGGATGGCCGCGCCACCACGCTGGTTCAATGCCCGGTCGGCTCCGACTCCTGCTCGCAGCAGGCCAGCGCAAGTTGCGGCGGCCCGTTCGACGTGGTGCGCCAGTCCAGCGAAAGCGGCACGCTCAGCCTGATTTACGCGTGCCGCGCGAAATAAAGAGAATCAAATCCGCGCCGGCACAAACGCTGGCGCGAGGGTTCACCGCATATTCCCTTCGTGTCGCGAAGCCCTCCGGTAATTAATGCGGTTGGCTTCGTCATATGACGTGCATTATTTGCTGTGCCCAAAAATTACTCATTGGGCATAGTAAAGTCATGGAAATTTCGCATGGTCGTCATAAAAAGCTATGTCTAATATGCATTCTGCAACCGGTTATCATGCGTGCTGAGTTTTGCGCGCAACTTTTTTAGCGGCTGGCCGAATGCTATGTTTCCCCCACGCCAGTAAATAGCCGCTTAACGGCTGCCTGGTGCGGGCCGCAGACTAGAGTCGGTGCGGAACCTAACGGAACGCGGAGGTGAATCGGCAGTATGCTGTTCGCACGGTTCGGGGTTTAACAAACAAGCACGTTTTTCCGTTTTTTTTGCCGAGGGGAAAAGAATCGAGAAAGATTTTCCGCTTTCAGTTTATACTGCCGCGCCCACCGCGGCACGTTCCATGCTTCCGATTTACGGTCGAAATTAATTCAAAGATTCCGGGGATAGCAATGAATCATCAGCAACTCGAAAAAGATATTGAACATCTGGAACGTGTTATTTCCCATATTTCCGCTGAAGATGGCATTCCGTTGTCCTATTGGCGCAGCCGCATCGACGTCGTTTCCGGCGCGGTCCGGGTGCCGGCGCAAGCCAGCCGGATCAAACGGCTGAATGCCGCGCTGTCGGCGCTGGAAATGCGGCACAAAGCCTGAACGCCCCGGCAGCGGAATCGCCGAACGTAACGACATAGCCCTCACGGCTGGCTCGGGCCAGCTCGCCGCGAGCGGCCAGACCTTTTCCCATCATTGAGCTTCCACTGACCCGGGACACTCATGCAACCAGCAGGACTTTCCGCGACGCGGTTGGCGGCGTTGAACAACGCCATGCAAGGCTATGTGGAACGCGGCGAAGTCGCGGGTGTCGTGTCGATGGTGTGGCGGCGCGGCGAAATCGGCTATTTCGAGGCGCTCGGTCTGCGCGACGAAGCCCGGCAACTGCCGATGGAGCGCGACACGCTGTTTCGCATCGCGTCGATGACCAAGCCGGTGACCAGCGCCGCGATCCTGATGCTGATCGAAGAGGACCGCCTCGCGTTCGACACGCCGATCGCCCTATGGCTGCCCGAACTGGCCGCGCCGCGCGTGCTGCGCGAGCCCGCCGGCCCGCTCGACGATACCGAGCCGGCCAAAGCGCCGCTCACCGTGCTCGATCTGCTCACGCACCGCGCCGGTTTCGCTTACCACTTCACCGCCACGGGGCCGCTGGCCGAAGCCTACGCGGCCGCTTCCAACGGTTTCGAAGCGCACGGGGACAGCGGCGCATGGCTCGCGCGCATCGCGGGTTTGCCGCTGATGTTCCAGCCCGGCTCGCGCTGGCACTACGGCGTCGCCACCGACGTGCTCGGTGTGCTGATCGAGCGCGTGAGCCGCTTGCCGCTCGGCGAGTTCTTCCGAACGCGCATTTTCGAGCCGCTCGGCATGCGCGATACCGCCTTCTGGGTGCCCGACGCGCAACTTGCGCGGCTTGCCACCGCGTATGGCGTCGAGCCCGGCACGCAGCGGCGCGTGGTCGAGGATCATCCGTCGGCGAGCCGCTGGGCGAATCCGGCGCGCTTTCAGAGCGGCGGTGGCGGGCTCGTTTCGACCGCGCAGGATTACCTGCAATTCGCGCAATTGTTGCTCGGACGCGGGCGCGTCGGCGAGACGCGTTTGCTGTCGCATCGCTCGGTCGATTTGATGCGCTCCAACTTTTTGACGCGCGACCAGCGTCGCGTGCCGGCTTTCGGGCATGTGCTGTGGGCGGGCCAAGGCTTCGGGCTGGGCTTGTCGGTGGTCGACGATCCCGCCCAGCAACTGGCGCTCGGCTATCGCTCGGTTGGCTCGTTCGGCTGGCCGGGCGCTTACGGCACCAGCTGGTTCGCCGATCCAGGGGAAGACCTGATCGGTCTGATGCTGATCCAGCGGCGCGGCGTCGAACCGTTTCCGATGTCCGTCGACTTCGAGCGCCGCGTGTACGATTCCATCGACGACTGAGTGCACTGATCGCCTCCCCCGGGCCGACGCGCAACCGGCGCGATACGATTGCAGGTCTTTCTATCCGACACTTTATTCATCTGGTAGTGTCCGCACTGCAATTCGTCAATCGATGGGAGCACCGCCATGGCCTCGTACAAACAGTTGACCGCCGAGCTCGAAAAACTCCACCGGGAAGTCGCCGCGGCCCGCGAGAAAGAAGTGGCGCAAGCGATCGCCGACATCAAGCAGAAGGTCGCCGAATACGACCTGACCGCCGAGGAACTCGGTTTCACGACCGAGCGCAAGCCGGCGCGCAAGGCGGCCCCGAAGTCGGTCGCCAGATATCGCAATCCGAAAACCGGCGAGACCTGGAGCGGTCGCGGCCGCTCGCCCGCGTGGCTTGCCGGCAAGAATCGCGAGCGCTTCCTGATCGAAATGTGAAGGGCGCGGTTGGGCGCGAGCGCGCTTAACATGCAATGCTTTCGACGCGCCGGATTTCCTGAAGTGATGCGGTGTGTGGTCAATGTCGCACCGTTGCGAGGGTCCCGAAAACGCTCACCTTTGACACACGCCTGTCTGCGGAAGGTGATTTTTGCGGCGTGACGCGCGAAGAGTTCGACTCTTTCGGTGAGCCAGGTTTTATTGTGTGAGGCACCGCTAGGCGTGGTTACCGATGACGCCTTTCGTGACGCTGGGCTCATTCCCTGAGAGGCCCATGATCCTTGACTGTCGGGCGTTTCAAGCTGTACGGAAAACTATGCCGGGGATCGGCTGAATCTTTCCCACGACTTGATAAACGTTCATCGCGCCGGCGAACTTTACATCGCAGGTGCGTGAACAGGGCTTGCTGAGCTTCACCTTTTGCCGCGACCCTGGCGCTCAGCGTCGCAAGTCCCGAAAACTCTCACCCTTGCGCGTGCCGCTCACAGCTCGCGCCCTGTGCGTGGACAAGTTCACCATTGAATTCACCCGCCGCCCCGACCCGCGCGAACCTTCGCGGCCGGTCCCGTTTCCCCTGCGGTTGTCGCGGGCGTGTATCATTCGTTCCCTGCGCTGTTCTGCGCTGGCGATTCCCGTATTGTCGAACGTTTGTTCGTGACCTGTTTCCGACGCGGCGAGGTTCGCCAGTCGATGTGGGTTCCGGCCCAACTCCCGCAGCTCACGCCGCCGCGCAAGGCGCGGCATACCGGCCGCCACCCGCCGCCGGGAACCGCCCGAACCCCTATCTGTGACCGCCAGACCCGATGTCAGTCTCCGAACTCAAACGCCGCCGCACGTTCGCGGTCATTTCCCACCCGGACGCGGGTAAGACCACGCTCACCGAAAAACTGCTGCTGTTCTC
The DNA here is from genome assembly GCF_046026895.1 of Paraburkholderia sediminicola. Taxonomy (GTDB): domain Bacteria; phylum Pseudomonadota; class Gammaproteobacteria; order Burkholderiales; family Burkholderiaceae; genus Paraburkholderia; species Paraburkholderia sediminicola_C. The sequence goes on from NZ_JAQQEU010000030.1 coordinate 37,029, forward strand.
GGGCGCGATTCAGATTGCGGGCACCGTGAAGGGCCGCAAGAGCAATCGCTATGCGACGTCCGACTGGATGGAGATCGAAAAGCAGCGCGGCATTTCCGTCGCCAGTTCGGTGATGCAGTTCGAATACGGCAACGCCGTCATCAACCTGCTCGACACGCCGGGCCACGAAGACTTCTCCGAAGACACCTATCGCGTGCTGACCGCGGTCGACGCCGCCGTGATGGTGATCGACGGCGCCAACGGCGTCGAAGCACAGACGCTGAAGCTGCTCGAAGTCTGCCGCAGCCGCAAGACGCCGATCGTCACCTTCATCAACAAGCTCGACCGCGAAGTCCGCGAGCCGCTCGATCTGCTCGATGAAATCGAGCAGCATCTGGGCGTCGCCGCGGTGCCGTTCACCTGGCCGATCGGCATGGGCAAGGAATTCCAGGGCGTCTACGACATCCAGCGCGATCAGGTGCGCGTGTTCCGCGCCGGCCAGGATACCGCGGGCGGTGCGGTGGAAACGTTGCAGGCGTTGAGCGACGAGGAAGGCGAACGCCGTTTCGGCCATAGCTGGACGAAGGCCAAGGAAGAGATCGACCTGATCACCGGCGCGACGCCTGAGTTCGACCGCGAGCAGTTCCTTGCCGGCCAGCAGTCGCCGGTGCTGTTCGGCTCGGCGATCAACAACTTCGGCGTGAAGGAAATTCTCGACGCGCTGGTCGACCTGGCGCCGCCACCGTCGATGCGCATGACTGTGCAGCGTCCAGTGATGCCGGACGAGCCGAAGTTCACCGGCGTCGTGTTCAAGGTGCAGGCGAACATGGACCTCGCACACCGCGACCGCGTGGCGTTCATTCGCGTGTGCTCGGGGCGTTTCGAGCGCGGCATGGCGGTGAAGGTCACGCGCTCCAGCAAGACCTTCCGCGCCAACAACGTGGTGACGTTCCTGTCGCAGCGTCGTGAGACCGTGAGCGAGGCGTATCCCGGCGACATCATCGGTATTCCGAATCACGGCACGCTGAGTCTGGGTGACACGCTGACCGAAGGCGAGCCGCTGCAATTCGTCGGCTTGCCGTTCTTCGCGCCGGAAATTTTCCAGACCGTCGAAGTGGTCGATCCGATGCGCGCGAAGCAACTCGGCGAAGCGCTGAAGCAACTCGGCGAAGAGGGCGCGATCCAGGTGTTCCGTCCGGAAGGCGGCGGGCTGACGATTCTCGGCGCGGTCGGGCAGCTGCAGTTCGAAGTGGTGTCGCACCGTTTGTCGACCGAGTACAAGGTCGACGTGCGGATGGCGCCGGCGCGGTACCGGATGTCGCGCTGGGTCACCTGCGAGGACGCCGGTGAATTGCGCCGCTTCACCGATTCGTACGCGGCGCGCATCGCGCTCGACGCTTCGGATGCGCCGACTTATCTGGCGTCGCACGTGTCCGAGATCGAAGTCGCGCAGAAGGCGTGGCCGAAGATCGTGTTCAATGAATTGCGCGAGCATTCGGGCGCGCCGTTCAAGAAGGCGATGTAACGTAAGCCGTTTCTGTTACGCGTCAGCTAGACAGCCGCGCCAGTGCAAACTGACGCGGCTTTTTTCTGCCCAATGCGCGCGTTTTACGCGGGACGCGCCCGCGTGCGCCGTTACTCGATCGTCAACACTGCGCCGCGCATCCAGTGCCCGACAGTCTCGACATTCCCATGCGCCGCATGGCGTTGCGTCACGTCGAGCCAGTAGCCGAAAAGGCCGACTACTTCGATGCCGTTGTCCGCACAGCGATCACCAAGCGGCGGCGCCGGACCTGAGTCATGATGAACTGACGAAAGCCCGGATGACAGTGCGCGGCGCATCCAGCGCCGCCGCTCCGCTGTTGGACGAATTTCACGACCCGCAGGCCGACACGCCGCGCAAACGCCCGACTTCGCCTATGCTGACTGTGACGCGCGCCGCACGGCCCTCGCGTCTTCTCCTCTCCGCGGAGCGCCCGTGACCGTACGCAATCTCGACGCCTTGTTTCGCCCCCGATCCATCGCCGTGATCGGCGCCTCCGAACGACCGGGCAGCACCGGCGCGATGGTCTGGGCGCGCGTGCTGGAAGGCGGCTTCGAGGGCCCGTTGTGGCCGGTCAACCCGAAACACGCGAAGCTCGGCGCGTACGCCGTGATCGGCGACGCCGGCGATCTGCCGCAAGCGCCCAGCGTTGCGCTGATTTGCACGCCGCCTGCCACCTGGCCGGGGATCGTCCATAAACTCGGGGGCCTGGGCACGCGGGCGGCGATCATCGTCGGCCACGTGCGCAGCGATGACGACCGCCTCGCGTTGCGGCACACGCTGTCGGCGGCGCGGCCGCATCTGCTGCGCATTGTCGGGCCGGGCAGCCTCGGGATGGTCTCGCCCGCGCTGCGCGCGCACCTGGGCGCGCCGTCGTGCACGGTCAAGGCCGGCGGCGTCGCGTGGGTGTCGCAGTCGAATGCGCTGACCAATGCGGTGCTCGGCTGGGCGCATGCGCGCGGGCTCGGTTTTTCGCATGCCGTCGCGCTCGGCGACGAGGCCGACGTCGACGCCGGCGACGTGCTCGATTATCTGGCCAGCGATCCCGGCACGCGCGCCATTCTGCTCGAACTCGATACGGTGCGGGCGGCGCGCAAGTTCATGTCGGCGGCGCGGGCGGCGGCGCGCAACAAGCCGGTGCTGGCGCTGCGCTCCGGCCGCGCGGACCCCGCCGATGGTCTCTACACCGCCGCGTTCCGGCGCGCGGGCATGGTGCGCGTCGATGCACTCGACGATCTGCTCGACGAAGTGGAATCGCTCGGCGTCGGGCGCGTGGCGGCGGGCGCATCGGCGACGCTGATCACCAGCGACCGCGGCCTCGCCACGCTCGCCTGCGACGCATTCGCCGCCGCTGGCGGCATGCTCGCGCCGTGGCCGACCGAAGCGTCGGACGCGTTGCAGCAGGCGCTGCCGCACGCGGTCGGCGGCAATCCGCTGCAACTCGGCGACGACGCGCGTCCTGAGCATTTCGGCACCGCGCTCAAACTGCTCGCCGAGCATCGCAGCAGCGGCACCGCGTTCGTGGTCCATGCGTCGACACACGGCGCGCCGGTTGGCGAGGTCGCGCAGGCCCTGATTGCGAATCAGCGTTTCGCGTATCGCGGCTTGCTCGCGTGTTTCTTCGGCGGCCTCGACGCCGCCACCCGCGATGCGTTGCACGCGCAGGGCATTCCGGTTCATACGACACCGCAGCGCCTGGCGCGCGCGTTCGCGCGGCTGGTCGATTACCGGCTGGGCCGCGAACTGCTGATGCAAACGCCGGAAGGATTGCCTGCGCAGATTCCCGAAGCGATCGACGTCGCTCAGGCGCAAGCTTGCGCCGCGGTGGCGGGTGGCGAGCGCGAACTGTCTGGGGAAGCGGCGGCGCGGTTTCTTGAGAGCTTCGGGCTGCGGGTTGAATCGCAGGAAGGCAACGCCGGATCGTCCGGACAAGCGATAGTCGATATCGCCATCGAGCTTCACGACGACGACAACTTCGGGCCCGTGTTCCACTTCACTGTGCCGTCGGCCGATGGCATATCCGAGGCGCTGCGCGTCTACGGCCTGCCGCCGCTGAACCCCACACTCGCGCGCGACCTGATCATGCGCTCGCCCTACGCGCGGCAGGCCGCGCCGGCACCGGCGCTGGCCGCGCTGACGGCGCTCTCGCAAGTGGTCTGCGAGGTCAGGCAGATCGGCGGCCTGTCGTTGTCGTTGAGGGTCTACAGCGATCATGTGACGGTGGTCGATCCCGTGCTGAAACTCACCGCGCAGCGCAGCCGCCTCGCGATCGTGCCGTATCCGCGCCGCTTCGAAGAGACACTCGACTGGCAAGGCTTGCGGCTGACGGTGCGGCCGATCCGTCCGGAGGACGAGGCCGCGCATCATGACTTGGTCGAAGCGATGACGCCCGAGGATTTGCGCTTGCGCTTTTTCGGCTCGGTGGGGAGTTTCGATCACTCGCAGCTCGCGCGCATGACGCAGATCGACTACGACCGCGAAATGGCGCTGATTGCGACGGTGACGAGCGAAGAGGGGTTCACGCGCACTTTGGGCGTGGTGCGCGCTGTTGCCGATCCCGACAACGAAACCGCTGAATTCGCGGTGGCGGTGCGCTCGGACCAGAAAGGGCGGCGGCTTGGTCGATTGCTGATGGACCGGATCATCCGCTATGCGCGGGCGCGCGGCATTCATTGGCTGGTCGGCGAGGCGTTGCGTGAAAACACGCCGATGATTTCGCTTGCCAAAGCCAGCGGCTTTACGGTCACGCGAACCGAGGACCCCGGCGTGGTTGGGTTTCGTATGGCGCTGGATGAGGCGCGCGAGAACGGCGCGCAGGCTCCGCGTGCGTGAAGGGCGGTATCGGAGACGGATCATTGGCGCGCCGTTTAGGACGCAACTAACCGCCTAAAGCGGCGACAGTGCGAAAAGATCGACGCGCCGCCTGAACGGCTGAGACGTGAGAGATGTCCCACGCCGCAAGAAGCCCGAACGGCTTCTCGTTGCGCAAGAAGCCTTAACGGCCCCTCACGCTAAAAATCAAGTCCTCAAACCGCCAGCTTCGCCGCAGCCTCATCGACCTGCGCGCGCGTCACCGCCAACTCGTCGAGCCAAGTCTGCGCATACACCGCACCGGTCTCCCGCTCCAGACGCGCGATGGTCATCGCGCAACGGTTCGCGTCCTTCAGCGTCGCGATGAACGGTTTCACCGACTGGCCTTCCTTGAACGCATCGAACAGCGGCACGCGAATATCGTCGGGCAGCGGACGCGTCGTCCACTGGTACGGCTTGCCGTTGAAGGTGAACGACGGCGGCAGCACGCGCTCTTTCTTCGCGGCCGGAATCAGGCCGTAAGTGCGCGCGGCCTCGCCGATCTGCTCCGGCGAAAACAGCTCGTCCGGGCTGATGTCGAATTGCTGGATGAAGGTTTCGATGCTTTGCATCGCCGCCGCGCGGTCGTCGCGGCGCTTTTGCGCGTGAGCGACGATGTCGCGCAGTTCGTCGGCTTCTTCAGGCGTGATCGTGAAGCTCGACTGCTTCTGCTGGAGTTCGGAAAAACGCTGGAATTCGGAATCGGTCAGAAGTTTCGCCATTGCTTGTCGATGGGCGCGCATGAGCGAACCCATGCGGCGTAGATTTGAGAGGGCCGCCATTCTAAACCATGTGCGCAGGCGCTCGTCTTTCGACGGGCCGCCGCGCTAGTCCACTTTTCAGCTATTCAGGTCAGGCGGCTTGCTCGCGGAACATCGACAGCGCCTGCACGGTCTCGCGCAGCAAGGCGGTGGCCGCTTCGAGCGTCGGCGCGACGTATTCATCGATACGCCGCAGATACGGGCAGGTGAGCACCGCGATCGCGTGGCCGGACGGCCCCTGGATCGGAAACGTGACGTCAGTCACGCCGAACGTCTGCTGGCTGTCCTTCTGCGAAAAGCCCGCCGCACGAATCCGCTCGCACGCCTGCTCCAGCGCGTCGCGGTCGATCGTGACCTCGCCCTTCACTTTCGTATGCTCGGCCAGCATCTGCTGACGCTGCTCGATGCTTTGAAACGCCAGCATCACGCGGCCCGAGCCCGTGTCGATCAAGCCGACCCGCGAGCCGAGCCGCACCGACATGCCCCACGTGCCCGGCCCGTCCACCTGGGCGATCACCAGCAGGTTGCCCCGGTCGTACACCACGAGATGACACGACTGTTCGGCGGCATCGGCAAAGCGCTGCATCAGCGGCAGCGCTTCGGCGATCAGCCGGTTCATCGGCGGATGACGATGCGCGAGCGCATACAGCTTCAAGCTCAGCGAATAGCGGTCGCCCGCCGCCGAGCGCACCACGTACTGCCGCGCGACCAGACGCTGGAGCATCCGGTACATCTCGCTCGCATTGCGGCCCAGCAGCTTGGTGATTTCGGCGCGCGTCAGTCCTTCTTTCTGCTCGGCGAGCAGTTCGAGGATGTCGAGGCCTTTGTCGAGCGCGGGAGCCCGGTAACGGTCGTCGTCGTCTTTGTCTTTGTCTTCGGCTTCCATCGTCAGCGAGGTTCCGTGGGGATTTCTCATTATCTGGCGCGTGAATGTAAGTGCGTGGGGAATCTTCGGCAAGCAGTCCGTAGTCCAGGGAAAACACGGGGGGCTTGCTGCAGTGCGGATCCCTTGACTTCAAAAAGTTCGTATATGAATAATACGTTCATTGGTGAATGAACGCACACCAATATTTGATAAGAAAGCGCAGGACGAAGTGCCGGCATCCATGACCGGTTCACGCAGTTCAACAACGCATCGCAGGAGACAGCCCCATGCCGTTCGTTAAACGACCGCACCCGGCCCCCCGTCTGTTCCGTTGTTCCCTCTTCACTGTCGCGGCCGCTGCGTGCGTCGCAAGCGCTGCCCTGAGCGGCGCCGCGCAAGCCGCCGACACCGGCAAGATCGGCCTCGATCTGCCGCTGCTCACCTCGCCGTTCTGGCAGTCGTACAACAACTACCTGCCGACGTACGCGAAGGACATGAGCCTCGACATCCTCGCGCCGGTCAATTCGAACGGCGATCCGGCGCAGCAGATCACCGACATGAACAATCTGCTGAACCTCGGTTCGAAGGGCATCGTGGTCGGGCCGCTGGATTCGGCGGCGATCAGCCGCGCGCTCGACGCCGCCGCCGCCAGGAACGTGCCGGTGGTCGCCGTGGATGTCGCGCCGACGCAGGGCAAGGTCGCGATGGTCGTGCGCGCCGACAACCGCGCGTACGGCGACAAGGCGTGCAAATATATCGGCGAACACGTGAAGTCGGGCAAGGTCGTGCAGATCATGGGCGATCTCGCATCGGTGAACGGGCGCGACCGGTCAGAGGCGTTCCGCGCGTGTCTGAAAGGCTATCCGGGGCTGTCGCTGCTGGAGATTCCGGCGAGCTGGAAGGGCGACGTGGCGGCCACCGCGCTCGACAGCCTGCTGACCGCGAATCCCGACGTGAAGGCGATCTACATGCAGGCGGGCGGCGTGTATCTCTCGCCGACGCTGCAAACCTTGCGGCGCAAGCAGATGCTGTTTCCCGCCGGCGATGCGAAGCATGTCGTGATCGTGAGTAACGACGGCATTCCTCAGGAGTTCGACGCGATCCGCCGTGGCGACATCGACGCAACCGTGTCGCAGCCCGCCGATTCGTACGCGAAATACGGCCTGTTCTATATCAAGGCCGCGTTGGCCGGACAAACCTTCAAGCGGGGCCCGACCGATCACGGCAGCAACATCATCCAGCTCGCGCCTGGGGTGCTCGAAGACCAGTTGCCCGCGCCGCTCGTGACGAAGTCGAACGTCGACGACAAAGCGTTGTGGGGCAACACGGTCAAATGAGCGAGCCGACGCCATCCGTGCTGCCGGTCGTCGAAGCGTTTGAAGTCACCAAACGCTTCGGCTCGACGCCCGCGCTGAAAGACGTGAGCATCCGCGTGATGCCCGGCGAGTCGCATGCGCTCGTCGGGCGCAACGGCGCGGGCAAGTCGACGCTGGTGTCGATTCTGACCGGCCTGCGCAAGCCCGATACCGGCGAGGTGCGTTTCGGCGGCGTACCCGCGCCGTCGATCGCGGACCGCGACGGGTGGCGCGAGCGCGTCGCTTGTGTGTATCAGCATTCGACGATCATCCGCGAGTTGAGCGTCGCGGAGAATCTGTTCATCAACCGGCAGCCGGTGCGCGGCGGCATGATCGATTGGCAGGCGATGCGTCGCGACACGCGCGTATTGCTCGACCACTGGAAGATCGACGTGCGCGAGGACGCGCGCGCCGGCGATCTGACGGTCGAGGCGCGGCAACTGGTGGAGATCGCGCGGGCGCTGTCGTACGGCGCGCGCTTCATCATCCTCGACGAGCCGACCGCGCAACTCGACGGCGACGAGATCAAGCGCCTGTTCCGGCGCATCGGCGAGCTGCAGCGCGAAGGCGTGACCTTCCTGTTCATCTCGCATCATCTTCAGGAGGTCTACGAGATTTGCCAGGCGGTGACGGTGCTGCGCGACGCGCGGCATATTGTCAGCGCGCCGGTGTCCGCGCTGCCGCGCGAGCAGCTGATCGAAGCGATGACCGGCGAACGCGGCGGCCTCGCCGTCGCCGACGCGGCCGCGCGCGACGCGTTGCCCGCCGATACCGCGATTGCGCTGCAAGTCGACAACCTGGCCGGCGCCGATTACGAAGGCGTGTCGTTCACCGTCCGGCGCGGCGAAGTGGTTGGCTTGACGGGCGCGACGAGCAGTGGCCGCACCAGCGTCGCCGAAGCGGTCGCCGGTTTGCGCGCGGCCAAACGCGGCGCGGTCAGCGTCGACGGCGTTGCGTTGCCGCCCGGCGACGTGCCTGCGGCACTGGCGCACGGCATCGGCTGCGTGCCGAAGGACCGGCATCACGAAGGGCTCGTCCTGACGCAATCGGTCGCGGAAAACGCGTCGATGACGATCGCGGGCCTGCTCGGCAAGTTCGGCATCGCACCGCCCGCGAAGAAGCGCGCGTTCGGCCAGCAGATGATCGACGCGCTCGGCATCGTTGCGCAAGGTCCGGAACATGTCGTCTCGGGACTGTCGGGCGGCAATCAGCAGAAGGTGGTGATGGCGCGCGCGCTGGCCACCGACCCCAACGTGCTCGTGCTGATCGACCCCACCGCCGGCGTCGACGTGAAATCGAAAGAAGCCTTGCTCTCCGTCGTGGATCGCGTGCGCGAAGAGGGCAAGGCCGTGCTGGTCGTGTCCGGCGAGCTCGACGATCTGCGCACCTCTGACCGCGTGCTGGTCATGTTCCGTGGCCGTGTCGCGGCCGAATTTCCGGCGGGTTGGCAGGACCACGACCTGATCGCATCCGTTGAAGGAGTCAGTCTTCATGAAGAATAGCGTGCCCAGCCCCGCATTCAGCGCGGCGCAAGGCCCAGCGCAACCGCAGGCCGCCGCAGCGGCGCCGCGCGGCAAGCGCGCCCGCTCCGAACTCGCCCGCCTGCGCGATCTGGCCTTGCTGCCCGCGCTGGCTCTGCTGATCGTGATCGGCGCGTTCGTCAGCCCGAGCTTTCTGACGCGGGCCAATCTGATCAGCGTGCTCGGCGCATCGGCGGCGCTTGCGCTGGTCGTGCTCGCGGAATCGCTGATCGTGCTGACAGGCAAGTTCGATTTGTCGCTCGAATCGACGGTCGGCATCGCGCCTGCCATGGGGGCGATGCTGGTGATGCCGGCGGCCTCCGCGGGCTTCGGCATGCAATGGCCGGCGGCGGTCGGGCTGGTCGCGATCGTGGCCGTGGGCGCGCTGATCGGCTTTATCAACGGCTTCCTCGTGGTGCGTTTGCGGCTGAACGCGTTCATCGTCACGCTCGCCATGTTGATCGTGCTGCGCGGCATGCTGGTCGGCGCGACCAAGGGCGGCACGCTGTTCGACATGCCGCCGTCGTTCTTCACGCTCGCCACCACCATCGTGTTCGGCCTGCCCTTGTCGGTATGGCTGGCAGCGGCGGCTTTCGCGATCGCCGCATTCGTGTTGCGCTATCACCGCCTGGGCCGCGCGCTGTATGCAATCGGCGGCAATCCTGAAGCGGCGCGCGCGGCCGGGATTCGCGTCGAGCGCATCACGTGGGGCGTGTTCGTGCTCGGCAGCATGCTGGCGTCGCTGGGCGGACTGATCGTGACCGGCTATGTCGGCGCGATCAACGCGAATCAGGGCAACGGCATGATCTTTACGGTGTTCGCGGCCGCAGTGATCGGCGGCATCTCGCTCGACGGCGGCAAGGGCACGATGCTCGGCGCGCTCTCCGGCGTGCTGCTGCTCGGCGTCGTGCAGAACCTGCTGACGCTCGCCCAGGTGCCGTCGTTCTGGATTCAGGCGATCTACGGCGCGATCATTCTCGGCTCGCTGATGGTCGCGCGCCTCGCGAGCGGCGAAGGCCAGAACTAATGTCCACGCATCACGGAGACCTCACTTGACCAGCCGTCCATTGCAAACCGACCCGCGCCTGATCCTGCTCAGTCCCGCCGACAACTGCCTGATCGCGGCGGCCCGGCTCGACGCGGGCACGCAGGTCGAGATCGAAGGCGAGCGCGTGACGCTGACCAAAACCATCGACCTCGGTCACAAGGTGGCGCGCCACGAACTCGCGAAAGACGACAAGGTGCTGCGCTACGGCGCGGTGATCGGCCACGTGACCGAAGCGGTCGCGCGCGGCGCGCATCTGCATACGCACAACCTCGAAAGCGACTACTTGCCGACCTATACGCACGACGCGGGCCACGAGTTCGTCCATCACTGACAGGCGCACAATCACGCGGCCTCGTGCCGCGCTGGAACCATCATGACTGACACATCCGTAGCAACCGCCGCGCGGCAGCCGATGCTGCAAGGCTATCTGCGCAGCGACGGCCGCAAGGGCATCCGCAATGTGGTCGCGGTGGCTTATCTGGTCGAGTGCGCGCATCACGTGGCGCGCGAGATCGTCGCGCAGTTTCGCGAGCCGCTCGCCTCGTTCGACGACCCGTCGGCTGAACGCGGGCCGCCGGTGCATCTGATCGGCTTTCCCGGCTGCTACCCGAACGGCTATGCGGAGAAGATGCTGGAGCGGCTCACCACGCATCCGAACGTCGGCGCGGTGCTGTTCGTGTCGCTCGGCTGCGAGAGCATGAACAAGCACTATCTGGTCGACGTGGTTCGCGCGAGCGGCCGTCCCGTCGAAGTGCTGACGATCCAGGAAAAGGGCGGCACGCGCAGCACGATTCAATACGGCGTCGACTGGATTCGCGGCGCGCGCGCACAACTCGCCGCGCAGCGCAAAGTGCCGATGGCGCTGAGCGAACTGGTGATCGGCACGATTTGCGGCGGCTCGGACGGCACCAGCGGCATCACCGCGAACCCGGCGGTGGGCCGCGCGTTCGATCATCTGATCGACGCGGGCGCGACCTGCATCTTCGAGGAAACCGGCGAACTGGTAGGCTGCGAATTCCATATGAAGACGCGCGCGGCGCGGCCGGAACTCGGCGACGAGATCGTTGCGTGCGTCGCGAAGGCGGCGCGCTACTACTCGATCCTCGGGCACGGCAGCTTTGCGGTCGGCAACGCGGACGGCGGCCTCACCACGCAGGAAGAGAAATCGCTCGGCGCGTATGCGAAGAGCGGCGCGTCGCCGATCGTCGGCATCATCAAACCCGGTGACATTCCGCCGACCGGCGGCCTCTATCTGCTCGACGTAGTGCCGGACGGCGAACCGCGTTTCGGCTTTCCGAACATCAGCGACAACGCGGAGATCGGCGAGCTGATCGCGTGCGGCGCGCACGTGATCCTGTTCACGACCGGACGTGGCTCGGTGGTGGGCTCGGCGATCTCGCCGGTCATCAAGGTGTGCGCGAATCCGGCCACGTACCGCAACCTCGCCGGCGACATGGATGTCGACGCCGGCCGGATTCTCGAAGGCCGCGGCACGCTCGACGAAGTAGGCCTCGAAGTGTTCGAGCAGACGGTGGCGGTGTCGGGCGGCGCGGCGTCGAAATCGGAAACGCTCGGGCATCAGGAATTCATTCTGACTTACAAGACGTTCGAGCCGGTTGGGCCCGCGTGCTTGCCGTCGAGCGGCGCGTCGGCGGCACGCGTTTTCGCGATCGAGCCGCAGTGAGGTGCAGTGGGCGCAGGGTGCGCGCTCGTATTCGGCAGGCGATGGACGCGATGGGCAAATCCTGTCCGCGCATGGTAAAAACATAAATAGGATCGGAGTCGGCGCTAAAGCGCCAACTCCGGTCGACATACGAGGAGACGCGCTCAATGACGACAACGATCGTTTCAAAGATTGGCCAGCGGCGCCGCATCGGCCGCAGTGCATTGCAGGTGAGCGGATTGGGTCTCGGCACGGCGCCGTTGGGCGGCCTGTACCGCGATCTGTCCGATGAAGAGGCTTTTGCGACCGTCGCCGCCGCCTGGGACGCGGGCGTGCGCTACTTCGACACCGCGCCGCTCTACGGCAACACGAAGGCCGAGCATCGTCTGGGCGACGCATTGCGCCGCTATCCGCGCGGCGACTATGTGCTGTCCACCAAGGTGGGGCGCCGCTTCGTGCCGCGCACCACCCCGTTCGACAACCGCGAAGGCTGGCAAAACCCGCTGCCCTTCGAAGCGATCTACGACTACACGCACGACGGCATCATGCGCTCGTTCGAAGACAGTCAGCAGCGCATGGGCCTCGTCGAAATCGACATTCTGCTGGTGCACGACATTGGCCGTGTCACGCACGGCGACCAGCATCCCCATTACTGGCGGCAACTGACCGAAGGCGGCGGTTTCCGCGCGCTCGACCGCTTGCGCTCAACCGGCGCGATCAAGGCAGTCGGCCTCGGCGTCAACGAAGGCGCGGTCATTCTCGACGCGATGGCCGAGTTCGATATTGATTGCGCGTTGCTCGCGGGCCGTTATACGCTCCTCGAACAGAACACGCTCGACGACCTGTTGCCGGCCTGCGAAGCGCGCGGCGTCAGCATTCTGTTAGGCGGCGCGTTCAACTCGGGCATTCTTGCTCGCGGCGTCGAGGGCGATCTGAAATTCAACTACGGCGCCGCGCCGCCCGAAGTGATCGAGCGTGTTGCACGTCTTGAAGCGGTGTGCCGCGCGCATGGCGTGCCGCTGGCCGCCGCCGCATTGCAGTTTCCGTATGCGCATCCGGCGGTCGCCTCCGTGCTGACCGGCGCGCGCAGCGCCGACGAAATGCGCGAGAACGTCGCGTCGTTCGGGCAGCCAATCCCCGCGAATCTGTGGTCCGCATTGCGCGACGAAGGCCTGCTCGACGCGCGCGCGCCCGCGCATGAGGATTGACTCGACAATGTTCATCGACGCTCACCAGCACTACTGGGACCCCGCGCGAGGCGACTACGACTGGCTCACGCCGGAAATGAAGATCCTTTATCGGCCGTTCGGCCCGGCGGATCTCGAGCCGTTGCGCGAGAGAGCGGGCATCGAGCGGACGGTGGTCGTGCAGGCCGCGCAGACCGTCGACGAAACGCGTTACCTGCTGGATCTCGCGCGCCATGAGCCGTCGATTGCGGGCGTGGTCGGCTGGGTGCCCTTGCTGTTGCCCACGGCGCCCGCCGTGATCGAGGCGCTCGCGCGCGAGCCGAAGTTCAAGGGCGTGCGGCCGATGCTCCAGGATCTGCCGGACGATGCCTGGATCGCGAACCCCGATCTCGCACCGGCTATCGAAGCGCTGATCGCGCACGACCTCGCGTTCGACGCGTTGATTTACACGCGGCACGTCGAGCATTTCGAAACCTTCGCCATGCGTTTTCCCGCACTGCGCATCGTCGTCGATCACGGCGCGAAGCCGCCGATCCGTGACGGCAGCGCGGGCTACCAGACCTGGCTCGATGCGATCACGCGCATGGCCGCCCTGCCGCATGTGCATTGCAAGTTGTCGGGCCTCGCCACCGAAGCATCGCCTGGCTGGACCGAGGACACGTTGCGGCCCTATGTCGAACACTTGCTGAGGTCGTTCGGTCCGGCGCGCCTGATGTGGGGCAGCGACTGGCCCGTGCTCGATCTGAACGGCGACTATCTGCTCTGGCATTCGGTGGCGACCACCTTGCTCGCGTCGTTGAGCGATGCCGAGCGCGACGCGGTTTTCGGCGACAACGCCGCCGCGTTTTACCGCCTTTGATGACTGGAAGAGTCAGCAGGACACAAGCAGCCTATAAGCAGCCTACCAGCAGCCCATTCAAATGGAGTCGTAGATGACACAAAGACTGGCCGGCAAAACGGCCCTGATCACCGCGGCAGGACAAGGCATCGGTCTCGCCACCGCGGAACTCTTTGCACGCGAAGGCGCGCGCGTGATCGCCACGGACATCCGCATCGACGGACTGGCCGGCAAGCCGGTCGACGCGCGCAAGCTCGACGTGCGCGACAACGCGGCGATCCAGGCGCTGGCCGCGGAGATCGGCCCGGTCGATGTGCTGTTCAACTGCGCGGGCTTCGTGCATGCCGGATCGGTTCTCGAATGCAGCGAAGAGGATTGGGACTTCGCGTTCGACCTGAACGCAAAGGCGATGTACCGTACGATCCGCGCGTTCCTGCCCGCGATGCTGGAGAAGGGCGGCGGCTCGATCATCAACATGTCGTCGGCGGCGTCGAGCGTGAAGGGCGTGCCGAACCGCTTTGCGTATGGCGCATCGAAGGCCGCGGTGATCGGGTTGACCAAGGCCGTTGCCGCCGATTTCGTCACGCGTGGTGTACGCTGTAACGCGATCTGCCCGGGCACGGTGTCGTCGCCGTCGCTCGAACAGCGGATCGCCGCGCAGGCCCAGGCACAAGGCGCGACGCTGGACGCCGTGCAAGCCGCGTTCGTCGCGCGTCAGCCGATGGGCCGCGTCGGCAAGCCCGAGGAGATCGCGGCGTTGGCGCTGTATCTCGCGTCCGACGAATCGTCGTTCACCACGGGCCAGGCGCATGTGATCGACGGCGGCTGGTCGAACTGACGCGCACCGATTTGCGAACCGAACATTACTGAACGTAAAGGGAAGTACAACGATGAAACTGCTTCGTTATGGGCCGAAAGGCCAGGAAAAGCCGGGCCTGCTCGACGCGCAAGGCAAGATTCGCGATCTGTCGAAAGTGGTCGGCGATATCGACGGCGCCGCGCTGACCGACGAAGGTCTCGCCAAACTGCGCGCGCTCGACCCGGCGTCGCTGCCGCTGGTCGAAGGCAATCCGCGCATGGGCCCGTGCGTGGGCAAGATCGGCAAGTTCATCTGCATCGGGCTGAATTACGCGGACCACGCGGCGGAATCGAATCTGCCGGTGCCGGCCGAGCCTGTCATCTTCAACAAGTGGACGAGCGCCATTTGCGGCCCGAACGACGACGTCGAAATTCCACGCGGCTCGAAGAAGACCGATTGGGAAGTCGAACTGGGCGTGGTGATCGGCAAGCCGGCGAAATATATCGACGAAGCGAACGCGCTCGACTACGTCGCCGGTTACTGCGTGATCAACGACGTGTCGGAACGCGAATGGCAGATCGAACGCGGCGGCACGTGGGACAAGGGCAAGGGCTTCGACACGTTCGGCCCGATCGGCCCGTGGGTCGTCACGCGCGATGAAGTCGCCGATCCGCAGAACCTGAGCCTGTGGCTCGAAGTGGACGGCCATCGCTACCAGAACGGCAACACGAAGACGATGGTGTTCGGCGTCGCGAAACTGGTTTCGTATGTGTCGCAGTGCATGAGCCTGCAACCGGGCGACGTGATCTCCACCGGCACGCCGCCGGGTGTCGGCATGGGCGTGAAGCCGAATCCGGTGTTCCTGAAGCCGGGTCAGACGATCCGCCTCGGTATCGAAGGTCTCGGCGAGCAGACGCAGAAGACGTACGCGGCGGAGTAACGCAGCGGAGTCAACCTCGCGCTCCGTCAACTGCGTTGCCGATGCAAAAGGCCGTTCCCGCGTGATGCGGGAACGGCCTTGTAGTTTCCGGCGCCGCGATTTTTCAGACGCGCGGTTGCGCAAGCAGCTCGACGGGTCGGTCAATGTGCTCGTCTTGCGTGCGCGACGATGAGACGCTGATGCGAAACGCGGGCCGTCCTTGCCAGACCGAACCGCCGAACCACGTTTCGGCGGATGCTTGGGCCGCTTCACAAACCGCAACCGTCTACCCCGAACGGGGGTCGTCAACTCGCCGGTTCGTGTTCGCCGTTTTCGCCGATCCGGTTGACCGTGCCTTGCGCCACCGCGACGAGTCTTTCGCGATTGCCTTCCGTCACATAGATGTTGCATTGGCAGGTCGCCTGGTGCCGCCCCGCGTAGACGACCTTCGCGCGGGCGACCAGCGTGCCGTTCATCACCGGGCGCAGATAGTTGATCTTGTATTCGCCGGTCACGACTTTCGGCCCGAGCGACATCGCGCCCGCGAACGTCAGCGCATTGTCGGCCAGATAGCTGAGCACGCCGCCATGCACGAAGCCATGCTGCTGCCGCAGCTCGTCGCGGATCGGCAGGCTCAAGGTGAGCTCGCTGGTGCCCGTGTGCATCAACTCTGCGCCTAGCAGCATGCTGAACGGCTGGGCATGCAGTGCGCCGCGCGCCCGGTCGAGAAGGTCGGTCATCGTGATTCCTTCGGGCAAGGCCCGCGGTGTCATCCGCACGGTGTGCGTTGAAGTCCCTACCCACTCTAGGAAGCGTGGATGCGCCGCGTCAAGGTGATTCGGAAAAAAGTGTGCCGCATTCTTGTGCGAAACGATCCCAATAATGACGTTGACCGATGAAAAGGGCGTGTAAGCCGATTTTTGATGAAATTGATCTCAAGCTACGCATGGCCTTGCCGTTAACCCTTATGCAGCTCCCGTCATTCTTTTGCTTTAGGTGTTCTTGATGTTCAGCAAGATCAAGGTCGCATCCGGCCTGTTATGTGTTCTGGCCGCGTTCTGCGTCTTTCAGCTTGTCACGGTGGGTCTCGGCTTCTGGTCGCTTACGCGCACCCATGACGACGTGGGTGATCTGTCGAACATTGCTTTGAAGCAGGTGGACGCGGTCAACGAAACCACCCAGCGGTTGATGGACGCGCGCATCAACCTGTCGCGCGCCGGCACGCGCATGGTGCGGGGCGGCGCGGAGCCGACGGACATCGTGCAGCACGCGCGCGAGCAGCTGACGGCCGCCGATCAGTCGTTTGCCGCGTTCATGAGCGCGCAGAAGACCAGTGACGAAAACAGCGCGCGTGCCACGGCGCTCGCCGAGCGCTATAAAAAGCTGCACGACGCGCTCGCCGAACTCGTGCAGTTTCTCGACTCGAACAACCTCCAGGCCTTCCTCGATCAGCCGACCCAGTCGCTCCAGGACGCCTATCTCGCCGAGTCGCAAAACTTCGTGCAATTCGGCGACGCCGCGAGCCGCGCGTCGCTCGATTCGATCGACGCCCGCATGGCGACGTTTCGCGTCGTCAGCGTCTTGATCCTGCTGGCGCTGGTGGGCGGCACGTTCGCGGTCCACGCGGCGTTGCGCCGGGGCGTGGTGGCGCCGCTGGAGGAGGCGGGGCGCCACTTCGACCGGATCGCGCAAGGACGCCTCGACCAGCCGATCGCCGTGCGCGGCACCAACGAGATCGGCCGGCTGTTCTCGGGCCTCGCGAAAATGCAGGCGAGCGTCGCGCGCACCGTGCAGAGCGTGCGCGAATCCGCCGACTCGATCCATCTGGGCGCTGATGAAATCGCCACCGGCAACGCCGATCTGTCGGCGCGCACCGAAAACCAGGCGGCGTCGCTCGAAGAAACCGCGTCGAGCATGGAGGAGCTGACAGCGACCGTGCGACAGAACGCCGATCACGCCCGCCAGGCCAACGCACTTGCCGAGACGGCGCTCGAAGCGACGTCGCGCGGCAGCGAAGTGGTCAACGAGGTGGTCGACAAGATGCACGGCATTGCGCAAAGCTCGGACAAGATCGCCGAGATCATTTCGGTGATCGACGGCATTGCGTTCCAGACCAACATCCTCGCGCTGAACGCGGCCGTCGAGGCGGCGCGCGCGGGCGAGCAGGGCCGTGGCTTCGCGGTGGTGGCGGGCGAAGTGCGCGGCCTCGCGCAGCGCAGCGCGCAGTCGGCGAAGGAAATCAAGACCTTGATCAGCGAATCGGTTGCGGAGATTCAGGGCGGCTCGACGCTGGTCGAGCATGCCGGCGAAGCGATGAGCAACGTGTCCGCCTCCATTTCGCGCGTCACGCAGATGATGGCGGAAATCAGCGCGTCGTCGCTGGAGCAGAGCACGGGCATCGAGCAGGTCAACCAGGCGGTGGTGCAGATGGATGAGATGACGCAGCAGAATGCGGCGCTCGTCGAACAGGCCGCGGCGGCGGCGGCCTCGCTGCATCAACAGACGCAGCAATTGAAACAGGCAGTCTCAGTGTTCGAAATTTCTGAAACTGTGTTGCGCACGCAACAACTCGATGAGATGCGCGCGCCGAATAGGGAATCGGGCTTGTCCGAAATGCGCGCGATTTAAACCAGGCAGGCGCTTAAAAACAAGGCATTTTTCCAAAGAAAATGGCCCGCGAAAGCGGGCCATTTTGCATTAGACGCAAGCGCCTAAGGGTGCCTCAAAGTACCTTGGGTACTTAGGCCGGCTGGATGTTTGCAGCCTGCTTGCCCTTCGGGCCTTGCTTAACTTCGAACGACACCTTCTGGTTCTCCTGCAGGGATTTGAAGCCGCTGCCTTGAACTTCCGAAAAGTGTGCGAACAGGTCTTCGCCGCCGTCGTCCGGCGTGATGAAGCCAAAGCCCTTTGCATCGTTAAACCACTTCACAGTACCTGTTGCCATTTTTGATCCAGTAAATGTTGTGTGTTGCATTCGCGACCGCTATTTCTCAACACGAGATCGACGCGAAGGGAGAGTTGTATCACGTCTTTATGACGGACGCCAACCAACCCGTATCCGGGTATTCCCCCGTTTCGGCCCTTTTGAGCCCTCCGAAAGCATTGGGAAGCGATTGGAAGAGCGATCCGCCTGGTAGGGTAAACTGCTTGTATTACTTTTCCAGGAAAAACATTGACACATTATCTGCAAGAAGAACTCACGTCGTTCTGGAGTCGTTTGACCCCCTATCTCGCGATATTGGAGTCTAAATCCCCTCAAGAAGGCGCCCCGGACCCGGTCGGCCGAATTACCGTCGATACCGAAGACCACCAGGCTTTTGCCCTTCACACCACCGATCGCAAGCCGCACGGCGATACATCGAACATTCCCACCGGACAAAGCGCAACTTATATGCGTTTTAAATCTTCCGACGCCGATTGGGGACCCTGGCAGCGCGAAGCGTATTGATCGACCGAGCGGTCGGCTTTGATGCCGGCTCGGGTTTGCGAGACCGTCGGCGACGTTCGGCGGGCCTCGCGATCAGTCGCCTTTTACCATTTCCTGAACATTCGGCGCTCAGCCTTTCCTTGCGCTGCGGCGGGTTCGCTCGCAAAAATCATTCGGCTTGGTGCGAACCCAGCGCACGAAGGTGCCGCGTAACGGCGCGCAGCCGCTCAGGCCGGCAACGCCGCGTAGGCGGTGGCGAGGTGATAAGGCGTGGTGGGCGGCATGTCGGCGCGCACAACGTCGCCGGTCGGCGTCTTGCACTCGAACCAGCCCTGCGGATGCAGAAAGCGTTTTTGGAACAGTTCGATTTGCCGGGGCAGCGCCGCGCGCACGGCCGGGTCGTCGTGACAGGCCAACGCGCGCAGATATTCCGTTTGCGCCCAGATCCGCTGCGTGGCGTCCTGGATCGCACCGGTTTCGTCGAGCGATGCGCAAACGCCGCCGCTTTCCCGGTCCACGCCGTGCAGCTGCGCAAAAGCGAACGCGCGCGCCATCGCTTCTTTCAGGCCCGTGCCTTCGAACAGACCGCCACCCTGCCTGACCAGCCAGAACCACTCGAACTGGTGTCCCGGTTCGAGGTAGTTGCCGCTCGTGCCAATCGGCAATTCGGCGATGCAGCCAGTCGGCGTATGCACGAAGTGATGAGCGACCGCGCCGGCCAGACGGCGCAATGCCGCGCCGAACACGTTGTCGCGCGTGGCTTCGCAGGCGGCCAGCCAGGCCTCGGTCAGATGCATCAGCGGATTCTGGACCGGCGTGCCGCTGACACTGCCGAAGTCAGCCGTCAGCGCGGCGTTGAACAGATCCCCGTCGGCCGCGAAGTTAGACTGGATCAGCGCCGACGTGTTGTGCACGAGATTGAGCGCATCGCGGTCGCCGGAACGCTGCGCGTAGTGCGCGCACGCGAACACGACGAACGCATGCGTGTACAGGTCCTTGGTGGTGTCGAGCGGCGCGCCTTGCGCGTCCACGCTGTAGAACCATCCGCCGTGGATTGGGTCCTGAAAGGTATGCCTGAGCGAATCGAACAACACTTTTGCATGCTCCGTGTCGCCGGCTTGCGCGAACACGAACAGCTGTCGTGCGCAGGCCATCGTCCGGTAGCGCTCGACGGGCAGCGGGGCGTGGTCCTCGGCGCTGACCGCCTCGTAGGGCAGCTTCAGCGCGGTGTTGAAGCCCGGGCCGCGCCAGAGGGGCAGCACTACGCCCGTGAAGTGATCGCGCAGTGCGGTGGCAACAGCGATCGTCGAAGCGGCGGTAGGGTTCATGCTTTGCATAGTCAGGTTGGCCAACGGAGGAGTTGCTAAGCGTCCACGGACTCGATCCGCCGCCTGCGCCGTTGCGTGACTCCATGGCACGGAGCGGCGCAGGCGCGGCAAACGCGCTGGAAAGCAACGGATGCTAACCGGTTTGCACGCGGACGGCATCGGCATTCGCATGGGCATGCGCGCTGCGACTGTCAGCGCAATCGACGCGGCGGCGTGCGGCTTAGCATAAAGCAAACGGCCCCGCCGACACATCAGAACATGTGCGCAACGCACTTCAAATAATTCCCGACAAGGACGAAAAAGCAATGCTTGGGAATGTCGAACTCATCTCCCGTCTGGTGCTGGCCGCGGCGCTCGGCAGCGTCATCGGCTTCGAACGCGAACGGCTCTCGTGGGCGGCGGGGCTGCGCACGCACATGCTGGTCTGCGTCGGCTCGGCGCTCATCATGATCGTGTCGGCTTATGGTTTCGCCGAAGTGCTCACCGTCGATCACATCGTGCTCGACCCGTCGCGGATGGCCGCCCAAGTGGTGTCGGGCATCGGCTTTCTCGGCGCGGGCTCGATCCTGCTGCGCGGCGAAATCGTGCGCGGGCTAACCACCGCGGCAAGCCTGTGGTCGGTCGCCGCGATCGGCCTTGCGGTCGGCGGCGGACTGTACGCGGCGGCGATCGCGGCGACCGTCATCATTCTGATCATCCTCGCCGGCATCAAGCCGCTCGAACGGCGCTTCATCACGGTCAAGCAACGGCGCCAGCTGACGATGATCGTCGAGCGCGGCAGCGTGACCTTTCACTCGCTGCACGACGAACTCGGCGCCGCGAGTCCGCGCGTCAAACAATTCGTGATGCAGCAAAGCGACGACTCGCCTGAGTGCGACGAAGTCATGCTGACCTTGCATCGCGTGTCGAACACGGAATACGAGGCGATCTGCGCGCGCTTGCGTCAACTGCACGGCGTAAAGCAGTTCCGGCAGGACGAGATGTCGTCTTAAAAAGGGGAAAATCCGCGGCGAATGCCTTCGGCGGGTGCCGGCGACCATGCGACAATGCGGTCTCGAAAAATTCCAACGGCATTGACGAGCGGAACTCGGCGCCCGCTTTGCGGCAACGACCGCTTTTTTCTCTATGGCAGATTCCGTAGCATCCACACAGTCCCGGCCTCGCCAAGCCGCTTCGAAGAAGCGGCGCCAGGCCACCGTCTCCACGGAAACCGAAAACAAGCTGGCGCGCGCGGCGCGCTCGGCGCAGCGTCTCGCGCAACTGAGCGGTGGGTCGCGCGACGACAGCACGCTCGACCTGTTCCCCGACGATCCCACCCGCGCCACGCTGGAAGCGATGAACATCGACATCCGGCAAGGTACGCTGCACGGCTTCGAATTGCCCGATGTGGTGCTGGCTGCGGTGGGCGCGATGGACGCCGGCGACGGCACGTCGCTCGACGCGAAGGGCGCGCGCCGCGCACCGCGTGCCGGTAGGGCAGATGAGCCAGCGCCTGTGAATCCGGAATTGAGCGGGCTTGAGATCGAGGCGCCGGCGCCTGTAGTTTCCGCTGCCTGCGGATCGGGTTTGGCGGAGGTGAAGGCGGGTATCGAGATGGCTACCGAGGTGGGCTCCCGAAGGGCTGCGGAAGAGAAGGAAAAACCGGCTGCCGTGACCCGCGATTCGGCTGCGCCTCTCACGCCTGCGATGGCGGCCGCAACCGTCGCGCGCAGCGTGACCGCGCTGCGTCAGGCGGCCGAACCGGGCGCGCAGGTCGATTCTGCGGATGCAGCGGCAACTGGCGGCAGCAAGCCGCCGCAACGCGTTGCCGCGACGTTCGCGAAGGCCGCGGCGGCTTCACGGGAAACGGCTGCTGCTGAAGACGAAGCGGCGAGCAAGCATGCTGGCGGCGCTTCGGCGCAAGCGGGCGCGGGGCTTGCCGGGTCGGTCGAGCAAGCCGAGTTGAAGGCGGGTGCGCAGGTGTCGGCCAATGCGTCGGCATCCACAGCCGCCGTCAACGCCGCGTTCGCCGCGCCGTGGCGAGAAGCACAGCGCGCGGAAGCAGCCGCGGCCGCGCTGCGCGCCGCGCCGGAACTCGATCGTGCACGGGCAACCGCCTTCGCCGATACCGTCGACGCGTTATATGGGGTGATCGCCGATCAGCGCCGCGCCGCGACGGATCATTCGCGCCGCATGAAATGGATGCTGTCGATCGTGGTCGGTGCGCTGCTGGTCACGGTTGCGATCGGCATTGCGCAGACCCTGCTGCTGATGCGTCTGACGCGGGAAACCACGGCCCAGCAGCACCGCATCGAACAGATGATGCAGAACCAGCAGGCCGCCATGGCCAGCCTGGTGGATACCCGGGTCGCGATGGCCAATGCGGCAGTGGCCGATGCCGCTTCCGCGGCCGCGACGGCGCCCCCCGCCGCCCCGCAGCAGCCGGGCGCGACGCAGCCCCATATCAAGCGCAATTCACGAGCGCAGCATGGGCATAGGGCGAAAGCGGCGACCCTGAGCTGATCACAACGTCACCGCCGCGCTGGCTAAGCCGGCTGCGGTGGCGCGCTTCTCCGGACCATTCAGCCGCCCGATACCCCACCCGTTCCGTCAGATAGACGCCGTATGGCATCCGCCCACGGCCACCCCTCTGACAACCCCGCTCCCCGCTTTACATTCTGCCTGCTGCCGCGCAGCCGAATCGAACGCCGGGGACAGCGCGATGGTCACCGCCGTCGACGCCGCCGCCGCCAATCCGCGCAAACCGGCGACTGGCGCCCGCCGGCCGGCGCGCAGCCGCAAGCCGGTGCCGGCCATGCTGCAATAGCCGAACGCATCTGGACCTGGAAATCAGAAAGAAGGGACGTTGTCATTGTGCAACGCACCATAGCGAGGGATAGCCGCGACTTCACGCTACACCCAAAAAATTGCTGCATTGCACTAGCTTTTTCCTAGGGAAAACCCTATACTTCTTCTTAAGGGAAAACCCTCGCCATTGCAGTAACTAACCGGGAGTCGCCATGAGCTTCATTTTTGCACTGTTCCAAAAGGTCAGCGACCTCTTTGCGTCGCCCCATCTGCCGCTGGATTCGGACTACTCGTACGCAGCGCGGAGTCGCGAAGCGGAGCGCCTGCGCCGATCGCAATCCACTTTGTTCGGCATCAAGCTGAGCGACTAAACGCCAAGCAGGACCATCCCGAGCGCGGACCACCGCGCACGTCGGGTGAGCACAGCATGATCGACGCCGCACTACGCGAAATGCGTAGGCGGCTTTTTGTTTTTGCACGATGCCGGTGGGTGTTGGCCGCCTAACGCGATGTGATCAGTTGCCAAATATTTCTCCGCCGAAATGAATGTAACCGGCGCCTGACGCCGAGCCGCCGCTTCCTGCGGCTGATCTCACGCGCATGACTCGATAAATGGGCGTCGAGCGCAAAAACGCGGTCTCGTCACCCGGCCCTATCTCTGAAATGCCCGCTTACAAGTGCTCACGTCTTCACGAGGTTTGCGCCGCTAAAGTTGGTCCCAAGCGTACGGCGTCTGGGTCGACCCCGAAATCGCAGTTCGAAGGCGAAGGCCGAACGAACACGGACGCTGGCTTTGAACAACTTTGATGGGAGGTCACTATGAAAACCTTTAACAAGACATCGCGTTCTATCCTCGCAACCCTGATCGCAGGCGGCGCATTGCTTGCCGGCGGCAGCGCCTTCGCCCAGGAACGGGTGATCGTCGAAAATGGTCATGGACCGGTCTCGTACGGTCAGCCGCACATGAGGCCCGTAGGCATGTCGATCAATATCGGCTGGCATGGTGATCGTTACTACGACGGCCACCGCTACTGGGATCACGACGACTGGATGCGCAATCACCCGCACGACCGTGATCCGCACCGTCACGACGACCACCGCGAGCCGCAGCACCGTTATTGATGCGCGCATGACGGCGCGCCGCACACCGCGGCGTGAAGTCGTCCACAAAGCCGGTCCTTCTTCGCGGAAGACCGGCTTTGTCACGTTCGGCCTCGTGAACCGGTGCGCTGCGCTATGCTTCCGGGCTTTCATCGACGGCAGCAGGAGAGCGGCGTGGACAACGCAACCGTAACGATAGGCGTAGTAGGCACGGGGTTGATGGGCGTCGGCATTGCGACGCAAAGCGCGCTGCAGGGATACAGGACGATCGTCCACGATGTCGATCCGGCGCGGCTCGTGAGCGTCGCGCCGAAAGCGCAAGCCGTGCTCGACGAATTGATCGACGCCGGACGTATCGACGAAGTCGCCAGCCAGGCGGCGCTCGCGCGCATTGAAACCCATGCGCAGCTGGACGTGATGGCGTCGGCGCAATTCGTGATCGAGGCAATTCCCGAGGTGCTCGAACTGAAGCATCGCCTGTATGCGGCGCTGGCCGGACTGCTGGCCGACGACGCGATTCTCGCGAGCAACACCAGCGGTTTTCCGCCCGATCAGCTGGTCACGCCACTGCGCGCGAAAGAGCGTTTTCTGATCGCGCATTTCTGGAACCCGCCGCACATGATTCCGCTCGTCGAAGTCGTGCCGGGCACGGCGACCGCGCCGGAAGTGACGCAGCGAACCGCCGCGTTGATGAGCGCGATCGGCATGGAGCCGGTGGTGCTGGCAAAGGCGATTCCGGGTTTCGTCGGCAACCGCTTGCAGTTCGCGGTGCTGCGCGAGGCGTTGAACATCGTTCGGTCCGGCGCGGCGACACCGGACGTGATCGATCGGGTGATGAAGGCGTCGCTGGGGCGCCGCTGGGGGATCGTCGGTCCGCTCGAAGGCGCGGATATGGGCGGGCTCGACACCTTCCTCGACATCTCCTCGCATCTGATGCCCGAACTTGCGAAAGATGAAGACGTGCTGGACCTGTTGCGTCGGCAGGTCGACGCAGGGCGCGTCGGCGTGCGCAGCGGCGCCGGTTTCTACGACTGGGACGAAGCGCATCTGGCGCAGGTCAGGGAAGGGCGCAAACGAGTGATCAGCCGCGGTTGATCGAGGCCAGTGAACCAGCATGAGCGTGAATCAGCGCGGCGCATGCGCTCGCTTCACGCGATGTTGCGCAGAGGCAGAGGGCAACGTGTGATGCGCGGCGGCGCGAGACGCGAGACGCGCTCAGCAACGCGCGCCACGCTGCGGTATAACTAGCCATTCGCATCACCTCGTCAACTCCAATTTCATCCCATGGCCCACTACTTCTACGACCCCCTTGCCGGTCACGGCCTGCCGCACGACCCGTTCAAGGCCATCGTTGCGCCGCGTCTGATCGGCTGGATTTCCTCTCGCGATCCGCAAGGCACGTTGAACCTCGCGCCGTACAGTTTCTTCGGCGCGTTCGCCACCTTTCCGCCGATCATCGGTTTCTGCAGCGAGGGCCGTAAAGACAGCGTCACCAATATCGAAGCCACCGGCGAATTCGTGTGGAATCTCGCGACCCGCCCGCTCGCCGAGCAGATGAACCGTTCGTCGGCGCCGGTCGCGGCGCACGTCGACGAATTCGAACTCGCGGGCCTCACGCCTGCGCCAGGCCGCAACGTCGCCGTGCCGCACGTCGCGGAATCGCCCGCCGCGCTCGAATGCAAGCTGTTGCAGGTGGTGCGCCTGCATACGCTCGACGGCGAGCCGATGGACAACTATTTGTCGCTCGGCCAGGTGGTCGGCGTTCATATCGACGAGGCCTATCTGAAAGAGGGCCTCTTCGACACGCACGCCGCGCAGCCGATCATGCGCGCGGGCTATCGCACCGACTACGCGCAAATCGGCGAGATGTTCCAGATGTTCCGCCCGACCGCCTGAACACCGTCGGTGTTCGAGCGACGCCGCGCCGCGCAATGCGACGCGGCACATGCCGCAACGCGCCCACGAGGAGTGAGGCCAGCGCGTCGATACTGGCCTGCTTGATGCTTGCAAACCACGCTCCAAAGCGTCGTTTCAACTCTCCTGGAGCGCGATCATGTCCACCGAATTCGCCACGCAATTCAGCCATGTCCGTCCGCAAGACACGTCCTATGTGGATCAGGGCTTACCCGACTTTTTCCTTTACCGCGATCTGGGCATCGCACAGGCGACCGGCGGCAAGGTGCTCGCGCAACTCGTGAAGGCGAATCACGCACCAGAGCAAGGCACTGGCTGGCACCGTCATGAGGCCGACTTCCACATCGTGATCATGCTGAAGGGCCGGGCGCGCTTCATGTACGGCGACAAGGAAACGCTCGTCGCCGCCGGCGA
Organism: Paraburkholderia sediminicola; assembly: GCF_046026895.1. Classification (GTDB taxonomy): domain Bacteria; phylum Pseudomonadota; class Gammaproteobacteria; order Burkholderiales; family Burkholderiaceae; genus Paraburkholderia; species Paraburkholderia sediminicola_C. The sequence goes on from NZ_JAQQEU010000030.1 coordinate 63,327, forward strand.
CTGCGTGCATCAGGCGCCGGGCATCGTCCACTATCTGTTCGATTACTCGGAAGACATGGAGTACATCGAGATCGTTTCGCCGGCCGATTTCAAATCGATCGAAGTCGAAGGCCCCTGCGAAGTGCCGGCCGTGAAGCCGTGGAAGAGCGTTGCGGTTTGATTGGAATGCGAATCGCAGAGGCGGGCGGCACGCACAGTCGGCACGCCGCGCGCCAGACAAGCTCGGTGAAGTGAGCAAACCTACTGAGCTGCCGGTGGCCGTCTGCGAGGCGATCGCGCCGCAGACGGTTTTGCAGCAGCGGTGGATTTATCGTTGGCAGCAGTGTTAACGCTAGCGCCACTCGCCCCGCCCCCCGCCGCCTGCGCATCCACGCCCACTTCCACTTCGACCACCGCCGTGGCAACCGGCGCCGCCGCCGTGATCTCCGCGGCGGTCGCGGCGGACACAGGCACCGGCTGGATCGTGCGCGCCCGGGAACTCACCAGCACCGCGCGCGGCTCGTTGTCGTAGACCACGGCGCGCACGCGCGGATAAATCTGCCGCTCCCAGCGCTGGCCGTTGAACACACCGTAGTGGCCCACGCCGGTCTGCACATGATGCGTTTTCAGATACGGCCGCAGTTTCGCGCACATGTCCTGAGCGGCGAGGGTTTGCCCGACGGCGCAGATGTCGTCTTTCTCGCCTTCCACGGTGAGCAATGCGGTCCGGCGAATCTTCGATGGATCCACCAGACGCCCTTGCACTTCGAGGGTATTCAACGGCAGTGCATGCCGCTGGAAAATCGTGTCGACGGTCTCCAGGTAGAAGTCGGCCGTCAGATCCATCGTCGCGAAGTATTCTTCATAGAACGAATGAATCGTGTCGGCTTTCGCCGGATCGCCCTTGGCGCGCTCGTAGTGCATCGTTTCGAACGAGTCGATATGGCGGGCAAGGTTCATCGACATGAACGCGGCCAACTGCACGAAACCCGGATACACGCGCCGGTGCGCGCCCGCGAAGCCGAACGGCACCGCGCTGATCAGATTCCGCTCGAACCACTCGAGCGGCTTGCTCTTCGCCAGTTCGTTGACGCGTGTCGGATTGATGCGCGTATCGAGCGGCCCGGCCATCAGCGTCATGCTGGCCGGCTGGCAGGGATGATCGTCGGCGGCCATCAGCGCGACCGCGGACAGGGCGGCCACGGTCGGCTGACACACCGCAAGCAGATGCGAGCCGGGCCCGATGCGCTCCGTGAAGTCGATCACGTGCTGGACGAATTCGTCGAAGCCGAAGCGGCCCTGGCTCAGCGGCACGTCGCGCGGGTTTTGCCAGTCGGTGATGTACACGTCGTGTTCGGCGAGCATCGTCAGCACGGTGCCGCGCAACAGGGTCGCGAAGTGGCCGGACATCGGCGCGAGGATCAGCACGCGCGGCTGCGGTGCCGAAGGCGTGGTGTCCTTACGGAAATGCAGGAGCGAGCAGAACGGCGTGTGCGCTGCGATTTCTCCGACTACGGCCACCTGCTTGCCTTCGGTCACCACGCTGTCGATGGCGAACGGCGGCCGCACCGGCGTGAGTCCGGCAAGCGTCAACAGTTCGCAGGCCGCGCGTAGCGAGCGGCCGTGCGGCGAGCCGCCGAACGCGGGCCACGCGTCGAGCGAGTGGTTCATCAGGGCCGCGCCGTGCCGCATCGGCAGCATCATGTCGGCGCATGCCTGGTAGGCGGAATATGCGAACAGGTTCATAACCTTCGCACGAATGCAGAAAGGAAGGAGCCCGAATAGAGGCAAGTCATGTGCCAAGCAGGCTTGCGGGTTGCCCGGCAGTTGCCGCGCACTGGCATGGCATTTGCGCGCCTGGACGCAACGGGCAGAAATTGCCGCGCTTTGGTGCGTGCGCGCACGGCGGCGTGCACACCATGCAACAAGTGGCGGTCGAACGCCCCATGTGGAGGAGAAACGTATGGCGAATACCACGCTCACTATCAGCAGCAAGAATTATTCGTCGTGGTCGCTGCGCGGCTGGCTGCTGGCCAAATTCAGCGGCTTGCCGTTCGACGAGATCGTGGTGCCGATCGACGACCCCGCGGCGCGCGCCGAACTTCTGCTGCTGTCGCCGTCGATTCTGGTGCCGTGCCTCGTGCACGACGGCATCAAGGTCTGGGACACGCTGGCGATTGCCGAGTATCTGAATGAAGTGAGGCCGCAAGCTGCGTTGTTGCCGAAAGACATTCCCGCGCGCGCGCATTGCCGGTCGATTTGCGGCGAGATGCACTCGGGTTTCAGCTCACTGCGCTCGGCGTTGCCGATGAACCTCAAGGCGCATTTTCCGGGCTTCAAGGTATGGGCGCGCGCGCAATCGGATATCGACCGGATCGTGACGATCTGGGGCGAATGCCTGAAGCAGTATGGCGGGCCATTTCTGTTCGGCGAGCGCACCGCGGCGGATGCGATGTATGCGCCGGTGGTGACGCGTTTCGTGACCTATGACGTGAAGCTCGATCCGGAAATCGTCGAGTATGGGCAGCGGATCATGGCGCTGCCGGAAATGCAGCAGTGGATCGTGGACGCGCAGCAGGAAGTGGAAGAGATCGATGAACTGGACGTCGAGTTTTAACGGGGCTTTGCCGGGCCCGCCGCGGTTGCGTGAGCCGTAATGACTGCAATGATGGCGACGACGGCGCGGGAACGACCTCGCGCCGCGCGTCACGCTATGGAAGCTGGAATCCGCAACTCACTCGCGGCCGCTCTCTAGCTTGAACACGCTCACCACCTGCGCCAGCCGCGCGGCCTGCTCGCGCAACTCGGCCGCCGCGAGTTCCGCTTCGCCGACGATCGTCGCGTTTTGCTGGGTGGCCTCGCCAATCTGCGTGACGGCCAGATTGACCTGTTCGATGCCGCCCGACTGCTCGCGCGATGCCACGTTGATCTCGCTCATGATCGCGCGGACCCGGCCGACCTGGGTCACGATGCCCTGCATCGTCGAGCTGGCTTCTTCGGCGATCCGCAAGCCGCTTTCGACGGTCGCCGTGGAACCCGTGATCAGACTCTCGATCTCCTTCACCGCAGCCGCGCTGCGTTGCGCGAGCGCGCGCACCTCCGACGCCACCACCGCGAAGCCCTTGCCGTGCTCGCCTGCGCGTGCGGCTTCGACGGCGGCGTTCAGCGCGAGGATGTTGGTCTGAAACGCGATGCCTTCGATCACCGTGGTGATCTCGGCGATCTTCTGCGACGAGCGGCTGATCTCGCCCATCGTCGACACCACGCGTTCGACCGCGCGGCCGCCTTCGAGTGCGGCATCGGCGGCATGCGTGACGAGCGTGTTGGCTTGCGTCGCGTGATCGGCGTTTTGCTGCACGGTCGAGGTGATCTGTTCCATGCTGGCCGCCGTTTCCTCGAGACTGCTCGCCTGTGTGGCGATCCGCGCGGCGATATTGCCGCTGCCGGTGACGATCTTCTCGGTGCCCTCCGACATATCCGCCGATGCATGACGCACCTGCGAAACGATGCGCGCGAGCCCTTCGCCGATGCCATCGATCGACTGCATCAGGCGGCCGATTTCGTCGGCGCGCGCGTGGCCGTGCTTCGCCACACGCACGCTCAGATCGCCCGCCGCGAAACGCTCGGAGGCGCGTGCCGCTTCGTCGAGCGGGCGGCTCACGAGACGCCGCACCGCGATCAGGAACACGATCGCGAAGACGCCGACCAGCGCGAAGCCGATCACCAGGAATTGATTGCGGCTCGCGACGACCTCGGCCATCACCTCGTCGCGCGGCGCGACGCCGCCCACCAGCCATTGCCATTCCGGCACCGTGATGAAGGACACGAATTTGTCGCGCGCATCGTGCTCGCCGAGCGCCGCGTCGGCGGAGCGGTAATCGAGCTGGCCTTGCTTCATGTCGAGCATCTGCTGATAGGGCGCGTTCGCATCGTCCGCCTTCTGGCCGGCGGCGGCCGGATGCACGATCAGCTTGCCGCGATCCGCGCCGTTCGACGCGTCGAGCACGAAGTAGTAGCCGCCCGCGCCGATCTTCAGATTGCGGATGCCGTCCTGGACCGACTGGATCTCATGGTCCACATTCATGCCGACGAACAGCGCGCCGATCACGCGGCCGCTTGCGTCGGTGATCGGCCGGTACTGCGTGATCAATCGTTTGCCGAACAGCGCGGCCAGTCCCGTATAGGACCGGTTCGCGAGCAGCGGGGCGTAGGCCGGCCCCTTGCGGTCGAGCAGCGTGCCGATCGCGCGGGAGCCGTCCTGTTTCTTCAGCGAGGTCGTCACCCGCACGAAGTCGTCGCCGCTGCGCGCGAACACGGTGGCGACCGCGCCGCTTCGTTCGAGAAACTGGTCGGGGATCGTGAAGTCCAGGTTCAGGACTTTGTCCCCGGCCTTGATGGTCGGGGTCGCAATGCCGCCGATGTCGACTTTCTGCGTGTCGTCGAGCGAAAAGCCGGCGGGGAGGAAGCTCGCGAACAGCGACATCGAGCGGTCCACTTCCGCCGACAGCGCCTTGTCGAACAGCGTGATCATCGCGGCGATCGAGCGGTCTTTCTCTGCCATGCGTTCGAGCACCTGATCGCGGACCTGCATGCCGGCCGCGCGCGTGAGCGCCCACGTGAAGGCGGCGAAAAGTAACGCCACCAGTACGCACGAGAGAATGGCCAGCCGGGCGCCAACGCTGGCGCGGCGTGAGAAGAGAAAATTCATCGGCAGTCGCAGAGTAGAGGGGACAGGCGATTGCGCGGGCCATGCGTAGGCATGGGCCGCTTCGTTGTCTCGTTTACGGCTGCGGCGGCTGCCATCTTTAGGGGCACTGAAAGCGGTTCGTAATTGGATGCGGGGCTTGCGACGCCTGGCGTGGGCGCGATGCGGGCTTGCTTGACGCGCTCGGGCCTCTTGATGCCCGCAGCGCCCTTAACGCTCCGAACGCCCCGACGCGCCGCTCCACGTGCGCAACAGCAGCGCATTGGTCACGACGCTGACGCTCGAAAACGCCATCGCCGCACCCGCGAGCATCGGATTCAGCAAACCGAAAGCAGCCAGCGGGATGCCGATGAGGTTGTAGACGAACGCCCAGAACAGGTTCTGCTGGATCTTGCGCCAGGTCTTGCGCGAGATGTCGACGGCGTCGGCCACCAGCGCCGGATCGCCGCGCATCAGCGTGATGCCCGCCGCGTGCATCGCGACATCGGTGCCGGTCGCCATGGCGATGCCGATGTCGGCGGCGGCGAGCGCGGGGGCGTCGTTGATGCCGTCGCCCGCCATCGCGACGATGCCCGCGCGGCGGATTTTCAGATCGCGGACCACGCGGGCCTTGTCGTCGGGCAGCACTTCGGCGTGGAATTCGTCGATGCCGAGCGCCTTCGCGACGGCCGCCGCGCTGCCGCGGTTGTCGCCGGTAATGAGGACGCTCTCGATGCCCATCCGCGCCAAGCGCTCGACGGCGGCGCGTGCGGTGGGTTTGACAGTGTCGCCGAAAGCGATCAGTGCGAGCGCCTGCGACGCTTGCGGACCGCGCTGCATCAGCCACGAGACGGTGTTGCCCGCGGCTTCGAGGTCGCGAGCGCGCGCGGCGAGCGCGGGCGGCAGATCGATGCCGAGTTCGTTGAGCCAGCGCGTGCTGCCGAGCGCAAGCGTGCGGCCTTCGACGTCCGCTTCGACACCACGCCCGGCGGCCGCTCGCGCGGCGGTGGCTTGAGGTGCGTGTGCGCCCGTGAGTGCGCGCGAGGCGCTGTCATGCGTAGACGACCTGTCGGTGAACACCGCTGCGGTCTCCGCTGTCAGCGAAGCGTGTGTTGCCGCCGCCGTCCCCCCGCTTGCCGCAACCGCCTGCGCTGCTTCATACGCGTTCAGCACCGCGCGCGCGAGCGGATGATCGCTGTGCCGCTGCACCGCGGCGGCCAGCGCCAGCGCGTCGTCGCGATCTATCCCGCCGACCGGCTCGAACGCCGTTACCGACGGCTGGCCGAGCGTGAGCGTACCGGTCTTGTCGAACGCGACGATCGCCACCCGATGCGCGGTCTCCAGCGCTTCGGCGTCCTTGATCAGCACGCCATGCCGCGCCGCGACGCCGGTGCCGGCCATGATCCCCGCTGGCGTCGCCAGCCCGAGCGCGCACGGGCACGCGATCACCAGCACGGCGACCGCGTTCAGGATCGCCGTCTCGCCGCCTACTCCCGCGATCAGCCAGCCGATCAGCGTCAGCGCGGCGATCGCCAGAATCGCCGGCACGAAGATTTCGCTGACCCGGTCGACCAGCCGCTGGATCGGCGCCTTCTCCGCCTGCGCGCTTTCGACGAGCCGGATGATCCGCGCGAGCGTCGTTTCGGCGCCGATCGCGCTGGTCGTCACGGTAATCGCGCCTTCGCCGTTGATCGAGCCGGCGGTCACCGCATCGGCGGGCTGCTTCGGCACCGGCAGACTTTCGCCGGTGATCAGCGATTCGTCGATATGCGTGCGGCCGTCGAGCACCGCGCCGTCGACCGGCACACGTTCGCCCGGACGCACGATCACTACGGTGCCGACCCGCACTTGCGCGAGCGGCACCTCGCGCTCACCGCCGCCGTCGACGCGAATGCGCGCGCGCTCGGGACGCAGCGCGTTGAGTGCGCGGATCGCGTCGGTGGTCTGGCGCTTGGCGCGCGCTTCGAGCCACTTGCCGAAGCGCACCAGCGTGATCACGACTGCTGACGCTTCGAAGTACAGATGCGTCGTGTCGCCCGGATGCATCGCGAGTTCGTAGAGGCTGATGCCATAAGCCGCCGACGTGCCGAGCGCCACCAGCAGATCCATGTTGCCCGCGCCGGCCCGCACGGCCCGGTAGGCGGCGCGATAGAAGCGCGCGCCGAACACGAACTGCACGCTCGACGCGAGCGCGAATTGCAGCCACGACGGCAGCATCGCGTGCATGCCGAACCATTCGCCGACCATCGGCGCGACGAGCGGCAGCGTCAGCGCTGCGCAGACGAGTACGGCTGCCAGTTCGCGGCGAGATTCGTTGCGTTTGCGGTCCGCGGCGCTTGGGGCGGGGGTCGCGGTCGTGGTGGCGGCGTCGGCGGGCGCCGTTTTCTGTGGCGGGGCGATCGAGGTCGCGTCGTAGCCGGCTTTCTTGACCGCGGCGATTAGCGCATCCGGAGCGGAAGTCGGGTCTTTCAGATCGACGCTGGCGGTTTCGGTCGCCAGATTCACCGACGCCCGCGTCACGCCCGGCACTTTGGCGAGCGCCTTTTCGACGCGCAGCGCGCACGATGCGCAGGTCATCCCGCCGATCGCGAGTTCCGTCGTGCGCGCGCTTTCAGGCGGCGCGGCATCGGCGGGGATGGCTGGGGTGGCTTCATAGCCCGCCTTATGCACGGCGGCCGCGAGCGTCTCGGGCTCGACGGAGGCGTCGCTTTCGACGCGCGCGCGTTCCGTGGCGAGATTCACCGACACACGCGTGACGCCCGGCACCTTGGCCAGCGCCCTTTCAACACGCAGCGCACACGACGCGCAAGTCATCCCGCCGATCTCGAGTTCGGCGAGTCGGGAGGGGGCGGGAGGGGCGGCGGCGTCGGCGCGCCGCGGATCGGCAAGGTCGGGCATGGAGGGTAGGGCTCTTGGCGGCATTGGGCCGCATCGTGAATCCAGTATCGACCTTCCCATCGCGGGAAGGTCAAGAACGGATGATGCGGCGACGATCATCCCGCGAAGCGCACCGACGACCCGGCGTCGTGAACGCATGCGTTCAGAACGCCGGTGGCGCGTCCAGCATGGCCTGGCCGACGGCCTGCTGCTGTTCGCCGGCCCGCGCCAGCAGGGTGTCGGCCGCGCCGCGACGGTCGGCGGCGTCCTTGTTCTGGCCGAGCTTCCATTTGCCGACCAGCCGCGTCACTTCGATCTCGATCCCGACGATCGCGCCGAGCATCTGCGTGATGAAGTCGGCGGGTGCGTCGCCCATCTTCCACGGCACGGGCTCGCCGGCTTCCATCCTGCGCGTGAGCCGCGCGACGAGGCCGCGCACGAACGACTCGTCGTCGCGCACGACGATCCGGCCGTGCGCATGCACCACCATGTAGTTGTAAGTCGGCACCTGCCGATGTGTTTCATGCTTGCTCGGATACCACGTCGGCGAGATGTAGGCGGCCGGCCCCTGGAAGATCACGAGGGCGTCGGGATGCATGGCGGCTTCCTTCCAGACCGGGTTCGCGCGGGCGACATGGGCGCGCAGGATGCAGCGGCTGCGGGGCGTTGCGTCGGCCCCCGCGGGGACAGCCTGCTCGTCGCCACCTTCGCGATCTGGCTGTGCGTGGCTCCGTTCGGGGACTAGTTCGGCGTCGAATGGCACATGATTCGCGTCGAGCCCATTCGGGCCGATCGTAATCAACGCGCCGAACGGCTGCTCGACGATCAGGCGATGGAGAACCTCTGGACGGTTCTCTTCGAAATGGGCGGGCATATACATTGACGCGCTCCGGATATGAAAGGGCAAAAGGCCAACAGGGCGAAAGAGCAAAAAAAGGCCGCAACGGCGTCGGCGAGTCGGCAAACCTGGCCCGCGCCGCGCGAGCCCCAGCACGAATGTGTTTAGAAACGTCGACCGTACCGCAAATAGACCCCATGCGTGCGCGATAAAGCGTCATCGCATCCTTTGCGCTTGCCTGGTGAGCAAGGATACGATACAACCCGAAGTTGTCGGCATCGCGAACCGCGGACTGGCTGCGCTGGGCTTTGGGAGACCACGCATGCAGGCATCGCTGCGCGTCGGCATCTCCCATAGGACCGCACGTTCCGCCACCTGAACGAATGATAAAAAATCGCCGAGAACCGTTTTCGATTCACTGGACCTGCGCGTCGCTCGCAGGCCTCGCATTCCTGGCCGGTTGCGCGTCGAGCCCGTCCGCGACGCCAAAGAGCAATGGCTGGATCAAGGATGAAGTCGCCGATTCTTACGTATTCGGCTATCCGCTGGTGCTGATGGGCGTCGCGCGCGATGCGGCGGTCGGCACCGAGCCGGGCCAGGCGCCCCTCAACACGTTGCGTCACGCGCAGGCATTGCCGCCGATCGGCGCCGCCAATCCGCCGCAGCCGAGCGTCGACACGCTCGACTCGACCGGCTGGCTCGACCTCGGCAGCGAGCCGGTGATCGTCGCGTTGCCGGATTCGCACGGCCACTATGTCGATGCCCGCGTGCTCGATATGTGGACCAACGTGGTGTGGTCGACCAGTTCGCAGTTGGCGGCCGGCGCGACGGGCATCAAGCCGCAAGCCATTGCGTTCGTGGGCCCGGGCTGGCAAGGCGATCTGCCTAAGGGCGTGAAGCGCGTGGATGTGCCGACTCGAAATGCATGGGTGAGCGTGCGCATCCAGTCGGGCGGCGCGCGCGACCTCGTGGCGATCCGCAAGCTGCAGCGGGCGATTCGCGTCGAGCCGCTGAGCGTTTACACAAGCGACACGGGAGACACGGCCGCGGCGCCGGGTGCGCCGCCGCGCGGCAACGCCGCCAATACCGCGACGGGCACCAACGGCACGCCGGCCGCGCAAGTTGTCGCGCTCGACGCGAAGGACTTCTTCAGCCGTCTCGCGGACGCGTTGCCTGACAATCCGCCGACGCCAGCCGACCCGCATGCGCTGACCATTCTCTCCGACCTCGGTGTGAAGCCCGGCGAGCCGGTGAAGCTGCCGGGCGCGTCCGCTGCGATCGCGGCGGGTCTCGACGACGGTCACGAGCGCGTCGCCACCGCGCCGCCGAATTTGCTGACCGGCAATGGCTGGAGCTGGTTCGGCGACGACGTGGGCAACTACGGTCCCGACTACGCGCTACGCTCGTATGCCGCGAGTGCGCAACTGGGCATCGGCACGCGGGACGACGAAGTGCGCGCGGTCGTCACGCAGGACAGCGACGGCCATCCGCTGAACGGCGCCAATCGCTACGTGATCCACTTCGCGCCGACCCAGTTGCCGCCGGTGCGCGGCTTCTGGTCGATCACCGCATACACGAGGGACGGCGCATTGGGCGAAAGCGCGCCGTCGCGTCTCGCGGTCGGCGACCGCAATGGCGCGCACCGCAATCGCGACGGCTCGCTCGATGTGATCGTGTCGTCCACGCGCGCGCGCAACGGCAACTGGTTACCGGCGCCGCGCTCCGATCTGCAACTGGTGTTGCGTCTCTACGCACCGAAGCCGCAAGCCACCGACGGCAGCTGGCAACCGCCGGCCGTCGTGCGGCAATGAAATGTGTCAAGGAACTGTGCCGACCAATGTGTGGCGGCGCATTGCGCGTCAGTGAGATGACAGCCACGCGCGCATGACGTACCGAATGTCGCATTTCCGCTCGCATCGCTGCGATGGAAATGCGATGGAAATGTGACGGAAATGCGGCGCTAGCTCACGGCCCGAATTCTCAAGCGCAGCTGACATTCCTATCCCACACCACGTTCACGACTTATACTGCCGCTTTGCGGGATTTTCGTTTTCGCGGCGGGCTTGCCGCCGCATTACTCAACACCAAGCATGGCAAGCCTTAATAGAGCATCACTCGTTGCTTCCATGCAGACCGTGCACGAGGTCGCGCAGTCACGGCGCACCCGGCGTGTCCTGACAGGTCTGCTGATCTTTCTCGTTTTGTTCGGTCTGCTGGGCTTTTTCGCAGCACCGCCGTTGATTCGTCACGTCGCCGAGCAACAGCTCAGCAAGCAACTCGACCGCCCCGCCACGATTGGCCGCATTGCGCTCAATCCCTATACGCTCAGGTTCGAAGCCGATAACGTGCATCTCGGCGAGCGCGGCGGCGCGGGCGATTTCATCGACATCTCGCGGCTCATCGTCAAGCCGTCATGGAGTTCGCTGTTTCGCGGTGCGCCGATTGTCGACGAGGTGCAGCTCGACTCGCCGCGTTTTCATATCATTCGCTACGACGCGCAGCGTTTCAACTTCACCGACCTGATCGAGAAGTTCGCGAAGCAGCCGGCCAAGCCCGATAGCAAGCCGACGCTATTCTCCGTGTCGAACATTCGTCTCGAGAACGGCCAGATCACGTTCGACGACAAACTGCTCGGCGCGACTCACGTGATCGATCAATGGAAGCTCGGCATTCCGTTCATCGCCACGCTGCCTTCGAAAACCGATATCTTCGTCGAGCCGTTGCTGCGCGCGCGCATCGACGGCAGCCCGCTTGCGATCGACGGCAGGACCAAGCCGTTCGCGGCGTCGCGCGAATCGGAAGTGTCGTTGCGTTTCGACGGGCTCGATGTGCCACGCCTGATGTCGTATGCGCCGGCCAAACTGCCGGTGATCGTGGAGTCCGGCAAGCTGTCCACCGATCTCAAGCTCAACTTCGTGATGTCCAACGACGCGCCTACGCTGCGCGTGGCGGGCACCGTCGACATGAACGATGTGGACGTGCGTGATCAGGGCAAGGCGCCGTTCTTCGCGGCGCGCGCGGTACACCTGAACGCCGCGACGCTGGAACCGCTGAAGAGCCTCTATCACTTCGACGAGATTCGCCTCGACGCGCCGAGCGCCAGCCTCGCGCGTGATAAGGACGGTGTACTGAGCGTCGAGCGCATGTTCGCGCCGGCGCCTGCCGCAGCGGGCGCGGCGGCTGCTGCTGCTGCGGAAAAACCGGCGGCGAGCACACCGGCCGCTGCATCCGGCGCGAAGGCGAATGCCAACGCCAACGAAAAAACCGCGGCGCCTCTAGACCTGTCGATCAAACGCTTCGTGCTCAACGACGGTACCGTCAACGTGCACGACGCCGCGGCATCGCGCCCAGTGGATGTCGGTCTGCAAAAACTCGCGGTGACGCTGAACGATTTTTCGACGCTCGCCAGCGCGCCCGCGCACTACACGCTGAACACCGACTTCAAGGACGGCGGCGGTTCGCTCGGCGCCGACGGTCAGGTGGGTCTCGCCGCGAAGACGGCCAGCGCGAAGCTCGACCTGAAGTCGTTGAAGCTGCCGCTATTGCAGCCTTATCTCGACACCGCGACCGCCGCGCAAGTGACGGACGGCGCGCTGTCCGTGACGACGAACATCGACGCGAACTGGGCGAAGTCGCCGGTGGCCGTGATGGTCGCCGATACGCAACTGGACCTGCAATCGCTGAAGCTGGCCGCGCGCGGCGACAAGCAGCCGGTGGTTTCGCTCGCGCAAGGCAGCGTGGTGGTCAAGCAGGTGGACGTGACCGCCCGCACGGCGGATGTCACCAGCGTCGCCACGACCGGCCTGGCGGTCGACGCGCAGCGCCTGAAGGACGGCAGCATCAACCTCGCGTCGCTCGCTGGTCCGCACGAAGCCGCGCAGCAGCGCACCGCGATTCACGCCGCCAAAAAGGCCCACGCCGAAGGGCCCGCATGGCACTACACGATCGGCGAGTTGACGCTGAAGGACGCGACCGCCAATTTCACCGACAACACCACGCCGCAGCCGGTGAAGCTGAGCATCACGCCGCTGCAACTGAAGGTGCAGCAGATCAGCGACGACTTGAGCCGTCCGCTGCCGGTCGATCTGCAAGCCACGCTGAACAAGAAGGGTACGCTCGGCATGAAGGGCGACGTCACTGCGACGCCGCTCAAGCTGGCCGTCAAGGTGAACGCGAACCGGCTCGACGCGGCGGCCTTCGAACCATACTTCGGCAGCAAGCTGAATGCGGTGATCGCGAGCGCGCTGCTCAATGCGAACGGCGATCTCGCGGTGACTCAGGCCAAGGCGCTGAAGGCGAGCTATCACGGCGACATGGCGCTCGTCGACGTGCGGATGCTCGACAAGGCGACCTCCGACCCGTTCGCGGGCTGGGGCTCGCTCGCATTGTCCAACCTGAAGGCCGACTACGACGAGCACGGCACGGCGGTAGACGCGGGCCGCGTGACCTTCACGAAGTTCTATGGCCGCGTGCTGCTCGACGCGCAAGGCAAGCTCAATCTGAAGGATGTGGTCGCGCATGAAAGCGGCGCCGCGCAATCGCTCACGCGCGACAAGAGCGGCGCCGAGCCGGTGCCGTTGACGCCGCCGGCGGCATCGGCGGTGGCCGCGGCGCCCGCGCAAGCTGCGTCGGCGACGCCCGCCGCGCCCGCCACCGTCACGGCCGCCACGCCGCCGCAAAGCCCGGTCAAACTGCACTTCGGCCAACTGGTGCTGCAACAGGGCCGCGTCACGTACACGGACAACTTCATCAAGCCCAACTACACCGCGAATCTGGTCGGCATTCAGGGCACGGTCGGCGCGTTCGGCACGCAATCAACCACCTCCGCGCCGGTCGACATCGCCGCGAAACTGGCTGCCAACGGTCCGCTGTCGATTCGCGGCACCGTCAATCCGCTGATCGCTAAACCGGCGCTCGATCTAACCGCGAGCGCGCACGACATCGAGCTGACCAACCTCACGCCGTATTCGTCGAAATACGCCGGCTATCCGATCACCAAGGGTAAGCTGAACGTCGACCTGCACTACAAGCTCGACAACGATCAGTTGAACGCGGACAACCACCTGTTCATCGACCAGCTCACGTTCGGCGACCACATCGACAACGATACGGCTACCAAGCTGCCGGTGCGTCTCGCGATCTCACTGCTGAAAAACTCGCGCGGCGAGATCGACGTGAATCTGCCGGTGTCGGGTTCGCTGTCGAATCCCGAGTTCAGCGTCGGCGGCCTGATCTGGCATGCGGTGCTCAATCTGCTGCAAAAGGCGGTGACCGCGCCGTTCTCGCTGATCGCTCACGCGTTCGGCGGCGGTGGCGAAGAGTTGGGCTATGTCGAGTTCGAGCCCGGCTCGGCCAAGCTCACGGACGCCAGCACGAAAAAGCTCGATACGATCGTCAAGGCACTCGCCGACAAGCCGTCGATCAAGATGGATCTGATCGCCCGCGTCGACCCGGCAGTCGACGAACCGGCGTTGCGCACCCGCTATGTCGACCGGCTCGTGAAGCAGCAGAAGGTCAAGGACGTGGTGGGCAACGGCGAGAGCGTCGATCTGTCGTCCGTGACCGTCGATGCCAAGGACTACGACAAGTATCTGACCAAAGCCTACAAGTCCGCAGACTTCAAGAAGCCGCGCAACTTCGTCGGCCTGACCAAGAGCTTGCCGGACGACGACATGAAGAGCGCGCTCGCCGCCAACGCGCCGATCGACGACGGCAGTTTGCGTGAGCTCGCACAACGACGCGCGCAAAGCGTGCAGCAGTATCTGGATGGCAAGATCGACAGCAGCCGCGTGTTCATCGTCGCGCCGAAGCTGAACGCCGACGGCATCCAGGACAAGGGCGCGACCACGCGCGTGGACTTCGGCCTGAAGTAAGGTTCAGGCCGCGCGCGTCGGTGCCTTCAGCGCGGTTTGCTCGATTACGCGCGCGAGCGTGTCGAACGCGGGACCGATCCTGTCGTTCGCCACGCACGCATAGCCGAGCAGCAGTCCGCGCCGCGGCGGCGGGTCGGTGCTGTAGTAGCTCGCGAGCGGCCGCACGATCACGCCGGCATCGTAAGCGGCGGCCGTCACCGCGCGATCGTTCGCGTAATCGGGCAGGCCGAGCACCAGATGCAGGCCGGCTTCGTCGCCCATCACCGGCAGTTCGCTGCCGAAGCGCGCGGTGATCGCGTCGATCAGAATCTGCCTGCGTTCTCCATAAAGCGCCCGCATGCGCCGAACGTGCGACGTGAGGTGCCCGTCCATGATGAAGTCCGTCATCACCGCCTGCTGCATCAGTTGCCCCTCGCGGTACAGCTCCGCGACGCCGGTGCGAAATGTATCCACCAGATGTTCCGGCGCGATCATGTAGCCGATCCGCAGTCCGGGAAACAGCATCTTGCCGAGGCTGCCCACGTAGATCACCTGGCCTGCGTCGTCGAGTCCCTGCAACGACGCAAGCGGACGGCTGCCGTAGCGGAACTCGCTGTCGTAGTCGTCCTCGATGATCCACACGTTATGCTGACGCGCATATTCGAGCAGCGTGCGGCGGCGCGCGAGGCTCATCACCATGCCGAGCGGATATTGATGCGACGGCGTGACGAGCGCCAGACGCGGCGGCTGTTGCAGATCCTGCTCGCGCGGATTCAGGCCTTCGTCGTCGACCGGCACCGGCACCAGCGTCACCCCCGACGATTGCAGCACGCTGCGCGCGCCCCAATAGCACGGCTCCTCGACCCACGCGCGATCGCCGACATCGGTCAACAGGCGCACCGCGAGGTCGATCGACTGATGGATGCCCGTGGTGATGATGATCTGGTCCGGCGTGCAATTCACCGAGCGCGCGACGCGCAGATAGTCCGACAACGCTCGCCGCAAGGGGCGGTAGCCGCCGCCGGGCGCGTAGGTGAGCAGATCGGGATTGGCTTCTTTCCACAGCCGCGCTTGCAGGCGGCTCCACGTGCGCGCCGGAAATTCGGCGACATCGGGTACGCCCGGCATGAACGCGCCCCACTGTTTGGCGGAGACGCCCGCCTGGTCGATCAGGCGTCGCCCGCGAGCGGACAGGTCGCCCAGGCCGCGTTTGGACGGCTTCGGGATTTCCCTGGTCACTTGGCCTCGCGCGTCGACACCGGTTACCGCCGGCTTCCTGCGCGCGTTCACCGCGGCGGTGTCCGGCCGCGTGTCGGCGACATACGTGCCGCTGCCGGTGTTCGACATCACGTAACCCTCGGCGGTCAACTGGTCGTAGACGTGCAGCACCGTATTGCGCGCAATGCCGAGGTCCGCGGCAAGCGTGCGTGAACTCGGCAGCTTGGTGCCCGGCGGCAGCTGGCCGGTCAGGATGGCCTGCTGCATCAGCCGCAACGTCTGCCGGTACAGCGGTTCGGCAGCGCTGCGGTCGAGTTGCGCGGCGAGCCAGTCCGACAAGATCACAGTGTCCAAGTGGTTCTATCCGGAATAATGAAATGGTTCCATATTGTAGAACCGTAACGGTCTATAGTGAGCCACGCAATGGATGCAATCCCGCTGTTTGGCAGCGGGGGCTTGCCGGCAGCAGCGATGATTTTGCATGGGACAGGAGTAAGTGCTAAAGCACTCCTGTCGACAGCTTTGCATGGGAGACGAGGGCATGAAAACCGATGACGTGATCGTCAGCTTTCGCGGCGTTCGCAAGACCTACGACGGCGAAACGCTGGTCGTCAAACAGCTCGATCTGGATATCTATCAAGGCGAATTCCTGACGCTGCTCGGACCGTCCGGCTCAGGCAAAACCACCTGTCTGATGATGCTGGCAGGCTTCGAATTTCCCACCGGCGGCGAAATCTGGCTCGACGGCACGCTGCTCAATACCGTGCCGCCGCACAAACGCAACATCGGCATGGTGTTTCAGAACTACGCGCTGTTCCCGCATCTGACGGTCGAGCAGAACGTCGCGTATCCGTTGACGGTGCGCAAGCTTTCGGCCGAAGAGCGCGCGCATCGCACCAGCAACGCGCTGAAAATGGTCCGCATGGAGAGCTTCGCGAAGCGCTATCCGGCGCAGCTATCCGGCGGCCAGCAACAGCGCATCGCGCTCGCGCGGGCACTGGTGTTCGAACCGAAGCTCGTGCTGATGGACGAGCCGCTCGGCGCGCTGGACAAACAGCTGCGCGAACACATGCAGTACGAACTTAAATCATTGCACGAGAAGCTCGGCGTCACGTTCGTGTACGTCACGCACGATCAGGGCGAGGCGCTCACCATGTCCGACCGCGTCGCCGTGTTCGATAAAGGCATCGTGCAGCAGCTTGATACCGTCGACCGGCTCTACGAATCGCCGTGCAACGAGTTCGTCGCGAACTTCATCGGTGATAGCAACAAGCTGCGCGGCACGATCGCGAATGTCGAAGGCGACTATTGCGAGATTCACCTGAGCGACGGCACGCGTTTGACGGGGCGCAATATCGGCGGCGCGCGGGCCGGCTCGCCCGCGATCGCCTGCATACGGCCCGAGCGCATGAAGCTCGCGACCGGTTCGGCGCGGCCCGGCGCCAACGCGCTCAGCGGCGAAGCGCGCGGGCTGATCTATTTCGGCGACCACGTGCGCATGCGCTGCGGTGTGCGGGAGCAGGACGAGTGCTTCGTCAAGGTGCCGCTCGGCACCGACGCGCTCAATACCTTCGCGCCCGGCGCGCCGGTCGCTCTGGAGTTTGCGCCGGAGCATCTGCGGGTGTTCGCGGGGGCATGAACGCGTCGAAACGCGTAGCGGTTCGACGCAGGCAGGGCAAGTCAGCAGCACATAACAAGTCGCACTGTACTCAGCTTGATGCACACCACCAAAGGAGAGCAACACACCATGAACAAGAACGGGAAATCGCGCTGCGCCATCGCTGTCGGTGCTGTCGCGCTCGCGCTGGGCGCCGCGCAGGTCAATGCAGCCGAACTGACGGTCGTCAACTTCGGCGGCGCGAATAGCGACGCGCAGAAGGCCGCGTTCAACCAGCCATTCGAGTCGCAAACCGGCAATAAGGTGACGGTCGTCGAATACAACGGCGAACAGGCCAAAGTCAAGGCGATGGTCGAAGCCAAGCATGTGAACTGGGATGTGGTGGAAGTCGAGTCGGGCGATCTCGGCCGTGGCTGCGATGAAGGGCTGTACGAGAAGCTCGACTGGTCGAAGATCGGCAAGAAGTCGGATCTGATTCCCGAGGCTCCGCAAACTTGTGGCGCCGGCTTCTTCGTGTGGTCGACGGCGCTCGCGTATAACGCCGACAAGCTGAAAACCGCGCCGAACGGCTGGGTCGATTTCTGGGACGTGAAGAAATTCCCCGGCAAGCGCGCGATGCGCAAGGGTGCGCGCTACAACCTCGAATTCGCGCTGATGGCCGATGGCGTGCCGCCAAAGGATGTCTACAAGGTGCTCGCCACCAAGGAAGGCCAGGACCGCGCGTTCAAGAAGCTCGACGAGCTGAAGCCGAACATCCAGTGGTGGGAAGCGGGCGCGCAGCCGCCGCAGTTTCTCGTCGCGGGCGACGTGGTGATGTCCACCGCGTATAACGGCCGGATCGACGCGGCGCGGCGGGAAGGGAAGAACCTCAAGGTGGTGTGGAACGGCAGCATCTACGACCTCGACTACTGGGCGATTCCGAAGGGCTCGCCGAACAAGGCGCTGGCTGAGAAGTACATCGCTTATTCGTTGTCGCCGAAGCCGCAGCAGGATTACGCGCATCACATCGCCTATGGTCCGGTGAATGAGGCGGCGATCAAGGCGCTCGATGCGAAGACGCTCGCGGATCTGCCGAATTCGCCGGCCAATGGTAAGAACGCGGTGCTGCAGAATCTGACGTTCTGGACCGATCATGGCGATGAACTGGAGCAGCGATTTTCGTCGTGGGCTTCGAAGTAAGTGGGTGGGGGTGCGGCTTTGTTGTTGGCGGGGCCGCGCTTTAGCGATGGAAGGCGACGCGCGCGCAGGTGGGACGATGGGCGTGCGCTTGTGATGCATGGGGCTGGAGAAAGCGGTGAATCGCTAACTCCGGTCGACAGCTTTGCATGGGACCGGAGTAGGCGCTAAAGCGCCAACTCCGGTCGACGGCTTTGCATGGGACCAGAGTAGGCGCTAAAGCGCCAACTCTGGTCGACAAAGGAGACAGGTGTGACCACGATGACGATCGCCGCCGATTCGACGTCTGATTCAACCGGCCGGCTCAAGCGCGAACTGAAGGCCGCGGAATCCAGAAAGCGCGCAATGGCGCTGCTGCTGATCGCACCGCTCGCGATTTTCCTGCTGCTGATCTTCGTCGTGCCGATCGGCGCGCTGCTGACCCGCGCCGCGCAGAATCCCGAAGTCGCCAACGCGTTGCCGCATACGCTCAGCGCATTGAGCGGCTGGGACCGCAAAACGCCGCCGCCGGATGCCGCGTTCGCCGCGCTCGCCACCGACCTCACCGCGGTCGCCGACAGCGACGGCTTGGGCGCGCTAGCGCGGCGTCTGAACGTGGAGATTCCAGGCTATCGCTCGCTGGTCGCGAAGTCCGCGCACGCAATGCCGTTCGTCGACGACAACAGCAAACCCCTGCAACTGACGCCCGCCCAGATGCGCGCGAAGTTCGTCGAAGTGGACGAACGCTGGAACGACATCGCGTACTGGCAGGCCATTGCGAAAAACGCCGGCACGTTTTCGCCGTTCTATCTGCTGGCTTCACTGGATCACAAGCAGGACGCGTTCGGCCGCATC
The DNA here is from genome assembly GCF_046026895.1 of Paraburkholderia sediminicola. GTDB lineage: Bacteria > Pseudomonadota > Gammaproteobacteria > Burkholderiales > Burkholderiaceae > Paraburkholderia > Paraburkholderia sediminicola_C. Next base: position 82,403 of record NZ_JAQQEU010000030.1, read on the forward strand.
ATTCCGACCGATCCCGATCAGCAGATCTATCTGAAGGTGTTCAGCCGCACGTTCGTGATCGGCGCGGTCGTGACCTTGTTCACGCTGCTGCTCGGCTATCCGCTCGCGTACTGGATTTCGACACTGTCCGAGCGTCGCGCGAATCTGGTGATGATTCTCGTGCTGATTCCGTTCTGGACATCGATCCTCGTGCGCGTAGCCGCGTGGATCGTGATTCTGCAAAGCGAAGGCCTGGTGAACAAGGCGCTGATCGCGAGCGGCCTGCTGCACGATCCGCTTGCGCTACTGTTCAACCGCACCGGCGTGTACATTTCGATGACGCACATTCTGCTGCCGTTCATGATCCTGCCGCTGTATAGCGTGATGAAGTCGATTCCGCCCACCTATCAGCGCGCCGCGGTGTCGCTCGGCAGCCACCCGTTCGCCGCGTTCTGGCGCGTGTACGTGCCGCAAACCTATCCGGGCATCGGCGCGGGCGCGCTGCTGGTGTTCATTCTGGCAATCGGCTACTACATCACGCCCGCATTGCTCGGCGGCCCGAACGATCAAATGGTCAGCTACTACGTCGCGTACTTCACCAACGTCACGATCAACTGGGGCATGGCGTGCGCGCTCGGCGGCTTGCTGCTCGCCGCGACGCTCGTGCTGTACGTGATCTATGGACGCTTCACGCGTTCGTCATTGAGCCTCGGCTGACCGGAGCGCATTGCGATGAAACTTGCCAAGCCCTTGTTCGCACCGCATACGTCGCTGGTCGAGCGCGTATGGTATTTCGCGTTGCGCGCGCTCGTCGTGCTGACGCTGCTGTACTTGATCCTGCCCGTGCTGGCGATCGTGCCGCTGTCGTTTTCGTCGAGCACGTTTCTGGTGTATCCGATTCCGGGCTGGTCGCTGCGGTGGTATCAGAACCTGATCGCGTCCGACGAGTGGCGCATGGCCGCGAAGAACAGCTTCATCGTCGCGCCGTCGGCGACAGTGGTCGCGACCGTGCTCGGCACGCTGGCGGCGATCGGGTTGACGAAGGCCAACTTCCGCGGCAAAGGCCTGCTGATGGCCATCCTGATCTCGCCGATGATCGTGCCGGTGGTGGTGGTCGGCGTCGGCATGTATCTGTTCTTCGCGCCGCTGGGGCTGGCCAATACCTACATTGGCCTGATCCTTGCGCATGCGTCGCTCGGCGTGCCGTTCGTCGTGACGACGGTGGCCGCCACGTTGCAGGGTTTCAACTACAACCTGGTGCGCGCGAGCCTGTCGCTAGGCGCGAATCCGGTCAAGACGTTTTTCCGCATCACGTTGCCGGTGATCGCGCCGGGCGTGATTTCGGGCGCGCTGTTCGCGTTCGCGACTTCATTCGACGAAGTGGTCGTGACGCTGTTCCTCGCGGGCGCGGATCAAACCACGCTGCCGCGGCAAATGTTTACCGGCATCCGCGAGAACATTAGCCCGACCATCGCCGCGCTGGCCACGATCCTGATCATCTTCTCGACCTCTCTATTGCTCGCGCTCGAATGGCTGCGCGGACGCAATGCGGCACGGGCAGTCAGAGTTTGAGCAGAGTCGGAGTGGGGTTCAGGCGGGGATGACAGCCGATGCCCGTCCCGCGTCCTGATAGGCAAACACGCTGACGCGATTCTAAGAATGGTCCCATTCCCCACGGGTTCGCCGGTCTGCATACTCTGAGCCTTCTTTAGAAAGATGCGCTCGGAGCACCCAGTCCATGAAATTCCAGCTAACGGTGCTTGCGTGCGCGTTGGCCTTAGTCGGTTGCGCGGACCATGCCGCGCGTGAGCGGCTCGGCATTGAAGATGCGAGCGTGCTGAAAACCGGCATCGGCGCCCTGCAAAACGAGGCGGCGGGCGCGGTCAATCCGCAATGGATCAACACCTACGCGTCGATCCAGGGCAGCCGCGCCACGCTGAACTCGTTGCAGGCGCAGCTCGATCAAACGCCGGGTGAGCAAGCCGACTACTTCCACGCGAAGGCCCAATGCTGGATCAATGCCGCTAGTCAGGCGCGCGACGCGCACGACGACTGGGGCTTCGTCGAAGAAGCGATCGGCCAGGCGGCCTACATCACGATGAACCTCGCGCGCGGCACGTCCCTCTCCGCAGTCAATCCCGCACTACGCACCGTGTCGATGGTGCGCCCGGATCTGTGGCAGATCATCAACACGATCAAGGCCGACTCCGCGGTGCTCCGCTGTCCGCCGGCGCAAGCGCCGCTCGCGTGCGCCGAAGTCGGGCTGATGCAAGCCGGGCATGACGCGTGGATACGCAGCTTTTCCAGCGCCGAGAAGCGTTTGCCGGAAGTGCGGGAGAGCTTGCGCAAGTCGGCGCAGGCCGCTCTGCAATGTAAAGAGGCGCAGCAGAGCGCGTCGTCCGAGGCAACGCCAGCACCGCAAGCAATTACGCTGGGAGGCGATTCCCTGTTCCGCTTCGACGGCGCCGACACTGTTGCGATACTGCCCGGCGGCAAACAGCGGCTCGATGCATTGGCAGTCGATCTAAAGAAGCAGCCCGCCACACGCACGCTAAAGATCACCGGCTACACCGATCGCCTCGGCGACGACGCCTACAACCTGCGTCTGTCGTCGTCGCGGGCACGGACCGTCGAGCAGTATCTGCGAACCCGTGGCGTGACATTACCGATCATTGCGCAGGGTCGAGGCAGTGCGAACCAGCGGGTCGACTGTCGCCAGGCGAAGCGCGACGCGTTAATACGGTGCCTTGCGCCGAACCGCCGGGTGGTCATCGAGCTGGCAGACGAAGCCTCGTTGGACCGCTCTGCCGACAATTAAAACGAGCCGGCGCGCCGCGAGGCTCGACGCAACTTCAAACCGCGCGATGACAAGAACCAATGCGGCGGGGAATGGTTTCAAGGGGGAGGCACGACATGTCAACTATTCTGGTTATAGACGACCACCCGGCATTCCGGATGGTCATCAAGATGCAGCTCATGCAATTGCTGGGTGTCGAGGAAGTCATCGAGGCCGACAACGGACAGACCGCCGTCGAAATGGCCCGGCAACACATGCCGATCCTGGCAATACTGGATCTCGACATTCCGCGCATCAGCGGACTCGACGTGATTCCACGGCTCAAGCTCGTGCATCCGTCGATCCGCGTGCTGGTGCTGTCGGGGCACGACCCCGCCACGTTCGCGCCGCGCGCGATGCGCTCCGGCGTCCACGGCTTTGTCGGCAAGTCGCAGGAAATGAAGGAGATCATGCGGGGTGTGGAGGCGGTGCTCGCGGGCTATACCGTGTTCCCGGTGACGGCCACCGGCGGCATGGTGCCCACGGTCAACGCGGCGGCAGATGAAGAGGAGCGGGTGAGGCTGCTGTCCGACAAGGAACTGGTGATCCTGCAGATGCTCTCGAAAGGCATGTCGAACAAGGCGATCGGCGACGCGCTGTTCGTGAGCGACAAGACGGTGAGCACCTACAAAAGCCGTATTCAGGAAAAGCTCGGTCTTTCGTCTTTGGCGGCGCTGATCGAGTTTGCTTCGCTGCATAAGTTGATCGATTGATTTTGCGGGCTATGAACGATATGGGCCTGCTGGGTTCCTCTGCGGTGGCAAGCCGTCGTGCGGCGCGCGTCGTCGACAGTCTTTCTCATCCTCATATTCACCGCGCGTGGCAGGCTGCAATCCGTTCGGCGACATTGTCGGGTTGGCTCTTTGCGTTCGCATTGCTGTGGACGTTTTCAACACGCGCCAACGCGGCGCCGTCAATTGGCCGCACGTCGCAAGTCGTGCTCGCCGATGGTTCGCGTCATGCAGCGGCGTCGGCCGCGCACGTTATGTCGACCAACCTCGAGCAGACGGTCCGTGACGCCGGGTCGCTAACCAGCGCCGGTTTTGATGCGGCGTCTGCGTCTGCTTCGAATGGCAATGGACCCGTCGTCGTTGACGAGTCGGGACAGCGCGCGAAGGGTGTGGCAATCGCACGGCAGCCTTGGTTATGGGCGCTATCGATAGCAGTGGTCGTCGCGTTGATCACATGCCTGTTGCGAGCAGCGCTACGGCGAGCGACTGGACAACGCGAAGCGATCGCGAACGAGCGGGCTTGCCGCTGCGAATCGACAGAAGCCACCAACCCCAACGACCCCGAACCCTTCGAACAAAGTTACCTGGACGCACTATCCGAAGAAGGCATCGACCTTCCCGTCTTCCTGACCGGCTGGCGACGTGCGATGGACGACGACCTATACGCGTTGGCTAGCGCATTGCATTGCCAGCGTGATCCCACCCATGTGCGCGGCCTGCTGCACCGATTGAGCGGCGCGGTCGGGCTTGTCGGCGCGCGCGGTTTGATGGAGGCATTGCGCCGCGCGAGTGTCTCGCCCCTGGACCATGACACCGGCTTGATCGAGGCGTTGATCGACCGCGCCAGGAACCTGGTCGAGCAACTCGAACCAACGCCTGTCGCACATCGGAACACCCAGCCATGAATCGACCGCAGGCCTTGATTCAAGGCAATCTGGCGCTGCCGAACTCGCGGTTGCTGCGTGGTTTGCCGCCGCCTTACGGCGTGTACCGCTGGCCGCCGCGAAACGCGGCGCAACGTCGGCCGCAACCGGCGGCAGTCACCGCGGCGCATCAGATGATCCGGGAGGTTGCGCGGCGCAACTCGCCCCAGGCGCGTCGCATTCCGTTTGCGCCGGGACAAAAGCCCCGCTTCTTCTACAAGCTGCCGAAGCCACGCGACAATTCCTCCTGTTTCGATGCGCAAATGGACGAATCCAGGCGCTACCTCGCGATGGGAATGACGCGCTGGTATTCGTCCCGTGGGGATCGAATGCTGGCGGGAATGATCTTTTTGATCTGCGGCATTGCGCTCGCATGGTTGTTGACGACCACGACCACGGCGACGCGTAACGCCGATAAGACGGCCACGATGTCGATCGCGCAGTCGCAAGCGTCGCCCGGAGCGGCGCGGCCGTCCGTTGAAGTCGCGCAGTCCGCGCTCCGAAGCGAGTCCAAACCGTCGCTGCAAGCGCTGCTTTCGGCCAAGCCTCACGCCAACAACAAATCGACATTCACGCGTCCAGTCGAATCGCAGTTCGACGAACATCGCACAGCAGCCCACACGATTCGCCCCGTCCTACGTTCTGTCACCTCCACGCAACCCGAATGGCCCCCGCGCTCATCCCCTGACGACACCGACGGCGACGCCATCGCCCAGGCCGCACGGCTCGACTGGACCATCGGGCAGCAGCACCACCGCGCGAGCATCGCCTCGCGGGCAAACACAGGCGCGCCCGCACCAAGCGACACCGACTGGAACAGCCACATGACGCAGCGCCGAATCACCGACAACCCGTCCGCCTTTGCCGCGCCCAGCGTTCAAAACTGAGCGGCAAAAAAAAGCCCGACCAAAGGTCGGGCTTCAAAATCGGCTGCGCCCTCCACAGGACGCAGCCCCTGCAAAACAGCCAAGCCGTTTGCTGTACCGCCGAGCTTAAGCAGCCAGCAGCGAACGCAGCACGAACGGCAGAATCCCGCCGTGCTTGTAGTAGTCGACTTCGATCGGCGTGTCGATACGCAGCAGCACTTGCACGCGCTTCTCGCTGCCGTCCTTGCTGCGAATCACCAGCGTCACTTCCTGTTGCGGCTTGAAGTCCTCGCCCAGGCCTTCGATGTCGTACGTTTCTTCGCCGGTGATGCCGAGCGACTGCACGCTATCCGAGCCCTTGAACTGCAGCGGCAGAACGCCCATGCCGACCAGGTTCGAACGGTGGATCCGCTCGAAGCTGCGTGCGACCACGGCCTTCACGCCCAGCAGTTGCGTGCCCTTCGCAGCCCAGTCACGCGACGAGCCCGTGCCGTACTCTTCGCCCGCGAACACGACGGTCGGCGTGCCGGCGTCGATGTACTTCATCGCTGCGTCATAGATCGACAGCTGTTCGCCGCTCGGCTGGTGAATCGTCAGGCCGCCTTCGACGCGCGAGCCGTCTGCCTTCGCCGGGATCATCAGGTTCTTGATCCGGACGTTCGCGAACGTGCCGCGCATCATCACGTCGTGGTTGCCGCGACGCGAGCCGTAGCTGTTGAAGTCGGCCTTCTGCACGCCGTTTTCCTTCAGCCACTTGCCTGCCGGCGAGTCTTCCTTGATCGAGCCTGCCGGGCTGATGTGGTCGGTCGTGACCGAGTCACCGAAGATGCCCAGTGCGCGCGCGTTCTTGACCGGTGCGATGCTGTCGGCCGGCGTCATCGAGAAGTCTTTGCCGAAGAACGGCGGCTCGGCGATGTAGGTCGACTTCGGCCAGTCGTAGACCTGGCCTTCTTCGCCTTCGATCTTGCTCCACAGGTCACCCTTCTTGGTGAGCTGCGCGTAGTTCTTGCGGAACGCTTCCGCGTCCAGCGCGAACTTGAGCAGCTCATTGACTTCTTCGCTGGTCGGCCAGATGTCGCCCAGGTAGATGTCCTTGCCGCCCTTGCCCTTGCCGACCGGTTCCGTCATCAGGTCGCGCGTGATGTTGCCGGCGATCGCGTAAGCGACGACGAGCGGCGGCGAGGCCAGGAAGTTCGCGCGGATGTTCGGGTGAATACGCGCTTCGAAGTTACGGTTGCCCGACAGCACCGCTGCCGCGACGATGTCGTTCTTCGTGATCGCTTCGTTCAGTTCCGGCGTCAGGTCGCCCGCGTTGCCGATACAGGTCGTGCAACCGTAAGCGGCCAGCGTGAAGCCGAGCTTGTCGAGGTACTTCAGCAGGTCGGTCTTGGTCAGGTATTCGGTGACGATCCGCGATCCCGGAGCCAGCGAAGTCTTGATGTGCGGAGCCACCGTCAGGCCCGCTTCGACAGCCTTCTTCGCCAGCAGGCCGGCGGCCAGCAGCACGCTCGGGTTCGACGTGTTCGTGCACGACGTGATCGCGGCGATCAGGATGTCGCCGTTCTTCACGTCGACGCCGTTGCTCGTCGTGTATTGCGCGTCCAGATCGGCCGCCTTCTTCGCAAAGCCGTTTTCCGCGACCGGCTTCGAGAACAGGTCGCTGAAGGTCGACTTCACATTGCCGATTTCGATACGGTCTTGCGGACGCTTCGGACCGGCCAGCGACGGAGCGACCGTGCCCAGATCGAGCGTGACGACCTTCGTGTAGTCGATGTCGCCTTCCTTCGGAACGCCGAACAGTTCCTGCGCCTTGAAGTAGTTCTGGAACGCCGAGATTTCCGCGTCGGTGCGGCCCGTGCCCTTGAAGTAGTCGATGGTCTTTTCGTCGACCGGGAAGAAGCCCATCGTTGCGCCGTATTCCGGCGCCATGTTGCCGATCGTTGCGCGGTCCGGCAGCGACAGCGAGCGCGTGCCTTCGCCGAAGAACTCGACGAACTTGCCGACGACCTTTTCCTTGCGCAGCAGTTCGGTGATGGTCAGCACCAGGTCGGTGGCCGTCACGCCTTCGCGCAGCTTGCCCTTCAGGTTCACGCCGACCACGTCCGGCGTCAGGAAGTACACCGGCTGGCCGAGCATGCCGGCTTCGGCCTCGATGCCGCCGACGCCCCAGCCCACCACGCCGATGCCGTTGATCATCGTGGTATGGCTGTCGGTGCCGACCAGCGTGTCCGGGTAGTACACCGTGTCCGCGCCATCAGCCTTCTTGTGCACGCCGCGTGCGAGATATTCCAGGTTCACCTGGTGAACGATGCCGACGCCCGGCGGCACGACCTTGAACGTGTCGAATGCCTGCATGCCCCACTTCATGAACTGGTAGCGCTCGTTGTTGCGCTGGAATTCCAGTTTCATGTTCAGGTCGAGCGCGTTCTTTTCACGGAAGTGATCGATCTGCACCGAGTGATCGACGACCAGATCGACCGGGACCAGCGGCTCGATGGACTTCGGGTTCTTGCCCGCGCGCTGCGCGACACCGCGCATCGCGGCGATGTCGGCGAGCAGCGGCACGCCGGTGAAGTCCTGCAGCACGACGCGCGCCACGACGAACGGAATCTCGTCGACGCGGGCGGCGGTCGGCTTCCAGTTCGCCAGTTGCGTGATGTGTTCTTCTGCGACCTTCTTGCCGTCATAGTTGCGCAGCACCGATTCCAGCACGAGACGGATCGAAACCGGCAGGCGGTCGATCTTGATGTTCAGTGCCTTGCCGAGTTGCGGCAGGGAGTAGAACTTGCCTTTGCCGGAACCGCTGTCGAATTCCTTGAGCGTTTTGTGGAGGTTGTGGGCCATGGTCTTTTCCTTGGTTTGATCGCGGAACTACAGTACTTGAACTAGATGACGTACAGATCGACGTATTCATTGACCGGCATGGCTTCGAGCCTTGCCTGATCGAGCGACACGTCGAGAATCGCCAGTTGTTGCTTGACCGGAAAGCGCCGCGCGAGGTTGGTCCTGAACTTCTCCACCAGTAACGGAATCCCTTCCTCGCGACGGCGCTTGTGACCGATCGGGTATTCGACTACGACTTCATCGAACTTGGATCCATCGTTGAACTCGATCGTCAGTGCATTGGCGATCGAACGCTTCTCCGGATCGTGGTAATCCTTCGTGAACTGCGCGTCTTCGACACATTCCATCTTCGCGCGCAACACATCGATGCGCGCGTCCTGCGCAATCGAATCTTCGTAATCCGCAGCCGTCAGGCGGCCGTGGATCAGCGGCACGGCGATCATGTACTGGATGCAATGATCGCGGTCGGCTGGATTGTTCAGCGGGCCTTTCTTGTCGATGATGCGGATCGCGGCTTCGTGGGTGCGGATCGTGATCTTGCGGATGTCGTCCACATGCTTGCCCGCCGCGTTCAATTGCGCGTGCAGCGCGATCGCGGCTTCGACCGCGGTTTGGGCGTGGAATTCGGCCGGAAACGAGATCTTGAACAGCACGTTCTCCATCACGTACGAGCCGTACGGACGCTGAAATCTGAACGCGTTGCCCTTGAACAGCACGTCGTAGAAGCCCCACGTCTTCGCGCTCAGCACCGACGGATAGCCCATCTCGCCGGTCTTCGAAATCAGCGCGAGGCGCACGGCGCGCGAGGTCGCATCGCCCGCGGCCCACGATTTGCGCGAACCGGTGTTCGGCGCGTGGCGATACGTGCGCAGCGCGTGCCCGTCGACGAACGCCTGGGACACCGCATTGATCAGTTCGTCGCGCGTGAGGCCGATCAGCTGCCCAGCGACGGCCGTGGACGCTAGCTTGACCAGCAATACGTGATCGAGCCCGACCTTGTTGAAGGAGTTTTCGAGCGCGATACAGCCTTGAATTTCGTGCGCCTTGATCATTGCGATCAGCACGTCTTTCATCATCAGCGGCGCTTTGCCCGCTGCGATGGCACTGCGCGAGAGCCAGTCGGCTGTCGCGAGAATGGCGCCGAGGTTATCCGACGGATGACCCCATTCGGCGGCGAGCCACGTGTCGTTGAAGTCGAGCCAGCGGATCATAGCGCCGATGTTGAAGGCGGCCTGAACCGGGTCCAGCTGGAACGACGTACCCGGCACCTTCGCGCCGTTGGGGACGATCGTGCCCGGCACGATCGGTCCCATCAGCTTGGTGCAGGCCGGGTAGGTGAGCGCCTCGAGTCCACAGCCGAGCGTATCGATCAGGCAGTGACGCGCGGTTTCCAGCGCGAGCGTGCTGTCGATCTGAAAATCCAGAACGTAGTCGACAATATCGACGAGGACGGAGTCCGGGTCGGGTCGCACGTTGGAAATCGGAGCGGACATCGGAGGGCCTTCCTGATGGCGGTGATCAGTTGCTGACCTTGTTGATCGCGTTCGATTGCGTCGGAGCCGGCGCGCCTTGCTCCATGGCTACCGTCTTGCATTCGTCGGCCAGACGCGAGCTGTCCTTGTCCTGGAACAGCATGGCCTTGGTCGGGATCACGACGAGATCCATGCCGGTTGCGGCGTCGTGGAAACGGTCCGCGCCCGTGGTGGTCGCTTCGCGCGGCAGACTGTAGTTTTTGTTCGCCCAGTGAACCGTGACGATCTGGTCACGCTTCATGTCGCCTTTCATTTCGAAAGCGAGACCGTCCTTGCACGACCACTTTTCCGCGCCTTCCGGCATCGGATCGACCTTTGCTTCCTTGGCCGGATTTTCCTTGCGCTTGACCAGGCGGCGCGGCTGCGGGCGTTTCGCGACGGCCTTGGCAGCGGGCGTCGTGGTGGTCGCCGGTTGTGCGACGGCGTCGGTCGAAACGGACAGCATCGTCGTGGACAGGGCGCCAATCACGGCAGCGATCATCAGCTTTTTCATGGAGAAAACCTTTCTATCTAATTTCTGTTACACATTGCGCGGGCTACCGGTCCTGGCGACCGCGCGGGTTGAACTGCACGCGCTCAGAAAGCGCACAGCGACCGCTATTTTCTCCTATTTAGCGGCAGGTACTTCAAATTCTCAGGTCCGGTGTAATTCGCGCTCGGCCGGATGATCTTGTTGTCGATGCGCTGCTCGATGATGTGCGCGCTCCAGCCGGCCGTGCGCGCGATCACGAACAGCGGCGTGAACATCGCTGTGGGCACGCCCATCATGTGATACGACACCGCGCTGAACCAGTCCAGATTCGCGAACATCTTCTTCGCTTCCCACATCACCGA